>NZ_JBYSXC010000006.1:0-353604 GCF_058781795.1 Cupriavidus sp. FW306-1B-F12B
AAGACACTGCCAGCCAGTCTAGTTGTGTTACCCATGTCCCCGAACAGGTGTTACCTATGTCCCCGGTCTATACACCCATGAGGGGAGAGGGAGAGCACCTTGCTCAGGCTAGCTCGGGCGGCATTGGTGCACCCTTTGCAGGCGCCGGGGAACTCATTTCAGCCGCCGTCCCAGCGTTTCCGGCACCATTGCCAGGCCGATCAGCGATACCAGGCCACAGCCGATCACATACAGCGCGGGCGCATTGGCGTCACCGGTGACCTGGATCAGCCGGGTCGAAAAATACTGCGCAAAGCCGCCGAAGATCGCGATCGCCACGCAATACGCGATCGACAGCCCGGTGGCGCGCAGCCGCTGCGGCAGCACCTCGCTGACCAGCACCATCGAGGCCGGCGCGGTCATCGACATCGGCACCGACAGGCAGCCCACCACCAGCAGCAGGCGCGTCAGCGACGGCTCGGCGTTGATCAGCACGAAGGCCGGGTAGACCATTGCCAGCAGCGCCACGCGCGACCACAGCACCACGGTCTTGCGGCCGATGCGGTCAGCCAGCCAGCCCGCAAACGGCGACAGCACCACCTGCACCAGTGCCGCCACGCACGCGGCCCAGATGCCCAGCGACAGCGGCATCTTCAGCACGCTGACCGCGTAGTTGCTGAGGTAGTACACGACGATATAGGTCGAAGAGGCCAGGCCGATCATCAGCAGGATGCTGGCGATGATCTCGCGGCCATGGCGGCGCAGCAGCGGCCATTGCGCGGCGTGCTCGCCGTGGCGCACGGGCGCGGCGGTTTCTTCCAGCCGGCGGCGGATGATGAGGCCGACGGGAATCACCAGGATGCCGATCAGGAAGGCGAGGCGCCAGCCCCACGCTTCGAGGTCCGCCGGCGCCAGCACGTTGCTCAGCACCAGCCCGGTGATCGCGCCCAGCAGCGCCGCCAGCCCCTGGCTGAACGGCTGCCACGCGGTATAGAAGCCGCGCGTGCGGTCATCGGCGTATTCCAGCAGCAGCGCGGTCGATGCGCCCATTTCGCCGCCGATGGCAAAGCCCTGCACCAGCCGCGCCACCACCACCAGCACCGGCGCGAGGATGCCGATCTGCGCGTACGGCGGCGTCACCACGAAGATCAGCGAGCTCAGCCCCATCAGCCACAAGGTCAGCGCCACCGCCGGCTTGCGCCCGGCGCGGTCGGCGTACATGCCGATCAGCAGGCCGCCCAGCGGGCGCATCAGGAAGCCGACGCCAAAGGTGGCGAACGACATCAGCAGTTGCCCGGTAGGGTTGTCGACCGGGAAGTAGAGCCGGCCGATCAGCGTGGCAAAGAAGCTGTAAACGACGAAATCGTAGAACTCCAGGCCATTGCCGATGGTGATGGCGGCAATGGCGCGCGTGCGTGACAGTTGCGCCTGGGGCGCAGCGACCGCCACGCCGGCGGTGGTGTCGATGGACATGGGTGTCTCCGTAAAACGATAAGGCGCCGGCCGGGGCGCACGCGGCGGCCCGGCGGCAAAACGGCTCTTGCTGGCCGCGGGATCAGTCGCGCGATGCGTGGTTCAGCATCGGCAGGTCCAGGCCCTGCTCGCGCGCGCAGTCGACGGCGATCTCATAGCCGGCGTCGGCATGGCGCATCACGCCGGTGGCGGGGTCGTTGTGCAGCACGCGGGCGATGCGGGCGGCGGCTTCATCGGTGCCGTCGCACACGATCACTACGCCGGAATGCTGCGAGAAGCCCATGCCCACGCCGCCGCCATGGTGCAGCGAAACCCAGGTGGCGCCGCTGGCGGTGTTGAGCAGCGCGTTCAGCAGTGGCCAGTCGGACACGGCGTCGGAGCCGTCCTGCATGGCCTCGGTTTCGCGGTTGGGGCTGGCGACCGAGCCCGAATCCAGGTGGTCGCGCCCGATCACGACCGGCGCCGACAGCTCGCCGCTGCGCACCATCTCGTTGAAGGCCAGGCCCAGCTTGGCGCGCAGGCCCAGACCCACCCAGCAGATCCGCGCCGGCAGGCCCTGGAAGCTGATGCGCTCGCGCGCCATGTCGAGCCAGCGGTGCAGGTGCTCGTCATCGGGGATCAGTTCCTTGACCTTGGCGTCGGTCTTGTAGATGTCCTGCGGGTCGCCCGACAGCGCGGCCCAGCGGAACGGGCCGATGCCGCGGCAGAACAGCGGGCGGATGTACGCGGGCACGAAGCCGGGGAAGTCGAAGGCATTGGCCACGCCTTCTTCCTTGGCCATCTGGCGGATATTGTTGCCGTAGTCGAAGGTCGGCACGCCCATCTGCTGGAACGCCAGCATGGCGCGCACATGCGCGGCCATCGAAGCCTTGGCGGCCTTGACCACTGCCGCCGGCTCGCGCTGCGCGCGCTCGCGGTATTCGTCCCAGCTCCAGCCGGCCGGCAGGTAGCCGTTGAGCGGGTCATGCGCGCTGGTCTGGTCGGTGACCATGTCCGGGCGCACGCCGCGGCGCACCAGTTCGGGCAGCACCTCGGCGGCGTTGGCGCACAACGCGATCGAGATCGCCTTGCCTTGCGAGGTGTAGCGGTCGATGCGGGCCAGTGCGTCGTCCAGATCGGTGGCCTGTTCGTCGACGTAGCGGGTCTTCAGGCGGAAATCGATGCGGCTTTGCTGGCATTCGATGTTGAGCGAACAGGCGCCGGCCAGCGTTGCGGCCAGCGGCTGCGCGCCGCCCATGCCGCCGAGGCCGGCGGTCAGCACCCAGCGCCCCTTCAGGTTGCCGCCGAAGTGCTGGCGGCCGGCCTCGACGAAGGTCTCATAGGTGCCCTGCACGATGCCCTGGCTGCCGATGTAGATCCAGCTGCCGGCGGTCATCTGGCCGTACATGGCCAGGCCCCTGGCGTCGAGTTCGTTGAAGTGTTCCCAGTTGGCCCAGTGCGGCACCAGGTTGGAGTTGGCGATCAGCACGCGTGGCGCGTCGCGATGGGTGCGGAACACGCCCACGGGCTTGCCCGACTGCACCAGCAGGGTCTGGTCGTCTTCCAGGCGGGTCAGCGCTTCCACGATGCGGTCATAGCATTCCCAGTTGCGGGCGGCGCGGCCGATGCCGCCATAGACCACCAGTTCCTTCGGGTTCTCCGCCACCTCAGGGTCGAGGTTGTTCATCAGCATGCGCAGCGGGGCTTCCGTGAGCCAGCTCTTGGCCGTCAGCGTGGTGCCGCGGGGAGCGCGGATTTCGGTGTCGCGGAAACGCGTGGTGGTGGTGGTCTTGGTCACGGGAACTCCTTCGGTCGTGCTGGTCTGGAACGCTCGCTTTTTCGGGCGACGCATAGGGATGTATATTCCTGTATATACAAGTACGTATAAATCGGGGTAATCCCGTAGGGCGGCCTGCACCCGCACAGCGCTTTAATCACAAAATGATGTTGGAGTCCCTTGTGCCCTGGCGGGCGGCCAGTTCCGGGCCTAGGACGTGAACCGGCCTTCCAGGCGATGCAGCGAGCCGGGATGTACCAGCCGCACCGACGTCACGACCCGGCCCGCGGACCAGGTGCGGCGCCGGATCAGCAGGCACGGCTCGCCCCGCTGGATGGCCAGCAGCCCGCACTCTTCCGGCAGTGCCAGCACGGCCTCGACCACGTGCTCGCCTTCGGTCAGCGGTGCGATGCGGGACAGGTACTGGTAGGGGGTTTCGCTGGTGAAGTCCTGCGCCAGGTAGTCCGGTGCCACCGCGGCATTGACATAGCGGTCCTCCAGCTGGATCGCCACGTCGTCCTCATAATGCACGATCACGGAATGGAACACCCGCTCCTCCAGTGCCACCTCCAGTGCCGCGGCCTGTGCCGGGCCGGCGCGTTCCGCCTCCAGGCTAATGACCTGCGCGTGATGCCGGTGCCCGCGTGAAGCAATGTCTTCGGCAATATTGTTGACCGCATACAGCGCGGTCCGCCGCTTGGGTTCGGCGACGAAGGTGCCGACGCCCTGCAGCCGCACCAGCATGCCTTCCGCGGTCAGCTCGCGCAGCGCGCGATGCACGGTCATGCGGCTTACGCCCAGGGACTCGACCAATTCGGTCTCGGACGGCACGCGGTGATGCGGCGGCCAGCTGCCGTCAGCGATCCTGCTGCTGATGTGCTGCTTGACGCGCGCATAGAGCGGCGCCGGCATAGAGTCGGACACGAGCGACAACGGGTTCCCCTTGGGTGCGGCCATGCGGCCAATGCGACAGGCGCCGAATTTATCATGGCCCGGCACCCTGGCTACGATGCCTGCGCGTCACGCTGCCGGCATCCGGCCAGGAACACATCCAGTGCCACCGGCCGGCCGATCACATACCCCTGCGCATAGTCCACCCCGATCGCGCGCAGCGCATCGAGGGTGCGCTCATCCTCCACCCACTCCGCCACCGTGCGCACCCCCAGCCGGTGCCCGATGTCGTTGATCGAGCTGACGATCTCGCGGTCGACCGCGTTGTCGGCCAGTTGCCGGATAAAGCTGCCGTCGATCTTCAGGAAGTCCACCGGGAACTGCTTCAGGTAGGCGAACGAGGACAGGCCCGAGCCAAAGTCGTCCAGCGACACGGTGCAGCCGGCGCGCCGCATCTCTGTCACCAGCCGGTTGGCCGCGGCCATGTTGTTGATCAGCGCGGTTTCCGTGATCTCCAGCCGGATGCGGCTGGCGGGCAGCGCGCTGGCCTCCAGCTCGGCATGCAGGAAGGGCAGCAGGAAGGGCTCGCCGAGCGAGTTGGCGGACAGGTTGATCGATACCGACAGCCCGGGCACGGCGCCCAGGCGTTCGCCGTAGCCGCGCAGCACGTTGCGGATGACCCAGCGGTCGACGTGGCCCATCAGGTCGTAGCGCTCGGCGGCGGGAATGAAGGCACCGGGCATGATCAGATCGCCGTGCTCGTCGACCATGCGCACCAGGATCTCGATATGGCAGTGTTCGGCGCCGTCTTCGTTCTCCTCGGGCTGCAGTGCGCGGATCTCCTGCGCGAACAGGCGGAAGCGGTTGGCTTCAAGCGCCGAATGGATGCCGGCGGCGACTTCCAGCTCGCGGTGGTGGCGGCGCGCGTCGCTCTCGTCGCGGCGGTAGACCGAGACGCGGCTGCGGCCGGCGGCCTTGGCGGCGTAGCAGGCCACGTCGGCGCGGCTCATCAGTTCGCTGACCGGGGGCACGTCCAGGTCGATGGCGGCGATGCCGATGCTGGCGCCCATGTCGTACACGCGTCCTTCCCACGGGAAGCGGCGGCCGCTGATGGCGTCGATCACGCCCTGGCAGACCTGTTCGGCCTGGTCGACGGTGCAGTCCTTGAGCAGCAGCGCGAACTCGTCGCCGCCCAGGCGCGCCAGCACATCGTCGGGGCGCACGTGGTTGCGGATCATGTAGCCCAGTTCGCGCAGCAGCACGTCGCCGGCGCCGTGGCCGGCGGTGTCGTTGACGATCTTGAAGCGGTCCAGGTCGATGAAGCACAGCGCGGCGCGATGGCCGTGCAGCCGCGCCGCGTCGCAGGCCTCGCGCAGGCGCTTCTCGAACCAGGTGCGGTTGGGCAGGCCCGTGAGCGCATCGTGCATGGCCGAACGCGCCAGCTCGCGCTGCAGCGCGCGCGCGGTGGTGATGTCCTGGAACACCAGCACCGCGCCCAGTACCTCGCCGCGCGCGGTCAGCACGGGAGCGGCTGAGTCCTGCACGTCGTGGCGCTCGCCGGTCAGGCTCTGCAGCACGGCGCCGTCCTGCAGGTAGGCCGGCGCGAGCGTGCGCAGGCAGGCTTCGACCGGGCTTGGGATGGGGTCGCCGGTGGCTTCGTCGACGATGCGGAAGACCTGCTCCAGCGGCAGGCCGGTGGCGCCGGCCATGGTCCAGCCGGTCAGCTGTTCGGCGATCGGGTTCATGAAGGTCACGTGCATGGCCGCATCGGTGCAGATCACCGCATCGCCGATCGAGCGCAGCGTGATGTGCAGGCGTTCCTTCTCTTCGAACAGTGCCTCGGTCAGGCTCCGCTGCTCGGTGATGTCCCAGTTGGTGCCGACCAGGGCCTGCGCGGTGCCATCGTCGGTGCGCGTGACCATGGCCATCGCGCGTACGTGGCGCACGTTGCCGCCGGGGCGCGCGATGCGGTATTCGGTATCGAACGGCGCCTCGCCGCGGATGGCCTGGCGCATCTCGCCGCTGACGCGGCTGACGTCGTCCGGATGCAGCATCGCGATCCATTGCTCCACCACTGGCGTGCCGCCCGCGGGGTCGGTGCCGTGCAGCGCGTGCATGCGCGCGTCCCAGGTGACGCCGGCGCTGGTGAAGTCCCACTCCCAGATGCCCACGCCGCCGGCTTCGGCCGCCAGCTGGATGCGGCGCGACAGCCGTTCCAGCTCTTGCTGCGCCAGCTTGCGCGCGTGGATGTCTTCCACCTGGGTGATGAAGTGCTGCGGCTCGCCGGTCTGTTCGTCGCGCACCAGCGACACCGCCAACAGAACCCAGCGGTAATGGCCGTCCTTATGGCGGTAGCGCTTTTCCAGGCGGTAGGACTCGATCTTCCCGGACAGCAGGTTGTCGACCTGGAGCAGGCCGCCGCTCAGGTCGTCGGGGTGGGTCAGTTGCTGGTAGCTCAGCTCGCGCAGCTCGGCCGCGCTGTAGCCCAGCAACTCGGTCATGGCACGGTTCACCGTCTGCCAGCGGCCGTCCATGTCGACCAGCGCCATGCCGATGGCCGAGTGCTCCATGGCCTGGCGAAAACGCTTGTCGCTGCTGCGCAGGCTGGCGCGGCCGTGCCGGTTCTGCTCGGTCAGGTAGGCAATGCAGACCGGCAACACCATGATCACCGCCGCCGACAACGGCACTGCTTGATGGCGGTGCGCGAGCAGCATCAGCGCCTGCAGGCAAAGCGTGGCCACCAGCGTCAGCAGCGCGGTCGCAAACGGATTGCCGGCCAGCGCCACCAGCACCAGCGGCAGCGACATCGCGGCAAACGGGTCGTGGCCCTGCCACTGCGCAAAGGCACCGATGGCCAGGCACAGCGCCAGCGCGCCCGCCTGCGGCGCCAGCACCGGCCGCGCGACGGCGGCGCGCACGCGCACCGCCGTCATCGACAACATCATCGGCAGCAACAGCGCCATGCCGAGCGCGTCGGCCTGCCACCAGGTCCACCAGACCGAGGCGAAGCTGGTGCCATGGGTCGTGGCGATGGCCATGGCCCCGGCGGTGGCCCCCAGTGCCGGCGCCAGGATGCCGCCCACCGCCAGCATCACCGCGAAGGCGGCCAGCGGACCGTGGCGCCCCAGGACGGCATGCCGGTCCAGCAGGCGCAGCAGCCCGAGCGCGAACAGCATCTCGGCCAGGTTGGCGCCGGTCAGCATCAGCGCGGTGGCGACGCTGTCGCCGGCCGCATAGTTGGCCAGCACGCTGGCGCCCAGCATGCCGGCCAGCAGCCACGGCCCCTCCGCGCGCGGCCGGTGCAGCAGCAGGCCCAGCCCGAAGGCGTTGGGCAGCCACACCGCCGCCACGGTACCGGGCAGCCGCGCCAGCCACAGCGCAGCCGCCGCCAGCACGAAATAGCCGGCGCCGGCCAGCAGCAAGGGCAGCCAGCGGCGCTGCGCGGCAGGATGGTCGTTGGCGGCCTGGTGGCTCGGCGGGGCCGTGTCGGGCGTCATGGACGAGAACGATGCAAAAAGGCGGTGCGTCTGGGTGGGAGGAGGCGGCTTGCCCGGCGCGCCCGGGCGGCACGGCCCCGGATGCGGGGACGGAATGCCGCCCAGCGTAGGGGCAATGTAGCGAGGATAAGGACGCGGCCATTGGCAGGACAGGGGGCAGGTTGGGGGCTATCTTGCCACTGGTGCTGGGGGCGATTTTTTGGTAGGGACCGTCAGGCATGCGGGTAAGCCAGTTCATAACCTCACGGGTAATCGCGCCGCGGCCCCGCCGCGCCCATCATGCAGCCATGGCCTGACCTCAGGCCGCTATACGGATTCCCAACCAAGACCAGGAGTACGCCATGTCTGCCGCCATCCAAGCCCAAGTCACTGCCGATCCCGCCACCCTTGCCGACCGCTACCTCGCCGCCTGGAACGAGACCGATGCCGCGCGCCGGCGCGAGCTGATCGCGCTGGCGTGGACCGAATCGGCAAGCTATGTCGATCCGCTGATGCGCGGGGACGGCCATGGTGGCATCGACGCGATGATCGCCGCGGTGCAGGCGAAGTTCCCCGGGTTCCGCTTTACCCGCGTGAGCCCGGTCGATGCGCACGGCGAGCATCTGCGCTTTACGTGGGAACTGGCCCCGGCGGGAGAGCCGGCGCTGGTGGTCGGCACCGACTTCGCCACGATTTCCGCCGATGGCCGGCTCGCGCGCATGACCGGCTTCATCGACCGGGCCCCGGCCGGGCTGGCCTGACCGCGGCGCGCGCCGCCGCTATGTGGCCTGCCCCACCGACAGCCCCCCGCCCACTCGCGGCAAGCTGCTGCATCCAGTGCGGCGGACAGGGGAAGGCAAATGGCGCGATTTCTGCGGGTGGCGGCGTGGGGGCTGGCCGGCACGGCTGTCGCCGTGGCCGTGGCGGCCTATGCCGCGGCATGGGTCGGCGAGCGCAAGGCGGCGCGCATTGTCGAGGTCAAGGTTTCACCCGTCGCCATCCGTGAAGACGCCGCCGGCATCGCCCTCGGCAAGTACCTGTTTGAATCGCGCGGCTGCATGGAATGCCACGGTGCCGGCGGCGGCGGCAAGCAGGTGATCGACGACCCCGGCGGCCTGCGCGTGCGCGCGCCGGACCTGACGCGCGCCAATCCGGACATTGCCGCCTACCAGCCGGTTGACTGGGTACGGAGCATCCGCCATGGCGTGGCGCCCTCGCACCGGCCGCTGCTGATCATGCCCAGCGAGGACTACAACCGCCTGAGCGACGAGGACCTGGGCGCGCTGGTGGGCTACCTGCGCAGCCTGCCGCCGGCGATGGGGGCGCCCGCGGAAATCCGCATGCCATGGCTGGTGCGGGCGCTGTACGGCGTGGGCATCGTGCAGGACGCGGCCGCCAAGATCGACCACAGCTTGCCGGTGCAGCCTGCAATGGTGCCGGCGTCCACGGCCAGGTACGGCGGCTACGTCGCCAATGCCTGCCTGGGATGTCACGGGCCGGACTTCCGCGGCGGCAAGATCCCGGGCGCGCCGCCCGACTGGCCGCCCGCGGCGGACCTGCGCCCAGTGCCGGGCGGTGCCATGTCGCGCTACGGCCAGGCTTCGGCCTTTATCGCGATGATGCGCAGCGGCAAGCGGCCCGATGGCACCGAAGTGAGCCGCGTGATGCCGTTCGATTCGTTCGGACGCATGAACGATACCGACCTGACCGCGCTCTATCTGTTCCTGGCCGGCATGCCGCAGCGCTGAGCGCGCGCGTCAGCGCCGCGCCAGCCGCCGGCCGGCGGCGATGCCGGGCAGCTCCACCCAGCGGTGCAGCAGCAGCGCCAGCGCCAGCGCCAGGCCGGCATCGATGACAAAGCGCAGCAGCTGCAGCGCGGTCTGGCCGGGCGCCAGTTCGGGCATCAGGCGCTTGACGCCCTCGATCACGGTGGGGTGCGTCAGATACAGCGCATACGACAGCTCGCCCAGCCAGACCAGTGCGCGCGGTACGCGCAGCACGCCGGCGTGCTCGGCCGCCACGGCGCCGGCCAGCAGCGCCGCCGCGGGCAGCCCGCGTCCGGCCAGGCTGAAATCGGGCCCGACCAGCGGCAGCGACAGCGCGAACGCGGCGCAACCGGTTGCCAGCATGCCCACGGCGATGGCCGGCGTCAGCAGGTGGCGCCAGCGCGCATAGGCCCATGCCAGTCCGCAGCCCAGCAGGAATTCCAGCACCAGCGGATTGCTGGCCATGGCCAGCCACGGCGTGGCGAACGGGTAGCCCTGCGCCGGATCGGCCGCCAGCGCGCCGAAGCGCCACCACGGCAGCACCAGCGTGGTCAACGCGAAGACCCCCAGCACCACCAGCAGCGCGCGCCGCCCGGCCAGCAGCAGGCCGAGCGCGAAGGCGGCGTAGAACGCCAGCTCATAGTTGAGCGACCAGCCCACGTACAGCGCCGGGTAGCCATAGTACGGCGCGTGGTCGGTTGCAGTCGGCAGGAAGGCCAGCGACGCCGCGAATACCGCCGGCGTGACCGGATTGAGCAGCAGCGCATGGATGGCCGACATGATCCAGTACGGCGGCGCCAGCCGGCAGCAGCGCCGGATCATGAAGCTGAGCGGGCGCTCAGGCTGGGGCCGGGCCAGCACCGCGACCCAGGCGATGATGAAGCCGCTGATGACAAAGAAGACGTCCACGCCGACATGGCCGCGCTTGATCACGTTGTCGGTCAGCCAGTTGAGCGCCGGCGCATCGGCGCCGCCCAGCGCCAGGCCGGAGTGGTAGACCACCACGAACGCGGCGGCCAGCCCGCGCAGGGCCTGGATGCTGTCGAGCCGCGCCACTGACGGGGACTGGGCCGCCGGCACGCGCGTGGCAGCGGTGGCGCGCGGGACCGGTGCCGCGGAGGCGCCGGAATAAGTGTGTTCTGGAATAGTCGATGGCACTGTTGCGGCGACAGAAATCGGAAAGCGAAGGGATTCATGAGGGACAGCCGCCACATGCCCAAAGTTCGTGCAAAACGGCTTCGGGGGCAGGGTAGTGCGCACGGTGTCCGGCAAGGTGACCGAAATTGCACTATCCTCATTTGTCCTTTGCGCCAGGCTGCGGCGCATGGGCAGTGCCCGCGCGCCGCACCGCGCCCGGCGGGGCACTGGAAAGAACCAGCGGGCAACGTACCCAAGGAGTGTCCCCCCATGACCACCCTCAATATCAACGTCAACGGCAAGACCCGTGAAGTCGACGTGGACCCGTCCACGCCGCTGCTGTGGGCGCTGCGTGACAACCTTGAAATGACCGGCACCAAGTTCGGCTGCGGCATGGCCGCATGCGGTGCCTGCACCGTGCACGTCAACGGCCAGGCTACGCGCAGCTGCGTGACGCCGGTATCCGCCGCTGCCGGCGCGCGCATCACCACCATCGAAGGCATCGGCACTGACAAGGTCGGGCGCGCCGTGATGGACGCCTGGCTCAAGCACGACGTGGCGCAATGCGGCTACTGCCAGAACGGCCAGGTGATGAGCGCCATCGGCCTGCTGCGCACCAAGCCGCGGCCCACCGACGCCGACATCGACCAGGCCATGGCCGGCAACCTGTGCCGCTGCGGCACGTACCAGCGCATCCGCGCGGCGATCAAAGACGCCGCCCGTGCGCTGGCCTGAGCGGGAGGAAACCAATATGCGTATCCGAGGCATCGAAGCCCTGGCAGGCGGCCAGGCCGGCAATAGCGGCGAAGCGCGCCCGAACACCGGCGTGGCCACGCTGGACCGCCGCAGTTTCCTGAAGCTGACCGGCCTCGCCGGCAGCGGCCTGGCGCTGGGCGTGGCCCCGCTGGCGCAGGCACAGGAGGGCGCCAAGCCCAAGGCGCCGCCGCCGGCGCCGCAGGCATTCCTGATCATCGCGCCGGACAACACCGTGACCGTGGCCGTGAACCGGCTCGAATTCGGCCAGGGCGTGCACACCGCATTGCCGATGGCGCTGGCCGAAGAGCTGGACGCCGACTGGCGCAACGTGCGCGCCACGCTGGCGCCGGCCGGCGATCCGTACAAGGACCCTGGCTTCGGCATGCAGATGACCGGCGGCTCCACCGCGCTGAACCACTCGTTCCAGCAGTACCGCGAACTGGGCGCGCGCGCCCGCGCGATGCTGGTGGCGGCGGCCGCGCAGCAATGGAAGGTCGATCCGGCCAGCTGCAAGGTGGAGCAGGGCGTGGTCACGTCCGGCAGCCACCGGGCCACCTTCGGCGAACTGGCGCCGGCGGCGATGGAGCTGCCCGTGCCGCAGCGGGTTACGCTGAAAGACCCGTCGCAGTTCCGCATCGTCGGCAAGCCCACGCCGCGGCTGGATGCGCGCGGCAAGATGGACGCGACCACGCCGTTCGGCATCGACACGCACCTGAAAGGCATGGGGGTGGCCGTGGTGGCGCGCCCGCCGCGCTTTGGCGGCAAGGTCAAGAGCTTCAGCGCCGACAAGGCGCGCGCGGTGCAGGGCGTGCGCGGCGTGCTGCAGGTGCCGGTTGACCGCGGCGGCAGCGGCGTGGCCGTGATTGCCAGCGGCTACTGGCCGGCCAAGATGGGCCGCGACGCGCTCGACATCCAGTGGGAAGACGCGGGCTCGAAGGTGTCGTCGCAGGCGCTCTTCGATGAATACGCAAAGCTGGCCGGCCAGCCCGGCATGGTGGCGCGCGCGGGGAGCGGGGATATCGGCTCGGCCATCAACGGTGCCGCGCGCAAGATCGAGGCCGACTTCCGCTTCCCGTACCTGGCGCACGCGCCGATGGAGCCGCTGAACTGCACGCTGCAGCCGGAAGTGGCCGGCGGCAAGGTGCAGTCGGTCAAGGTCTGGGTGGGCTCGCAGTTCCAGACCGTCGACCAGGCCGCGGTGGCGCGCACGCTGGGGCTGACGCCGGACAAGGTGGTGCTCAACACCATGATGGCCGGCGGCGGCTTCGGCCGGCGCGCGGTGCCGACCTCGGACTACATCGTCGAGGCGGCCAACGTGCTCAAGGCCTGGGTGGCCGCCGGCCACACCGAGCCGCTCAAGGTGGTGTGGAGCCGCGAGGACGATATCCGCGGCGGCTACTACCGCCCGCTGCACCTGCACCGCGCCCGCATCGGGCTGGACGCGCAGGGCAAGGTGGTGGGCTGGCAGCACACCATCGTCGGCCAGTCGATCCTGAAGGGCACGCCGTTCGAGCCCTTCATGGTCAAGAACGGCGTCGACGCCACCATGACCGAGGGCATCGTCGAGAACGACTACGACCTGCCGCTGCAGATGTCGGTGCACCACCCGCAGGTGGACGTGCCGGTGCTGTGGTGGCGCTCGGTGGGCAACACCCACACCGCCTTCGTCAAGGAAACGCTGGCCGACGAGATGGCCGCCGCCGCGAAGCAGGACCCGGTGGCATTCCGCCTGGCCCGGCTCGACGAGAAGAAGCACGCGCGCCACCGCGCCGCGCTGCAGCTCGCCGTGGACAAGTCCGGCTATGGCAAGCGCAAGCTGCCCAAGGGCCATGCCTGGGGCGTGGCCGTGCACGAGTCGTTCAACACCGTGGTGGCGTATGTGGTCGACGTTTCGGTGGTGAAGGGCGAGCCGCGCGTGCATCGCGTCACCGCCGGCGTGCATGCCAACCGCGTGGTCAACCCGATGTCCGCCGAGGCCCAGATCCAGGGCTCCTGCGTGTTCGGGCTGGCCATGACCAGGCCGGGGTTTGCCATCGAGATCGAGAACGGCGCCGTGAAGAACAGCAACTTCGCGGACTATCCGCCGCCGCGCATCACCGATGCGCCGGTGGTGGACGTGTTCTTCGTGCCCTCGCAGGAGAACCCCACCGGCCTGGGCGAGCCGGGCGTGCCGCCAATCGCGCCGGCGGTGGCCAATGCGCTGTTCACGCTGACCGGCAAGCGCCAACGCCAACTGCCCTTCGTGATGGCTTGATGGTGTGATGGCAGCCAGCCGCCGAAGGGGAGGTGCAGCCGCACCGCGCATCCCCCGAATGCGGCTGGCGTTCGCTGTCCGCTGCGCAGTTTGTTGTAATCGCACCAGTGTTTGCAGGGCCGTGGCTCCACCCTATTGCGTTTGCGCGGCGAGCCGCGTAGAACGGGGAAAACTGCGCGGGAAAAACCGCGCGGAAGAAAACTGCGCCAGCACCGCCCGGCCGCCGCCTGTCGCGGACCGGAGGCGTGCCCGGAGACCGAGGTGTGACCATGGAGACCCAGGAAAGTACGCTGACCCTTGCGCTGATGACCGAGCCCGCGCGGATCCGGATCTGCCGTGCGCTGCTGGATGCCGGCGAGGCGGGCCTGCCGGCCACTGACCTGGCGCAGGTTGCACGGCTGAGCCTGGCGCGCGCCGGCCATGTGTTCCTGGAGCTGGTGCAGGCCGATGTGCTGGCGCTGTCGATCCAGGAGCGCCGCGTTTGCTATGTGCTGAAGGCGCGCCGCGCCGTGACCGAGGCGCTGGGCTATATCGACGCCAGCGGACTGGCCGACTGATCCATGCGGCGTGGCCGCCGCTACTTCCGGACTTCCTTCAGTGCCCGCTCACGCGCGGCCTCCCGGTCCTGCGTGAGCCGGTAGGCTGCGTAGTACTTGTAGATGTTGCGCACATAGGTGGTGGTTTCGATGCCGATCTTCTCGGCCACCACGATCTCGACATTGTTGAACCACTTGTCGGGGTCCAGCCCGCGCGCCGCAGCCTCCTTGCGCATCTTGGCGATATTGCCGGGCCCGGCGTTGTAGCTGGCAAAGGCGAACAACGGCCGGTTGGATTCCGAGAAATGCGCGTCAGGGAAGTACTTCGTCATCAGCCGGTCCATGTACTTGGCGCCAGCGTGGATGTTGGACTCGACCATCTGGATATTGCCTACGTTCAGTTCCTTGCCGGTGGCGGGCATGATCTGCATGATGCCGACGGCGCCCACGCGGCTGCGCGCCTGCTGGTTGAGCTGTGACTCCTGGAAGCCCTGTGCCGCCAGCATCAGCGGGTCGAAGCCATAGTCCTTGCCGTACTTTTCGAAGAAGGCAACGGTCTGCTGGAAGCGCTTGTATTCGGCGTCCTCGGTATTGTTCCTGATCTGCTTGATCCGGCGCATGGATTGCTTGAGCAGGTATTCCGCCACGCCCTGCTTCTTGACGTAGTTGACATAGAAGTCGTCGATCACCTGCCGCAACTGCGGGCTGTCCTTACGGAAGGCCCAGCCGACATAGCCGCCTTCGCGCACCGCCAGGTCCTGGCGCACCTTGATGTCAGGCAGGATCTGCACCCACATTGCGGCCTTCCAGTCGTCGACCACGACGATCTCCAGCAGGCCCGCATTCACCATCTCGAGCACGTCTTCGTCTTCAAGCGCGTCGGGCAGCAGCACCAGCTGCATTGGCGCCTTGCCGGACTGGCGCAGGCGGTTGTTCAGTGCAGTCAGGCTTTCGTAGTAGCTGCTCGCGCGGCGCACGTGCACGGTCTTGCCCGCCAGGTCGTCCAGGCTTTTCAGCGCCGGCGACTTCGGGCCGGTCACGATCAGCTCGCGCACTGGCTTGCGGTCACGCGGTGCGGCAAAGTCGACCAGCTTCAGCCGTGCCTCGGTCTCGGTCAGGTTGCCTGCGGCGATATCGCCCAGGCCCGCCGCCAGGTCGGGCAGCAGCCGGTCGCGCGTGGTGGGGATGATGAGGACAGTGAGCGGGCGCTTGCCAAGTCGATTGGCGTAGGTCTTGTTCAGGTAGCGCTCGAATTCCCGCACCAGTTCTGCGGTAATTCCGCGCTCGTGGCCTTTGTCGCTGAAGTAGAGGGTGCGGCTGTAAGGCACCAGCACGCGGATGACGCGACTGTTGACCATCACGTCGAAGTCGCCCTTGCGCGGCTTGTTGGCCAGGTTGAGGCCGCGCGGCCTAGAATCGGCCTTGCCGGTTGCGGCTTTCGCCGTGGGGGCAGCAACAGGCGCGGACGCCGGCGCCGGCTTCTGCTGCGCTACGGCAAACGTGCTGCACAGGCTGAGCGCGCCCACCAGGCCGGACAGGAGAAGGCCTGCGAACCAGTGGCGTGGGTGGGCAGCGGGCATGGCGCGGATGGCAAGCCGGGCAGAAAGGCGCGCGACTTGCTCGTATCGAGTCTAGGCGCGATCCCGCCGCTTGCAAGCCGCCAGGGTCCGGGTGCTGCCGAAGGACAAACGGGAGGGGTATGTCCGGCAAAAAGAAGGTGGCCGGTTGATCCCGGCCACCCGTCGTGCAAAGGCCGGCGCTATTGCTTTGGTGCGGCCATTTCCTGCTTGGCCGTTGCATCTGCTGCCTTGTTCTCTACCTTGCGCTCCTGCTTGGCAGCGCCGACTTCTTCCTTGTACTCACCCTTGGCTGCCTTCTTCTTGGCCTTGTACTCGGCGGCGGCCTTCTGGCGTGCCTCGCGGCGTTCCACCAGCGGGTCCTTCGGCGGTTCGACCTGGGTCATGCCCGGCGGCACGCCCTGGCTGCCTGCCGGCGTGGCAGAGGTTGCTGGCATCGCCGGGGTCGCCGGGGTCGCGGGCATGCCCTGGGCAGCAGGGGTTGCCGGCGTGGCCGGGGTGGCCGGAGTGGCGGGGGTGGCGCTTATCTGGGCAATCGCAGCAGCGCAGCTGAGGCCAGCCAGGCCTGCGGCAATCACGCTGGCGATTCGGGTAAGGCGAGCGGGCTGTTTCGTATCCATGGAATACCTCCAGAGTCGCTGTCTGAGGCGCCGGCAACGGAAGCGCTCGGCGCGGCGTACGCCGTACATCCGGCCAAGACGGGCGCGCGGCGACAAGCCCAGTCTAGGCAGCGGCACCACGTTGCGCTGTCAGGCACACGCCCGAATGGGTGCCGGGATTATTCCTACAGGCGGGTCGTTGCCGGCCGGGAGCCCATGCCGCGCAAGGCATCGACAGCCCCTCGGGAAAACCCGCATCACCCCCGCGTCTTGAAATGCCCCTACCCCGTCCCTATAATTAGCACTCGTCAGGGGTGAGTGCTAACAGCCTCCTGCGACACCTGAACATTTCTGACGGCCGTCGCCTCGGTAGCCGGCCGATTTGTGATCAAAAACTCACTTTGTATCTAGGAGTCCGTATGAATCTGCGTCCTTTGCACGACCGCGTGATCGTGAAGCGTCTGGACAACGAAACCAAGACCGCGTCCGGTATCGTGATTCCCGACAACGCTGCCGAGAAGCCCGATCAAGGCGAAGTGCTGGCAATCGGTCCTGGCAAGAAGGATGACAAGGGCAACAACATCGCCCTCGACGTCAAGGTCGGTGACCGCGTGCTGTTCGGCAAGTACGCCGGCCAGGCCGTGAAGGTGGAAGGCCAGGAACTGCTGGTCATGCGCGAAGAAGACATCATGGCCGTGGTGAACAAGTAATTCACCAACTGACCGCCACCCCGTACAGATTTCAGGAGATTCAAGAATGGCAGCTAAAGACGTAGTGTTCGGCGACGCCGCACGTGCCAAGATGGTCGAAGGCGTGAACATCCTCGCCAACGCAGTCAAGGTGACCCTGGGCCCGAAGGGCCGCAACGTGGTGCTGGAGCGCAGCTTCGGCGGCCCGACCGTGACCAAGGACGGCGTGTCCGTGGCCAAGGAAATCGAGCTGAAGGACAAGCTGCAGAACATGGGCGCCCAGATGGTCAAGGAAGTGGCTTCCAAGACCAGCGACAACGCCGGTGACGGTACCACCACCGCAACCGTGCTGGCCCAGTCGATCGTGCGCGAAGGCATGAAGTTCGTTGCCGCCGGCATGAACCCGATGGACCTGAAGCGCGGCATCGACAAGGCTGTTGCCGCCGCCGTGGAAGAGCTGAAGAAGGTCAGCAAGCCCACCACCACCAGCAAGGAAATCGCCCAGGTTGGCGCGATCTCGGCCAACAGCGACACCTCCATCGGTGAGCGCATCGCCGAAGCCATGGACAAGGTCGGCAAGGAAGGCGTGATCACGGTTGAAGACGGCAAGTCGCTGGCCGACGAGCTGGAAGTCGTGGAAGGCATGCAGTTCGACCGCGGCTACCTGTCGCCGTACTTCATCAACAACCCGGAAAAGCAGGTTGTCCAGCTGGACAGCCCGTTCGTGCTGCTGTTCGACAAGAAGATCAGCAACATCCGCGACCTGCTGCCGGTGCTGGAGCAAGTGGCCAAGGCCGGCCGCCCGCTGCTGATCGTCGCTGAAGACGTCGAGGGCGAAGCCCTGGCGACCCTGGTGGTCAACAACATCCGTGGCATCCTGAAGACCGCCGCCGTCAAGGCCCCGGGCTTCGGCGACCGCCGCAAGGCCATGCTGGAAGACATCGCCATCCTGACCGGCGGCACCGTCATCGCTGAAGAAATCGGCCTGACGCTGGAAAAGGCTGGCCTGAACGACCTGGGCCAGGCCAAGCGCATCGAGATCGGCAAGGAAAACACCATCATCATCGACGGCGCCGGCGACGCAGCTGCGATCGAAGGCCGCGTCAAGCAAATCCGCGCCCAGATCGAAGAAGCGACCTCGGACTACGACCGTGAGAAGCTGCAAGAGCGCGTGGCCAAGCTGGCCGGCGGTGTTGCCGTGATCAAGGTTGGCGCTGCCACCGAAGTCGAAATGAAGGAAAAGAAGGCCCGCGTGGAAGACGCCCTGCACGCCACCCGCGCTGCGGTGGAAGAAGGCATCGTCCCCGGCGGTGGTGTGGCCCTGCTGCGTGCCCGCGCTGCGATCTCGGCACTGACCGGCGAAAACGCCGACCAGAACGCCGGTATCAAGATCGTGCTGCGCGCCATGGAAGAGCCGCTGCGCCAGATCGTGCTGAACGCCGGTGAAGAAGCTTCGGTGGTCGTTGCCAAGGTTATCGAAGGCAAGGGCAACTACGGCTACAACGCCGCTTCGGGCGAGTACGGCGACCTGGTGGAAATGGGCGTGCTGGACCCGACCAAGGTCACCCGCACCGCACTGCAGAACGCCGCTTCGGTGGCTTCGCTGATGCTGACCACCGACTGCGCAGTTGCCGAATCGCCGAAGGAAGAGTCGGCTCCGGCAATGCCGGGCGGCATGGGCGGCATGGGCGGCATGGAAGGCATGATGTAATTCATCGCCGACCGACTGCCCTCAAGGGCAGGCTGTCTTGGAAAACCCCCGCGGGCGCGAGCCCGCGGGGGTTTTTCTTTGGGGCGCGGCAGCAGGCTCTCGCTGGGGCGGCCAGGTCAGATCTCGACCACGCAGCACCAGTCGAAGCTGGTGCGGGTATGGCCGTGGATCGACTAGTCCACAACCAGCAAGGAAACCGCTCGCGAGAGCGCTTGCTTTGGTGCCGGACTCACGGAGAGCGTCCTCTGCCTGTCGCTCAATTCGTGGCCGAGGTATGAGTCAAAACTGAAACGCACGTCTGTGCAGCAGGCAGGCCTTCCCCTTGCTTGCAGAACCGAGCAGCCAAGGTAAGCGGGTTTCTGAGCCCGGTAAGTGATCTTGATCGCACCATAGAGGTGAAGCATGCCGATTTGCATCGGCAGTGGGCCGGAAGCCGGACTCGCTGGTCGGGGGCTTCAATATCCTGGCGAGTTGTCCAGCGTACCCTCTTCAGGCTGTATCCCTACCTACTGATTCCGCCATTGGGCCGATACCAATTGCCGTTGGCATGACCAAGAATGCATGTACGAAGCTAGGTATCGGGATGTTCCAGGCGTAGCCAGCCGGACGCCTAAGGGTGTGGGTGGCAGCCGTGGGCCTCGGCAATGACAGCGGGCCTGTGAGGCTTCTCCCGTTATCCACGCAAGCTGGGTGCTTATGTCTCTTATCCAAGGGCGACACATATGTCCAGGTATAGCAAAGGGAAGGAAAAAGGGGTCATTCTCCCGATTGTGGGCCTGACCCTGGCCGTGTTGCTGGGCATGGCCGGTCTGGTCATCGACCTGGGAGGCATGTTTGTTGCGAAGACCGAGCTACAGTCGGCAGTCGATAGCTGTGCGCTGGCCGCGGCGCAGGAACTCGACGGCGCTGCAGACGCCCTGACACGGGCTACGAGCGCTGGGCTGACCGCTGGGAACGCCAACAAGGTCAGGTACCAGAAGAGCTCGGCGGCCCTCGTCGACACTGACGTCACCTTTAGCGATACGCTCAACGGATCCTACAGTTCGACCTTCACGCCTGTCGCCAACGCGCGCTACGTGAAATGCGGTCATCTTACGAGTGGGATTTCGGCCTACCTGATCCAGCTGGTCGGAGGCCCCTCCAGCAATGCTGTTGCTGCCGTTGGTGTTGCCACCCGCACTCATGCGCAGAGCACCTGCCCCATCCCTGTTGGCTTGCTTCCCAAATCGGGGGCTAGCGCCCCTGACTATGGATTTGCGATTGGTGAATGGGTAACTGTGCTTTACGACGGCACCAAGACGGCTGCTCCCGGGGAAATGGGCTGGTACAACCTCGATGGATCCACCAACGCCAACGAGACAAAACAAGAAATGGCCGTTGGGTACTGCAACTCCAAGGTCAACGATACGCTCCGGACCCCTGGGGCGAAGGTCGCCGTGGATGACCAGTGGAACAGCCGCTTTGGCATCTACAAGAACAACGGGGACAAGTCGCTCATGCGGCCGGACTTTACGGGGTACGCCTACACAACCACGAACTGGCCGAATGGCAAGCAGGCATATTCCGGTTCATCAGGTGGCACTGACCCGACTGCGACCAATTTCAAGAGCAAGCGGCTGACGTTCGCAAGCTACGCGGATACGGGCACAGATGTCCAGGTCGGCGACACGATCACCAACCTGAACATGAAAGGCGGCTACAAGGATCTGGCCGTGCCAGGCGGCAATGGCGATCATGCAAAGCTGGGAATGAGTCGCCGCCTTGTGATCGTGCCAGTGGTGTCGACGGCTTCGAAAGTCCTGGATTTCGCTTGCATGCTCATGCTGCAGCCGATCAGCGGACCTACTGAATCGGTTCAGTTCGAATACCTGGGTAATGCGGCGACGATCAGTAGCCCGTGCACGACCAACGGCCTTGCCGGCGGCAATTTCGGCCCCATGATCCCGGCGCTTGTCCAGTAGGGGATATCGATGAAAAGGCGACAAAAAGGTGTGGCGCTCGTTGAGCTCGCCATCACGATTTCCTTACTGCTGGCGATCTGCTTCGCCGTCACTGAGTTCGGCCGGGCAATCTACACGTACAACACACTGGCCAAATCAGTCCGTGATGCGACCCGCTACCTGAGTACGCAGGCGGCGGGCAACGCGGCTGCGCACGCTATGGCGAAGCAACTGGTCGTGTACGGTACGCCGGTGGCTACCGACGGTCAGTCGACCCTGGCGCCTGGCCTGAAAACCAGCATGGTAACCGTCTGCGACGCCGCGGATCCGGCATGCACTTCCAATATGGGCCAGGGCGCCAGTCCTGCAATCAATACGGTGACGGTCCGGATTTCCGGCTATACGTTCACGCCTATCCTGGACCTGCTCGGATTTACGCGGTTTTATACCGGCGGCAGCGCTTCACTTACGTCGATTCCTTTCAGTGATATCTCAGCTACGATGAGGCAGGCTTATGAATAGGCGTCAGCGAGGTGCGACAGCGGTGGAGTTTGCCATTGCGGCAGTGCTCTTCTTTGCGTTACTGCTTGGCATACTGGAGTTCGGACGGGTGCTGTATACGTGGAACGCCGTCGCAGAAGCCACCCGGTGGGGAGCGAGGCAAGCGGTAGTCTGCGGCAGAGGATCGCCGTCAGTGCTCAACCGCATGCAGGAAATTCTGCCAAGCCTCAAGTCTGCCAATGTCTCGGTCAACTGGTACGACGCAAACGGACTGAGCGCCAGTTGCGACAGCGCCTCCTGCACGGGAGTCGCTGTCAGCGTGACGGGATTGGCCGTTTCCTCGGTCTCTCCGGCGGCCTGGGTCGGATTTTCCAGCCTGGCTGTACCCGGATTCCTGACTTACCTTCCCAGGGAAATCATGGGACAGGACGCGGGCAGTAGCGCTATCTGCGACAGCTGAAAACCTGGTCCTGAAAACCCCCGCCGGTGCGAGTCCGCGGGGGTTTTTCTTTTGTGGCCCCGGCGGCTGGTCGGAATTCGACCGTGGCCTACAGCAGCACCTGCGCTGCGGCTCCATCAGCGAGCGATAAGATGATGGCACCGCTTCAGACCTCCACCACGCAGCACCAGTCGAAGCGCTTGTTTTCCAGCTCGCCGGTGCGGCGGCTGACGTAGCCGCGCGGGTTGCAGACCACGCGCGAATCGTCGATGCAGTAGTCGAAGCTGGTGTGGGTATGGCCATGGATCCACAGGTCCGCCTGCGCCACCAGGTCGGGCCGGCGCGACAGGAAGCCGCCGGAGACCAGGTCGTGCGAGTAGCGCGGGTCCAGGCTGCCAAGGTCTGGACCGTGGTGCGTGACCACCACGGTCTTGCCATCGTAGGGTTGCGCCAGCTGCGCCGCCAGCCAGGCCGATGCGGCCTGGTGGCGTGCCAGCGCGTCCAGGGGCGTGAAATGGCGCGGACGGCCGTCGTCGCCGTGGAGTTCGATCAGCCGGTGGTCCAGCATCACCGCCGCGCAAGCCTGCATCGCGTCTTCGCGCCGGTCGGTGCCGAACAGCGTGTAATCCGTCCACCAGGTGGTACCGATGATGCGTACGCGTCCGTGTGCGCCATTGAATTCGGCCACGGCGCCATTGAGCACCTGTATGCCGGGGTGCGCCTCGGTGGCTTCGGCCATCAGGCGATCCACGGTATCGAAGTTGCTTTCGTAGTACTCGTGGTTGCCCGGCACATAGATCACCGGCTGGCTGAAGGTGCGCGCGGCCCAGTCAATGCCATCGCGCCCGTTGGCGATGTCGCCGGCCAGCACCACGATGTCGGCATCGCAGGCGGGCACGGCCTGTGGCATGTTGTGCTCGATGTGGAGGTCGCTCAGGATGCGTAGCTTCATGGGGACTCCGGAAGGCGCATGGGGCTTGCTGCATGGGCCGCTACGGCGGCAGGCGGTTGCCTGCATTCTTAATAAGCCAGCCTGTCTGGTCAAGTCCTGCGGATCCGGCCGAAAAGCAAAAAAGCCCGGAACCAGGTCCGGGCAAGTGACTGTCTAGCCGGCATTGCACCGGGAGACAGCCGGGGGAAACGATCGCGGTTTCCCGGATGTATTACCCTCCCTGTCCGGCCATGGTCGGCAGGAGGACGCGATAAATCTGGATAAAGGCTGGCCCGAGCAGCACCAGCAGCAGCGACGGGAAGATGGTGAAGATCAGCGGGAACAACAGCTTGAGCGCGATCTTGGCGGCTTGCTCCTCGGCTCGCATGCGGCGTTTGGTGCGCAGCATGTCGGACAGCACGCGCAGGGACTCGCCCAGGCTGGTGCCGAACCGGTCGGCCTGGATCAGCATGGAGGCGAACTTGTCGACGTCTTCCACGCCGGTGCGCAGCGACAGGTTCGACAGTGCCTTTTCCTTGGAGAAACCTGAGCGCAACTCCAGCAGCATCAGCTGGAGCTCATCGGCCAGCACCGGGCAGCGCAGCGCCAGCTCGTCGGCCACGCGCATCAGCGCCGCATCAAGCCCGAGGCCTGCCTCCACGCAGACGGTCAGCAGGTCGATGACATCAGGGAACTCTTCGAACACTGTGCGCTGGCGTTGCGACAGCTTGCGCGCCAGCACGACATTCGGCAGGTAGTAGCCGATGGCGCCCAGCACCGCGAGCAGCGAGAACATCATGTACTGGTCCTGGAACCCCGGACGCCCGCCTACTGCCACCAGCCCGATCATCGGCAGCGTGACGGCCAGCACCGTCTTGGCGCCAAAGTACAGCGGCGCGGCGCTGGCGTTGCGCCATCCGGCGTTCATGAAGCGCACGCGCAGCTGCGAGTTATCCCAGCCTTCCTTGGGTAGCGACAGCCGCGATACGGGGTGCGCCCATTGCACGAGCTTCTCGATCAGCGCCTGCTGCCTGCCCGGGTCCACGCCGGGTTGCCCCGCCTGGCCTGCGAGCTGCTCCGCCCGGCCGCGCATGCGGTTCGGCGAGAACACATAGAGCACGCCGAACACCGCGCCGAACGCCGCCACAAAAATCAGCGCCAGCACGACAAACTGGCCTGCCTGAAACCCCTGGATAATGCCTTGCATGATGGACTCCCGTCAGGATGGCTGTCCAAGCCCTGCGTGTTGAGACCCTGCGTTTCTTCTGTCCTGGCTTTGGGGCCTCATACGTGGATGCGGATGATCTTGCGCATCCACAGCACGCCAAAGACCATCGACACCAGCGCGCCGCCGACCATCTTCAAGCCAATCGGGTCTTTCCACAGCACCTCCATGAAGCCCGGATTGACCACCATGACCATCCCCGCGGTGCAGAAAGGCAGCAGGCCCAGCACCCACGCGGACATCTTGCCTTCCGCCGACAGCACGCGGATCTTGTCATACAGCTTCAGGCGCTCGCGTACCATGGTGCCGATGGTGTCGAGGATCTCCGCCAGGTTGCCGCCGCTTTCGCGCTGGATCAGCACCGCGATCACGAAGTAGCGCAGGTCGCCCACCGGCACGCGAATGGCGAGGTTGGTCATGGCCTCGTCCAGCGCCACGCCGTAGTTGATTTCCTCGAAGGTGGTGCGGAACTCCGGCCCGATCGGTGCCTTCATTTCCTGCCCGACCATACCGAGCGCCCCGCTGAACGAGTGGCCGGCGCGCAGCGCGCGGCTGATCATATCGACGGCATCCGGCAGTTGCGCCTCCATCTGCTTGAGCCGCTTGCCGCGCAGGCGTACCACATGCAGCACCGGCAAGAGCGCGGCCAGCGCCGCGCCGCCCAGCATCAGCGGCACCGGCACCGGCACCAGCGGGATCAGCGCGACCGTGCACAGCGATACCATCGCGCAGTAACCCAGCAGCTGCCCTACCGACCAGCTGCTGCCGGACTGTTCCAGCCAGCGGTCCAGCGCGCCGATGCGGGGCACGCTCATCAGCCAGCGCTGCATGCGTGGCGATCCGGCCAGCAGCCGCTTCTTCAGGATCGATAGCTGCTCAGCGCTGACGTGTCCACCCGCGGACAGTGCCCGGAGCCGTGCCTCGATGCGCCTTGCCGCCGGGCCGTGGGTGCTGTTCCACCACAGGTAGATGCCCTCGACACAGAGCACCACGGCCGCGAACAGCAGGATGCCGAAGGCATAGAAGATCATGCTCATGTGCGTCTCCCCGGGGGTTTCTGTCGTGTTGGTCTTGTTGGTCCGGTGCCGGAATCAGACTTCGTAGCGCTTCGCCGGGTCATAAGTCTCGTCCGGCAGCCCCACCCCGAACACGCGCAGCCGCTCGGCAAACTTGGGATATACGCCGGTGGCGCGGAAGTGCCCGCGCACCGTGCCGTCCTTGTCCACGCCGGTGCGCTGGAACGTAAAGATCTCCTGCATGTTGATGATGTCGCCCTCCATGCCGGTGATCTCCTGAATGCTGATGATCTTGCGCCGCCCGTCGGTCATGCGCGCCGCCTGCACGATCACCGTGATGGCCGACGCGATCTGCTGGCGCATCGCCTTGGCGGGCATGGTCAGGCCGGCCATGCTGACCATGTTCTCGAGGCGCGTTAGCGCATCGCGCGGCGTGTTGGCGTGGATGGTGGTGAGCGAGCCCTCGTGGCCGGTGTTCATCGCGTTGAGCATGTCCAGCGCCTCGCCGCCGCGCACTTCGCCCAGGATGATGCGATCCGGGCGCATCCGCAGGGCATTGCGCACCAGCGCGCGCTGCGTGATCTCGCCCTTGCCTTCAATATTGGGCGGGCGCGTTTCCAGCCGTAATACATGGGGCTGGCGAAGCTGCAGTTCGGCCGCGTCTTCGATAGTGACCACGCGTTCGTCCTCGGGGATAAAACCCGACAGGATGTTAAGCAGCGTGGTCTTGCCGCTGCCGGTGCCGCCCGACACCAGCACGTTGACCTTGGCCTGCGACAGCGCTTGCAGCATCTGCGCCATCGGCGGCGTCAGGCTGCGCAGCTCGACCAGGTCGGACACTTGCAGCGGATTCACGGAGAAGCGCCGGATCGACAGCAGCGGCCCGTCGATTGCAGAGGGCGGGATAATGGCATTGACGCGCGAGCCGTCCGGCAGGCGCGCGTCCACCATCGGGCTCGTCTCGTCAATGCGGCGACCCACGCGCGACACGATCTTCTCGATCACCTTCATCAGGTGCGCGTCGTCGTAGAACAGCACGTCGGTCAGTTCCAGCTTACCGCGTCGTTCCACATAAGTCTGGCGCGCCGTGTTGACCAGGATGTCCGACACCGTGGGATCCTTCAGCAGCGGCTCCAGAGGACCGAAGCCAAACATCTCGTCATAGATCTCCACGGTCAGCTGGCGGCGTTCGCTGTCGTTGAGCAGCACCTTCTGCTCGTCGATGATCAGGTTGACCAGCGTTGCGATCTCCTGCTTTACCTGCTCCTGCGGATAGCGCGCCAGCCGCTCAAGCTCTACTCGGTCCAGCACGGTTTCATGCACATCGCGCTTGAGGGTGTGATAGCCCGGCGAGGCCGGCCCCGCGGATGCAGAAAACTGGATCGCGGCGTGGCCGTTGGCGATGAGTGCGGGGCCGGCACCAGCCAGCTGTTCGCGGATTGACATGTTGGGCTCCTTTAAGTCGGAATCTGTTGACCGGACCATGCCGGCTGCAATCAGGTACTCTTCGCACGCAGCATCAGCCGGCGCAGCGGGGATACAGGTTCAGGGCGGCTACGGCGTTCGAGTTCCGGCGTGGCCAACAGCTGCGTGGACAGGGACTGCAGCGCACGTGCAATGGCGCTACGCCGGCTCAGCTTGGCAACAGGCTCGCCATGGCTCACGGCTTCTTCCACTGCCGAGGGATCGTCGGGCAGGGAAATCGCCGCCTTCATGCCGAAGATTTCCTCCATCGTCGCGCGCGGTAGTTCGTTCTTGCGGCCAGTGCGGTTCAGCACAAGCTGAATCTTGTCCGCCGGGTAGTGCAGCGCGCGCAAGATGTCGACCAGGCGGCGGCCGGGACGCCCGAAGGCGACCGTGGGCTCGGCCACCACGCAGATGCGGTCGCTCTGGTCCAGCACGCTGATCGACAAGGGATCGATGCTCTGGCCGATGTCGAAGACGACGAAGTCGTAGTTGGGCTGCATCACGGCGAGGATCCACTCCAGCTTGTCCTTCTGGATCTGCGTAGCCTTGACAGGATCCGTGGCCCCGGCGAGCAGGTCGAAGCCTTTGTCCACGTGGACCAGGCAGGCATCAAGGAAGGAGGCGTCCATGCGATCTATCTGAGCGCAGATGTCGGGCAGCGTCGAGGGCGGGGTTTTGTCGCTGACGATATGGGTGAGGTCGCCGAAGTGCCGGTTCAGATCCACCACCAGCACCCGCTTACCTTGATGCCTGGCCAGCGCGTCGGCGAGGTTGGCCGCCACGAAGCTGGTGCCTGCGCCACCCTTGCAGGAGATCACGGAAATCACTTGCGCGATCTCGTGGACGCGCGGCACGTGGGTCGCTTCCACGCGCTTGAGCGCCTCAGACAGCTGGCCCTTGTCCAGCGGCCACGACAACACGTCGCGGATGCCGGCGCGCATGGCCTTGATCAGTACGTCGGTGCCCGGTGCCTGCGTGATCAGGATGCATGGCAGATCGGGATGCTGCTGGCGCAGGGTTTCGATGGCCTGAATCTGGGCAGGTCCGATGGCGGGCAGCTCCAGGACCAGCAGATCGGCCATGCGCAGGCGATTGGCATGGAACGGGAAGCGAGCCAGGCCCTCCTGCAGCAACATGGCCTGGAAGTTCCCGACCACGACGCTGAGCCGGTTGATCTCTGCCAGGCGGTCGGCGTCTTCGGATGCGATCAGGATCTTCAGCATGGTGTCATCTCCATTCTTCGGTCATCTTCGAACCTCACTCCATGAGCACTGAGCTCAGCGCGAGCCGCCGCCGCCCATGCCCACGCCGCCATATCCGCCCGCGCCGAAGTCGATAGTCATGGCGGGCGTGCCGCTTTGCTGGCCCTTTGACAGCGAACGGTCGAAGTTCTTCATCGCCGCCACGGCCGTCTTGCCGTCAGTGCCGGTGACGGTCGGCAGCCCGGCGGGTGCATCAGGATTGATGATCTGCATCTGCGTGACGGTGGCCAGCGCCACGCCGCGCTGGCCGTCCCACACCGGCGTCGAGGTCATGCAGGCCGACAGCCCCAGGCAGGCCAGGCTGCCGAGCACCAGGACGGCAGCGCCGCGCGAAAGCTTCAGTGTCTTGTTCATGATCGTTCTCCGATTCTGCTGGTGGCGCGGCGGATCAGTTGCCGCCCGAGGCGGTGCGGCCGGCCGTAGCCGCTGCCCTGGCCTGGGCCAGGCGGGCGGCGGTGGCTTCGATGCGGGCGATGCGCGCGGTGGTGTCCTCTACAGACGGCGCGGCCGTCGTGTTGCGGGCGGGCGCCGGGGCTGGCAGGGCAGGGCGCGTGCTTGCGGCGGCAACTGGTTCCTGTGCGGGCGGCGCGGGCTCATCCAGCGGTTTGCCATTCGGCACGACCGAGACCGAGGTGCCGGGCGCGCCTTCGCTGCGCGGTGCCGTGGGCGGCGTGGCGGGCGCTGCGGCCGGTGCGGCGGGCTGCGACGGTGCCGGCGCGGGTTGCGGCGGACGCTTGCCGCTGCCTTCCATATTGCCCATGAAGTACAGCGACAGCGGGTTGGGCGTGGAGAAGCTGTCGGTCGGCAGCGGGTAGTTGTTGGTCTGCATCGGCTGGACCAGGCGCGGCGTGATGATGAACACCAGCTCGGTCAGGTCCTGCTGGTACTGCGTGCTGCGGAACAGTGTACCCAGGACCGGCACCTCGCCGGCACCCGGCACCGCCTTGAGCGAGCCGCGCGCGCTGTCAGTCAGCAGGCCGCCGATGGCAAAGCTCTCGCCGTCGCGCATCTGCACAGTGGTGGAGGCGCGCCGCGTGGTGATCACCGGCAGCACGGTCTGGCCGGTCAGGCTGCTGCCGCGTACGGTGGCGCCTGTGGGCGACAGCTCCGACACTTCGGGCGACACCTTCAGGTGGATGCGGCCGTTCGCCAGCACGGTAGGCGTGAACTTCAGTCCGACGCCGAATTCTTCTTCCTGCAGCGTGATGGTCGCGTTGCCGCCGATCGCATTGCTCTGCGCCACCGGGATGTAGATCTTGCCGCCGGCGAGGAAGCTGGCCTCCTGGCCGCTGATGGTGACAAGGTTAGGCTCGGCCAGGATCTTGACTAGGCTGTCATTCTTCTGCGCGTCCAGAGCGATGTCGAATGGCCGGTTGTTGGCCTTGCTGGCGAAGATCGCAGTCGAGGCGCCGGTCAGCAGTGACGTCACCAGCCCGCCGCTCCAGGAGCCAAAGCCGCCCTGCAGGTTCACCGTCGAGCCGAGTTGGTTCAGCAGCGTCTTGGAAACTTCGGCCACCTTGACTTCCAGCATCACTTGCTGCGGGCTGTCGACCGACAGCATATTGAGCACGCCGCCTTTTTTGTTGCCGTTGCCGTTCCCATTCTTGCTGCCGTCGCCCTGCGCAGCGTTGGCATACGCCTGGGCGATGTCCATGGCCTGCTGCGCGGACTGCGCGTTGGTGACGCTGCCGGTCAGCACCAGGTTGTCGGCGGCCGTCATCACGCGGATGCCGGGTTCGCCCGGCAGCAGTTGGCCGAGCGAAGTCTGCAGTCCGCCGGCATCGGCATTGACCACCACGTTGATGATGCTGCAGCTGCCGCTGCGGCCTTGGACGATCATGTTGGTGGTGCCCACGCTGCGGCCCAGCACATAGAGGGTCTGCGGCGACACCATCGTGGCCTGGACCACGTTGGGGTTTCCCAGGGTGCGGTTGCGCACCGGCTCCTGCAGCGTGATCAGCTGCGACTTGCCGACCGGCACCATCACGCTTGACTCGCTGCGGATCGCACCAGTGCAATTGGGGCCGCGCGCCTCCGCGGACGGCGCGGGCGGGGCCGAGGTGGCCGCAATGGCCCCGCCAGGCGTCATGCTGATGGTCATCTGCATCGGACCCTGGGGTGCCTTGGCGGCGGGCGCGGTCGCCTTGGTCAGGTTGCCGGCCTCGATGGCAGCCTGTGCCGCGGCGGCCAGCGGCGTGCAGAGGATGGCGGCCAGCACCAGGATGCGGGTGCCGCCTGCAGCTTCGGATCGTTTCTGGTTCATTTTGAATCTCCCCCCGGAGAGGCTGTTGCAGCTCAGAATTTGTTGGATGGCTGGTGGTACGCGCTCAGAAGCACTCGATGCCGCCTTGCATGCCCGCCAGCACGCCGATGCAATTGCCGGAGCGTGCTGGCGCAGCAACCGTGCGGGTCTTCACCACAGTGCGCGTCGCCGTCTGGGTGACGACTTTGACGGGTGCTTCGGGCGCCTTGCCCAGAAGAGTCCCCTTGGTTGCGCCGCCCGTGTTGATGTCGGCCACATCCATCTGGTTGCGCAGCACCAGCGACAGTGTGCCGACGCTGCGGGCCACGTCCAGCTTCTCGGCCTGCTCTGGCGTGACTTCCAGCGTCACCGCATTGACTACCTTAGGCTGGGTGTCGTCGCGGCTGACCTGCTGCGCTACCGCCAGCACCAGGATCTTCTCGAGCACGATCTTCGAGATGCTGCTGTTCTGCGTGGTCTTCGCTTCCTCGTTGGTATTGACGATCACGTCGACGTGGTTGCCCGGCAGCGCAAAGCCGGCCACACCCACCACATCGTTGACGCGGACCGTGATGGCGCGCTTGCCGTCATTGATCACCGCCGAGAGGCCACCCTTGGTGCCGACAGGCGCCAGCTTGGCATCCAGGACGGGCTCGCCGCGCTGTAGGCTGGTGCGCACCACGCGCCCCTCCAGCACCTTGAGGTCTTCGAACGCACCGGGCGGCACGCTACCCGCCGGCCAGCTGACCAGCCGCAACTGGCTGCCATTGAGCGGCTGCCCGAGATTGAGGTCGTTGGCGGCAACCACCACCTGCCTGACCGAACTGGATGACTGCTGGACCAGCCATCGCGACGCCGACACCACTGCCGCCACGCCGGCGACCAGGGCAATCAGCAGCATCAGGATTGCACGTGTGTTCTTCATGATGACTCTCCCCTACAGTTGTCCGAGTATTCGGTGGTGCAGTTCAGCTTGCGGCGCGGTGATCGTCCGACCATCGATGGCCGGCGCCAGGTGGCGGCATGGCGTCGGCCGAGGTACGCAGTCCGTAGTAGCTCTGCCAGGCAGCCACCAGGCCGGCCTCTGTGACCTGCGCGGCTTGCCCGTGATAGCGCACGCCTGAATCCACCAGGCGCAGCAGGTCGCGCGGAATGCAGGCCAGCAGTGGCGTATCGCTGGAGTAGTGCAGGCTGTCGACCAGGAAATCGAACATCGCATCCGTGCTGGCCAGCCCGAAGTCAGCGGCGGTGCGCTGGTAGACTTCGCGGTAGTCGTCCACCGACAGCGGGCCCACGTAGAGCTTGCTGCCGAGGCGGCGCAGGAAGGCGTCGTCGCTCAACTCCGACGGTTCGAGATTGGTCGAGAACACGGGCCAGACATCGAACGGCACCGAGAAGCGCACGCCGGTTTGCAGCGTGAACATGTCAATGCTGCGATCCAGCGGCACGATCCAGCGGTTCAGCAGGTCGCTGACACCAACCATCTGGCGGCCCAGGTCATCGATGATGTAGATGCCGTTGTTGGCCTTCATGTGCGGAGGCGCCTGGTAAAAGCCGGACGTGCGGTCATAGCGCAGGTCCAGCATGGACAGCGTCAGTTCGCCGCCCGACAGCACCACCGGGCGATGGCACAGGACCCAGCGGCGGTCCAGCGAGCGGCGCGCCAGTGAGGCTTGGCTGTCGTCGAACGGCACATGAACCAGCGGGTCGAACACCTGGATGATCTCGCCGGCCACGGTGATGGCGTGCGGCACCGGCACCGCGCCGGGCAGCAGCGTGCCTAGTCGTTGTGCCAGGTAGGTCTTGCCGCTGCCGGCCGGGCCGTAGATCATCAGCGCGCGGCAGGTGTTCAGTGCCATGCCGATAGCGTCCAGCAGATGGACCGGGATCACCAAGTCATGGAAGGCCGCGGTGACGTCCGCCTTGGTCACGGAAGCGTGGTTGACCGAGTGGCGCTTGACGGCATCGAGGTATGCATCCAGCGTAACCGGCGCCGTGCCGACATAGCTGCAGCGCGCCGACGCTTCCGCCGCGCGGGTATAGCCGGCGTCGGTAAGCCGGAAGCGCACATCGAGGTCGCTGGCGCCGCGGTGCGCGATTTCAAGCAGGCGCTCGCGCACGGCCACGGAGGCAATTTCATTGACCACCAGGGCCGGCAGCTTGAGCGTGTCGGTCAGTACCGCCAGCGTGACGGTGCGGTGCTGGTAGGCAGCCTTCATCAGCAAGCCAAGCAACTGCGCGATCTCCAGGCCGGTATCGGCAATCGTGCGCGGCAGCACGTGCCAGGGCGGCAGCGGCAGCGTGCCATGCTCGGCATGGGCATTCCTGCCGGTCGCGACGGGCTCGAGGAGCCGTGGTGCTGCGTGACCTGTGTCGTGATGCTCGTTCATTGCCGTCCCCTGTTCGCTGCTCAGTGTGTTCTCGTTCCTGAAGGCGCCTGCGACTGGCCGGCGCGTTGTGTCGTCTGTGTCATGTGCCGGCAAAGAGCATGGTCAGCGTCCCGGCGGCAATCGCTACGCCGTAGGGTATGGAGCCGGCGGAAGCCCCAGCTTGAGGTTGCACCGGCCGGGCACCAGGCACCAGGGTGGCGATCAGCATGTGGCCCACGCGGGTGAGCGTCGCCCGTCCTTGTCCTGTAGCGAGCAGCAGTACCAGTGCCCAGACCCCACCAATCACGCAGGTTGCCAACGCGATTTTCAGCACCATGCTTACGCCAAGCCAGGCGCCCACGGCTGCCATCAACTTGATGTCGCCGGCCGCCATGCCGCGCATTAGATAGAAGGGCAGAAACAGCACCAGGCCCACCGTCCAGCCACACAGCCACGCCAGCGACCCGGCAGCGAGGCCGTGAATGGCTGCCAGCACGGGCAGTGCGGTGATCCAGGCGCCGAAGGTGAGCCAGTTGGGAATGCGGCGCCGGTCCAGGTCGATGGCCGCGGCTGTGAGCACGATGCCGATCGTGGCAGGGCCGACGAGGGGGGCGAGGGCAGTGGCGGCTTGCATAGCGATAGTGGCTGGCAGCTTGGGTTGTGTTCAGGGCATGCGCTAGTCGGATGCCTCAAGGCATCTTGGAGGCGATCAACTCATACATGGCTTTCACGGTATCGCTGAGCACGATGGCGGAGCCGATGATCGCCATCGCTATCAGGATGCCGAGTAATGAATACTCGATGGAGGAGACGCCCTGGTCGTCATGCAGAAGATCCTTTGAGATGGCGAGGAGCTCGGGCATTTGGCATCTCCAGTGTTCGTGGGCCGAAAGTGCACCGCAAGACCGGCCGAAGGAGGCCGGTCTTACTTGCATGCCTATCGGCGATTACGGGGCGACAGCCGCGAGTTCGTCGCTAATTGCTGTGAACACGTCAACCAGTTCCGTGCCGACGAGCTTTACCGACGCGATGATGACAACTGCAATGAGCGCAGCAATGAGGCCATATTCAATGGCGGTCACACCGTCTTCATCACGGATGAATTGCTTGAGCATGGTGGTCAGGTTTTGCATGACTAACTCCTTGGGTTGGGAACAAGCACTGCAGGACTACGGAACTACGGATCAGGCAACTCCGGCACCGGATATCAATGCCGGGGAACGCGGCAGCAGGGCGGTGCGCAGATCGCGCATGCGTGGAACGGCCAGCGGCCGGGTCCGCCGCGCACGCCCTGTGGGCTGCGTGCCTGCAACCGGCGTTCGGCGGAGGCGTGCATGCATCGCGCCGCACGTTGTGCATGCCCCATGCGGGCCATGCGGCGAAACGGTGCGCTGGGGCCAATGCGGGCAGTGCCAGCGTGGCAAGCGTTCCGATGCGGTAGCGCGGGTTGGCGGACGGCAGGCATGGTGAAATTCCCCGTATCGTTCTTAGTGCCGGCCAGTTGCTCCGGCATCGCGGCAATTCGATCCTGATGGCGTTGCTGCGTGCCAGGACATAGGCAATCCACGGGCCAGCCCACGAGAAACCGTTCTGCCACAAGGCTTTCCGGGAAGCGGAGCGTGCCCGGATCCGGTCCTGCCGTCTCTGAAGCGGTGTTTTGGCCGCTCTTCGTTGCCGGCTGGAAACGCGCGCCACACAAGCCAATGTGGATGGGGCGACCAATGGATGAGGGCGCGTTGCAACGCCGCGCGCACGGTTGGTCAGGACGAGGCTTTCCTTTCAGCCAAAAGCATGATGTGGCGCGAACGGATGCGTGCCGCGCATACCGCAGACGAAGGAGGCGATTGCAGCCTGCGGCGGCTGGTCTCAATGTGTGGCCGTCTGATGGACGAGGGCGCTGCCTGTCGGGACAGCGTTTCTGGAGCGAAACGTCGAGCGGTTCCCTTGACCCTCCGCCCGAGCCCGGAAGGGCGGACGGATTCGCTGCAATCCTTGTGTACGCGTGGCTCGTCGACAGGTGGAGCCGCGTGATTCAGAGCAGAAACATCGCAAATCGTGCCGATGATTCACGGCGGTCGTGCCTGTGCGGAAGATGCTCGCCGCCTTGCGTTCTGCTAGATGGCGCGATAACACTGAGCGAGGAGAGCATGAGTCCGTGCCGCCGCTGTGCCGGACTTTCCCGCTGATGACAATTTTCCGCGCGTGGCTCGCAGCCAGGCTTCTTGCTGTGCGTGCCGGGGAGGAAACAGAGTATGTCTAACAATGACGCCAGGCTGCTGTCCCTGGTAGTGCCGTGCTACAACGATGGGGCAGCGATGCCTGCATTCTTTGCGCGCGTGCTGCCAATTCTGGAGTTGCTTCCCGCCATGCAGTGCGAGATCGTTTGCGTCAATGACGGCAGTTCGGACGACACGCTGGCCAAGCTTGTCGATGCGGCGCGCTGCGACGCCAGGATACGGGTGCTGGACCTGACACGCAGCTTTGGCAGAGAAGCGGCGCTGACCGCCGGCATCGATGAGGCAATTGGTGACGCGGTGATTCCGATCGATGTCGGCCTTCAGGATCCGCCTGAGCTTATTCCGACGTTGGTTCGTCGGTGGCGCCAAGGCGCTGAGGTTGTACTGGCCCAATGCGAGGGGGGCGGAAACGGCTCGGTCTTGAAGCGACTGGGCCGGATCGCCCGCTACCGGTTGCAGGATTATGTGTCGGCTCAGAAGAGCCCCAGGAGCGTCGGCGAATTTCTATTGCTGGACCGTGCCGTGGTCAATGCGCTGAAACAGCTTCCGGAGCGGCACCGTTTCATGAAGAGTCTGTTTGCATGGGTCGGCTTCAACACGGTGACCGTGCAGTATGAACAGCCTTTGGGCAACGCGGGCCGGACTGGACGTCCAGACTGGGGGCCACGGGTTCGAGCGCTCGAGGGTGTTGCCGGGTTCAGCGCAGTGCCGCTGCGCAGCTGGACGTACCTGGGTATTTGCAGCGCCGTGCTTGCAGGCTGCTACGGCGTATACATCGTTGCCAGCAACCTCATATCTGGCGTGGACGTGCCGGGCTATGCGCCGGTGCTCACGCTGATGCTGTTGGTAGGCGGATTGCAGCTAATCGGCCTGGGGGTAATGGGGGAGTATGTTGTCCGCATCCACGACGAATCGAAGGGGCGCCCGATTTACCTGATCAGGCGACGCTATCAGGCGCGCCGCCCACAGGAGCGCGCGGGGAGGGAGGCCAGAGTCATCTCCCTGGTCGCGAGCAAGCAAAACTAAGGGCCAGTCGGCCAGGAGGTGGTGCGGCTTGCAGCCCTGTTCCAACGGGCGTAGCCACTGATGCGGCCGTAGCCGGCGCACACATGGACGTGAACGCCGGATTTATCGTCTGTCCGCTTGAACGCGCGTACAGATGGCGCCAGACTGGCCGGCCAGCGGCGGCGCGTGGATACGCCTGCCGTGGCGCTGCGCGAGCCCGAAAGTTCGCTGCAAGGTGACATGCCGCTGTCAGCCCTGCACGCAGATCAACCCCAGATCCCCCTTCTTCACCTGCAGCTTGTAATCCCGCATCAGCCTGAATAGCGTCACCCGCGAAATCCCCAGCTCTGCCGCCACGTCGATCAGCCGTTCATGATGCCGCTGCAGCGCCTCGACGATCGCGGTCTGCTCGGCCGCTTCGCGGATGGCCGCGAGCGTGAGCGGGCGGTCGTCGGCTGGGGTGGCCAGCTCCAGGTCGTCGGGCTGGATCACGCCGTCTTCGCACATGGCGGCGGCGTGGCGGATGCGGTTGATCAGCTCGCGCACGTTGCCGGGCCAGTTGTGCTGCTGGATCGCGCGCAGCGCCATCGGCGAGAAGCCGCGGATGCGTGCCGGCGACTGCTTGCGCACGTTGTCCAGCACGTGTTCGGCGATCAGCAGGATGTCGCTGCCGCGTTCGCGCAGCGGTGGCTGGCGCACGCGCAGCACGCACAGCCGGTGGTAGAGGTCGCCGCGGAAGCGTTCGGCGGCGATCGCGGCTTCCAGGTCGACGTGGGTGGCCGAGATGATGCGCACATCGACCTCCACCGATTCGGTGCCGCCCAGCCGCTCGATGCGGCCGGTTTCCAGGAAGCGCAGCAGGCTGGTCTGGCTTTCGATCGGCATGTCGCCGATTTCATCCAGGAACAGGGTGCCGCCCTGTGCCATCTCGATGCGGCCGGGCTTGCGCTTGGTCGCGCCGGTGAAGGCGCCGCGCTCATAGCCGAACAGCTCTGACATCAGCAGCGTGGGCGGGATCGCCGCGCAGTTGACCGCGACGAAGGGGCGCGAGGCCCGCTCCGAGGCGCGGTGGATGGCATGAGCGGCCAGTTCCTTGCCGGTGCCGGACTCGCCGGAGATCAGCACGGGCGTGTCCCAGCGCGACACCTTCTCGATACCGCGGAAGAGCGATTGCATGGCCGGGCAGCTGCCGATCATGCCGTCCGGGCGTGCGGTGCCGGGGCGGGCATGCTGGGCGCCCGGGCGCAGTTGCGCCATGCCGAGCGCGTGGCCGAGCGATTCCGCCAGGCGGGAGTGCTCGACCGGTGCGGTGTAATAGTCGACGAAGTACAGGCCCAGCAGCCGGCGCGCGGATTCGGTCAGGGACTCTTGGCCGGCGATGATGCCGATCCAGCCGATATGCGGCAGCGAGAGCCAGGGCTCGAACGATTCCAGGTCGGCATCGCTGAAGCCGCCTTGCAGGTCGAGCATCGCCGCAAGCGGCTGGTTGCCCGGGGGCAGCGCGTGGAGATCTTGCAGGTTGGAGGCGAAGCTGATCTTCCAGCCACGCTGTGCGAGCATCCTGCAGAGCATGGCGTCGTGGTGCTGCGACAGGTACAGCAGCGGGCGGTTGGTGTACGCGCTCATAGAATTTCCCCGGATCTTTGTTTTTACAAAGCCGGCGGCCTGCTGTCGCGGGTCACTGGCTTCGTTGGCTCTAAGGCTCGCGCCTGCCACAACATGTCAATGCCGCGGCCTGGCGCTCTCCCTAAAAGTTGCTGCCGGCGGCGCTGCGCTGCGCGGGCCGGTGGGCCCGTTTTCGCCGCCGCCGCGACCTCACCTCCCTGGTATCGGTCGCGGCGGCTGCCGCTTCGCATCGCCTGCATGGCAGGCTGTTGCTTCACCCCGTTTCTTGTCCGGATACGCCGGCTCGGCCGATGCGTCCGCTTGTTGTCTGCGTGCTGCCCCGTTTATCCGTGGCATGCCGCATAGTCCAGGTACCACGGGCCGCTTTTCGTCCGCTTGCGGCCCGTGTTCCTGAACGACCTCCGCTAATCTTGTCGACGACCCCTGCAACCTGGCCAGCCGATGCGGGCCAGTTCCTGCCGCGTGGCCCACGCTTACAGCGCCAGTCCGAATCCGCCCTGGGATGCGGGGTCGTCCTGAAACTGATCTTCGGCGAACGCGTGCCAGTGTGTTGCCGCTTCGGTTTCAGACATCCCCCTGTTCCGGGCTTCTGTTCGCGCGGACATATGTGCGACGAACGTGCCAGATATGGCTAATTCTTTGATAACAAAAGGAAAAAGAAATTTCCGGCTGGCTTTGAGCCGCTGCTGGCGATCAATAACGTTCCGCTTTTGATACATCCGGCGGGATTTTTATATTGCGGCGCAGCATTTGGTGGGCGGGCGATGAGACACAGGGATCACAGTGCCGGGCAAATGGGTGCCGGAAAACCTACTTTTCACCGGCAATGCCCATCCGAAGGAGGGAGAGCAAAATTTCAAACGGACAGGCGTCAGGGCTCGAATGCAGCACGCGAATGAAGCTGCCAGGTAGTTTCATTTCCGTTACAACGTTTTGAACTCTGTACCTCGGTAGCCACCCCGGCGTCCCGCGGTTGTCTTCAGCCTTTTGGCGCCGCGCACGCGGTTGCGGGCGCGGTTGGGTGGACGGAATCGACGCGTTGACAAGCGTTTGCACGATGCGGCGCCGGGCTGGCCCGGCCGTATCTCATCTCTTTGGATGGGGCGGGTAGATTTTTCACGGACGCTGGCACGGTGTGCCAACTGGTTGCATTCGTGAAACCCGGACGGCTCTGGCAAGGGCGCGGCACGCGCGTACGGCAAGCCATCGGAAGGCTTGCGGCATCCGCCAAGCCCTTGATTTCACTGGTCTAGACGAAAATGATTCGTATTGCCAACATCTGCGCCTCAAACAATTTCATGCATGAAACCGCTTGGCGGGCGTGTTGCCGTCGGCGCCAGGGTGGACGTGGCCGGCTTCCTGCCGGACCTGTTCCTCCAGCCAGGCATGGAACTGCTGGATGGCCTTCTCGCGCGGATTGCCTTCGCGCCAGGTGACCCAGTAATGGAGGCTGGACGGGATGCGGGTGGGCCCGATCTGCACCAGTTCGCCGCTGGCCAGGTAATCGTGCGCCAGCTGGGCGCGCGCAGTGGCTACGCCGAGCCCGGCGACGGCGGATTGCAGCATCAGGCCGGCATCCTGGAAGATCGGGCCGCGTTCGGGCTCGTCGCCTGGCAGGCCGGCGGCTTCGAGCCAGTCGCGCCAGGGGCGCAGCGCAAAGCGCAGCATCGGCATGCGCGGCACGTCGGCCAGCGTGAAGCCGGGGTAGCGCGCCAGCAGCGCCGGGCTGGCCACCGCGATCACATGGTCCTCGATCAGGTTGTGGCATTCAAAACCGGGCAGGTCGATGCGCTGGTGCCAGATGCCGACATCGACGCTGTACGGGTCGGGCGGCGTGATCTCCGCATGCAGCCGCAGGTGCAGGTCCAGCGACGGCACCTGGGCGTGCAGGCTGGGCAGGCGCCGGATCAGCCAGGCATTGGCCAGGTCGGCCATCACGCTGACCTGCAGCCGTGTTACCGGCGGCGCGGCGCTGTTGCCGGCCTCGCGCAGCGCGCTTTCGATGCTGTCGAGCGCGCCGCGCACCTGTTCCGCCAGCCGCGCGCCCACGCTGGTGGGGGTCATCTGGCTGCCGGTGCGCTGGAACAGCTTGGTGCCCAGGCTGGTCTCGAGCGCGCGGATATGGTGGCTGATGGCGCTGTGCGTCAGGGCCAGTTCCTCGGCCGCGCGCGAGAAGCTGCGGTGGCGCGTGGCAGCCTCGAGCGCACGCAGCGCTTGCAGCGGCGGCAGGTGGACGGGGCGTTGGGCGGGTTTGGCGGGGGATTTGGCCATGGCCGTCAAATTCTACTCACAATTGCCGCGGGTATCTTTCGTTGGCTTTGGTTTGCCGGAGGAACGACAATTCGGGCCATCATGACGACTACGACTTCAAACTTGTCTTCCGCGCCCTCGCAAGCGCGATTTGCCCCTGGCGCTGCTGCCGGCGCCCGCTGGCGCGTGCTGGCGGTATTCTCGCTGGGCTTCCTGGTGTCCTATCTGTTCCGCGGCGTCAACCTGGGCTTTGCGCCGCACCTGACGCGCGAGCTCGGGCTCAATGCCGGCGACCTGGGCCTGCTCACCAGCTTCTACTTCCTTGGCTTTGCCTGCGCCCAGTTGCCGGCGGGCATCCTGCTGGACCGCTACGGCCCGCGCCGCACCGAGGCCGTGATGCTGCTGGTGGCGGTGGCCGGTTCGATGGTGTTCGCGCTGGCGCCCGGCATGGCCGGGCTGGCCGCCGGCCGGCTGCTGATCGGGGTGGGCGTGTCGGTGTGCCTGGGCGCCACCATCCAGGCGCTGTCGATGTGGTTCCCGCTGTCACGCATGCCCTTGCTCAACGGCGTGGTGATGGCCATCGGCGGCCTGGGCGCGGTGCTGGTCGGCGCGCCGCTGTCGTGGCTGCTGTCACTGACTGACTGGCGCACGGTCAGCATGGGGCTGACCTGCATATCGCTGGCGATGGCGGTGCTGCTGTGGTTCGGCGTGCCCGACAAGCCGCGCGCCGGCAAGGAAAGCCTGCGCGAACAACTGCGCGGCACGCGCCAGATCCTGTCCAGCGAACGTTTCTGGCGCGTGGTGCCGCTGACACTGCTCAACCAGGGCGTGTTCATGGCGGTGCAGACGCTATGGGTGGGTGCGTTCCTGCGCGACGTGCCCGGCTTCGATCCGGCCAGCAGCGCACAACTGGTCTCGGTGATCGGCTTCGCGATGATGGCCGGCTGCGTCGGCGCGGGCTGGGCTGCGCGTCACCTGGAGCGTGTCGGCGTAAGCCTGTATGCCTTTGCCGGCACTGGCATGACCGCCTTTATCGTGGTCCAGCTGCTGCTGATGGCGCAGGTCCCGCTGCCGCCGGTGCTGCTGTGGGTGGCTTATGGCGTGTTCGGCTCCAGCGGCATCCTGACCTATGCGGTGCTGGCGCGCAGCTTTCCGGATGCGCTGATCGGAAGGGCTACCACGGCGCTGACGCTGACTGTGTTCCTGTCCACCTTTGCCTGCCAGGTGGGTGTGGGGCTGGTGTTGGATCTGTGGCCCTCCACGGCCGGACACTATCCTAAGGCCGCACACCTGACGGCGTGGGGCGGACTGGTGGCGCTGCAAATAGCTGCGGCCGTGTGGTACCTGATGGGTGCGCGCCGCCTGCGCTGAAGCGGACTGCCCGACGTGAATCCCCTTCGCCTCGTCGTCCCCCCGGTAGGCGGCCTATCGCAATTCCAAGGAAGAGTTGGGCAACTCAGAACACGCCTGGCAACGCACGGAATCGCACTTTTTCACGATACCGACAGTATTCGGGGTCGTCGGACAGTAGCTTTTCCTCGCGATTTATCCGTACAGCCTGCAGCGCGTACAGCCCGGCATAGACAAGCAAGTTCTGCAGCCCGAAGTTTGTGAGCAAGAAGCCGACGTCGGCGATGAGGTAGCCAAGGTAGATCGGATGTCGCACGAATCGATAAGCCCCGCTCGACACGATTCCGCGATTGGCCGGCAGTATTCCGAACGAGAACCGGAGCGAGATCTTTGCGTAGATTTGCCAGGTGATTCCTATGACCTGGAGGCCAGCGCCAAGTAATTCCGGTACAAGGTGCTGCCCTGGCGCCAGCTGAATTGCGAGGAAATAGTATGTGGCGCCTAGCGAGCAGATGACGGTGACCGGATTCCAGTCTCGTCTCTTCGGAACCCGGGCGAATAGAGATAGGCCAACGTTCAGGCAGTTTGCCAACACGAGCAGCAGCAAGGTGATTCGCGTCGGGTCCGCGAGCCAGTGCCGGATTGCCGCGTACGCGAACGCTGCAAACATGATGGCGGTGGTACTTCTGAGACTAGCCTCCAAGAGGAATTCTCGAAGTTCTGTTCTGGGCGCAGGGCCCCCTTGGGCCTTGTCCGCTGGGCATTCTGGCATGGCTTCCCCTTGTTTTGGTGGAGTCTTGGCGCTCCGCCTCACTGGCTGTCGTGCAGTTGTTGACCAAGCGTAGCCTGCGAATGCCAGACGTCCTATCGGGCAAAAGGATGTTTCGCCGATGAACCGCCCATTGCCTGGTCGATGGCGCAGGCCAAGGGAAAGGCCAGATGGAAATCGACAACGAGCTTGCGGATCGCTATCTGGCCGTCACATCGTTCGCCATTGCGATTGGGCCAAACTTGGCGATTTGAACAGCCCCTAGAGAAAAACCGGGCGGTCGTCCAGCTCGTTCGGGTTGTGCCCGCCGTCGGAGGGGAAGTGCGTGGCCAGCAGCGCATGGATGCTCGCCACCGTGGCCAGCACCGGCCGTACCGACAGGTCCTGCCTGAGCCCCAGCACCAGTTCGTCGCACAGCTCGCGCCAGGTGGCGGGCCCCACGCAGGCGTCGATGCCGCGGTCGGCCAGCAGCTCGACCGCATGGTCGGCCAGGTTGATATAGAGCAGCACGCCGGTATGGTCCGCGGTGTTCCAGACCTCGAGCGCGCCAAACAGGAAGCGGGCGCGCTCGCGCGGCGTGACGCCGGACCAGGCATCGCCCACCGGCAGGCTGGCTTCGATCACCACGCGGATCTCGCCGCGGTGGCTGGCTTCGCCGGCATGCACGGCTGCATGCAGCTGCTGCTGGGCTTCGGCCGGAAAGTGCTTGCGGGCTGCGCTGGCCGTGGTGGCGATATGGTGCAGGGCACGTCGGAGATTCGGCATTGTCTTCGTTCCTTGTGCTGTCACCAGTTGCCCGAGGCGCCGCCGCCGTCGAAGCCGCCGCCGCCCCCGCCACCAAAACTGCCGCCGCTGTCACCGCCCCCGCCAAATCCTCCGCCACCACCCCAGCCGCCGCGGCGGCCCCAGTCCTGCCCCATGGTGTAGCCGCCCAGTCCGCCGAGGCCGCCGGCGATCACGTCGCGCCCGCGCCGGGAGGTGACGATCTGCGGGCCGCGCCGGCGCAGGATGGCACTGAGGAAGAAGAACACGATGATCGCCAGCGGCAGCAGTGCCGGCAGCCACTCGGCCAGCGCGGACGATTGCTGCGCCTTGCGCTGCGGTGCCGCCAGGCCTTCCTTGTCGATGGTGGCCTGGATCGCCGAGATCCCCGCCGCCAGCCCGCCGTAGAAGTCGTTCTGGCGGAAGTGCGGGGCCATCACGTCCTGCAGGATGCGCTTGGACATGGCATCGGTCAGGGACCCTTGCACGCCGCGCCCGACCTCCAGCCGCATCTTGCGCAGCCCGGGCGGGTTGTCCTTGGCGATCAGCACGATCACGCCGTCGTCGATGCCCTTGCGCCCGGCGCGCCAGGCGTCGGCCACGCGGATGCTGTAGGCGTCGATCGGCTCGGGATCGGTGGTGGGCACCATCAGCACGAAGATCTGGCTGCCGCGTTGCTGCTCGTATTCCGCCAGTACGTTCTCGAGCGCGCCGCGCTGCTGTGGCGTCAGCGTGCCGGTCAGGTCGGTGACGCGCTGGGTCAGCGGCGGCACCGCGACGAAGCCGTCTGCCGCCAGCGCCGGGCCGGCCAGCAAGGCCGCCAGCCAGAGCAGGGCGGCCGCCAGCCAGGCGTGCCGCCAGGGCGAGCGCGGGGTTTGGCCCATGGTGTGGCGCGCCTCAGAACTTGACTGCGGGCGGCGTGGAGATGGCTTTCTCGTTGTCCACCGTGAACGACGGCTTGACCGGGTACTTGAAGATCATCGCCGTCAGGTTGGTCGGGAAGCTGCGCGCCAGCACGTTGTACTGCTGCACGGCGGCGATATAGCGCTGGCGGGCCACGGTGATGCGGTTCTCGGTGCCCTCGAGCTGCGACTGCAGGTCGCGGAACGAGGCGTCGGCCTTCAGTTGCGGGTAGTTCTCGGAAACCGCCAGCAGGCGCGACAGCGCGCCGGACAGCTCGCCCTGGGCCTGCTGGAAGCGCTTGAAGGCTTCGGGGTCGTTCAGGGTCTCGGGCGAGACCTGGATGCTGGTGGCGGCGGCGCGCGCCTTGGTCACGGCCTCGAGGGTCTCACGCTCGTGCGAGGCATAGCCCTTGACCGTGTTGACCAGGTTGGGGATCAGGTCGGCGCGGCGCTGGTACTGGTTGATGACTTCGCCCCAGGCGGCCTTGACCGCCTCGTCCTTGGCCTGGAAGTCGTTGTAGCCGCAGGCGGACAGCAGGCTGGCCATGAGCGCCAGCAGCAGCCAGCGCAAGACCGGCATCGGCGAGCTGCCGGGCAAGGAGGGGGACGAAGAAGCGCGCATCGGAGACTCCGCGGGTTGGACGAAAACCCAAGTGTAGCGCACCGCCCTTGTCGCCAGAGGTGCAGGCTGCGCACTGGTGCGCCGCCTGCCTGGCAAGGCCTCAGCCCGCCGCGAACGCCTTGCGCGCGGCCTCGAGCGTGGCCGCCAGAATGGCGTCGTCGTGCTGCGCCGAGACAAAGCCGGCCTCGAAGGCCGACGGCGCCAGGTAGACGCCGTGATCCAGCATGGCGTGGAAGAAGCGGTTGAAGCGCGCGGTGTCGCTCTTGGTCACTTCGGCGAAGCTGCCCGGCACGCCCTCGCGGAAGTAGATCCCGAACATGCCGCCGATAGCGTCCGCCGCGAACGGCACGCCCGCGGCCTTGGCGGCCTCGGCCAGGCCGTCGGCCAGCTTGCGGGTCTGGCTGGCCAGGCGGTCATAGAAGCCGGGTGCCTGGATCAGCTTGAGCGTGGCCAGGCCCGCGGCCACCGCCAGCGGGTTGCCCGACAGCGTGCCGGCCTGGTAGACGCCGCCCAGCGGCGCCAGCTTGGCCATGATGTCGCGGCGCCCGCCGAAGGCCGCCGCCGGCATGCCGCCGCCGATCACCTTGCCCAGGCAGGTCAGGTCGGGCCGGATGCCGTAGTGCGCCTGCGCGCCGCCCAGCGCCACGCGGAAGCCGGTCATGACCTCGTCCAGGATCAGCACTGCGCCGTCGCGGGTGCAAAGCTCGCGCATGGCCTTCAGGAAGGCATCGCTGGCGCGCACCAGGTTCATGTTGCCGGCCACCGGCTCGACGATCACCGCGGCGATCTCGCCGGCGTGCCTGGCGAAGGCCTGTTCCAGCTGCTCGACGTTGTTGTACTCCAGCACCATGGTGTGGCGCGTCACGTCGGCCGGTACGCCCGCAGACGACGGCGCGTTCTGGGTGGTGTCGGCAAAGGTCAGCAGGCCGGAGCCGGCCTTGACCAGCAGGCTGTCGGCGTGGCCGTGGTAGCAGCCTTCGAACTTGATGATCAGGTCGCGCCCGGTGAAGCCGCGCGCCAGCCGCAGTGCGCTCATGGTGGCTTCGGTGCCGGAGGAGACCAGCCGCACCTGCTCGATCGACGGCACCAGCTTGCAGATTTCCTCGGCCATGGTGATCTCGGCCTCGGTCGGGGCGCCGAACGAGAAGCTGTGCGCGGCGGTTTCCTGTACCGCACGCACCACTTCGGGGTGGGCGTGGCCCACGATCATCGGGCCCCAGGATCCGATGTAGTCGATATAGCGCTGCCCGTCGGCGTCCCACATATAGGCGCCTTCGGCACGCGTGATGAAGCGCGGCGTGCCGCCCACCGAGCGGAAGGCGCGCACGGGCGAATTGACGCCCCCGGGAATGGTCTGCTGGGCGCGGTCGAAGAGCTGCTGATTACGGGACATGGCGTTGAGGTGAGGACAAGGACTGCAGGGATCGTGTGCGGCGGCCCCGGGACTTATCGTTGACATGCGGCAAAAACAGCGGAAATTCGCTGCAATTGCCGGCCAATCAGGCGCTAACAGGGCGCTAACATGCGCGAACACGGCGGATCTGGCACGATTCTGGCGGCCGCCGGCTGGCGCCGGCGGCACGGTTTCGGTACCATCTGCGCTGGATTTTAATGGAGAGTGGCCAGAGCCTGTTATGGAATACAAGACTTGGATGTGCCTGATCTGCGGCTGGATCTACGATGAAGCCGCAGGCGCGCCGGAAGACGGCATCGCCCCCGGAACCCGGTGGGAAGACGTGCCGATCAACTGGACCTGCCCGGAATGCGGTGCGCGCAAGGAAGATTTCGAGATGGTCGCCATCTGAGGCGGCGTCCCCAGAAGAACAATAACCGGGCGCGCGTCGCGCCGATGCGACAAAACGCCGGCCGGCCGCGGCCGGCCCCGATTGACGGCCCCCCGGCGTCTTGTCACACTCTGTTGCAAAATGACTGCCCGTCCCCCTGCCGCTGGTGGGGAGGACGGTAGGCAGGTGCGGGTTCCACGCACCGCCACTGCCGGGCATAGCCCGGCCTTGGAAGGGAAACAAGAATTGTCGGGGGTCCGTCGGAGCGCGCATGGGTCGCGCTGCTCCGCACGGGTGTTCTCTAGTGCTTGCCGGCGCTCCGCAAGGGGCAGCTGGTCGCGGGAACAACAATGCGGGTCGCTCAAACAGAAGAATACCAGCGGGTCAATACCGCCGGCGCCCAGGGTCTGGCGCCTGGCGTTTCCATTCCGGACACCACGGCGCAGCCGCGCCGCAAGGTGCTGGTCATCGATGATTCCAGCACCATCCGCCGCACCGCGGAAATCTTCCTGTCGCAGGCGGGATACCAGGTGGTGCTGGCCGAAGACGGCTTCGAGGCGCTCGCCAAGGTGGGCGAGCTGCACCCGGACCTGGTCTTCTGCGACATCCTGATGCCCCGCCTGGACGGGTACCAGACCTGCTCCCTGATCAAGAAGAGTCCGCGCTTTCACGCCATCCCCGTGATCATGCTGTCCTCGCGCGACGGCGTGTTCGACCGCTCGCGCGGCCGCCTGGTCGGCGCGCACGACCATCTTGCCAAGCCTTTTACCCGCGAAGCGCTGCTGCACGCCGTGCAGGCCTGCCTGCCATGCCAGGCCGCGGGCCACGTGCTGCCTGCCTGAAGCGCATGCACGCGACGCCATGTACGAATCGAAGGAAAACCTCATGACTGCCATCAACAAGATCCTGATCGTCGACGACTCCCCCACAGAAGCCCTGTTCATGTCCGACCTGCTCGGCAAGCGCGGCTTCAAGGTCTCGGTTGCCAGCAACAGCGACCAGGCCTTCGCGCGCCTGCAGGCCGAGAGCTTCGACCTGATCCTGATGGACGTGGTGATGCCCGGCCAGAACGGCTACCAGGCCACCCGCGCGATCAAGCGCGACGACCGCTTCAAGGACATCCCGGTGATCATGTGCACCAGCAAGGGCCTGGACACCGACCGCATCTGGGGCATGCGCCAGGGCGCGTCGGACTACATCGTCAAGCCCGTCGACGGCGAAGAGCTGCTGGGCAAGATCGCCGCGCTGGCGCACTGAGCTGCCAGCGCAGGCCGTACGGGAAGCCACTGCCACCTGTTCCGGGGACCGCCAGATGAACGCGCCACGCCAAGACCTCCGCGCCCGCCAGACCCGCCTGCAGGACTACCAGGCCATGCTGGCCCGGCGCCTGCGCGAGGCGCGCAGCCTGCCCGCGGCCGACAGCTACCTCGCGCTGCAGGTGGGCGCGCGCAACTGGCTGCTGCCGCTGGCCGATACCGGCGAAGTGCTCGACATGCGCCCGCCCAGCCCGGTGCCGCTGACGCAGCCGTGGTACAGCGGCCTGGTCAATGCGCGCGGCAGCCTGCTGGGCGTGATCGATTTCAGCCTGTTCTGCGGTGGCGCGCCAACGCCGCTGCAGCCCGGCAGCAAGATCGTGGTGCTGTCGCGCCAGGTCGAGCGCGCCTGCGCGATCCTGGCCACGCGCGTGGCGGGTTTGCGCCATGCCGCCGACCTGAGCCTGCCGCACGGCGATGCGGCGCCGCCACCGGCCGGCACGCCGGCATGGGAAGGGCAACGCTTTGCCGACCGCGACGGGCGTGACTGGCAGGTGCTGGACGTGCGCGCGCTGCTGGACGCGCCGGCCTTCCTGCAGGTGGGACGGGTTGCGGCCTGAGGCCTGGGGCCGGCCGCCGCGCCAATAACAAGAAACAAGAATGACGCGCAGGCCAGGGCCTGCCGCACCCGGCACGAGCCGCCGGGCATGACAACGATTAAATGGAAGAGGGTGCCATGGGTTTCAAGAAATTCAGCCTGGGCCGGCGCACGCCGGCAGCCGAAGCAGCCGCCGGCATGGCCTATGCCGGCGGCCCGGAACCCGCACCGGCACCCCCATCCGCCGACGGCCTGGGCGCCACGCCAATGGAGCATGTCACGCGCTGGCTTGGACGCATGCCGTTCTCGTCGCAGCAGCGGCTGCTGACGGTGGGCGTGGTGGTGTCGCTGGTGGCGCTGCTTGGCTCGGTGTACCTGGACAACCGCATCGCCAACAACGCCGCCGCGCAGATCGAGATCGCCGGCGACATGCTGATGCACTCGCAGCGCCTGGGCAAGGCGGTGCCGGTGGCGCTGCTGGGCAATGCGCAGGCCTTCACCCAGCTGCGCCAGTCGAAAGACGCGCTGGCGGGCGACCTGAAGGCGCTGCAGCAAGGCAGCGACGAGAAGCGCGTGCGCGCCACCACCGGCGCGGCCGAACCGCTGCTCGAGACCGCGATGCAATCGTGGAAGCGCTCCGAGAAAAGCGCCGCCGACGTGCTGGCGCAGCAGCCCGTGCTGACCACCATCGGCCAGACGCTGCAGATCTTCAACGCTTCCAACCCCGAGCTGCTGGAATCCGCCGAACAGGTCGCGGCAATCAAGCTGCAGTCCGGCGCCAACGCGCGCGAGGTGGCGGCGTCCGCGCAGCTGGTGATGCTGACGCAGCGCCTGGGCAAGAACCTGAACGAGTTCCTGGCCGGCGAAGGCGTCAACCCTGAAACCGCATTCCTGCTGGGCAAGGACACCAACACCTTCCGCGAATCGCTGGACGGCCTGCTCAACGGCAGCGAGGCGCTGCGCCTGTCGGCGGCCGCCGATGAAGAGACGCGCGGCTACCTGCAGCAGTTGTCGCAGCGTTTTGAGGCGGTGCAGAAAACCACGCAGACCATCCTGCAGAACCTGCCCGGCCTGATTGCCGCCAAGCGCGCGCAGCAGCAGATTTTCAACGACAACGAGGCGCTGCGCGGCGAGCTCTCGGCGCTGCAGCGCGCCTACGCGCAGTCGGCGCGCGTGCGCCCGGTGACGCTGGGCGCGACCGTGGTGTCCGCGGCCATGACGCTGCTGTGCCTGGTAGGCCTGGCGGCGCTGTACCTGCGCGATTCACGCATGCGCGCGCTGGAAGCCGAGGCGCGCGAGCGCGAGGCCGAGTCCCGCCGCCTGGACGAAAAGCGCAACAACGACAACACCCAGAAGGCGATTCTGCAGCTGATGAACGAGCTGCAGGACATCGCCGACGGCGACCTGACGCGCCAGGCCACGGTGACCGAGGACATCACCGGCGCCATCGCCGACTCGGTCAACTACACCGTGGAAGAACTGCGCGAGCTGGTCGGCCGGGTGCAGCAGACCGCCGGCGAGGTGACGCAGGCCTCGGGGCAGGTGCAGTCCACCTCGACCCAGCTGGTGTCGACCACCGAAGAGCAGTCGCGCCAGATCCGCCAGACCGGCGAATCGGTGGTGGAGATGGCCGACCGCATCACGCAGGTGTCGCGCGGCGCGGCCGAGTCCGCCAACGTGGCGCGTGCCTCGCTTTCTGCCGCGGAGCAGGGCCAGCAGGCGGTGCAGAACGCCATCACCGGCATGAACGACATCCGCGAGCAGATCCAGGAAACCTCCAAGCGCATCAAGCGCCTGGGCGAGTCGTCGCAGGAGATCGGTGAAATCGTCGAGCTGATCTCGGACATTACCGAGCAGACCAACGTGCTGGCACTGAACGCCGCCATCCAGGCCGCGTCCGCGGGCGAGGCCGGGCGCGGCTTCTCGGTGGTGGCCGAAGAAGTGCAGCGGCTGGCCGAGCGTTCCGGCGAGGCCACCAAGCAGATCGGCGCGCTGATCCGCACCATCCAGACCGATACCCAGGACGCGGTGCACGCCATGGAGCGCAGCACCCAGGGCGTGGTGGAAGGGGCGCGGCTGTCCGACAATGCCGGCGCCGCGCTGGTCGAGATCGGGCGCGTGTCGCGCCAGCTGGCCGAGCTGATCGAGCAGATCTCGCAGTCCACCTCGCACGAGGCCGACCTGGCCACCACCGTGGCCCGCCATATCGAGCGCATCCTGCAGGTCACCGAGCAGACCACCACCGGCACGCGGCAGACCGCGCAGTCGGTGCGCCAGCTGACGCTGCTGACCGAAGAGCTGCGCAACTCCGTGTCGCGATTCAAGATCGCCTGAGTGGCCGGATGACGCCTGCGACCGCTTCCGCGCACCGCGGCCTTACCGGGCTTAGCGGCCACGCGCTCCATGCCAACTCCGCGCCTGCCGCCTGTTGCGGCAGGTTGCCCGCGGCCGCCCTCCGGGCGCCGCACTGGAAGCCGTCATGTCCCTGAATTTCCCTGTCCCGCGCGATGGCGCCGCAGCCGGCGCACCGGCTGAAGCCAGCGCCGTGCCCGAGCCGGCTCCGGCGCCGCCGTCCGCCAGCGCGCCAGCTGTTTCCGATCCAGGCGCCCCCGCGCGCGACCTGTCCGGCCTGGCGTGGCTTGCGCCGAGCCTGCGCAGCGCGCTCGAAGACGCCGCCGCCGAGCTTGGCCACTATGTCGACGAGGTCCGCCAGGCGCCCGAAGCGCTGGGCGCGCGCGACACCACCTCGCTGCGGCTGGCCGGCCAGCACCTGCACCAGGCCGCCGGCGCGGTGCATATCGTCGGGCTGCGCGGCACCGATCCGTATTGCCAGGCCCTGCGCCGCCTGCTCGAAGCCATCGACGCCGGCACCGTTGCCGCCGGCCCGGAGGCGCTGGCGGTATTCCGCGCCGGCGTGCAGGCATTGGCCGAGTATGTCGACGACCTGATGGCCGGCGACGATGAGACGCCGCTGCGCCTGTTCCAGCCCTATGCGGGCGTGCTGGCGCACCTGGGCGAAGAGCGCGTGCATCCGGCCGACCTGTGGCTCGATGAGCTGCAGATGCTGCCCGGCATGCTGCTGCCGGCAAAGGGCCCGGCGCCGGTCATGCGTGCGCGCCAGCAGTTTGAATCGGCCTTGCTCAAGGCATTGCGCCTGCCTGCGTCGTGCACCGACGCGGCGCTGCTGCGCGAAGCCTGGCTGCCGCTGTGCGCGGCGCTGGACGAGGTGCGCGCCAACGAGCAGGAGGCGCGCCGCGCGGCGGATCACCCGGACCGCGGGGTCTGGCATGTGCTGGCGCTGGTGTTCCGCGTGCTGGGCCTTGGCCTGTTGCCTTCGGACCTGCTGGCCAAGCGCTTTGCGGGCCGCGCCAACCTGCTGCTGCGCCAGTATCTGCAGGGCCATGTGCGCGTGCCGCAGGCGCTGCTCAACGATGCAGTGTTCCTGCTGGTCTGCACCGGCCTGGCCCGCGACCAGGACGACGATGGCGTGGCTGAGCCGCGTGCCGCATTGCGTGCCGATATTGCGCGCACGCTCGCGGCGTTCCGCCTCGATCCCGCGCACGCGCTTGCCAATGCGGACTTCCGCCAGCGCTATTACGGCTGGCTCGACCCGATCGACACGCGCAACCTGCAGCAGGCCGCCGCCGGGCTCGAGCACGCCGCCGCGGGCGAACCGGCCGGCTGGGAAACCGCACTGGCCGCGCTGGCCGAAGCCGCGCAGCCGCTCGGGCAGCCGGCGCTGCAGCGCTGCCTGGCGCAGGTGGCCATGCACGGCGGGCAGCATCACCGCGGCGACGCGCTGGGCGCCGCCGGCATCGCGTTGTTCCTGGCGCGCGCGCTGGCGCTGCCGTGGCGCGTGCACGGGCAATCCGCCCATCCGGCGGCGGCGCGTTTTGCCGCGCAGTGCGAGGCGCTGGCGACATGCCTGGCCGATCCCGCCGCGAGCGCGCCCGCGTGGCTTGCGGGCATGGTCGACGAGGCGCGCGCCCAGGCGCTGCGCAGCGAGGCCGTGACGCAGCTGCGGGCGCAGCTGGACAGCGGCGAATCGTGGCTGGACAGCTTCGACCGCAACGCGGCCCGCGCCGAAGGCGCCGGCCACCTGCGCGATGCGTGCCAGGCCTTCGCCGCGCTTGGCGCCACGCTGGCGCAATTGCAGTCGTCCGCCGCGCTGCCTGCAGCGCTGGTGGACGATGCCGCGCAGGCCGCCGCCGCGGTGCAGTCCGTCAATGCGCGGCTGGCCGTTTCGGGCGAACTCGCCGATGCCAGTGCGCGCGCCGCGCTGCTGGGCGAGGTCGCAGCCGAGCTGGGCGCGGTCCATGCCTTTGCCGATGCGCTGGAATTCGGCCGCGTGCGGCGGGCCGATACGCTTGCCGAGGCCGGCGAGCCCGATGCGCCGCGCGCTGCGCAGCATCCGCTGGCCGCCGCGCGCGCCGCCGCGGCCGAGGCGATCCAGGCTGGCCCCGTTCCCGATGCGCCGCCAGTGCAGCGCCTGCGTGCCGCGCTGCAGGCGCTGGCCGACCAGGCCACCATCGACGACGATGCCGCGCTGCGCCGCCAGGCCGCCGAAGCCACCATGCAATGCAATGCCTGGCTGGCCGGCAGCGATGATGCGGCCGACAGGCTGGCACTGGCACTGGCCGAGCCGGCACGGGCTGCCGCACCCGCAGCCGCGCCGCCCGCGGCGCAAGGCCTGCCGGCTGACGGCGACAAGGCGGCGCTGGACGCCGAACTGCTCGGCATCTTCCTGAACGAAGCCGACGAGGTGCTGGGCGGTATCGCCGGCGACCTCGGCTCGGGCGTTGAGGCGCTGCACGATGCCGATACCCTCAGCCGCGTGCGGCGCGCCTTCCATACGCTCAAGGGCTCCAGCCGCATGGTCGGCCTGCATCGCTATGGCGAAGCGGCCTGGGCGGTCGAGCAGGTCATGAACCTGTGGATTGCCGAAGCGCGCGAGCCGGTGCCCGCGCTGCTGTCGCTGCTGCGCCGCGCGCATGCCGAACTGTCGGCGTGGGTGGCACAGCTGCATCGCGACGCGGCGACCTGGCACGACATCGCGCCGCTGGTGGCAGCCGCCGAAGCGGTGCGCGATCCGGGCGCCGCGCAGGCCGCGGATGAACTGCCAGTACTGCCCGGCGCGGCTGCGGAAGCGCCACCCGGGCCGGCCGCCGAAGCCGCCGGTCACACCGGCGCCGATGCGGTCGGGCACGGCGAAGACAATGTGATCCCGTTCCGCCTGTCCGGGGGGCTGTCGGACGAGGACGACCACTACAAGGTGATCGGGCCGGTGCGCATCGGCCTGGCGCTCTACAACGTCTACCTGCAGGAGGCCGACGACCTGCTGCGCCAGTTCGCCACCGACATCTCGGAATGGCGGCATGAAGGCCATCCGTGCCCGAGCGAGCTGGGACTGCGCGTTGCCCACACGCTGCAGGGCAGTGCGTCCACCGTCGGCCTGGAGCCCGTGCGTGAGATCGCCGAGGCGCTCGAGGCCCTGCTGCTGCAGCTGGGCTCGCACCCGGTGGCGATGCACCCGGGCGACTTCCGCCTGCTGGAGCAGGCGGTCGAGCGCCTGCGCGGCATGCTGCACCAGTTTGCCGCGGGCGTCTGGCCGGATGCCGATGCCGGCCTGCGCCGCAGCCTGGTTGAGTTTGGCGAGCGCGCGCTGCTGCGTCCGCGCGTGGCGGTGCCCGTGCCGCAGGCGCCGGCCGAGCCGGATGGTTCGGTGGCGCAGCTGCTGGGCCAGTTGCCGCCCGCGCAGGAAGACCAGCCGGAGCCGCCGGCATTGCCCGGGCCGGAGGCCGCACAGCCGCCGGTCGTGCCGCATGACGCGGTGGTTATCGCGCTGCCGACCCCGCACCGGGCGCCCGCTGCGCCGGTAGCGGACGAGGGCGCCGCGCCGGATCCCGCGCTGGTCCAGATCTTCCTGGAAGAGGCACAAGGCACGCTGCCCGAGCTGGGCAAGCTGCTGCGCGGCTGGGAAGCCGCCCCGGAAGACTCGCGCCACGGCGGCCTGGTGCTGCGCGCGCTGCATACGCTCAAGGGCAGTGCGCGCATGGCGGGTGCCATGGCGCTGGGCCAGGCCGCGCATGAAATGGAGACGCTGCTCGACGCCAGTCTGCGCGGGCAGGGGCAGCAGGCCGTCGGGCCAAAGCTGTTCGAGCGGCTCTATGCCTGGTACGACCGCATCCTGGCGCATGTCGAGGCGCTGCCGACTGGCCGCCTGCTGCCCGCGGACGATCCGGACGTGGTCAACGGCCTGGCCGAGGTGCCCGAGCAAGCGCAGGCCGATGCGCCGCTGCCGCAGGCGGATACCGTCGTCGAGGCGGTGCCCGCCGCCAGCCTGCCCGCCATGCCGGGGCCGGCAGACGTGATGGTGGCGATGCCGCCGGCCGTGCCCGCCGAGCCGCAACGCGCGCTGGTGCGCGTGCAGGCGCGCGCGCTCGACACGCTGATCAACGAAGCCGGCGAAGTCGGCGCCACGCGCGCGCGCCTGGACAGCGAACTGGAGGCGATGCGCGCCTACCTGGGCGAACTGAACGACAACGTCGCGCGTCTGCGCGGGCAGTTGCGTGAAATCGAGATCCAGGCCGAATCGCAGATGGCGTCGCGCATTGCCGACGCGCAGCACAAGCAGGAATTCGACCCGCTCGAGTTCGACCGCTTCACGCGCTTCCAGGAGCTGACGCGGATGATGGCCGAGTCGGTCAACGACGTGGCCACCGTCGAGCAGAACCTGCAGCGCGGCTTTGACCGCGCCGCCGGCGACCTGGCGGCGCAGGCGCGCCTGACGCGCGGCTTGCAGCGCGGGCTGATGCAGGCGCGCATGGTGCAGTTCGACGCGCTGGCCGAGCGCCTCTATCGCGTGGCGCGCCAGGCCGCGGCCGAGACCGGCAAGGAAGTGCGCCTGCTGATCAAGGGCGGCACCGTGGAAATCGACCGCTCGGTGCTGGACCGCATGGCCGGCCCGATCGAGCACCTGATCCGCAACGCGGTGGTGCATGGCATCGAGGCAACCGCGCAGCGCCGCGCCGCGGGCAAGGCCGCCACCGGCGCGCTGACACTGGAGGTGCAGCAGGAAGGCAACGAGGTGGTGCTGCATTTCGTCGATGACGGCGGCGGGCTGGACCTGGAGCGCATCCGCGCGCGCGCAGTCGAGCGCCGCCTGTTGGCGCCGGACGACGACGCCAGCGAAGCGCGCCTGACCGAGCTGATCTTTGCGCCGGGCTTCTCCACCGCCGACGCGGTGTCGGAGCTGGCCGGCCGCGGCGTGGGCATGGACGTGGTGCGCGCCGAGACCGTGGCGCTGGGCGGACGCATCACGCTGGAGTCTAAGCCCGGGCAGGGCACCACCTTCACCGTGCACCTGCCGCTGACCACGGCGATCACGCAGGTGCTGGTGATCTCGCTGGGCGCGCGGCGCTATGCCGTGCCCAGCGGCATGATCGACCAGGTCCAGCAGCTGCGCGCCCCGGCACTGCTGGACGCTTACAACCAGGGCCGCCTCACTGTGGCCGGCGCCGAGGTGCCGTTCTTCTACTTCGGCGCGCTGCTGGAGGAAGGCAACGCGGTCGCGGCCGGGCGCAAGTATTCGCCGGTGGTGCTGGTGCGCAGCGGCGCCGAGCGCGTGGCGGTGCATGTGGACGATGTGGTCGGCAACCGCGAAGTGGTGGTCAAGCATATCGGCCCGCACCTGGCACGCCTGGAAGGCATTGCCGGCGCGACCACGCTGGGCGATGGCGAGATCGTGCTGATCTACAACCCGGTGGTGCTGGCGCAGCGCTTGGTGCGCGAACGCGGCCAGCCGGTGCCGCAGGCCTTGCCGCAGACGCCTGCCGTGCAGGCGCGGATGGGCGCGGTCGCGGAACTGGCGGGCGACGGCACCACCGAGCCGGTGCGCGGCCTGGCGGTGCAGCCGACCGTGATGGTGGTGGATGACTCGCTGACCGTGCGCAAGGCCACCCAGCGCCTGCTGGGCCGCGCCGGCTACCAGGTGGTGCTGGCGCGCGACGGTGTGGATGCGCTCAAGCAACTGCAGGATGTCATGCCGGACGCGATGCTGGTCGACATCGAGATGCCGCACATGGACGGCTTCGACCTGACCCGCAACGTGCGCTCCGACGCGCGCACCGCGCATATGCCGCTGGTGATGATCACCTCGCGCACGGCCGACAAGCACCGCCGCTATGCCGAGGAGATCGGCGTCAACGTGTACCTGGGCAAGCCTTACAACGAGGATGAGCTGCTGGGCACGCTGCATCGGTTGCTGGGTGAGCGGGCGGCCGGTACGGCGGGGTCGGTGGGGCAGATGCTGGGGGACGGCTAGGCGGGCTGACGGTTTGCTCCCCTCTCCCGCAAGCGGGAGAGGGGAGCCTGCGGTTGGCATGCAACGGACAGCGGCTTACTCAAGGGCCTTTTTTCCTCCCTCCTCCACGGGCGCGCCACCCGGCGCGCCCTCCCAACTGACTACCAGCGCATCTGCGCGTTCTTGCCGCCGGTGCTTACCGTCGCGCTCTTGGTCCGGCCCTGGTAAGTCGCCCGCACGCTGTACGTGCCAGACGGCGCCTTCAGCAGGCAGCGCGGACCGTCGGCGACAAAGCTGGCGACTTCCTTGCCGCCGCGCATCAGCTTGACGTCAACGTCGGACAGGTACTCGCCGCGCGCGCCCTGCGTGAACAGCAGGCTCATGTTGTACTTGCGCGCTTCCGATTGCAGCGCGACCTGCTCGTCTTCGGCGACACCGCCGCAGATATAGGCGACCGAGCCGGCCGTACGCTGCACCATCGCATCACGCGGCGGCGGCGGGGGCGGCGTGGTCAGCGGCGGACGTGGCTGCGCGGGCGCTGCCATCGGCGGTGGCGCCGGTGCGGCCGGCGGCGGGACGGTGGGCGCGGGTGCCGGGGACGCCGTCGGCGGCGGTGCTGCCGTGGCAGGCGCCGCTATGCCCGGTGCGGGCTGTGTGGCAGGGGGCATGGTTTCTGCCGGCGGCGCGGCCGGCATCGTGACACCCGGGGTCGGCGCCATGGTGCTGCCCGGGGCAGCGGGCGCCGGGGCAGCGGGTGCCGGTGTGGCAGGCGCAGGGTTGGCGTCCACCACCGGCGCCTGCGCATGGCTGGCCGCCGGCACCAGGGCCAGCAGCGCGACCACGCCGGCGCTGAGCGCGATCACCAGGCGCTTGACGCGCGAGCGCCGTGCCAGGCGCGCTTCGACAAGTTCCAGCGAACGGGTAGGGGCAAACGGGGGCAGTTGCGGCATCGTGGCCTCCTTGGGCGAGCTTCGGAATCAGATGCCCCGGAGGACCCCGTGGGATCACTCCGGGTGTCTCCTTTCCATCCTAGGGCCCACGGATGGGCAACACTGCCGGGCTTGGTCCTACATCCGCGTCAGCCGACGGCGCATTGTGGCCCGCAAGCGGCGTGCGAGGGACTTTGCATGTGCCGCAAGCAAAACCGGCCCTTTTCCGCGTGGAAAAGGGCCGGCGCTCGCTTGTGCTGCTTGCAGCTGGCTACTTCCGGCTCACCAGCCGCTTGGGCACCGACAGCGTCAGCGCCGCGCCCACCACCAGGCAGGCGGCCAGCAGGTACATGCCCGAATCGGTGCTGTGGGTCAGGTCCTTGAGCCAGCCCACCGCATAGGGGCTGAGGAAGCCCGCAAGGTTGCCCAGCGAGTTGATCAGCGCGATGCCCGCGGCCGCGCCAGTGCCGGCCAGGAAGGAAGTCGGCAGGCTCCAGAACAGCGGCAGCGTGGTCAGGATGCCGATGGTGGCCAGCGTCAGCGCCACCATTGCCAGCGTGGTGTCGCTATGCCATTGCACCGACAGCAGCAGGCCCAGCGAACCGGCCAGCGCGGGCAGCGCGATATGCCAGCGGCGCTCGCCGCTGCGGTCTGCGCTGTAGGCCACCAGCACCATGCCGACCACTGCGCAGCCATAGGGAATGGCGGTCAGCAGGCCGATATCGAGCGCGCCCTTGACGCCGGTCTGCTTGATGATGGTCGGCAGCCAGAAGCTGACGCCGTACAGGCCCATCACGAAGCAGAAGTAGATCGCGCTCATCAGCCAGACGCGCGGGCTGGACATCACGGTGCGGATCGGCGGGTCTTCCTTGTGCGCATCCTCGCTGGCGATATTGCGCTCCAGCAGCGCCTTCTCTTCCGGCGACAGCCACTTGGCGTGGGCGATGCGGTCGTCCAGGTAGGCCAGCACCCACAGCCCCACCAGGATCGACGGAATGCCCTCGAGCAGGAACATCCACTGCCAGCCGGACCAGCCGTTGTGGCCGTGGAAGGACTGCATGATCCAGCCCGACAGCGGCCCGCCGATCACGCCTGCCAGCGCGACCGCAGTCATGAAGTAGGTGGTGGTGCGCCCGCGCCGGTTGGCCGGGTACCAGTAGGTCAGGTACAGGATGATGCCGGGGAAGAAGCCGGCCTCGGCAATGCCCAGCAGGAAGCGCAGCACGTAGAACATGGTCGGCGTGGTGACGAACATCATCGCCGCCGAGATCGCGCCCCAGGTGATCATGATGCGCGCGATCCAGATGCGCGCGCCCACCTTGTGCAGGATCACGTTGCTGGGCACTTCGAACAGGAAGTAGCCGATAAAGAAGATGCCGGCGCCCAAGCCATAGATGGTCTCGCTGAACTGGAGGTCGTTGAGCATCTGCAGCTTGGCAAAGCCCACGTTGACGCGGTCCAGGTAGGCCACCACGTAGCACAGCAAGAGGAAGGGCACCAGGCGCCAGCTGACCTTGCGGTAGGTGGCGTCTTCAAAGGCGGCGTCGCTGATGCCGGGGTTTACTGCGGTTGTTGTCATGCTGTCTCCTGAGGATATGGCGCTTCTGTGTGACGCGTTTACAGCTACGACTAAAGGGGAAGGCAGGTGGCCGGCACCGGCTCAGACGCAGCGGCCGCCGTCCACTTCGATGCAGGTGCCGGTGATAAAGGCAGCCTCGTCCGAGGCCAGGTACAGGCAGGCGTTGGCCACGTCCTGCGGGGTCGACATGCGGCCCATCGGGATGGTGGCAAGGAATCTGGCGCGGTTCTCGGGCGTATCGGGCATGCCCATGAATTCTTCGAGCAGGGCGGTGGCGCCGATCACCGGGTTGACGCAGTTGACGCGAATGTTGTCCTTGCCGAGTTCCGCGGCCATGGCCTTGCTGGCGGTGATCACCGCGCCCTTGCTGCCGTTGTACCAGACCAGGCCCGGGCGCGGCCGGATGCCGGCGGTGGAGGCGATATTGACGAACACGCCGCCGCCGCGCTGGCGGAAATGCGGGATAAAGGTACGCGCCGACCAGTAGATGCTCTTGACGTTGACGGCGTAGACGCGGTCGAACTCCTCCTCGGTGACTTCGAGGATGGGCTTGTTGCGATGGGTCGTGCCGGCGTTGTTGACCACGATATGGACGTCGCCGAAGGTGGCCAGCGCGGCTTCGCGCATGGCCTCGGTGCCGGCTTCGCGCGAAACGTCGGCGCGCACCGCGCGGGCCCGGCCGCCGGCGTCGCGGATCGCGGCGGCGACGCGTTCGGCGGCTTCCTCGCGCAGGTCGGCGACCACCACGTTGGCGCCTTCGCGCGCAAAGGTGTGGGCAATGCCTTCGCCGAACCCGGAACCGCCGCCGGTGACGATCGCTACCTTGTTGGCCAGTCTCATGGCTTGTCTCCTGGTGTTGTGGTTATGTTCTGGTGATCCGTGCTGCGGGGTACTCAATGCCTAGTGCGAGAACGGCCCCCGCCCGCGCAGGGCATTGGCAACCATCATCAGTGCCAGCAGGAAGGGCAGTGCCACATACAGGCACCAGTGCACGCGGTCGCCGACGACGTCGCCCCACTTGCGCTTGAAGACCTGCAGCCGCGGCATGCCGGAAGGATTGGTGGCGCGCTTGTTCCGGACATGCCATGCCATCCAGAAAAAGAAGATGGCAAAGGCGACGGACAGGAAATTGATGTTACCCATGTTGGATGGCGATGGTTTTCAGGGTGGTGAATCCGTACAGGGCCTCGAAGCCCTTCTCGCGGCCGTAGCCGGACTGGCCGGTGCCGCCGAATGGCAGTTCAACGCCGCCGCCGGCACCGTAGTTGTTGATAAAGACCTGGCCCGCGCGCAGCTTGTGCGCCAGGCGCAGCTGGCGCCCGCCGTCGCGGGTCCAGACGCCGGCCACGAGCCCGTAGGGCGTGCCGTTGGCCAGTGCGATGGCCTCGGCCTCGGTGTCGAACGGCATCGCCGCCAGCAGCGGGCCGAACACTTCTTCCTGCGCCAGCCGGTGTGCGGGTGGCACGTCGCGGAACAGCATCGGCACCTGGTAGTAGCCGGCCTCGGGCGCCTCGGCCACGATCTGGCCTTGCGCCATCACGGCCACGCCGGCGTGCTGCGCATCCGAGACAAAGTCCCACACGCGCTGCTGCTGCTTGCGGCTGATCAGCGGCCCGCATTCCAGGTCGAGCTCGGACGGGCCCACGCGCAGCGACTCGAACACCGACGCCAGCCGGTCGAGCAGCGCGTCATAGACCGGCCGCTCCACCAGCAGGCGGCTGCCGGCCGAACAGGTCTGGCCGGCATTCTGCACGATGCCGTTGACCACCACCGGCACCAGCGTATCCAGGTCGGCATCGGCAAAGACGATCTGCGGCGACTTGCCGCCCAGTTCCAGCGTGACCGGCACGTGGTTCTCGGCGGCCAGCTGGGCCACCTGCTTGCCGGTCTGGGGCGAGCCGGTGAACGAGATATGGTTGATGCCCGGGTGGCGCGCCAGCGCGGCGCCGGCTTCATGGCCGTAGCCGGTGATGATATTGAGCGCGCCTTCGGGCAGGCCGGCCTCGGCGGCGATCTCGGCCACGCGCAGCAGCGACAGGCAGGCGTCCTCGGCCGGCTTGACCACGCAGGCGTTGCCGGTGGCCAGCGCCGCGCCCACGCTGCGCCCGAAGATCTGCAGCGGGTAGTTCCACGGGATGATGTGGCCGGTCACGCCATGCGGCTCGCGCACGGTCAGCACGGTGTAGCCGGGGTTGTAGGGGATGGTCTGGCCGTGCAGCTTATCGACCGCGCCGGCGTAGAACTCGAAATAGCGGGCCACGGCGCGGGCATCGGCGCGCGCCTGGCGCAGCGGCTTGCCGGTGTCGCGGGCCTCGAGCGCGGCCAGTTCGTCCTCGTGCGCGATTAGCGCCACGGCGACGCGGTTGAGCAGGCGCACCCGCTCGGCCGGCGCCATCTGGCCCCAGGCGCCTTCGGCGGCCTGGCGCGCCGCATGGACGGCGACGTTGATATCGGTGGCGTTGCCGCGTGCGATCTCGGCGAACGGCTCGCCGTTGGACGGATCGAAGACCTTGATGCGCAGGCCGTTGTCGGGCGCGATCAGGCGGTTGGCGACGAAGTGCTGGGCGTGCATGGGTGGCTCCGGGGCGGCATGGGGGCAGCACGGGGGCTGCGCTATTCAGTGACGGCTGAAGAATGTGCCATTATCGCCGACAGCGGCCAGCGTGCAATGCGCCATGCCTGGCCCGCGTGTCAGCCTGCGGTCAGGCATGAGCCGCTATAATGCCCGCCATCCAACAACACACCGCAGGCATCTGGAGAACCGCATGAGCTTCAATCTCGTGTCCCCGGGCAAGGACATCCCCAACGATTTCAACGTCATCATCGAGATCTCGGCCCAGAGCGATCCGGTGAAGTACGAGGCAGACAAGGAAACCGGCCTGCTGTTCGTCGACCGCTTTATCGGCACCGGCATGCGCTATCCGGCCAACTATGGCTACATCCCGCAGACGCTGTCGGGCGACGGCGACCCGGTGGACGTGCTGGTGCTGTCGCCGTTCCCGATCCTGGCCGGTGCCGTGGTGCGCTGCCGTGCACTCGGCATGCTGAAGATGACCGATGAGGCAGGCGTGGATGCCAAGCTGGTGGCTGTTCCGGTGGACAAGCTGTCGCCGGCCACGGCCTACATGAAGGGCCTGTCGGACGTGCCGCAGAACCAGCTGGACCAGATCAAGCACTTCTTTGAGCACTACAAGGCACTGGAAGCCGGCAAGTGGGTCAAGGTCGAAGGCTGGGCTGGCATCGAGGAAGCCCACAAGGAAATCACCGACGGCGTGGCCAACTACAAGAAGTAAGCTGAACCGCCGCTGAAGAAGCCCCGCTCCGGCGGGGTTTTTTGTTGCCGCGCGCTTGATGCACGGCAGCATCCGGGCAAGCGCCTTGCGCTACGCTATGCGGGTGCTGACAAGAGGAGTCCTCATGAATCCCATCACCGAAATCCAGGCATTGCCGCAGGCCTTGTCGCCGCTGCGTCGCTATGACCGGCTGGCGGTGTGCTTCCACTGGGCGGTATTCCTGCTGGTGGCGCTGGCCTATGCCGCGATCGAGCTGAAGGGCAGTTTTGCCAAGGGCACGCCGCCGCGCGCGCTGGCCATGACAGTCCATGAATGGGCGGGGGCGCTGGTGCTGCTGCTGGCGGTGCCGCGCCTGCTGTGGCGCCTGGTGCGCGGCGCGCCCGCGCCGGAGCCGGGCGCGCGCTGGATGCAGTTGGCCGGCGAGGCCATGCACTGGGTGCTTTACCTGTATATCCTGGCCCAGCCGCTGCTGGGGCTGCTGGCGATGAACGCTGGCGGCCACCTGCTGGCGTTGCCTTCGCTGGGGCTGGAAGTGCCGGCGCTGGTGGCGGCCGACCCGGCACTGAAGGACACCGTCAAGGAGGTCCACGAGACCCTGGGCACCGCCTTCTACCTGGTGATCGGCCTGCACGCGATGGCGTCGCTGTTCCACCACTACATGCTGGGCGACAACACGCTGCGGCGGATGTGGCGCTGAGCGCCGGCTTGCGTGTTCAGGCGCGGGCGAACGGGTTGCGTTCGCCCAGTTCGTCCAGGTAGGCGTCGATGCCCTGGCGCTCGCGCTCAAGGAAGCGCTCGACGGCATCGGCAAAGGCGGGATGCGCCAGCCAGTGGGCCGAGCGCGTGGCCACCGGCAGGAAGCCGCGCGCCATCTTGTGCTCGCCCTGGGCGCCGCCTTCGAAGGTGCCTATGCCTTGCTCGATGCAGAATTCCAGCGGCTGGTAGTACGCGGTTTCGAAGTGCAGGCAGGCGTAGTGCTCCAGCGCGCCCCAGTAGCGCCCGTAGAGCGTGCTGACTTCCGGCGTATCGTCATAGACCAGCAGCGAACTGGCGATGGGCTGGCCGTCGCGCTCGGCGATCACCAGCAGCAGGTGCTGCGGCATGGCGGCGCCGATGCGCCGGAAGAAATCCAGGTTCAGGTAGGGCGTGGAATGGTGCTCGCGGTAAGTCTGGCGATAGCACCGGTTGAAGAATTTCCACGCGTCGTCGTCGATCTGCGCGCCACGCAGGCGCCGAAAGCTGATGCCGGCCTGCGCCACCTGCCGGCGCTCGGCGCGGATGTTCTTGCGCTTTTTCTGCGACAGCGTGGCCAGGAAGTCGTCGAAGCTGCCGTAGCCGTCATTGGTCCAGTGGAACTGCACGCCGTGCCGCATCAGCATGCCGGCCTGCTGCATCAGGGCGGCTTCCGCCTCGTCGGGGAACAGGATGTGCAGCGACGACATCTGGCTTTCGGCGGCCAGCGCCAGCGCCATCCGCAGCAGCAGGCGGCGCGCATGGGCGTCTTCGGCCAGCAGCCGCGCGCCGCGCACCGGCGTGAAGGGAATTGCCGCCAGCCATTTGGGGTAGTACTCGAGCCCGTTGCGGGCATAGGCGTCGGCCCAGGCCCAGTCGAAGACATATTCGCCATAGGAATGCGCCTTGGCGTAGAGCGGCATGGCCGCGGCCAGCCGTTCCGGGCGGCCGTCCTTGGCCGGCGCCCACAACGTCAGGTAGCGCGGGTTCCACCCGGTCTCGGCGCAGGCGCTGCCGCTGGTGTGCAGGGCGTGCAGGAAGGCATGCTTCAGGAACGGCGTGGCGTCGGCGTGGTGCGCCACCAGGGCGTCCCAGGCGGCGGCATCGATCTCGCCCAGGTCGGAGATGATTTCGGTACGGTATTCCTGCGCAGGGTCGCCTGCCGACTTGCGCTTGTGCTGTGCCGGCTGGCGCTGGTCCTTGCCCTCGCCGGGCACGCATGATTCAGACTGCATTGCACCAGTTCCCGTCTGTGGATCGATCGAGTCTACCGGAAACGATGCGCCGTTGCTGCGCCGCACGGCAGGCGCGGGGCGGGCGTCGTAAAATGGAGCATCCTCGTCACCAGTGCTTGCCGAGGCATCCCGGGATGCCTCAGGCGGCGGCATGGTCCGCATGGTTCGATAACCAAGGCCCGATATGAAGAACCCGTTTTTCAACCTGTATTCCCACGGCTTTGCGCGTGTCGCGGTGGGCGTGCCCGTCTGCCGGGTGGCCGACCCGGCCTTCAACGCCGCCGAGACCATTGCCCTGGCGGCGCAGGCGGCGCAGCAGGGCGCCGTGCTGGTGGCGTTCCCGGAGCTGGGCATCTCCGCCTACACCTGCGACGACCTGTTCCACCAGCGCGCGCTGCTGGACGCCTGCGAGGCGGCGCTGGCCACCATCGTCGAGGCCTCGCGCAAGCTGCCGGCGGCGCTGATCGTCGGCATGCCGCTGCGGGTCGAGCACCAGTTGTTCAACTGCGCCGTGGTGGTGGCGCGTGGGCATGTCCAGGGCGTGGTGCCCAAGTCCTACCTGCCGAACTACTGGGAGTTCTACGAGGCGCGCCAGTTCAGCGCCGCCGACAACGCCGCGGTCGAGACGATCCGGCTGCTGGGCCAGGACGTGCCGTTCGGCGCCGGGCTGCTGTTCGATGTCGAAGACATCCCCGACTTCCGCTTCCACGCAGAAATCTGCGAAGACGTCTGGGTGCCGATCCCGCCGTCGTCGTTCGCGGCGCTGGCCGGGGCCACGGTGCTGGTCAACCTGTCGGCCTCGAATATCGTGGTCGGCAAGGCCGGCTACCGGCACCAGCTGGTCTCGCAGCAGTCGGCGCGATGCCTGGCGGCCTACCTGTACACCTCGGCCGGCAAGGGCGAGTCCTCCACCGACCTGGCCTGGGACGGCCAGGCGCTGATCTGCGAGAACGGCGAGCTGCTGGCCGAATCCGAGCGCTTTGCCGATACCTCGCACCTGCTCTGCGCCGATATCGACGTCGAACGGCTGTCGCGCGAGCGCATGCACCAGGTCACCTTCGGCCACTCGGTGCGCCGGCACAAGGCAGAAGTGGACAAGTTCCGCGTGGTGCGCTTCCTGCTCGACCTGACGCTGGAGAAGTCGCTGCCGCTGGCGCGCAGCGTGGCGCGCTTCCCGTACGTGCCGGCCGATCCGCGCCAGCGCGACGAACGCTGCATGGAGGTCTACAACATCCAGGTGCAGGCGCTGGTGCAGCGCCTGTCGGCCAGCAAGATCAGCAAGGTGGTGATCGGCGTGTCCGGCGGGCTGGATTCCACCCATGCGCTGCTGGTCTGCGCCAAGGCGATGGACCGCCTGGGCCTGCCGCGCGCCAATATCCTGGCCTACACCATGCCGGGTTTTGCCACCAGCGACCGCACCCTGCTGCAGGCGCGCCAGCTGATGCAGGTGGTGGGCTGCACCGCGACCGAGATCGATATCCGCCCGTCGTGCCTGGCCATGCTGAAGGACCTGGGCCACCCGTACGCCGCCGGCGAGAAGGTCTACGACGTGACCTTCGAGAACGTGCAAGCCGGCGAGCGCACCAACCACCTGTTCCGTCTGGCCAATTTCCACCACGCCATCGTGATCGGCACCGGCGACCTGAGCGAACTGGCGCTGGGCTGGTGCACCTATGGCGTGGGCGACCATATGTCGCACTACAACGTCAACGCCAGCGTGCCCAAGACGCTGATTTCGCACCTGGTGCGCTGGGTGGCCGAGAGCGGGCAGGTGGGCGAGGGCGGTTCCGACGTGCTGCTGGCCGTGCTCGACACCGACATCAGCCCCGAGCTGGTCCCGGGCGACAGCAACCACGGCCCCGAGCAGAAGACCGAGAGCACCATCGGCCCGTATGAGCTGCAGGACTTCAACCTCTACCACACGCTGCGCTTCGGCTTCACGCCGTCCAAGATCGCCTTCCTGGCGCTGCATGCCTGGGGCGACCGCGAGCGCGGCGTCTGGCCCAATGGCCCGCATGTGGTGCGCAACCAGTACGGGCTGCCGGAGATCAAGCGCAACCTGGCGATCTTCCTGGACCGCTTCTTCCGCACCAGCCAGTTCAAGCGCTCATGCATCCCGAACGCGCCCAAGGTGGGCTCGGGCGGATCGCTGTCGCCGCGCGGTGACTGGCGCGCGCCGAGCGATTCAGAGTCGGTGGTGTGGCTGGCGGACCTGGAGAAGGTGCCGGATTGAGCGCAGCGCCGGTAGCCCCGCCTCTTGGGTGGCGGCTTGTGCACAGCTTCTCCAGTGGCTGTCCACAGGTTTATCCACAGGGCCGGGGCGTGCCCGGATGCGCGCTAGCCAATGCTGCGGCCGCGCCGGCTGTGGGGCAGGCGGAATTGCAAGCGGCCAAGGGCTGGTAAAATGCCACCCGGAGAGCGCCGCGACCGCGGCGATGCGCCGCTAGGCGCGTGAACAAACGATAAACAGGGGCCAGTCATGAAGCAGATTACCGCCATCATCAAACCGTTCAAGCTCGACGAGGTGCGTGAAGCCCTGGCCGACGTCGGCGTGACCGGGCTGACGGTGACCGAAGTGAAGGGATTTGGCCGCCAGAAAGGGCATACCGAGCTCTACCGTGGCGCCGAGTACGTAGTCGACTTCCTGCCCAAGATCAAGATCGAAGTGGTGGTGGCCGAGAATCAGCTGGACACCGTGCTGGACGCCATCGTCAAGGCCGCCCACACCGGCAAGATCGGCGACGGCAAGATCTTCGTCACCGAGATCGAGCGCGTGATCCGCATCCGCACCGGCGAGCAGGACGAAGCCGCGGTCTGAGCCTCGGGTGGGCCAGGATAGCGAAACGCCGCCTTGCAGGGCGGCGTTTTCATTGGTGCGTGCGGTTCAGCTGGGCAGCTTCCACCCGTAGCGCACCGACACCAGCCGCATGGCGATGATCGCCACCGCCCCGGTCAGCAGCGCCGCTTCCTGCTGCACCGCCAGCCAGGTCATGCCGACATAGATCCAGCAGCCGACAAAGGAGCAGGTGGCGTAGGGCGAGCGGTCGCGCAGGATCATCGGCACCTCATTGCACAGCACGTCGCGCACCACGCCGCCGAACACGGCCGAGATGATGCCCATCATCACCGCCACGGTGGGCGTCATCTGCGCCACCAGCGCCAGCGAAGCGCCGGTCACCGAGAACAGCCCCAGCCCGATCGCGTCGGCGACGATCATGGCCCGGTCCGAGGCCACGCGGCTGACCACACGCAGCACGAACGAGGCGCCGAACGACATCACGAAGATCAGCAGCACGTAGCCTTCGTGGTCGACCCAGTAGAACGGGCGCCGGTCCAGCAGCACGTCGCGCACGGTGCCGCCGCCAAAGGCGGTGGCAAAGGCCACCACGAAGGTGCCGACCACGTCCAGGCGCTGCTTGCGTGCGTCGACCACGCCCGAGACCGCGAAGGCGAGCACGCCGATCACCTCCATGATGTGGAGGATCAGGGGCAGCCGCCCCATCAGCAATTCAAGCGGAACGTGCATCCGTGGCGATGCGTCAGGTGCGCGGCTGGCGCAGCAGCACCATCAGCGCGCCGGCGCCGCCTTCGGCCTCGCGCGCCTGCACGAAGGCGAGCACTTCCTCCTTCTGCACCAGCCAGCTGCGCACCTTGCCCTTGAGCACCGGCAGCTTGTCGGGCGAGCCCAGGCCCTTGCCGTGGATCACGCGCACGCAGCGCACGCCGTTGCGCACCGAGCGGCGCAGGAACTCGGCCAGCGCCTCGCGCGCCTCGTCGCTGCGCAGGCCGTGCAGGTCGACCTTGTCCTGCGGCACCCATTCGCCGCGGCGCAGCTTGCGGATCACGTCCATGCCGATGCCGGGCCGTCGGAACGACAGGGTCTCGTCGGTTTCCAGCAGGCTTTCCACGTCGAAATCATCGGACAGCGAGGCCGCCAGCACGGCTTCGTCGTTGCGGCGCGACTGCACCGGCACCGGGGCGGGCTTGCTGGCGGGCACGGGGGCGCGGTTGCGGTCGCGCAGCTGGCTGACCTGGCCCACGCTGGTGCGGAAGACGTCGGCCTCTTCACGGGCGCGCCGGGCGGCCTGCTCGGCGGCCACGCGCTCGGCTTCGCGGCGCTCGGTATCGGCCTTGAGGGTGTCGCGCAGCCTGGCAAGGTCGTTCAGGCCGAAACGTTGGGGCGGTCGGTCGGGTTTGCGGGCGCCGTGCGTCATTGAAAAATCTCCGGGGGCTCGGCGCAGATTATATCGACTGGCGGGGCGGCAGGAGATGCCGCAGGGGGACGCGCCGGCGGGCCGTGGCGGCCCGGCCGGCGGAGGGGGCGGTGCTTACTTCAGGGCTTCGACAAAGCGCTGGGCATCCAGCGCGGCCATGCAGCCGGTGCCGGCGCTGGTGATAGCCTGGCGGTAGACATGGTCCTGCACGTCGCCGGCGGCAAACACGCCCGGCACGCTGGTGGCGGTGGCGTCGCCCTGCAGGCCCGACTTGGTCACCAGGTAGCCGTTTTCCATGGCCAGCTGGCCTTCGAACAGGTCGGTGTTGGGCTTGTGGCCGATGGCGATGAACACGCCCGCCAGCTTCAGGTCCTCGGCCTGGCCGGTCTTGGTGCCGCGCACGCGGATGCCGGTCACGCCGGATTCGTCGCCCAGCACCTCGTCCAGCACGCTGTCGTAGCGGATCACCACGCGGCCTTCCTTTTCACGCTGCAGCAGGCGGTCGACCAGGATCGGCTCGGCGCGGAAGCTGTCGCGGCGGTGGATCACGGTGACCTTGCTGGCGATATGCGACAGGTACAGCGCCTCTTCCACGGCGGTGTTGCCGCCGCCGACCACGGCCACTTCCTGGTTCTTGTAGAAGAAGCCGTCGCAGGTGGCGCAGGCCGACACGCCGCGGCCCATGAAGGACTCTTCGGACGGCAGGCCCAGGTACTGCGCCGAGGCGCCGGTGGCGATGATCAGCGCGTCGCACGTATATTCACCGGCGTCGCCGATCAGGCGGAAGGGGCGGGCCGGCTGGCCGTTGTCGTCCACCAGCTTGGCGGTGTGGATGTGATCGAAGATGATTTCGGTCTTGAATTCCTCGGCGTGCGCCAGCAGGCGCTGCATCAGTTCAGGACCCTGGACGCCCTTGGCATCGCCCGGCCAGTTCTCGACGTCCGTGGTGGTCATCAGCTGGCCGCCCTGTGCCAGGCCGGTGATCAGCACCGGTTCCAGGTTGGCGCGGGCCGCGTAGACCGCGGCGGTATAGCCGGCGGGACCAGAACCGAGAATCAGCACTTTTGCGTGTTTTGCCATGATGCGTTCCTGTGGCCGGTGCGGCATGCTGCCCACCGGCATTTGCTCGAAAGCGACATTATAAGAGGAGCCGCATTTGCTCACTGTTGCAAATTCCAATGAGTGCGATAGTCTCGGGCCACGTTAAAATGGCCGCCACGATGACCGTCAGTCACCTGGTGAGCGACCACTGACCGCTGCCGGCATCGGCCCGAAACACGTCCGGAATCACCTTACACGCGAGTCTTAACCAGGCATGGCCCGAGCTACCACGACCACCCGCACCGATCCCTCAGCCTTGCCATCCCGCATCGGCAAACTGCTGGGAGAGGTCCGCTGGTTCCTGCTGCTTGCCGTCACGCTGGGTTTCCTGTGCGTGCTGGCCAGCTACAGCAAGACCGATCCCGGCTGGTCGCATGCCAACCAGGTGGCCGATATCCACAACCTGGGCGGGCGCGTCGGCGCCTGGGTGGCCGACGTGCTGTTCTTCATCTTCGGCTTTTCCGCCTACTGGCTGGCGGTGCTGCTGGTGCGCCGCTGCTGGCGCGGCTGGCGCACGCTGACTGCCGAGCTGCCCGAGCGCGCGGATCCCGGCCTGCACCGCCAGGGCGTGACCGTCAGCTGGATCGGCTTCGGGCTGACCCTGTTCTCCAGCATGGGCCTGGAGGCGATCCGCATGTACCCGCTGCGCGCCGCGCTGCCGCGCGCGCCGGGCGGGGTGCTGGGCGACCTGCTGGGCGGCTGGCTGCAGGTGGCGCTGGGCTTCACCGGCGCGACCCTGCTGCTGTTGCTGCTGCTGGCGATCGGGCTGTCGCTGTTCTTCCATTTCTCCTGGCTGACCGTGGCCGAGCACGTCGGCGGCTTTGTCGAGACCCTGTTCCTGGGCTTCAAGGCCCGCCGCGAGAGCAAGCAGGACCGCATCATCGGCGAGGCCGCCAAGACCGAGCGCAAGGAAACCGTCGAGGTGCAGCGCGTGCGCATCGAAGAGGCGGCGCCGGTGCAGATCGTGCGCCCGCAGGCGGTGCCCAAGCATGAGCGCGTCGAGCGCGAGAAGCAGCAGCCGCTGTTTGCCGATATCCAGGACTCGGACCTGCCGCCGCTGTCGCTGCTGGACCCGATCCCGCCGCACCAGGAAACTGTCAGCGCCGAGACCCTGGAGTTCACCTCGCGCCTGATCGAGAAAAAGCTCAAGGACTTCGGCGTCGAGGTCAAGGTGGTGGCGGCCTACCCGGGCCCGGTTATCACGCGGTATGAGATCGAGCCGGCCACCGGCGTCAAGGGCAGCCAGGTGGTGAACCTGGCGCGCGACCTGGCGCGCTCGCTGTCGCTGGTGTCGATCCGCGTGGTCGAGACCATCCCGGGCAAGAACTACATGGGGCTGGAGCTGCCCAACCCGAAGCGCCAGACCGTGCGCCTGTCGGAAATCCTCGGCTCGCAGGTCTACAACGAGAGTTCGTCCAGCCTGACCATGGCGCTGGGCAAGGACATCGCCGGCAAGCCGATGGTGGCCGACCTGGCCCGCATGCCGCACTGCATGGTGGCCGGCACCACCGGCTCGGGCAAGTCGGTCGGCATCAACGCGATGATCCTGTCGCTGCTGTACAAGGCCAAGGCGGAAAGCGTACGCCTGATCCTGATCGACCCGAAGATGCTCGAAATGAGCGTCTACGAGGGCATCCCGCACCTGCTGTGCCCGGTGGTGACCGACATGCGCCAGGCCGGCAATGCCCTGAACTGGGCGGTCGGCGAGATGGAGCGCCGCTACAAGCTGATGAGCAAGCTGGGCGTGCGCAACCTGGCCGGCTACAACAAGAAGATCGACGAGGCCGCGGCCCGCGAAGAAAGGATCCCCAACCCGTTCAGCCTGACCCCGGACGCCCCGGAGCCGCTGGACCGGCTGCCCACCATCGTCATCGTCATCGACGAGCTGGCCGACCTGATGATGGTGGTCGGCAAGAAGGTGGAAGAGCTGATCGCCCGCATCGCGCAGAAGGCGCGCGCGGCCGGCCTGCACCTGGTGCTGGCCACGCAGCGCCCGTCGGTGGACGTGATCACCGGCCTGATCAAGGCCAACGTGCCGACCCGGATCGCGTTCCAGGTCAGCAGCAAGATCGACTCGCGCACCATCCTCGACCAGCAGGGCGCCGAAGCGCTGCTGGGCATGGGCGACATGCTCTACCTGGCGCCGGGCACCGGCCTGCCGGTGCGCGTGCACGGCGCCTTTGTCTCGGACGAGGAAGTCCACCGCGTGGTGGAAAAGCTCAAGGAATCCGGCGAAGCCAACTACATCGAGGGCATCCTCGAGGGCGGCCTGACCGATGACGCCGGCGGTGGCGACGGGTTTGGCGGCGGTGCCGGCATTGGCGGTGGCGGCGGCGAGGCCGATCCGCTGTACGACCAGGCGGTCGAGGTGGTGCTGAAGAACCGGCGCGCGTCGATCTCGCTGGTGCAGCGCCACCTGCGCATCGGCTACAACCGTGCCGCGCGGCTGCTGGAGGACATGGAAAAGGCCGGCATGGTCTCGGCCATGTCGGGCAATGGCAACCGCGACATCCTGGTGCAGGGTGGCGGTGCCGCCCGCGAAGATGACTGAGCGCCGCTCGCGCAGCCTTCGTAATATCCGGTTACCCGCCGGCTTGCGGCGCGCGGAATCCCCGGGCTGCCGGCGGCTCTAAAAGGACAGGTTGCCAGCGCCCGACGCGGCGCAGGCAACGCACCCTACAACTACCAGGACCCGAACCATGCGCAACCGCATCATCGTGTCGGCCTGCGCCGCGCTGGCGATGTTTGCCATCCAGGCGCCGGCCCATGCCGCAGCCACTGACCAGTTGCAGAGCTTTGTCACCGGCGTGAAGAGCGCGCGCGGCGAGTTCACGCAGCGCCAGGTCAAGGGGCAGGGCGCCAACGGCAAGGTGACCGGCACCTCCAGCGGCACCTTTGTGTTCTCGCGCCCGGGCAAGTTCACCTGGCGCTATACCAAGCCCTACGACCAGCTGCTGCAGGCCGACGGCCAGACCCTGTACATCTACGACAAGGACCTGAACCAGGTCACCGAGCGCAAGCTCGACGGTGCACTCGGCTCCAGCCCGGCGGCGATCCTGTTCGGCAGCAACGACCTGGAAAAGAACTTCATGGTCAAGAACGGCCCGACCCGCGACGGCGTAGAGTGGCTGGAGCTGACGCCCAAGGCCAAGGACACGCAGTTCGAGCGCATCGGCATCGGCTTCAAGGCCGGCAATCTTGAAGCCATGGAACTGCGCGACGCGTTCGGCAACACCACCCTGCTGACCTTCACGGGCATGCAGAAGAACCCGCCGCTGGCGGCCGATGCATTCCGGTTCACGGTGCCCAAGGGCGCCGATGTGATGAAGCAGTGAGGCCCGCCATGAACGATCCGCAGGAAGGTCCCGCAGTCACCATCCGTTCCCGGCGCGGCCAGCGCGCCGTGTTGCTGGCCAGTGCCGGCGCGCTGCTGACGGCGGCATGTGCCAGCAGCGGCGGCGGCGCCAGCAAGTTCGATGTCGATTCCTTCCTGCGCGCACCGGACTCGGGATTGCCCGAAGTGCTGGGCAATCCGGGCTTCCTCAAGGCCACGCGCGTGCCCGCCACCGAGTGCGCGGTGATGCTGCAGTCGGCCAGCACCGGCGTGCTGGAAGACCTGCCGCCCAGCAGCAATGCGCGCGGCCCGGCCTGGCTGTTGCATCCGAAGGGCCAGCCGGACCAGGTATGGCTGGTGGTCGGCGAGTCCGGCGGCGAGCGCACCTGCCATGGGCCGCTGCCGGCCGACGCCATGCAGGCGCTGGCCGCCCGGGCCAAGGGCTGAACCCGAGGCGCCGCCGTCAGTGCGGCTTGATGGCGATCTTCAGCACGCCGTCGCGCTGGTTGGCGAACAGGTCGTAGGCCGCGACGATGTCGTCCAGCTTGTACTGGTGCGTCACCAGCGCGCCCAGGTCGACCCGCCCCGACTCGATCACATTGATCAGCCGCCGCATGCGTTCCTTGCCGCCGGGGCACAGCGCGGTATTGATCTTGTGGTCGCCCAACCCCGCGGCTAAGGCCGACAGCGGAATGGTCAGGTCGCTTGAATAGACCCCCAGGCTGGACAGCGTGCCGCCGGGCTTGAGCACGCGCAGCGACTGCTCGAAGGTTGCCTGCGTGCCCAGTGCCTCGATCGAGGCATCCACGCCGCGCCCGCCGGTCAGCTTCATGACCTCGTCCACCACGTCGCAGTTGCGGAAGTTCAGGACCACGTCCGCGCCCATCTTGCGCGCGATCTCCAGCCGGTGGTCGTTGCCGTCGACGGCGATGATGGTGGTGGCGCCGCACAGCCGCGCGCCGGCGGTCGCGCATAGCCCGATCGGACCCTGCGCGAACACGGCCACGGTGTCGCCGATGCGGATATTGGCGTTTTCCGCGCCCTTGAAGCCGGTGGACATGATGTCGGGGCACATCAGCACCTGCTCGTCGGTGAGGCCATCGGGGATTGGCGCCAGGTTGGCCTGGGCGTCGGGCACCAGCACGTATTCCGCCTGGGTACCGTCGATCATGTTGCCGAAGCGCCAGCCCGCGGTCGCCTTGTAGCCGTGGCAGCCGCACTGGCCGCTGGCCATCAGGTAGCTGCCATCCTGCGAGGCCACGCCGTCCTGCGCCGCGTAGGAGTTGAAGTTGGGGCAGATTGCGCCGGCGATCACGCGCTGGCCTTCTCGGTATCCCGTCACCGCGCTGCCGAGCTTTTCGATGATGCCGACGGGCTCATGGCCCACGGTCAGGCCCTTCGCCACCGGGTACTCACCCTTGAGGATGTGCACGTCGGTGCCGCAGATGGTGGTGGTGGTGATACGCACCAGGGCATCGTTGGGGCCGATATCCGGGATTGGCTTGTCTGCCAGTTCGATCCGGCCAGGCTCGACAAAAACGGCGGCTTTCATCATTGCGGTCATGCGTTGCTCCCAGGGAAGGCGCAGGGGGACGCGCGGTGGGTGGAGTGGTGCGGGACGTTGCCGGCCCGCTTCCTCACTGATAGCACGCCTGGGTTATAGGTCGGTTTATCCAGATCAAGCCGAGGCCATACAGAAAATGTGCACAATACATGGCAATCTGGCAAAGGTTTCACATCGGTGTGCAAAGAAGCTGAACGCCGCGGTGTGCCGCGTGTCCCAGCATCCACATACTCGCCATACCCATCAGGAGAACGACATGATTGCGAAGCGAACCATCCGCCGTTGGCTGCGCCAGTCCGCCATGCTGGCGGCGGGCGGGGCCCTGCTGGCGGCTTGCGCGGCGCCCGCGCCGACCGGCCCGCAAGGCGCGCGTGGCACGCCGCAGGGCTGTGCCGCCGACAAGCTGGCCGACGATGCCCTGGTCGGCAAGCCCGAGGCCGAGGCCATCGGCCTGCTGCAGGGCTGCGCGTGGCGCCTGGGCGAGCGCGACGGCCAGCAGTTCCCCGGCACCATGGACTACAACCCGCAACGCCGCGCGCTCGGCGTCAAGGCTGGCAAGGTGGTCTGGGTACGCCGCGGCTGAGATCCGGCGCCCGCCTTGCCGGTTCGCCTTCGCACAAGGGGCGATTAGGTTAGTGCGGGCATCTCCCTGATCTTGAGCGGTCAACGGGCGTCAACATGACAGAAATGTAATTTGACCGCCTGAACAAGAATCAATATTGTTTCCCGCTGACCGGAATCCAATAACCGGGCGGCCTCGGGTCCCCGGCGGCTGCCCAAACCATGCTGGGGAGCCAACCGCGTGAAGACCACTATCCGAACCTTGCTGCCGCGCGCTGCGGCGCTGGCCCTGCTGACCCTGCCGCTCGCCGCGGCGGCGCAGGAAAAGGTGCTCAACCTCTACACCGCGCGTCACTACCAGACGGACGAAGCGCTGTACGCCAACTTCACCAAGCAGACCGGCATCAAGATCAACCGCATCGAAGGCCAGGAAGACCCGCTGCTGGAGCGCATCCGCAATGAAGGTGCCAACAGCCCGGCGGACGTGTTCATCACGGTGGATATCGGCCGCCTGTGGCGCGCCCAGCAGGCTGGCGTGTTTGCGCCGGTAAAGTCGAAGGCGCTGGAATCGCGCATCCCGGCCAACTATCGCGACCCCAATGGCGAATGGTTCGGCTTCTCGGCGCGCGGCCGCGTGATCGCCTACAACAAGACCGCGGTCAAGGCCGGCGATATCGCCAGCTATGAAGACTTGGCCGATCCCAAGTGGAAGGGCAAGGTCTGCACGCGTTCCAGCGGCCATGTCTACAACCTGTCGCTGGTCTCCAGCCTGATCGCCCATGATGGCGAGGCACGCACCGAGCAGTGGGCGCGCGGCGTGGCCGCCAACCTGGCGCGCGTGCCCAAGGGCGGCGACACCGACCAGCTCAAGGCGGTTGCCGCCGGCGAGTGCGACGTGGCCATCGCCAACACCTACTACATCGCGCGCCTGCTGAAGTCGACCAAGCCGGAAGACAAAGCCGTGGCCGACAAGCTGGGCGTGCTGTGGCCGAACCAGTCGAGCCAGGGCGTGCACATGAACGTCTCGGGCGGCGGCATGCTCAAGCATGCGCCCAACAAGGAAGCGGCGGTCAAGTTCCTGGAGTACCTGGCCAGCGACGAGGCTCAGCGCTACTTTGCCGACGGCAACAACGAGTGGCCGGTGGTGCAGGGCGTGAAGGTCAGCAACCCGGCGCTGGAAGCGCTGGGCACGTTCAAGTCCGACACCATCAACGTGGCCGAACTGGGCAAGTACCAGCCGCAGGCACAGAAGCTGGTGGACCGCGCCGGCTTCAAGTAAGCCGCCACGGCCTTTGCAGTAGCGGTTCTTGCTACAGCAGGAACCGCTTGTTCCCCGTCCCCTCGGTCGGCTCGACCTTGCGGAACGTCAGCTTCACGCTGCTGTTGAGCCGCCGCCCCGCCTGGCGCCGTACCAGCGCCCGGTGCAGCAGGCCCTTGTGTCCGACCGTGCCTTCCGCATAAGGCTGGTCTGGCGTCCCGCCCAGCGCCATCGCGGCCAGCGCCTGGTTGCGCTGCGCCGCACTCTTTTCCAGCAGCTTGTCCAATGCCATGCGTGCGCGCACCTGCGCCGCCAGCGCGATGTCGCCGGGATTGGCGCGGGCACGCTCGGCGTCCCAAGGCAGCTGCACCTTGCCGGCAAGGCGGCGCAGCGCGGCGCGCAGTTCGGCGCCATCCATCCGGGTTTCCTGCACGATCCAGACGGCGTCATGGCGCAGCACCGCTTCGGCATCGGCCATGCGGCGCACCAGCGCGGGCTGCAGTTCGGGCGACGAGAACTGCCGCGCGCGGCGGATCGCGTTGAGCGCGATGCGGCGCACCTGCGGGTTGGCGTGATCGAACAGGTCGGCGATGACGCGCGCGGCCGTGTCGGCCGAATTGACCTTCTCCGCCAACTGGCCGGCCAGCGAGACTTCTTCCACGCCGCTCAGCTTGTTGCGGCTGAGCCGGTTCAACTTGAACAGCAGGATGTGATATCGCAGCATAGGTTCTTGCGCGGCAGGCATGCCGCTGTTCGCTCCCGGGCGGACGCCGGGCCATAAAAGGCTATCGGCGCGTTGCGGCGCGACTTTAGGGCAAGAAGCGCGGGAGGCTCAGCGCTGCGCTTCGCGCCGGATCGTGCGCGAGAGCACGATCACCGGCAGCAGGCCCACGGCTACGATCACCAGCGAGGCGGTGGCGGCCTCGGTCAGGCGCTCGTCGGCAGCGAGGTTGTAGGCCTGCACGGCCAGCGTGTCGAAGTTGAACGGGCGCATCACGAAGGTGGCCGGCAACTCCTTCATCACGTCGACAAAGACGATCAGTGCCGCGGTCAGCAGGCTGCCGCGCAGCATCGGGAAATGCACGCGCCGCAGCGTGGCGCCGGGGCCGTGGCCGAGGCTGCGCGCGGCCGCATCCATGCTGGGCGTGATCTTGCCCAGCCCGGCATTGACGGTCTGCAGCGCCACGCCCAGGAAGCGCACCAGCAGCGCATAGACCAGCGCGGCGATGCCGCCGGTCAGCAGCAGCCCCACCGAGAGCCCGAACTGCTGCTGCAGCCAGGCCGACAGCGCGTTGTCTAGCCGCGCCACCGGCACCAGCACGCCCACGGCAATGACCGAGCCCGGCAGCGCATAACCCATGCCGCACAGCCGCGTCAGGCCGCGCATCAGCCAGCTGCGCTTGCCGTTGGCCGCGCGCGCGGCGTAGCCCACTGCCAGCGCGACCGTCACCGCGGCCAGCGCGGTGGCGCTGGCCAGCAGGAAGCTGTTGCGCACCAGCCCGACAAAGCGCGCGCCGAACTGCGCATCGCCGTCGGTGAAGGCCATGCGGCACAGCATCAGCGCGGGAATCAGGAAGCCCAGCAGCACCGGCACCATGCATACAGCCAGCGCCAGCCAGCCGCGCGCGCCGTCCAGCGTCCAGGCCACGGCGCGGCGCTGGTTGCCGTAGACCTGCGCGCGGCCGCGGCTGGCGCGCTCCATCAGCAGGATGGCGGCGACGAACAGCAGCATGCATGCCGACAGCTGCGCCGCGGCGTTCTTGTCGCCAAGCGAAAACCAGGCGCGGTAGATGCCGGTGGAGAAAGTCGGGATGGCAAAGTAGGCGACGGTGCCGAAGTCGGCCAGCGTTTCCATCATTGCCAGCGCGGTGCCGGCAACGATGCCGGGACGCGCCAGCGGCAGCACCACGCGCCAGAGCCGGCTCCAGGTGCCGTGGCCGAGCAGGCGCGCGGCTTCCAGCGTGTTCTGGGTCTGCTGCAGGAAGGCGGCGCGCGCGGTCAGGTAGACGTAGGGGTACAGCACCAGCGAGAACAGGGCGATGGCGCCGCCCAGCGAGCGGATATCCGGGAACCAGTACTCGCGCGCCTTCCAGCCGGTCAGCTCGCGCAGCCAGCCCTGCACCGGCCCGGCAAACTGCAGCGCGTCGGTGTAGGCATAGGCGATCACGTAGGCGGGCATCGCCATCGGCAAGACCAGCGCCCATTCCATCACGGCGTGGCCCGGGAAACGGTAGGTCGATACCAGCCAGGCGGTGGTCACCCCCAGCAGCAATACGCCCACGGCGACGCCGCACAGCAGCCAGACGGTGTTGAGCACGTATTCCGCCAGCACCGTGTCGATCAGGTGGCGCCAGGTGTCGCCGGCAGGCAGCAGCACTGCCGAGGCGATCACCAGCACCGGCACGGCGATCAGCAGCGCCATCACCAGGGTGGCCAGGGTCAGGGGATGGAAGCGGCGGCGGCTGGACAGGAGCATGCGTCGGAAAGTGGGCGGAAGTGCCGCGCACAGCGTGCGGGCTGCCGCATTCTAGCAATGTGGGGCACGCATTTGCCCCGAAAGGCGCTCCCGGCCCCGGCCGCGTCCCTATAATGCGCACATGCGAACCGATTCCTATTCACGCTTGCCCGGCGCCCAGGCCCGCAGCCGGCCGGCGACCCGCGCAGGCGTTGCTGACGTCACTGGCGCTGGCGCCGCTGTCATCGAGGTCGACCAGATCCGTCACGCTTTTGGCCGCCATGTGGTGGTCAAGGGGCTGTCGTTCTCGGTGGCGCGCGGCAATATCGCCTGCCTGCTGGGGCCCAGCGGCTGCGGCAAGACCACGGTGCTGCGCGCCATCGCCGGTTTCGAGCCGCTGCAGGATGGCCGCATCGTGCTGGACGGGCAGGTCGTGTCGTCGTCCGGGGCGATGCTGGCGCCGGAGCAGCGCCGCATCGGCATGGTGTTCCAGGACTATGCGCTGTTCCCGCACCTGGACGTGGCGGCCAACGTGGGTTTCGGCCTGGTGCGGGCCAGCCGCGCCGGGCGCGCGGCGCGCGTGGACGAGGTGCTGCAGCTGGTCGGACTGGCCGGCGCGGGCCGCAAGTATCCGCATGAGCTGTCCGGCGGCCAGCAGCAGCGCGTGGCGCTGGCGCGCGCGCTGGCACCGCGCCCGGAGCTGCTGCTGCTCGACGAGCCGTTCTCCAACCTCGACGTCGACCTGCGCGAACGCCTGAGCCTGGAGGTGCGCGCGATCCTGAAGGCGCAGGGCACCACCGCGATCCTGGTCACCCACGACCAGCACGAGGCCTTTGCCATGGCCGACGAGATCGGCGTCATGCACGACGGGGTGATCGAGCAGTGGGGCAGCGCGCACGACCTCTACCACCGGCCGACATCGCGCTTTGTCGCGGGCTTTATCGGGCAGGGCGTGCTGATGGCGGGGCGGTTGCGCGGGACCGCGGAGATTGAACTGGAACTGGGCCTGCTGCGCCCCGCGGCGCCGCTGGCGCTGCCCGCCGGCGCCGCCGTCGACGTGCTGGTGCGCCCCGATGACATCGTCCACGACGACGCCAGCCCGATGCGCGCCGAGGTGGTCCACAAGGCCTTCCGCGGCGCCGAGATCCTGTACACGCTGCGCCTGGCCAGCGGCGGCCGCGTGCTGGCGCTGGTGCCGTCCCACCACAACCATGCCGTGGGCGAGCGCATCGGCATCCGTGTCGAGATCGAGGACGTGGTGGCATTTGCCGCCTAGCCTGCCACGCAGGGGCAGGGCGCCGATGGTCTACACTGTGGCGTTCTGCATTCACAAGGCTTGAATACCGTGGCGGACACGCTGTTTTCCGATACTCCCGACCGTTCCCGGCAACCGCTGGCCGAGCGCCTGCGCCCGCGCACCATCGACGAGGTGATCGGGCAACAGCACCTGCTCGGTGCGGGCAAGCCGCTGCGCGTGGCGTTCGAGTCCGGCGAGCCGCATTCGATGATCCTGTGGGGCCCCCCGGGCGTGGGCAAGACCACGCTGGCGCGGCTGATGGCCAGTGCCTTCGACGCCGAGTTCATCGCGCTGTCGGCGGTGCTGTCGGGGGTCAAGGACATCCGCGAGGCGGTCGAGCGCGCCGAGCAGTTCCGCGCGCACGGGCGGCGCACGCTGGTATTCGTCGACGAGGTCCATCGCTTCAACAAGAGCCAGCAGGATGCCTTCCTGCCGCATGTGGAAAGCGGGCTCTTCACCTTTATCGGCGCCACCACCGAGAACCCCTCGTTCGAAGTCAACGGCGCCTTGCTGTCGCGCGCGGCGGTCTATGTGCTCAAGAGCCTGGACGATGCCGAGCTGACCCAGCTGGCGCTGCGCGCCAGCGAAGAACTTGGCGCACAGGCGGGCGACCTGAGCTGGCAGGATGAAGCGCTGCAGCTGATCGTGGCCTCGGCCGATGGCGACGGGCGCAAGCTGCTGAACAATATCGAGATCGTGGCGCGCGCCGCGCGCACCGCCCGCGCCGCGCAGATCGATACCGCGCTGCTGGGCAGCGCGCTGTCGGAAAACCTGCGCCGCTTCGACAAGGGCGGCGACGCCTTCTACGACCAGATCAGCGCGCTGCACAAGTCCGTGCGCGGCTCGGACCCGGACGCGGCGCTGTACTGGTTCTGCCGCATGATCGACGGCGGCGCCGACCCGCGCTACCTGGCGCGGCGCATCGTGCGCATGGCGTGGGAGGATATCGGCCTGGCCGATCCCCGTGCCGCCCGCATCACGCTGGACGCGGCCGAGACCTATGAGCGCCTTGGCTCGCCCGAGGGCGAGCTGGCGCTGGGCCAGGCCCTGATCTACCTGGCCGTGGCGCCCAAGTCCAACGCCGGCTACAACGCCTACAACGCGGCTCGCGCCTTCGTCGGCAAGGACAAGTCGCGCGCGGTGCCGGTGCACCTGCGCAACGCGCCGACCAAGCTGATGAAGGAGCTTGGCCACGGCCACGCCTACCGCTACGCGCACGACGAGCCCGAGGCCTACGCCGCCGGCGAGCACTACTTCCCGGACGACCTCAAGGCCCAGGACTGGTACCAGCCGGTGCCGCGCGGGCTGGAGGGCAAGATTGCCGAGAAGCTGCGCCACCTGCGCGAGCTGGATGCCGCCTGGCATCGCGAGCAGCGCGTGGCCAAGGCAAAGGACGGCGGCAAGGGCGGGGAGTGAGCGGTGGCGTGAGCCGGCGACACGGCCCTCTGGCCTGGCATCGCCCGGTTCGCGCCGGACGGGGCCGGTGCAGTAAAATGGCGGGTCCGCCGGCATGTCGCTGGCCCTGCACTTCACCAAAGCAACATGCTCGACATCCAGCTGTTCCGCAAAGACATCGACGCCGTGGCGCAACGCCTTGCCACGCGCGGCTACCAACTCGACGTTGCGGCGTTCCAGGCACTTGAGGCCGAACGCAAGCAACTGCAGACCCAGACCGAGGAACTGCAGGCCCGCCGCAACAGCCTGTCCAAGCAGATCGGCATGCTCAAGGGCAAGGGCGAGGACGCCTCGGCCGTGATGGCGGAAGTGGGCGGCATCGGCGACACGCTCAAGGCCTCGGCCGCGCGGCTGGACGAGATCCAGGCGCACCTGGCCGAGCTGATGCTGGCCATCCCCAACCTGCCGCATGAAAGCGTGCCGGTGGGCAATGACGAAACCCAGAACGTCGAAGTGCGCCGCGTGGGCGAGCCGCGCCAGTTCGATTTCGCCGTGCGCGACCACGTCGACGTGGGCGAGAAGCTGGGCCTGGACTTCGACACCGCGGTCAAGGTCACCGGTTCGCGCTTCTCGATGCTGCGTGGCGGCCTGGCGCGCATGAACCGTGCGCTGGTCCAGCTGATGCTCGACACTCATACGCAGGAACACGGCTACACCGAGATGTACGTGCCGTACATGGTCAACGCCGCCTCGATGCGCGGCACCGGCCAGCTGCCCAAGTTCGAGGAAGACCTGTTCAAGGTGCCGCGCAAGGTCGGCAGCGAAGACGGCGAGCGCATCGAGAACTTCTACCTGATCCCGACCGCCGAGGTGCCGCTGACCAATATCGTGCGCGACGCCATCGTCGCCGGCGAGAAGCTGCCGCTGCGCTTTGTCGCGCATACGCCGTGCTTCCGCTCGGAGGCCGGCTCGTACGGTAAGGACACGCGCGGCATGATCCGCCAGCACCAGTTCGACAAGGTCGAGCTGGTGCAGGTGGTGCCGGCCGCGCAGTCGTTCGAGGCGCTGGAACAACTGACCGGCCACGCCGAGGCAATCCTGAAGAAGCTGGGGCTGCCGTTCCGCACCATCGTGCTGTGCACCGGCGACATGGGCTTCGGCAGCACCAAGACCTACGACCTCGAAGTGTGGATCCCCGCGCAGAACACCTACCGCGAGATCAGCTCGTGCTCGAACATGGGCGACTTCCAGGCGCGCCGCATGCAGGCGCGCATGCGCGCGGGGCAGGGCAAGCCGGAGCTGGTGCACACCCTCAACGGCTCCGGGCTGGCCGTGGGCCGCACGCTGGTGGCGATCCTTGAGAACTACCAGAACGCAGACGGCTCGGTCACGGTGCCGGCCGCGCTGCAGCCGTACATGGGCGGCATCACCCGCCTGGAACCGGAGCTGTAAAGCGAACCGAAAAAATCCGCTGCCAGCCTATTGCATCGGCTGGCCGGACATGGCTATAATCTTGGTTTCGCCACACGGCAACAAGTTACCGGAGAGGTGGCAGAGTGGTCGAATGTACCTGACTCGAAATCAGGCGTACCGGCGACGGTACCGTGGGTTCGAATCCCACCCTCTCCGCCAAAACAAGAAGCTGTCGGAATCGACCACCGGCAGGCAACAACAGTGTAGTAAAACTCAGGCCGACGCCCACGACAGTGCGCGTCGGTTTTGTTTTTTCCGCGGCCGGTTTTCATGCGGCGGGCATGGGCCGCCGCACCGGCCTCCATACCGGACGCACTGCCAGGTGCACTATCATGGCGATCCGCAACGCAGGATGCCGCACCATGACACAGCCACCCGCCAGCCAACCCCCAGCACCGGTCTTCCACGGCGATCCGGCCGAACTGCCGGCCGACCCCAACCTGGTCGCCGGCATGCCGTACCGACACTACAAGGGCGGCGCCTACACGGCAGTCGGCATCGGCCGCTTCGAGGCCGATCTCGCGCCGGTGGTGGTCTATCGCGCGATGCGCGATCCCTCATTGCTGTGGGTGCGCCGCTCCGATGTGTTCAGCGAACCGGTGGCCACGCCGCAGGGCGAGGTGCCGCGCTTTGCGCCCGCCTGGCCCGCGGCGCTGGCCTGCCTGGACTTCCTGCCGCGCCAGGCGGTGCTCGATGTGCTGGCGCTGCACGACACGCCGTACCGGCACTACCACGACCGCCGCCATATCCTGGAGATGTTCGAGACCGCCCACGTGCGCGGCATTGCGCTGGACCGCGCGCAGGCGCTGGCGGTGCTGTGCCACGACGCGGTCTATGTGGCGGGATGCGAGCACAACGAAGCCGCCTCAGCCGCGCTGATCGAAACGGTGGCGCCCGGCGAGGACCGCGCGGTGCTGGACCGTGCCGCGCAGATCGTGCTCGATACGCGCGGCCATGGCCCGAGCATTGCCGGCGCCGACACCGTGCTCGATCTCGACCTGCTCAGGCTGGCCGCGGCGCCGGAAATGCTCGATGCCCATAGCCAGGACGTGTTCGCCGAGAACCGCGCCTTGCTGGCCGCGCGCACCGGTCTCAAGGGGGAGGCGCTGGAGACTGAATTCATGCGCCGCCGCGCGGCGTTCCTGGGCAAGCTGGCGCAGCGCCCGCGACTCTTCCTGACCGACGCCTTTGCCGACTGCGAGGCGCCGGCTCGCGCCAATATCGCCCGCATCGTCGGCGCCGCGGGCGCGTCCCGTGATTGACGTGCCGGCACGCGCGAGCGCCTTCGCCGAGGCCTGGCTCACGCCGGGCACGGCGCTCGGGCTGCTGGCGCTGTTCACGCTGGTGACGGTGCTGCTGCTGAGCCTGGTGCCGCTGCTGGTGGCGCTGTTGCGGCCGGTGGTGCGCTGGCTGGACCGGTGGCGCGTGTGGGGGGGCGGCGCGCTGTCCGCGCGCGTGGCCGCACAGCCGCGCCGGCTGAGCACGCTCACGCTGCGCGTGCTCGAACGCGACATGGCCGAGCTGCTGGTGGTGCTGCTGGCCGGTGCCGTGCTGCTGGCCTGCGGCAGCGCCCTGTTCTGGCTGGCCGGCGAGGTCGCCGAAAGGGGGGGCGTGGTGCGCATCGACCAGATCGTGTTTGCATGGCTGCGTGCCCTGCGCACCGACTGGCTCGACATCGCGATGGTTGCCGTGACCGAACTGGGCGGCGCGCGCATTTCCCTGGCGGTGGGCGTGGCGGTGTTCGCGTGGCTGTGCTGGCGGCGCGCCTGGACCGTGGCGCTGTACTGGGCCGCCGCGTTGCTGGGTGCGCGCGCCTGCGTGATGGCGCTCAAGCTGGGCATGGCGCGCGTGCGCCCGGCCAGCATCTACAGCGGCCTGGAATCGTATTCCTTCCCCAGCGGACACGCCACCAGCAGCATGGTCACCTATGGCTTCCTGGCCTTCCTGATGTGCCTGCGCCAGCCGTGGCGCGTGCGCATCCCGGTGCTGGCACTGACCGTGGTGGCGGTGGCGGCGATCGGGGTATCGCGGCTGTACCTGGGCATGCACTGGCTGTCGGACGTCGCTGCAGGTTATGCGCTGGGGCTGGCATGGATCGCGCTGCTCGGCACGGCTTACCGCACGCTGCACGTGCCGGCGCCGAAGGAATCGGTGGCGCCATGGCGGCTGGGCGCGGTGGCGGCGGCAGCGGTGGTGGTGGCGTTCAGCTATGTGGCGTGGTTCCGGCTGCCGGATACGCTGGAGCGCTACCGGCAGGCCGTCGCGCCTACGCCAGCCGTGCTGGCGCTTCGGCTTCCGGCGCCTGCGGCAGGCGCGACACCAGCAGCTGGTCGATCTTGTGATGGTCGATGTCCAGCACTTCGAAGCGATAGCCCGCCACGGTGATCGACTCGGATTTCTTCGGGATGCGCTTGAGCGAATAGATCACCAGCCCGGCCGCGGTGTCGACATAGTCCTCGCCGGGCAGGGTGTCCAGATCCAGCGCCTTCTTCAGGTCCACCAGCGGGGTGAGGCCGTCGACCAGCCAGGAGCTGTCGTCGCGCCGCACGATCTGCTCGTCCTCGCTGGAATACAGGATGTCTCCCATCAGCGCGCCGACGATATCGTCCAGCGTGACGACGCCCACCACCAGCCCGTATTCGTTCATCACCACGGCAAAGTTCTGGTGCATCTCGCGGAAGCGCGTGAGCGCCTCGGACAGGGTCAGCGTGTCGGGGATCACCAGCACGTTCTTGTCGTGGTGGCGGCCGATATTGTTGATCACGGTGGCGCTCTCGTCGGCCAGCAGCAGCTGCAGGATGTCCTTGGAATCGATATAGCCCTGCACGTCGTCGAGGTCGTGCCCGCACACCGGGTATTGCGCGTGCGGCTGGTTGACCAGCTTGCGGCGCACGCTGTCGGCGGGTTCGTCGAGACTCAGGTAGACCACGTCGTCGCGCGGCGTCATGATCGCGGTAATGCTCTTGAACTCGAGCTCGAACACGTTCTCGATCAGGTGGAGTTCATGCTTGTGCAGCACGCCGGCTTCGGCGCCGGCATCGACCATCGCGGCGATGTCCTCGGTGGTGATTTGGTCGACCGGCTTGGTCGGCAGGCGCAGCAGCCGCAGCGTGGCATCGGCGGCGGCGTTGAAGATCCAGACCAGCGGCTTGAGCACGCGCAGCAGCGTCAGCATCGGGTCGATCACCGCCACCGCGCAGCGCTCGGGGAAGGTCATGGCGATGCGCTTGGGGATCAGGTCGGCGAACTGGATAAACAGCAGCGTCACGATCAGGAACGAGCCGATATTGGCCACGCGCTGGGCGTGGATCACCTGCATATAGGGCGACAGCGTTTCCAGCAGCAGGTCCGACACATGCTTCTCGCCGAGGATACCGGCCAGGATGGCCACGCTGTTGACGCCGATCTGCACGATCGTGAAGAAATTCCCGGGCTCTTCCTTGAGCCGCAGCACGCGCGTGGCGCGGCCATCGCCGCGCTCCGACAAGACTTGCAGCTTGGTGCGGCGCGCGGCGGTCAGCGCGATCTCGGAGACCGAGAAAAAGGCGCTGACAAGGACAAGGGCGATCAGGGTCAGGACGAACATAGGCGGTTTGGCGCACGCAGGTTGTGCCTGCAGGCGGCTTGATGATGGTGCACGCCGCGCGCGGCTGTCAATCGGACATCAATCAGACATCAGGCGGACCCCGATCGCGGCTCCGGGGCGTGGCGTCAAAGCTGGCGGCTGGCGCTTCCAGCCGCTGCGGCAGCGTTGCGGCCAGTTCCGCGGCGGCCAGCGCAAACTGCGCGCGCAGGTCGTCGGCGAGGCTGGAGCCGGCGCGGTGGCTGGCGCGCAGCATCTGGATCTCGAACGGCAGCACCGGCGCCACGTCATGCAGCGCGACGCGCTCCGGGCTGGCGCTGAGCGCGGTGTACTGGTCCAGCAGGGTCACGCCCAGCCCGGCATCGACCAGGGCCAGCGCTAGCGAATAGGTCTGCACCTCCAGCGTCGAGCGCGGCTCCAGCGCGTGCCGGGCCAGGGTCTGGCGCACCAGCAGCCCGAGCGAGCTGTTGTCGTCATAGCCGATGAAGGCGCGCTCCATCAGCCGCTGCATCGGCACCACCTGGCGGCGCCCGCCGGCGGGCAGCGGCTGGCCGCGCGGCACCGCCAGCAGCATGCGGCCGCTGGCCACCGGCTCGCTGGAAATGGCCTCGTGGCCCGGCGGCGCAAAGGCAAAGCCCAGGTCGATCTGGTTGGCCAGCAGCGCCCCGACGATCTCGTCGGTATGGTGGGTCAGCACCTGCACCTGCGTGTCCGGGTGGCGCGCGCAGAAGCGCCGCACCGCCGGCACCAGCAGCGGGTTGGCCAGGCTGGGGGTGGCGGCCACGCGCAGCCGCCCGGCGCCCTTGTGGCGCAGGCTTTCCGAGACCCGGCGCACGCGCTCGATCTCGCCATATAGCCTTTCGACATCGCCATAGAGCGCATTGGCCTCGGGCGTGGCCTGCAGCCGGCCGCGCACCCGCTCGAACAGGCGAAAGCCGAGCGAGGCCTCGGCGTGCTGCAGCACGCGCGTGACCACCGGCTGGGACACGTGCAGCAGGCGCGCGGCCTCGCTGACGGTGCCGGTCAGCATCACGGCGCGGAAGACTTCGATCTGGCGCAAGCGCATGGCAATCCGGGAAGCGGGCAGGCATCCATAGCCTGATGACATATTCTGGCACGTATTCGCATTGGGCAATCCGCGCCGCCTGCACTACGCTTTGCCGGATCGGGAAAAAGCAATCAAGGGATGGCAATGCAGGTAGTGATCGTGGGCGCCGGCGTGGTCGGCATGACGACGGCGTGGCGCCTGGCCGAAGACGGCCACCAGGTGACGGTGCTGGAGCGCCACGACGGGCCGGCCGAGGAGACCAGCTTTGCCAATGGCGGGCAGCTCAGTTACAGCTATGTGGCGCCGCTGGCCGGGCCGGGCGTGATGGCCAAGGTGCCGGGCTGGCTGCTGCGGCGCGATTCGCCGATGCGCTTCCGGCCCGCGGCCGACCCGGCGCAGTGGCGCTGGCTGGCAGCCTTCATGGGCGCCTGCAATGCCGCCACCAGTGAAGCCACCACGCGCAAGCTGCTGCGGCTGGGGTTCTATTCACGCGACCTGATGCAGGCCTTCGTGGCCCGGCACCAGCATGACGATGTTGGCGCCGGTTTCGATTTTGCGCGGCGCGGCAAACTGGTTGTGCACCGCGATGCGGCGGCGTTCGACGCGGCCTGCCGGCTGCTGGACTACCAGGCCAGCCTGGGCTGCGAGCAGCAGGCGCTGGACCGCGATGCCTGCGTGGCGCTGGAGCCCGCGCTGGCCGGCATCCGCAACGAGATTGCCGGCGCCATCTACACGCCGAGCGAGGAAGTGGGCGACTGCCACCGCTTCTGCCTGTCGCTGGCACGGTTGCTGCAAGACGGGGCGCACGCCGGGGTGTCGATGCGCTTCGGCACCGTGGTGCAAGAGCTGGTGCAGCAGGGCGGGCGCGTGACCGGCGTGCGGACCGCCAGCGGCGTGGTGCCGGCCGACGTGGTGATCGTGGCCGGCGGCATCGGCAGCGTGCCGCTGCTGCGCCCGCTGGGCGTGCGGCCGATGCTGTGGCCGCTCAAGGGCTACAGCATCACGGTGCCGCTGGCCAGCGGCACGCGCGCGCCGCATATCAGCGTGACGGACTTTGCCAACAAGATCGTCTACGCGCGCATCGGCAATACACTGCGGGTGGCGGGCATGGCCGACCTGGTGCGCGGCGGCACCCGCATCGACCCGGAGCGGGTCGGCACGCTGGTGGCACAGACACGCGCGCTGTTCGAGGGCATCGTGCCCGAGCTGCCGCTGGCGCAGCTGCAGCCGTGGGCCGGGCTGCGCCCGGCCACGCCGGACGGCCTGCCGCTGGTGGGGCCGTCGCGCGTGTCCGGGCTATGGCTGAACCTGGGCCACGGCGCACTCGGTTTTACGCTGGCGATGGGCAGCGCCGGCCTGCTGGCCGACCGGCTGGCAGGGCGCCGTCCGGCCATCGAAGCAGAGGATTTTGATGCTGTGTGCGCCTAGTGTCCTGTCCCGCTAGCGCCGCAGGCAAGTGTTGGTTCATGCCGTACCCGTGCGTCCGCAAGCCACGACGCCGTCCACGAAACATGCCTCAATGACCAAGCCCCACTACAAGGAGCGCCACATGCAATCACTGCACACCCACCGATCCGCGACCCGCCGCGCGCTTGCGGCCGCCACGCTGCTGCTGGCCGCCGGCGCCGCCCATGCCGCCGATGGCGACACGCTGAAGAAGATCAAGGACAGCGGCGTGATCTCGCTTGGCTATCGCGAATCGTCGATCCCGTTCTCATACACCGATGGCAAGGAGGTCATGGGCTATTCGCACGAGATCCTGCTGCAGATTGTCGACAAGGTGAAGAGCGAACTGAAGATGCCCGGCCTGCAGGTGCGCCTGACCCCGATCACCTCGCAGAACCGCATCCCGCTGGTGCAGAACGGCACCATCGACATCGAATGCGGCAGCACCACCAACAACCTGGAGCGCCAGAAGCAGGTGGCGTTCTCCAACAGCATGTTTGTCTACGGCATCAAGATGCTGACCAGGAAGGATTCGGGCGTGAAGGAGTTCACTGACCTGAAGGACCGCAATGTGGTCACCACCGCCGGCACCACCGGCGAGCGCCTGCTGGTCAAGATGAACGGCGAGAAGGCCATGAACATGAACCTGATCAGCACCAAGGACCACGGCCAGTCCTTCCTGATCCTGGAGACCGGCCGTGCCGCTGCCTTCGTCATGGACGAGCCGCTGCTGTACGGCGAGCGCACCAAGGCCAAGAGCGCAGCCGACTGGGTGGTGGTCGGCGCGCCGCTGCAGACCGAGAACTACGCCTGCATGTTCCGCAAGGACGATCCCTCGTTCAAGAAGCTGGCCGATGGCGTGATCGCAGACCTGCAGACCAGCGGCCGTGCCGAGAAGCTGTACAACAAGTGGTTCATGTCGCCGATTCCGCCGCGCGGCATCAACATGAACTACCCGCTCTCGGCCGACATGAAGGCGCTGTTCGCGGCGCCCAACGACAAGGCCTACCAGTAAGGGCAGGGCGCCAACGCAGGGGCGTATCAGGTCCGGTGGTTATTTAGCCATAATGAATCAATATTTAGCGCTCGATAGTGTTTGCGGTAGTGTTGAGGCCGATATAGGCTCATAGCAGCACAACTGGCCGGCGGCCCTCACAAGCGGCCTCCGGCTCTGTCTGCCCCCCATACTGCTTATCCGCATCCACTGGAGAACATATGCGATCGATTCGTACTGGCTGGCTCAAATCCCTGCTGGCTGCCTCGCTGCTTGCCGGCGCCGGGCTGGCGTCCACCGCGGCGCAGGCCGCCGACCTGCTCGATACCGTCAGGCAGGCCGGCGTGCTCAGGATCGGCCTGGAGGGCACCTATCCGCCGTTCGGCTTCCGCGGCGCGAAGAACGAGCTGGAAGGCTTTGACGTGGACGTGGCGCGTGCGGTGGCGGGCAAGCTGGGCGTGAAGCCGGAGTTCGTCACCACCGAGTGGAGCGGCATCATTGCCGGCCTGCAGGCCGGCAAGTTCGATGTCATCGTCAACCAGGTTGCCGCCACGGCGCAGCGCAAGCAGGTGCTGGATTTCTCCACGCCCTATGTCTACTCCGAAGCGCAGCTGATCCAGCGCAAGGATGACAAGCGCGAGTTCAAGTCGCTGGAAGCGCTCAAGGGCCACAAGCTCGGCGTCAGCCTGGGCAGCAACTACAACGACCTGGCCAAGTCCGTGGCGGGCATCGACGTCAAGACCTACCCCGGCGCGCCCGAATACCTGCGCGACCTGGCGGCGCAGCGCGTGGATGCCGCGCTCAATGACCGGCTGATGGTGGGCTACCTGATCAAGACGGCCAACCTGCCGCTGCGCCCGGGCGCGGTGGTGCCGGGTGCGGGTTCGGAAGTCGCCATCCCGTTCCGCAAGGACAATCCCAAGTTTGCGCAGGCCATCAACCATGCGCTGGATGACCTGCGCAAAGACGGCACACTCAACAAGCTGTCGGTGAAGTGGTTCGGCACCGATGTGACCAAGCCGGTGAAGTAAGCCTGTGAAGTAAGCCGGGCGGTATCATGTCGCGGCGCGGCGGCCAGAGGGCTGCCGCGCCGTTTGCCATTTGCGCCACGCGTTCATTGTTCACGCCTCAGCCTTCCTTATGCCAGCTCTCCAACTCGTCATCGACTCCATGCCCGTGCTGCTGCAGGGCGCGCTGCTGACCATCAAGTTCGCGTTGTGGTCGATGGTGTTCGGGCTGATGCTGGGCACGGTGGTGGCGCTGATGGGCATCAGCCATAGCCGCGTGCTCAAGGCGGTGGCGCGCACCTACGTCAGCATCATGCGTGGCACGCCGCTGCTGGTGCAGATCTTTGTCGTCTACTACGGGCTGCCGGGCATCGGCATCGCGCTGGAGCCCACCCCCGCGGGCGTGCTGACGCTGAGCCTGAACGTCGGCGCCTACCTGTCCGAGAGCATGCGCGGGGCCATCCTGGGCGTGTCGCGCGGCCAATGGCTGGCAGCCTACAGCCTGGGCCTGACGCCGGTGCAGGCACTGCGCTACGTGATCGGCCCGCAGGCGCTGCGGCTGGCGGTGCCAAGCCTGTCCAACAGCCTGATCAGCCTGATCAAGGACACCTCGCTGGTATCGGTCATCACCGTGACCGAGCTGCTGCGCACTGCGCAGGAGGTGATCGCGGCCACCTACCAGCCGCTGCCCCTGTACCTGGCGGTAGCGGCGATCTACTGGGTGCTGAGCACCGGGCTGTCGGGCGTGCAGCATATGCTGGAGCGGCGCTTGTCGCTGCCCGGGCGCCACTGATCGGCGCGCAAAAGAAAAAGGCCAGCTCCGCGGAGCTGGCTTTTTTTTATCGCCGGGCCGGTCAGCCCTGCGCGATGCGGCTGGCGATATGCCCCAGCGCCTCTTCCACCTGGTCCACCAGGACCAGGCACAGGTCGCCCGGCTGCAGGTGCGACAGCGCGGTATCGATGGCGAGGAACTCGCCACGGATCTCCTCGACCTGGCCGGCGCGTTGCGCGCCCTGCAGGCCTTCGCGCAGCAGCGCCAGCACCTCGCCGTCGGCGCGGCCGCGCTGGCACTGGTCCTGGTACAGGATGACTTCATCGAACACGCCGCCCAGGATCTGGGTCTGGCGGCGGATGTCGTCGTCGCGGCGGTCGCCCGCGCCGCTGATCACCACCATGCGCCGCTTGGCCGGGATGGTCTCGACAGCGTTGCACAGCGCCAGGATGGCATCCGGGTTGTGGCCGTAGTCGGCGATCAGCGTGGCGCCGCGGTAGTCGAACACGTTGAAGCGTCCCGGGGCGGTCTGCGCGTCGTTGACGAAGGTGGCCAGGCCACGGCGGATGATGGACCAGTCGATGCCCAGCGCCCACGCGGCCGCGATCGACGACATCGCGTTATCGACCTGGAAGCCGATGGTGCCGTTGCGCGTCAGCGGGATCTCGGCCAGAGCGATGCGCACTTCGGTCTCGCCTTCGGACGCGACGATGTCGGCGCCGTCCACGAACACCACGCGCTTGCCCTGCGCGCGGTGCGTGGCCATGGCCGGCTGGTTGGGATCGTGGGCGAAGAAGGTGACGCTGCCGGGGCAGGCGTCGGCCATGCGCACCACCATCGGGTCGGCTGCGTTCAGGACCGCCATGCCGTGCGGCGCGACGTTCTGCACGATCACGCTCTTGAGCACCGCCAGGTCTTCCACCGAGTTGATGTAGGACAGGCCCAGGTGGTCGCCTTCGCCCACGTTGGTCACCACCGCCACGTCGCAGCGGTCGAATGCCAGGCCTTCGCGCAGCAGGCCGCCGCGCGCGGTTTCAAACACGGCGGCGTCCACGTCCGGGTGCAGCAGCACGTTGCGCGCGCTGCGCGGGCCGCTGCAGTCGCCGGTGTCGATGCGCTCGCCCTGGATATACACGCCATCGGTGCCGGTCATGCCCATGCGCAGGCCGCTGGTGGCCATGATGTGGGTGATCAGCCGGACCGTGGTGGTCTTGCCGTTGGTGCCGGACACGGCCACCACCGGGATGCGGCCATCGTCGCCATCGGAGAACATGGTCGAGACAATGGCTTCGCCGACCGCGCGGCCCTTGCCGTAAGACGGCTGCAGGTGCATGCGCAGGCCCGGCGCGGCGTTTACCTCGACGATGCCGCCGGCCTGTTCCTCGAACGGCTTGAGCATGGTCTCGCACACGGCGTCGACGCCGGCGATGTCCAGGCCCACCATCTGCGCCGCCGCCACGGCACGCGCGGCGATGTCCGGGTGGACGTCGTCGGTCACGTCGGTGGCGCTGCCGCCGGTGGACAGGTTGGCGTTGTTGCGCAACACCACGCGCGTGCCGTTGGCCGGCACGGAATCGGCGGTCAGGTTCTGCTTGGCCAGCGTGGCCAGCGCGATGTCGTCAAAGCGGATCTTGGTCAGCGAGGTCGCATGGCCCTCGCCGCGGCGCGGGTCGCGGTTCACTTCCTCGACCAGCTGGCGCACCGTATGCACGCCGTCGCCGATGACCTGCGGCGGATCGCGGCGCGCGGCCGCCACCAGCTGCTTGCCGACCACCAGCAGGCGGAAGTCATGGCCCGGGATATAGCGCTCGACGATCACATCCGAGCTGATGTCCGAGGCGACCTCGTAGGCCGTCATCACTTCCTCGCGGGTGCGGATGCGCACCGCCACGCCCTTGCCCTGGTTGCCGTCGCGCGGCTTGACCACCACCGGGGCGTCGATTTCCTGCGCTGCGGCCCAGGCCTCTTCGGCGCTGCGCACCGAGCGGCCCAGCGGCACCGGCACGCCGGCGGCGTGCAGCAGGGTCTTGGTCAGGTCCTTGTCCTGCGCGATCGATTCGGCCACGGCGCTGGTGCGGTCGGTCTCGGCGGCCTGGATGCGGCGCTGCTTGCTGCCCCAGCCGAACTGCACCATCGAGCCCTGCGTCAGGCGCCGGTAGGGGATGCCGCGCGCCACGGCGGCGTAGACGATGGAGCCGGTGCTGGGCCCCAGGCGCACGTCCTCGTCCAGCTCGCGCAGGCGGTGCAGCGCGTCGGCCAGGTCGAACGGGGTGTCGTTGCGCGCGGCGCGGCACAGGGCCTCGGCCAGCTCGAACGCAAGCCGGCCGACTTCTTCCTCGCTGTATTGCACGATCACCTGGTAGGTGCCGGGCTCGACCGTCTGCGCGGTGCGGCTGAAGGTGACCGGGCAGCCGGCAGCGGCCTGCAGGCGCAGCGCGGTCACTTCCAGCACGTGGGCCAGGGACAGCTCGCCCGACTCCTCGTCCGGGCGCAGCGGCCCGATCTCGGGGAAACGGGCGCGCAGCCGGTCTTCAAAACCGGGCAGCGCCGACAGCATGTTGGTGGCATCCTGGCAGGCCACGATCGCCTCGATGGCGGTGTGGCGGCACCACAGGTTCGGGCCCCGCAGGGCCCGGATACGTGAGACTTCCATAGAACGGTTTCCGTGTCTTCTATGCGCGGTTGAGCTTGGGGCCGCGTCAGGCGCGGCGCGCAGGCTGGCCCATCCAGTGGTGCACCAGGTCGACGGTGGCGCCGGTGGCGGCCTCGTCGCACTGCAGTACCAGCAGGTCGCCCGGCACCAGCTGGTTCAGGGCGGTTTCAATGGCGCTGGCACGCGTGCCTTCGTCGATGATCTTGGTGACGCGCCGGCCTTCGTACAGGCCCTGCTTGAGCAGCGCGCGCGCCTCGGCATCGGGCAGGGCGCGCTTGACGCTGCGGTCCTCGCACAGGAAGACGCGGTCGAAATGCTGGCCCAGCGCCATGCCCTGGCGCACCAGGTCTTCGTCGCGGCGTTGCATGCCGGCGCCGTAGACCACCATGCGGCGCTCGGCCGGGAAGCGCTCCAGCGCGGTCGCCAGGGCTTCCAGCGCGGGCGCGTTGTGGGCGTCGTCGACCACCACGGTGGCGCCGTTGCGCTCGAACAGCGTGAAGCGGCCCGGCACGTCGACCTGGCCGACATCGAAGGTCACCACGCCGGCGCGGATCAGGTCGTTGGAAATGCCCAGCGCCCAGCCCGCGGCCACGGCCGCCAGCACGTTCTCGACCTGGAACGCGACGCGCCCGGCATAGGTCAGCGGCACCGCGGCCACGTCCACCAGCGCGGTTTCGCTGCTGCCGGTGGCCAGCACGATCTTGCCTTCGCGCAGGTACACCGCGCGCTTGCCGGCGGCACGGTGCGACACGATCGCGGGCAGCTCCGGCGTCAGGCCGAAGAAGATCACGTCGCCGTCGCACAGCCCGGCCATCTCCACCAGGCGTTCGTCGCGCGCGTTGAGCACGGCCGCGCCGGTCTCAAGCACCACGTCGACCTGCGTGCGCAGCACGTTGTACATGCGGTCCTCGTCCTCGACGTAGTAGTCGCCGAGGTGGTCGGGCTGGTCGAAATTGGTGACCACGCCGACCTGGCAGCGGTCGTAGGCCAGGCCTTCGGAGAGGATGCTGCCGCTGTCGTTCTCGAACACGGCGGCCTCGACCGCGCGGTTCATCAGGATGCGATGGCCCGATTCCCAGTTGGCGCGGTCGCCGCTTTCCACCTGGCGGCGGTCCAGGAACAGCCCGTCGCTGCAGGCCAGGCCGGTATGCTTGCCCGACAGCTGCAGCAGGCGCGCCACCAGGCGCGCGACCACGGTCTTGCCGTTGGTGCCGGTCACGCCCACCACCGGGATGCGGCCCTGGTCGTCATCGGACTCAGGGAACAGGTGGTTGACGATGGCGCGGCCGACCGGACGCGGCGTGCCTTCGGCCGGCTTGATATGCATCAGCAGGCCGGGGCCGGCGTTGACCTCGACGATGGCGCCGCGCTGCTCGGCCAGCGGGCGCGAGATGTCCTCGGCCACCAGGTCCACGCCGGCGATGTCCAGCCCGACCACGCGCGCGGCCAGCGCCGCATGCGCTGCGACGCTCGGGTGCACGCGGTCGGTGACGTCGAAGGCGACATTGCCGTTGCGCTGGATCAGCACGGTGCGGCCTTCGGGCGGTACCGAGCTGGCGTCCATGCCCTGGCGCTTCAGTTCCAGGCGCGCGGCCGAGTCCAGCCGCACACGGTTCAGCGGATGATCCTCGGTGGTGCCGCGGCGCGGATCGGAATTGATCTGCAGCTCGATCAGCTCGTCGATGGTGGACTTGCCGTCGCCGACCACGCTCGCGGTCTCGCCCATGGCGGCGGCCACCAGGCGGCCGCCCACCACCAGCAGGCGGTGCTCGTTGCCGGGGATGAAGCGTTCGACGATGACGCCGTTGCCTTCGTCGATGGCCACGCCGTAGGCGGTCTCGACTTCCTCGCGGGTCATCAGGTTGGTGAACACGCCGCGGCCGTGGTTGCCGTCATAGGGCTTGACCACCACCGGCACGCCGATGTCCTCGGCGGCGTCCCAGGCGTCTGCCGGGGAATCGACCATGCGGCCCTCGGGGACCGGCACGCCGCAGGACTCAAGCAGGCTCTTGGTCAGGTCCTTGTCGCGCGAGATGCTTTCGCCGATGGCGCTGGTACGGTCGGTCTCGGCGGTCCAGATGCGGCGCTGGCGCGCGCCGTAGCCCAGCTGCACCAGGTTGCCGTCCGACAGGCGGATCGCCGGGATGTCGCGGTCGTCCGCGGCATCGACGATGCAGGCGGTGCTGGGGCCCAGGCAATGCTCGTCCACCAGGCGGCGCAGGTTGTCCACGGCGGCGGGGACGTCGAAGGGACGGTCCTCGATCGCGGCCATGACCAGGTCGCGGGCGGTGAACAGGGCGACGCGGGTGACTTGCTCGTGCCAGGCGCGCACGATCACCTTGTAGACGCCGCGCACCGGGGTCTCGCGCGCCTTGCCGAAGCCGCCGGGCATGCCTGCCAGGTTCTGCAGCTCAAGCGTCACGTGTTCCAGGATATGGCCGGGCCAGGTGCCGTCCTTCACGCGCTGCAGGAAGCCGCCGCGCTCGCCGATACTGCAGCGATGCTCGATCAGCGACGGCAGCCAGGCCGACAGGCGCTCGTAGAACCCCGGAATCGTGTTGGAGGGAAAGTCCTCCAGTTCCCCGATATCGACCCATGCCTCCAGTACGGGCCGATATGTCCACATATTCGGGCCGCGCAGCGACATGACATCGAAAATCTCAATGTCCTTCTTTTTCATTGAATTAGCTTGAGGCAGTGGGCGGAACCGCCCGAGAAATGGAAGCCTAACCTTTCAGTAACGTTACAGCACAGAGCGGGTTGACTTTCTTCGTGTAAAAGTGATTGTGCAGTGCATCAGGAGTACCCGCGCGTTCGTCGTTATGTATACTGCGGGCGAATTCGCGGGCCGCCAGAGCGTGCCCGGCCTAAATTTGTTTCAAGTTATGTCCGTACCCCCTGGACGCACGCCGCGCCATCCATGACCCAGTCCTCCCTGCCTGTCCCTACCGCCCCTGCTGCCGACGAGCCCTGGCGGACCGAATCCGGATCGTGGCTCCGACCCGGCGAGACCGTCCTGGCCGGACTGGTTCTGGACCTCGACGCGAAGCTGCATTTTACCCAAGGGTGGCTGGTTGTGACCGACCAGCGCATCGTTGCCCGGGCTCCCGGTGAAAAAAATGTGCGGGAATGGAACATCGGGACCTCCCTGCGCCTCTCGCACACCGACCACGCGGGCGTGGGCGCGCTGGAACTGAGCGGTCCAGAGGGCCGGCTGGCCAGCTGGCGATACACGCTTGGTTACAATCCGGCCGCGCTGCGGCTGGCCGACCAGTTCGAATTCCAGCGCGATGCCGCCGGCGCGCGCCCGGCCGGCGAGGCGGGCGAAGTGCTGTGCCCGACCTGCAAGGCGCCGCTGCCGCCGGACGAGGAACAGTGCCCCCAATGCAGCCGGGAGCTGGAAACCCCGCCGTCGACCTGGGCGCTGCTGCGCCTGTGGCGCTTTGCCCGGCCGTACCAGTGGCAGCTGCTGGCGGGCTTCCTGCTGACGCTGCTGTCCACCGCGGCCACGCTGGTGCCGCCGTACCTGACCATGCCGCTGATGGACAAGGTGCTGATCCCGTTCCAGAACGGGGTGCCAATCGACTACGGGCTGGTGCGTCTGTACCTGGCGGGATTGCTGGGGGCGGCGCTGGTGGCCTGGTCGCTGGGGTGGGCGCGCACTTACCTGCTCGCGCGCGTATCGGAGCGTATCGGCGCCGATCTGCGCACTACCACGTACGAACATCTGCTAAAGCTGTCGCTGGAATACTTCGGGGGCAAGCGCACCGGCGACCTGATGGCGCGCATCGGCTCGGAAAGCGACCGCATCTGCGTCTTCCTGTCGCTGCACCTGCTGGACTTTGCCACCGACGTGCTGATGATCCTCATGACGGCGGTGATCCTGGTATCGATCAACCCGTGGCTGGCATTGGTCACGCTGGTGCCGCTGCCGTTCATTGCCTGGATGATCCACCTGGTGCGGGACCGCCTGCGCCACGGCTTCGAGAAGATCGACCGGATCTGGTCCGAGATCACCAATGTGCTGGCCGATACCATCCCCGGCATCCGCGTGGTCAAGGCCTTTGCCCAGGAAAAGCGTGAGGTGTCGCGCTTCCGCGAGGCCAACAAGCACAACCTGGCGATCAATGACCGCGTCAACGCGGTATGGTCGCTGTTCACGCCGACGGTGACCCTGCTGACCGAGATCGGCCTGCTGATCGTGTGGGTGTTCGGCATCTGGCAGGTGTCGCACAGCGCCATCACGGTGGGTGTGCTGGTGGCGTTCCTGACCTATATCAGCCGCTTCTATACCCGGCTGGATTCGATGAGCCGGATTGTCTCGGTGACGCAGAAGGCCGCTGCCGGCGCCAAGCGCATCTTCGACATCCTCGACCATGTGTCGAGCGTGCCGGAGCCGGTGCGCCCGGCGAAGCTGGACAAGGTCGAAGGCGCCATCGACATGAGCGACCTGGGCTTCCGCTACGGTAACCGCGCGGTGATCCGCGGGCTGAACCTGTCGATCGAGCCGGGCGAGATGATTGGCCTGGTGGGGCACAGCGGCTCGGGCAAGAGCACGCTGGTCAACCTGATCTGCCGTTTCTACGATGTTTCCGAGGGCGCGATCCGCGTCGACGGCGTCGATATCCGCTCGCTGCCGGTGTCGGAGTACCGCCGCCATATTGGCCTGGTGCTGCAGGAGCCGTTCCTGTTCTTCGGCACGATTGCCGACAACATTGCCTACGGCAAGCCCGACGCCACGCGCGAAGAGATCATCGCCGCCGCGCGCGCCGCGCATGCGCATGAGTTCATCCTGCGCCTGCCGCACGGCTATGACTCGCTGGTCGGTGAGCGTGGCCAGGCGCTGTCAGGCGGCGAGCGCCAGCGCATCTCGATCGCGCGCGCACTGCTGATCAACCCGCGCATCCTGATCATGGACGAGGCCACCTCGTCGGTCGACACCGCCACCGAGAAGGAAATCCAGAAGGCGCTCGACAACCTGGTGCAGGGCCGCACCACCATCGCCATCGCGCACCGCCTGTCGACGCTGCGCAAGGCCGACCGGCTGGTGGTGATGGACCGCGGCCAGATCGTCGAGGTCGGCAGCCATGATGAGCTGCTGTTGCGCGAAGGTGCGTACTACAAGCTGTACCAGGCGCAGGCGCGCAATGTCGACACCGAGGACGGCGAAGACGAAGCGATCGAAACGCCGGAGGCCGCCAATGCCCAATGACATCCCCGCCACCACGCCGACGCCCATGTTTACGCTAGATCGCAATCGTTTTGGCCGCCTGGTCCTGATCGCCGAGGACGGCACCGTCCACGAAGGCGTGGTGCCGGTGCGCGCCTTCCCGATTTCCGCACCGCAGGGCGGCATCGGCCTGATGAGCACCGACGGGCATGAAGTGGTGTGGATTCCGCGGCTGGAGGATTTGCCGCTGGCAGAGCGCAGCATGATCGAAGCGGAACTCGCCTCGCGCGAGTTCATGCCGGAGATTCAGCGTATCGTCAGCGTGTCGACCTATGCCACGCCCAGCGTGTGGACGGTGCAGACCGATCGCGGCCAGACCGAACTGGTGCTGCGCGGCGAAGAGGCGATCCGGCGCCTGGCCGGCAGCACGCTGCTGATATCGGACACGCACGGCATCCACTACCTGATCCGCGACCTGATGGCGCTGGACAAGCACAGCCGCAAGATCCTCGACCGCTTCCTCTGAGGCGTCCCTGGCGACGCTGACCCCGGGCCGGAGCTCTGCCGGCCGGGTTCCCGATCCGGGCCCTAGTGCAGCATCTCGGACGCGTCGTCCGCGTCGTCCCAGTCATCGTGCATGACCGGCACGTCAGGCGCCATGTCGAACACCATCGAGTGGTAGCGCACGCTGAACCACTCGCGGAACATCTGCAGCGACAGTTCCTCGGGCCACATCGAGTCGTCGAACCACTCGCCCAGCATGAATTCAAAGAATTCCTGCCAGCGCTTCTCGACCCAGCGCACGGCGTTGTCGTGCGTATCGGCCAGTTCTTCCGGCAGCAGGAACACGCTCTGATCCTCGCGCACCTGCTCTAGCGTGAGGCCGGCCACCGGCTGGGGATCGACCGCCTGGATCCAGTCCAGGAACGGCTGTTCCGGGACCAGGGCGACCATGGAACGGTTGATGGTGAAGCGGGGATGGTCAGACATGGCGAAAGCCTTCAAGGACTGCAGCCGGCTATTGTAGTCCTTCGGCGCGCCGCTTCCATGCCGGCTATTGATAATCCATGGTAAAGACCATCGCGCTCGACACCGTCCCCGGGGAGGGCGTGCCGCCCAGTCCGATGTAGCGCGCGCCGAAGCGGTATGTGGCGGGAACGTTGGCCGTGATGTTGCCCATCGCATTGCGCACCTGCAGCGGAACGGGCGCGGTGCCGCTCGCATTGACGATCTGCACGCCAGCGCCACTGGCCATGCCGCCCGTCCCGCCACCGCTGATGCCGAGTATGCCGGTTGCGGCCGAGACCACGGGTGTGCCTGCGGCGCCGTCGAGTGTCATGCCGACTATGGCCGCGCCGCTGCAGGTCAACTGGATGGCGAATGGTGTGCTGCCACCCGCGCGCCCGCTCGCGAGCGTGCTGGCGCTGATCGTCGGCAAGTTGACCACCGTTGGGTAGTTGAGATTGCAGGCAATTTCCCGGGGGGTCACATTGCCGGAGAAGCCAATGTAGTTGTTGCCAGAGCCGCCTAGCGCGCCGGCCAAGCTGCCGTTGTAGACACCGAAGCCGAACTCGGTCTGGCTTGGATCGAGATTGCCTGAGGTGATCGGGCCGGTCTTGACAAATTCCACCGATACCGACACGGCATAGTTCAGGTTTGCGTCCAGGTTTCCCAGGTTAGCGCCGCGGGTATCGCACCAGACACCAGCGGCATTCGTCATGGGCTGGCCAGAGGCATTGCGCAGCCGGATGCCGATGCCGGCGACGCCGGTGGAGTAGACGCCGGGCATGACTTCAGTGCCGCTGCCGTAGTAGCAGGAGATGATGGGAGCGCCGGCCACCACGTACGGCGGCACGTAGGCACAGGTGCCGCTGAATGAATAGTAGTGCACCGTTCCGGGAATGGTGCTGCCAACGGCAAGGTTGGCGGCGACTGCAATGTTGCTTAGTGCCTGCAGATATGGCATTGCCGGCGTGGCACTGCAGGTCGCATGAGCGAAATGCGGGACCGCAAAGCATGCAAGTACCACCAGCCAGTGGCGCAGGGTGCTGATTAGTTGTTTTCCGTTCATAGCAGGGCTCGCCGTGATGGCATGCGCGGCGTGCACAAACGGCCAGGTTGCGGGCCGGCCCTCCGGCTTTCCGGCATGCCGGTTGAAGTTGCGCTACTACGATAGGTTTGGCGCAGTCCGGCGGCAATAAGGCTTGCCTTAAACCCGGGTCAGAGATTTCACGCCACCGGAACGGAAGAACTGCCAAACAGCTCCTTGATCCACACCATGCCGCAAGGCTCTGTGATCCGGACGTTCGCTTTCGTCCAGCCATTGAGGAAAACGACAAGCGCATGGCCGCCGGTTGCTGGCTATAGTCTGCGAGGGGATGCAGACAGGCCATGCCGTTTGATGAATGCAATGCATGAATCGATACTTGTCTGTCATGAATCGGGCGCCTGCCGGCAAGGCAAGGGCCCGGCAAGGAGAAGTCATGGATACGTATGTCGACCTGCAGCGGGCCATCCTGAACAACATACCCGACCAGGCCTGGCTGAAGGACGTCGGCTCCCGCTACGTCCTGGTCAATGACGCCTTCATGGCCGCATGCGGGCGGTCCGAGGCCGAGATCCTGGGCAGCACGCCGGACAAGGTGTGGTCGGAGGAATGGGGACAGGTCTACCTGGGCACCGACAAGGCCGTGGTGGCCAGCGGCATCCGCCGGCGCTATGAGGAATGCCGTCACGGCCAGGACGGCAGCCTGCACTGGTTCGATACGATCAAGATGCCGATTCGGGGCCAGGACGGCGCGGTCGTCGGCACGGTCGGCATCTCGCGCGACATTACCGACCGCAAGCGCTCCGAGCAGGAACTGCTGGACTCGCGCGCGCAGTTGCGTGAGTTGTCCGCCTACCTGCAGTCCGTGCGCGAGGCGGAGCGCACCCGGATCTCACGCGAGCTGCACGATGAGCTTGGCCAGTCCCTGACGGCATTGCGCCTGGGTCTGAGCTTTATCGAAGCGCAGCAGGGCCCCGATGCTGGCGACGCGTGCCGCAAGCATTTGCAGATGCTCAAGCAGATCGCGGATTCGACGGTGGACGCGGTGCAGCGCATCGCGGCAGACCTGCGCCCGCCGCTGCTGGATGAGCTGGGGCTGACCGCTGCGATCGAGTGGCTGGCCGAGTCCTTTTCCGAGCGCGGCGGCATCGCCTGCGAGCTGGCGCTGCAGCCCGTTGGCGAGCTCGGCGCCGAACTCAGCACCGCGGTCTTTCGCATCGCGCAGGAAGCGCTGACCAATGCCTGCCGTCATGGCCGCGCCGATCGCGTGCGGGTGGAACTGAGCGAGGCCGGCGGAACCTTGCGGCTGGTGGTTGCCGACAACGGCCGCGGCATCGATGCGTCCAGGGCCGGGCATCGCCGCAGCCTGGGTTTGCTGGGGATGCGCGAGCGTGCGCTGATGCTGGGCGGCAAGCTGGCGGTAACCGGCGAGAAGGGCGGCGGCACCCGGGTCGAGGCGCAGATTCCCAATGCCGGCGCTGCCGGCAACGGAGGGGCAAGATGATCCGCCTGATGCTTGCCGACGACCACACTATCATCCGCGACGGGCTCAAGAAGATCTTCTCCACCGTGCCCGACATGCAGGTGGTGGCCGAAGCCGCCGACGGCTGCGAAGTGTTGGCGCTGCTGCGCGCGCAGGCGCCGGACGTGCTGTTGCTGGACATGTCGATGCCGGGGCGCAGCGGCATCCTGCTGATCCAGCAGATACGGGCCGGCTATCCGGCGCTGCCGGTCCTGGTGCTGAGCATGTACCGCGAGTCGCAATACGCGGTGCAGGCTATCCGCGCGGGCGCGGCTGGCTACCTGACCAAGAATGTCGAGTCCGACCAGCTGCTCGGTGCCATCCGCAAGGTGGCGCGCGGCGGTACCGCGGTCTCGCCGGCGATTGCCGACAAGCTCCTCAGCCAGGCCCGGCAGCCCGATGCCATGCTGCCGCATGCACGGCTGACGGCGCGTGAACTGCAGGTGTTCCAGATGCTGGCCGAGGGGCTGGGCATCAATGAGGTCGCCGCGGCGCTGTTGCTCAGCGCCAAGACGGTAAGCACCCACAAGGCCAACATCCTCGGCAAGATGGACATCGCATCGACGGCCGGGCTGGTGCACTACGCCATCCGCCACGGCCTGCTCGCCGAAGCCGGGGACGCGGCCTAGTCTGCTGCGGTGCGTCTAGGAAAATCCTTAGGTCGAATTCAGCCAATCCTGATGTAGCGATGCCGGCCCGGCACCTACGCTTCAGGTAGCGAAGCCCTGACTTCGCCTGCATAACAAGACCTGAGGAGACAAGCCATGCAGCTGGATCTGCTGATCCGGGACGCCTGCGTTCGCGACGACGCGCCCCTGACCGATATCGCCATCCGCGACGGCCGCATCGCAGCCATCGAGCCCGGCATCGACGTGCCGGCGCATGAAGTGATCGAGGCCGGCGGCCGCGCCGTCATCCCGGGGCTGGTCGAAGCGCACCTGCACCTGGACAAGGCTCTGCTGCACCGCCGCCTGCCGGCGCGCTTCGGCACGCTGGACGAAGCCATCCGCGTCACCGGTATCCTGAAAAGCAAGCAGCAGCGCCAGGATGTGCTGGACCGCTCGCGCCAGGTGCTGGACATGGCGGTCAGGAACGGCACGGTGGCGATCCGCGCGCATCCCGATGTCGACCTGATCCAGGGGCTGATCGGGGTGGAGACGCTGCTTGAGCTGAAATCGGAGTACCACGATCTGCTCGACCTGCAGATCGTGGCCTTCCCGCAAGAGGGCATCCTGAAATCGCAGGGCACCCGCGAGCTGCTGACAGAGGCCATGGACATGGGCGCCGATGTGGTCGGCGGCTGTCCGTACAACGAGCTGAGCTGGGCCGACACCATGCGCCATATCGACATGGTCTTCGAACTGGCACAACGCTATGACGCGCCGGTGGATATGCATGCCGATTTTGCCGACGACACCGGCGACCAGCGCTTTGCCGCAGTGTCATATATCGCGCAGAAGACCATCGAAGCCGGCTACCAGGGGCGCGTGTCGCTGGGCCATGTCACGAGCCTGGGCGCGCTTGACGCGGCGCAGCTGCAGCCGCTGATCGAGCAGATCCGCGAGGCCGGCATCAGCATCGTCACGCTGCCCGCCACCGATCTCTATCTCGGCGGCCGCAAGGACGTCCAGAACCAGCGCCGCGGGCTGACGCCGGTGAAGGCCCTGCACAGCGGCGGGGTCAACGTGGCGTATTCCTCGAACAATATCCGCAATGCCTTCACCCCGTTCGGCAAGGCCGACATGCTGCAGATCGGCAACATGCTGGCGCACGTGGCCCAGTTCGGCGTGCCCGAGCACCAGCTCGCGGTGCTCGACATGGGCACGCACAACGCCGCGCGCGCGATCGGCCTGCACGACACCTATGGCCTCAAGGTCGGGCGCCAGGCGGACCTGGTCGTGCTCGATACCTTCCAGGTGGCCGATGCGCTGATCGACATCCCGCCGCGGCTCTGGGTGGTGAAGCGCGGCAAGATCACCGTGGTCACGCAGCATCGCTGCGAGATCCATCGGCACCGGTGCTGCCCGCACTGACAGCAATGCCCGTTCCCCGTCCATCAAGGAGTCGATCATGAGAAAGCTGCCTGCCGAAGTCGTGGCCTCACTGCTTGCCATCACCACTGTTCCCATCGCCGCGCATGCCTCGCACCTGCCGCCATGGGCCATCTTCATCAGCTGGGCCGCGACCTTTGCCATGGGCGGTCCCACGCCGGAGAACCTGAAGAAGATCTGGCCGACGCTGCCGGTGGGCTCGCTCTTTGCCTTTGTCATCGTGCTTTGCTTCCGCCAGGCAGCCGAGCAGTTCTCCGGCCCTGCGCTGATCGTGGCGGAGATGGTGATCCTGTTCACGCTCAACGCTTCGATGATGTACCTCGCACGCGTGTTCGTCAGGCTGCGCTTCATCCCCGGCATGTTCTTTGGCTTTGCCTCGTATTTTGCAACGCTGTTCGGCGGCTTCGGCCCGGTGCCGGGCGATCCCGTTGTCGCGCTCGGGGCGGTGATCGCCATGAATGCGCTCGGGCCGGCCTATGCCTGGATCAAGCATCACTATGCCGCGCCGGAATCCGTTGCCGAACGCCCATGGCAGGGCTGGAAGACCGAGACCTGAGCCGACGTGTCCTGCCGGGTCTGCGTGCAAGGCGCGGCTTGACCCGGCGCCATCATCGAATCGTTATCGCGGCGGCCGGCGCGTAGGGAATGTCAGCGTCGGACGGTCGCCGCGTATCCGGGGGAAGTGAGTATGGAATTTCTGGGTGAAGTGGATCCTTGCGGCACCGGCACGTCGCGTCGGGCATTCCTGGCCGGCTCGGCCGCGCTGGCGGGCAGCACAGTATTGCCCGCTGTCGGGCAGGAACTGGCGCAGGAGCCGGCGCAATCCGGGCGCGCGGGGCTGGCGCATTCGTCCACGGGCATGGTCACGAGCCCGCATGGACTGGCCAGCCAGGCGGGGCTTGAGGTACTGAAGGCCGGGGGCAACGCCATCGAGGCGGCGATTGCCATCGGTGCAGTGCTGAGCGTGACATATCCTCACTTTACCGGCCTGGGGGGCGACGCCTTCCTGGTGGTCAGCGACCGCGGCGGCAATGTGCGCACGTTCTCCGGCATCGGCCAGGCCGCGTCCGAGACCTCGGGTTATGCCGGCACCATTCCGCTGAGGGGCCCGGCAGCGGCCCTCACTGCCGCCGCCACCGTTGCGATCTGGGACCGCGCCTTTGCCTTCAGCCGGGACCAGTGGGGCGGCACGCAGTCGTGGTCGGCGCTGCTGGCGCGGGCCACCGAGTACGCCGCCAACGGATTCCCGGTCACGCCGTCACAGTGCTTCTGGCAGGAGTTCCGCTCGGCGGATCTGTCAGGCTGGGATGGCTTCGGACAGGTCTTCATGCCAGACGGGCGCATGCCCAGGCCGGGCCAAATGTTCCGCCAGCCCGAGCTGGCCCGCACCCTGGACCGGGTGGCGACACAAGGCGGGCGCGAATTCTACGAGGGCGACCTCGCCGGTCGCCTTGCCGCCGGGCTGGCCAAGGCCGGCTCGCCGTTGCGCGAACAGGACCTGGCGCGCTGCCAGGCGCGCGAAGAAGTGCCGCTGCGCGTCGCTTACCGCGACGGCGAACTGCTCGGCCTGCGTCCGCCCACGCAAGGCGTGACCACGCTGGAGATCATGGGCATCCTCGACCGGTTCGATCTGTCCGGTATCCCGGAAGGCAGCGCAGACTATTACCACCTGCTGGTCGAGGCGGTGAAGCTGGCGTTCCTGGACCGCAACCGCTATGTCGCCGATCCCGATTTTGTCGACGTGCCGCTGGACCGGCTGTTGTCCAGGTCCAATCTCGATGCCCACGCGCGCCGCATCCGCATGGACCGCGCCATGGCGTGGCCGCATGTGTTCAAGCCCGGCGACACGGTCTACATCGGCGCCGCCGACCGCGAGGGCCGCTGCGTGAGCATGCTGCAGACCGTCTATTTCGACTGGGGCAGCGGCCTGGTCGTCGGCGACACGGGGGTGCTCTGGCACAACCGCGGCGCATCGTTCAGCCTCGATCCCGCCAGCCCCAACGTGCTGCGCGGCGGCAAGCGGCCGTTCCATACCCTCAATCCCGGCATCTACCTGAAGCAGGGCCGGCCGCACCTGCTGTACGGCACGCAAGGCGCCGACGGCCAGCCGCAGACACTGGCCGCGGTGCTGACACGGATGATCGACTACGGCATGGATCCGCTGACGGCTCTGCGCCGCCCGCGCTTCCTGCTGGGCAAGACCTTCTCGGACAGCCGCGACAGCCTCAAGCTGGAACAGGATGCCGGCCTGCCGGTGTTCAGCGAGCTTGCCGCGCGCGGCCATCAACTGAGCCCGATCCCTGCGCAAAGCCAGCTGGCCGGCCATCCGGGTGCGATCCGGATCGATGCCGGCGGGCAGCTTGCCGGCGCGCACGACCCGCGCAGCGATGGCCGGGCGCTGGGGGTATAAACCGGCGCACCAGCGCCTGCCGCGCTTCCCGCTGACGCTGCGCGGTGCCGGTGCGTCACCCAAGAAAAAGCCCTCGGCCAGGGAGGACGAGGGCCACAAGTGGTAGCGGGCGAGTCGCAGTACGCCCGCATGCCATGATGGTGCCGCTACGCGATCCGGGCATCCCCAATTCTGGGGATGTTGCTTTCCATTGCGCGCTGATAGCACCAACCATCAATGGAGCAAAGGAGCGTGCAATTCCCTGAAATCGAACGCGTCCGATTTGTCATTGATGCCATGAATCGTCAGGACAGCATCGTGGGTCATCGCCAGCTGCAGGCCTGCGGCAATCGCGGCATCGCGGGACGGGTAGACCGGTCCGGGGTTATCGCGGTCGTATTCCAGGGCCCACTGCGCGTCTCGCGTGAGCATGACCTCGATGGACTTGATTGGCATCGCCAACTCCGTTTCATGTGGACGATGTGCGTTCGCGCGGGCGTGGAGAAAGGGCCTGGCAACGGGAGCCGGTGCCAGGCCAGCCCGCCTGTGGAGCACTGTGTTGCTGATGCCGTGCGTTGCCCGGCCTGCAGCAATTCCAGCGTAGGCCAGCGCTGGGGTAATGACTGCAAACAACTGCAAACGCGGCGGTGCGATACGGATGCCGTCCTGGAAGGCAGATGGCGGGGGATCCGGCCGCCAAAGAAAAAACCCGCGAAGCCTTGGGCTTGCGCGGGTTTCTAGACCTGCTGGTATTGCATCGGACTGAATACTGGTGGAGCCGGCGGGAATCGAACCCGCGTCCGTAAGCCCTCCACAGAGAGTTCTACATACTTAGTTCTGTCATTTGATTTAACCGGTGCATCGCGGACGAACACGCTCTGCAACGGCGAGTCACTAGATTTTCGTCCCCGGCTTCGTGACCCTTCCGGAGCTTATCTGACGTAAATGACCTCGCGTGGTCTTGCGACCCTAGCCCGTCAGCGAGCCAGTGCGAGGACGGCCGCAATTAAGCGGCCAGTGCGTAACGTTCGTCGTTAGCAGTTATTGCATTCCCATTGATTAACGAGGTGACGGGTCCTCGGTATGCCCTCCACTGCTTTGTAACCCACGTCGAAACCAGGTCGGCCCCAGTGAGGAAGCTGGATTGTACCCGGTTGGACGCAAGCTGTCGCGGGGAGTTCCTGGCTCGGCCAGGATACCCCTGCGACACAATCAGGCGACCGCGGCGGGCAACAGCAGCGGGATCAGCTCGGCCGGGTGGCGGATCAGGTGGTCGGCGCCCCAGGTCTCGGGCGGTTCGGCGTCGCCGCAATAGCCATAGGCGGCGGTGACGGTGATCATGCCGGCGGCCTTGCCGGCCTGGATGTCGCGCAGGTCATCGCCCACGTAGACGCACTGGCGCGGGTCGACGCCGGCGCTTGCCGCGGCATGCAGCAGCGGGGCGGGGTGCGGCTTGGCGTGGGCCGTGGTGTCGCCGCTGACGACCGCGCTGGCGCGCGGGGCCAGGCCGATCGCGGCGACCAGCGGCACGGTGAAGCGGGCGATCTTGTTGGTGACGATGCCCCACGGGATGCCCGCTGCCTCGAGCGCGGCCAGCACTTGCGGCATGCCGTCGAACAGGCGCGTGTGCACCGCGATGTCGGCCTCGTAGTAGTCCAGGAAGACATCGCGCAGCGCCGGGAACTCTGCATCCTCCGGACGCAGGCCGAAGGCTGCACGCAGCAGTCCGCGCGCGCCGTGCGAGGCGAGGGGACGCAGTTTTTCATAGGCCACCGGCGCCTGGCCGCGTTCGACGACCAGCCGGTTGGCGGCCGCCGCCAGGTCCGGCGCGGTATCTGCCAGCGTGCCGTCCAGGTCGAAGAAGACCCCTGCAATGCCGGCCCTCATGCTGCCACCCGGCGGAACGCCATCATGTAGTTCACATCGGTGTCGCGGCCCAGCGCATACACCTGCGACAGCGGGTTGTAGGTCATGCCGCGCATTTCCAACAGGTCCAGCCTGGCCTGGCGGGCAAAGCGCGCGAGCTCGGACGGCGTGATGAACTTGTCGTAGTCGTGCGTGCCGCGCGGCAGCATATTGAGCACGTATTCCGCGCCGACGATGGCCAGCAGGTAGGCCTTCAGGTTGCGGTTGATGGTCGAGAAGAACACATAGCCGCCGGGCTTGACCAGCGTGGCACAGGCTTGCACGATCGACGCCGGATCGGGCACATGCTCCAGCATCTCCATGCAAGTCACCACATCGACGCTCGCCGGTTCACGTGCGGCCAGCGCTTCTGCGGCGATCTCTTCGTAGGTGACGGCAACGCCGGTCTCCAGGCTGTGCAGGTCCGCTACCTTCAATGCCTTGGTCGAGAGATCGATACCGCGCACCGTGGCACCCAGGCGTGCCATGCTTTCGGACAGGATGCCGCCGCCGCAACCCACGTCGACCACGCGCTTGCCGGCCAGGCCGGCGATGCCGTCGATCCAGCCCAGGCGCAGCGGGTTCAGCTCATGCAGCGGCTTGAACTCGCTTTCCGGGTCCCACCAGCGGTGGGCCAGTTCGCTGAACTTGTCGATTTCCTTCGGATCGGCATTGCGGCGCGGCAGGTCCTGATTGGCGGCACCGGCTGCGGAAAGGGTTTGCGATTGCAACGTCATCGTATGCGGGGCCGGCGGCACTAGCCGCGCCGGCGGTGTGAAGGGAAGAGAGGGACAGTCCGGGCAACTGTACCAAAAAAAAAGCCCAGCTTGCGCTGGGCTTTTCGTCGTCGGAAAGAATCCGATTAACGTGCGCTGCGGGTGCCGACCACTTCGACTTCCACGCGGCGGTTCGGCTGCTGGCAGGCGATCTGGGACTTGCGGTTGCCCTTGCACGACTTCGGATCGACCTTCAGCTGGCGCTTGCCCTTGCCTTCGGTGTAGACGCGGTTGGCTTCAACGCCCTTGCTCACCAGGTAAGCCTTGACCGATTCAGCACGACGGATCGACAGGCGATCGTTGTACTTGTCCGAACCGAACGAGTCGGTGTGGCCAACGGCGATGATGACTTCCAGGGTGATGCCTTGCAGCTTCGAGACCAGGTCGTCCAGCTTGGCCTTGCCTTCCGGCTTCAGGACAGCCTTGTCGAAGTCGAACAGGGTGTCAGCAGCGAAAGTGACCTTCTCGCTCGAGACGACCGGAGGAGCCACCGGAGCCGGTGCCGGTGCCGGTGCGGCCGGGGCCAGGGCGCCGTCGCACAGCGCGTTGGCGGTGGCCGGGGTCCAGGAGCTGTCGCGCCAGCAGAGCTCGTTCGTGCCATTCTTCCACACGTACTCGCTCGTACCGTTGCCCCAGTTGTCGTTCACTGCCTTCTTTTCATAAGGGACGGACTGAGCTTGAGCGGATGCAGCCATTACTGCGGTAGCTGCAACGAGCGCGAGCTTGGCAAATTTTTTCATATTTCTCCTCTCAGGATGAGATCACCGCAGGGTTACTGCGAGCAAATGGACGAAAACAAGTCATACATTCTTCGGAGTATAACATTCTCGATGTGGTGGATGCTCCACTTCGAACAATGTCTGGCTCTTCGCTGGGGAATTGTGCCACAAGGGTCGTTTCCTAAGAAGTAAATATATTCGATTCGCCGCATGGGTTTTGGGCCTGTGGTGTTTGTGCAACATGGGTCTTGTATCGCCCGCAAAGCCTTGTGGCATCAGGGATTCCGGGTTTCAGTCAGGGCCTCGGGAGGTGTGCGCAAGGGCTGTCCGGAGAGCGGCAGGCGGGGGGTGGCGGCATGTTAGAATGGCACGTTGCCCAGCCGTCAGGCGCCCACCGTGCCGCGCGCTAAAGGGCCTGTCATTCGCTTAAACCTGCCGCATAAACCACGCCGCAATGGATCCATTCGCAAAAGAAACCCTTCCGGTCTCCCTCGAAGAGGAAATGCGCCGCTCCTATCTCGATTACGCCATGAGCGTGATCGTGGGCCGGGCGCTTCCTGATGTGCGGGACGGCCTGAAACCGGTGCACCGGCGCGTGCTGTTTGCGATGCACGAGCTCAACAACGACTGGAACCGACCCTACAAGAAGTCGGCCCGTATCGTCGGTGATGTGATCGGTAAGTATCACCCGCACGGCGATACCGCAGTCTACGACACCATCGTCCGCATGGCGCAGGACTTCTCGCTGCGCTACATGCTGGTCGACGGCCAGGGTAATTTCGGTTCGGTCGACGGCGATAACGCCGCGGCCATGCGTTATACCGAAATCCGCCTGGCGAAAATCGCCCACGAGATGCTGTTCGACATCGACAAGGAAACCGTCGATTTCGACAGCAACTACGACGGCTCTGAAAAAGAGCCTTCGATTCTGCCGGCGCGTATTCCCAATCTGCTAATCAACGGTTCGTCCGGTATTGCGGTGGGCATGGCCACCAATATCCCACCACATAACCTGAATGAAATCGTCGATGGCTGTCTGCACCTGCTGCGCAACCCGCAGGCGACGGTGGATGAGCTGATTGAATTGATTCCGGCGCCTGATTTTCCGACCGCCGGGATTATCTATGGCATCCAGGGCGTTCGCGAAGGCTATCGCACCGGCCGCGGCCGCGTGGTGATGCGGGCCAAGACGCACTTCGAGGACATCGACCGCGGCCAGCGCCAGGCGATCATCGTCGATGAGCTGCCCTACCAGGTCAACAAGCGCACCTTGCTCGAGCGCATCGCCGAACTGGTCACTGAAAAGAAGATCGAGGGCATTTCCGACATCCGCGACGAGTCGGACAAGTCTGGCATGCGCGTGGTGATCGAGCTCAAGCGCAATGAGGTGCCTGAGGTTGTTCTCAACAACCTATATAAGAACACCCAGCTGCAGGACACCTTCGGCATGAACATGGTGGCGCTGGTCGACCGCCAGCCGCGCCTGCTGAACCTGCGCCAGATGCTGGAGTACTTCCTGGCGCACCGGCGCGAAGTCGTCACCCGCCGCACGGTGTTCGAGCTGCGCAAGGCGCGCGAGCGCGGCCACGTGCTGGAAGGCCTGGCCGTGGCGCTGGCCAATATCGACGAATTCATCGCCATCATCAAGGCCGCACCGACGCCGCCGATCGCCAAGCAGGAACTGATGGCGAAGGCATGGGATTCGGCCCTGGTCCGCGAAATGCTTGCGCGCGCCGAAGGCGAGACCCCGGGCGGCCGCGCCTCCTATCGTCCGGACGGGCTGCCGCCGGTGTTCGGCATGCAGGCAGACGGCCTGTACCGCCTGTCGGATGGCCAGGCGCAGGAAATCCTGCAAATGCGCCTGCAACGCCTCACCGGGCTCGAACAGGACAAGATCGTCCAGGAATATCGCGACATCATGGCGGTAATCACCGACCTGCTGGATATCCTGGCGCGGCCGGAGCGTATTACTGCCATCATCATCGACGAACTCACCGCTATCCGCGCCGAATTCGGCGACGAGCGCCGTTCGCAGATCGAGCTGAACGCGACCGAGCTGGACACCGAAGACCTGATCACGCCGCAGGACATGGTGGTCACGCTGTCGCACAGCGGCTACATGAAGAGCCAGCCGATTTCCGAGTACCGCGCGCAAAAGCGTGGCGGACGCGGCAAGCAGGCGGCAGCGACCAAGGAAGACGACTGGATCGACACGCTGTTCGTGGCCAATACCCACGACTACATCCTGTGCTTCTCCAACCGCGGCCGGCTCTACTGGCTGAAGGTGTACGAGGTGCCGCAGGGCTCCCGCAACTCGCGCGGGCGCCCGATCGTCAACATGTTCCCGCTGTCCGAAGGCGAGAAGATCAATGTGATCCTGCCGGTCAAGCAGTTTGACGCCGAGCACTTCATCTTCATGGCCACCGCCCGCGGCACGGTCAAGAAGACCGCCCTGACCGAGTTCTCCAATCCGCGCAAGGCCGGCATCATTGCGGTCGACCTGGACGAGGGCGACTACCTGATCGGCGCGGCCGTGACCGACGGCCAGCACGATGTGATGCTGTTCTCCGATGCCGGCAAGGCCGTGCGCTTCGACGAGAACGACGTGCGTCCGATGGGCCGCCAGGCGCGCGGCGTGCGCGGCATGAACCTTGAAGACGGCCAGACCGTAATCGCCATGCTGGTGGCGCCGGCCGAGACCGCCGAAGAGGCTGAGGCGGGCATGCGCGGCAGCGTGCTGACCGCGACCGAGAACGGCTACGGCAAGCGCACCCCCATTGCTGAGTACACTCGACACGGCCGCGGCACCAAGGGCATGATTGCGATCCAGACGAGCGAGCGCAATGGCCGTGTGGTGGCGGCAGCACTGGTTTCGCCCGAGGATGAGATCATGCTGATCACCACCGGCGGCGTGCTGATCCGTACCCGCGTGGCTGAAATCCGCGAAATGGGCCGCGCCACGCAGGGTGTCACGCTGATCAACGTTGACGAAGGCACCAAGTTGTCCGGGCTGCAGCGCATCGTCGAAAGCGATGCCGACAACGGTGCCGGTGGCGACGAGGCTGAAGACGCCGACGGTGCAGAAGGTGCTGCCGGGGCCGACTTGGACGCTAATCCGTAAGACAAATCGTAAATTGTTGCAACAATAGGACGCCAGCCGGAACTCGCCTCGCGGCTGTCCGGACTAAAACGGACGTATTTACCAGGGAGTCACAATGCTCAAAACCTATCGACGTATCGCAGTTCTGGCCGCTTTCGTTCCGACCTTCATGATGGCGCAGCACGCCCATGCGCAGGATGCGGAAAAGACAGCAGCCATCAAGGAACTGCTTTCCGTCATGCAGGCTGACCAGGCCGTCAAGGGCCAGGCCGAAAACTGGCAGCAAGGCGCCAAGCAGGAAGCTCCGCTGGTGCTGGAACAAGTGCTGGTCGAGAACAAGACCCTGAACGACAAGCAGAAGCAGGCCGCTGTCGAAAAGCTGAAGAAGAACGGCGCGGTGCAGCGCATGGTTGACGGCGCCGGCTCGGCGTTCAGCACCGATGGCTTCCGCAAGGACGCGATCCAGGCGCACTACGATGCCTTCGGCAAGTACTACTCGACGGCGGAACTCAAGGACCTGACCACCTTCCTTAAGTCGCCGACCGGCCAGAAGTTCATGGCCAACCAGGGCAAGGCGACCCAGGAGATCTGGGGTTCGATGATGCAGAAGTACGGCCCGCAGGTCGGCAAGTCGATGCGCGACGCCGCAGAGAAGGAAATCACCGCCGCTTCGAAGTGATGCTGGCGTGATCCGCGACTGAATCAGACCGCCGCCCGCCTGCAGCCTTGCAGGCAAGTGCGGCCCCGGGGCCTGGCCCCGGGTGCCCAACGGGGCGCGGGTTTGAGGGATAATGGCTGCTTGGGTAACACCGGCAGCCATTTTTCCATTCCCCGTCTCATGAACGATCCCCAGAATCCCGCTCTTGCCGGCATGATGCAGCGTGCATTGGCCGAACGTGTCTACAACTTCTCCCCTGGCCCGGCGGCGCTGCCCGCCGAAGTGCTGCAACAGGCTGCCGAGGAGATGCTGTCCTGGCACGGGACCGGGGTTTCGGTGATGGAGATGAGCCACCGCAGCCGCGAATTCGAAAGCATCCATAACGAAGCGATCGCTGACCTGCGCGAGTTGCTGCACATCCCCGCCAATTTCAAGGTGCTGTTCCTGCAAGGCGGCGCCATCGGCGAAAACGCCATCGTGCCGCTGAACCTGATGCGGCTGCGCAGCGCCGAGCAGCCCAAGGCCGATTTCGTCGTCACCGGCACCTGGTCGGTCAAGACCGAGCAGGAAGCCCGCCGCTATGGCGCGGTCAATATCGCTGCCACCAGCGAGGCGCAGAAATTCCACCGCATCCCCGACGTTGCGGACTGGAAACTGTCGGACGATGCCGGCTACGTGCACCTGTGCACCAACGAGACCATCGTCGGCGTGGAGTTCCAGGACATTCCCGATATCGGCCAGGTCAAGGGCGACCGCGTGGTGGTGGCGGACGCTTCCAGCCATATCCTGTCGCGCCCGATCGACTGGTCGCGCGTGCAGGTGGTCTACGGCGGCGCGCAGAAGAATATCGGCCCGGCCGGCGTCACCATCGTGATCGTGCGCGACGACCTGCTCGGTCATGCCCACCCGCTGTGCCCGTCGGCATTCAACTGGCGCCTGGTGGCCGAGCACAACTCGATGTACAACACGCCGCCGACCTATGCGATCTATATCGCCGGCCTGGTCTTCAAGTGGCTCAAGCGCCAGGGCGGCGTGCCCGCGATCGAGCAGCGCAATATCGCCAAGGCGTCGGCGCTGTACAACTACCTGGACCAGAGCGATTTCTATCGCAACGAGATCCATCCGAGCTGCCGCTCGCGCATGAACGTGCCGTTCTTCCTGGGCGACGAATCGCGCAATGAAGCGTTCCTGCAGCAGGCGCGGGCCAACGGCCTGGTGCAGCTCAAGGGACACAAGACCGTGGGCGGCATGCGCGCCAGCATCTATAACGCGATGCCGCTGGAAGGCGTGATGGCGCTGGTCGATTTCATGCGCGAGTTCGAGCGTACGTCCGCCTGACGCGCATTCCCGCTGGCTGCCCGCGCACGTCAGGCACAGTGCGCCGGCAGGCAGAGGTCAGTTTTTCTCCGGCCGCCGCGCCCCGGCGGCCCACCGGATTCATACAAAATGACAAGCCAAGACCGCACCCCCGCGCGCGAGGAGACGCCGCCCAACGAGCAGCAGAACGATAGCCACCTGAGCGAAGCCGAGCGCAAGCTGTCGGTCGAGCTGAGCCCGCTGCGCGAGCAGATCGACACCGTTGACCGCGAACTGCTGGCGATGCTGAACCGCCGCGCCAAGCTGGCACTCGAGGTCGGCGAGGTCAAGAAGAAGTACGGCGCGCCGGTGTTCCGCCCGGAGCGCGAGCTGCAGGTGATCCGCAAGGTGCAGGGCGCCAACCCCGGCCCGTTGCTGGGCGAAAGCGTTGCGGCGATCTGGCGCGAGGTGATGTCCGCATGCCGCGGGCTGGAAAAGCCGCTGGAAGTGGCTTTCCTCGGCCCGGCCGGCACGTTCTCCGAGCAGGCGCTGTATGCGCACTTCGGCCATGAGGTGTCGGGCGTGCCTTGCCCGAGCATCGACGAGGTGTTCCGTGCCGTCGAGGCGGGCACGGTCGAGTACGGCGTGGTGCCGGTCGAGAACTCCACCGAGGGCGCGGTGTCGCGCACGCTCGACCTGTTCCTGCAGACCTCGCTGAAGATCAGCGGCGAGATCGCGCTCAAGGTGCACCACAACCTGATGGCATCCACGCCCGACATGCAGGGCGTCACGGTGGTGCGCGCGCATGCGCAGGCACTGGCGCAGTGCCAGCACTGGCTGACCGCCAACTATCCGCACCTGGAGCGCCAGGCGGTGTCGAGCAATGCCGAGGCCGCGCGCATGGCCAGCGAAGACCCGACCGTGGCCGCGATTGCCGGCGAGTCCGCCGCCAACCGCTATCACCTGCATATCGTGCGCACGCATATCCAGGACGATCCCCACAACCGCACGCGCTTTGCCGTGATCGGCCGCTATGAGACCGAACCGTCGGGCAGCGACCAGACCTCGATGATCCTGTCGGTGCCCAACAAGGCCGGCGCGGTGTACCAGCTGCTGGCGCCGCTGGCGGAGAACGGTGTTTCAATGTGCCGCTTCGAGTCGCGCCCGGCGCGCAGCGGCGCGTGGGAGTACTACTTCTACGTCGACGTGGAAGGGCACCAGCATGAGCCGGCAGTGGCGCGCGCGATCGAAGAGCTGCGCCGCAACGCGGCTTACCTGAAGGTGCTGGGCTCGTATCCGTCGAGCAAGTAAGGCAGCCAGGCAAGAACAAGGAGACGAGATGGCAGAGCAGGGTAAGCAAGGCGGCACGGTGTTCGGACCCGGCTATGTGCGGGCGATTTCGCCGTACGTTGCCGGCAAGCCGATTTCGGAAGTCGCGCGCGAGTTCGGCCTGGACGAGGCCGGCATCGTCAAGCTCGCCTCTAATGAAAATCCGCTCGGCATGCCCGAGTCGGCCCGCCGCGCGGTCGCCGATGCGGTGGCTGAACTCGGCCGCTACCCGGATTCCAACGGCTTTGCGCTGAAGGGCGCGCTGTCGGCGCGCTTCGGCGTGCCCGCCGACTGGCTGACGCTGGGCAACGGCAGCAACGACATCCTGGAGCTGGCCGCGCATGCGCTGGTGGAGCCGGGTCAGTCGATCGTCTATGCCCAGTACTCGTTCGCGGTCTACGCGCTGGCCACGCAGGAGATCGGCGCACGCGCCATCGAAGTGCCCGCGCGCGACTACGGCCATGACCTGGAGGCGATGGCCGCGGCGATCGCGCCGGATACGCGCCTGGTCTTTATCGCCAACCCGAACAACCCGACCGGCACGTTCGTGCCGGCCGCGCAGATCGAAGCCTTCCTGCAGCGGGTGCCGGCCAATGTGGTGGTTGTGCTGGACGAGGCGTACAACGAATACCTGGATGCCGACCAGCAATATGATTCGCTCGCCTGGGTGCGCCGCTACCCGAACCTGATGGTGTCGCGCACGTTCTCCAAGGCCTATGGCCTGGCGGGCCTGCGCATCGGCTACGCGGTGGCGCAACCGGAGCTGTCGGACCTGCTGAACCGCATCCGCCAGCCGTTCAACGTCAACAGCGTGGCGCAGGCCGCGGCCATCGCGGCGCTGGGCGATGCCGGGTTCCTGCGCCGCAGCGCCGAGCTGAACCGTGCCGGCAAGCGCCAGCTGACCGATGCCTTCGACCGGCTCGGGCTGGAATACGTGCCGTCGTCCGGCAACTTCGTGATGGTGCGCGTGGGCGATGACGACGGCGCCGGCGCGCGCGTCAACCTGGCCTTGCTGAAGCAGGGCGTGATCGTGCGGCCGGTGGGCAACTACAACCTGCCGCGCTGGCTGCGCGTGACCATCGGCCTGGCCGAGGAGAACGCAGCCTTCATCGCGGCGCTGGAGCGGGCGCTGGCGTGAGCGCGGCTACAATCGCGGCGTTTCGCTGCAGGCTGCTTGCCTGCCTCGTTGCCAATCATCGATTTACCTCGGCCTGGTCCGAGCCACTGCCCCTAGCGGCCTGAGATTGTGAGTGCATTGCATTTTTCCCGTGTTGTCATTGTCGGTGTCGGCCTGATCGGCGGCTCGCTCGCGCTGGCGCTCAAGCGCGCCGGCGTGGTGGGCACGGTGGTCGGGGTGGGGCGCTCGCCGGCGTCGCTGCAGAAGGCGCTGGATCTTGGCGTGATCGACGAGGCCGCGACGCTGGCGGATGCCGCGCGCGGCGCCAGCGTGATCGTGCTGTGCGCGCCGGTGGCGCAGAACTTTGCGCTGCTGCACGCGCTGGAGCCGCACCTGCAGCCGGGCACCATCGTCACCGATGCCGGCAGCACCAAGTCAGACGTGATCATGGCGGCCAAGACGGCGCTCGGCGACAAGGTCGCGCAGTTCGTGCCGGCACACCCGATCGCCGGGCGCGAGCTCAACGGCGTGGAGGCGGCGCTGCCGGACCTGTACCTCGGCAAGAAGACCGTGCTGTGCCCGCTGCAGGAAAACTCGCGCGCCGATGTCGCCGCGGTGCGCGCCATGTGGGAAAGCGCCGGCGCAGAATGCCATGTGATGTCGGCAGTGCAGCACGACGCGGTGTTTGCCGCGGTCAGCCACCTGCCGCACGTGCTGTCGTACGCGCTGGTGGCGCAGGTCGCCAATGCGGAAGATGCCGCGCTGAAGCTGGGCTTCGCCGGCGGCGGCTTCCGCGATTTCACGCGCATCGCGGCCTCGTCGCCTGAGATGTGGCGCGACATCTGCGTGGCCAACCGCGACGCGCTGCTGCGTGAGCTGAATACCTACCAGTCGGTGCTGGCGCACCTGAAGGCGCAGATCGAGAAGGGCGACGGCGACGCGCTCGAACGCATCTTCGCGCGCGCCAGCAAGACCCGGCTGGCCTGGGGCGCAGAGCGTGCCGCGGGCAACCATACCGAACCCTGAACCAATAGCCTGACCGCGGCGCCCCGGCGCCCACGAAAACCATGGAACACCTGACGCTAGGCCCCCTGACCCGCGCCAACGGCACCGTCCGGCTGCCGGGCTCGAAGAGCATCTCCAACCGCGTGCTGCTGCTGGCCGCACTGGCCACGGGCGAAACCCGCGTGCGCGACCTGCTCGATTCCGACGACACCCGCGTGATGCTGCAAGCGTTGCGCACGCTCGGCGTGGCGTGGCGGCAGGAAGGCGACGACTACATCGTCACCGGCGCCGGGGGCAATTTTCCGAACAAGTCGGCCGAACTGTTCATGGGCAATGCCGGCACCGCGATCCGCCCGCTGACTGCCGCGCTTGCGCTGCAGGGCGGCAGCTACAAGCTGTCGGGCGTGCCGCGCATGCATGAGCGGCCGATCGGCGACCTGGTCGACGGCCTGCGCCAGGTGGGCGCCGTGATCGACTACCTTGGCAATGAAGGCTTTCCGCCGCTGCATATCCAGCCGGCCGGCATTCGCATCGACGCGCCGATCCGCGTGCGCGGCGATGTGTCGAGCCAGTTCCTGACCGCGCTGCTGATGAGCCTGCCGATGGCGCAATCCGACAGCGGCCGCATCGAGATCGAAGTAGTAGGCGAGCTGATCTCCAAGCCGTATATCGAGATCACGCTGAACCTGCTGGCGCGCTTCGGCATCGAGGTCGAGCGCCAGGGCTGGGAGCGCTTCGTGCTGCCGGCCGGCGCGGCTTACCGCTCGCCAGGCGAGATCTTTGTTGAGGGCGATGCGTCGTCCGCTTCCTACTTCCTGGCGGCCGGTGCGATCGGCGGTGGCCCGGTCCGGGTGGAAGGCGTGGGCATGGCCAGCATCCAGGGCGATGTGCGCTTCGCCGAGGCGCTCAACCGCATGGGCGCCAATGTGATGGCAGGTGACAACTGGATCGAAGTGCGCGGCACGGAACGCGACGACGGGCGCCTGCACGGCATCGAGCTGGACTGCAACCATATCCCCGATGCGGCGATGACGCTGGCGGTGGCGGCACTATTTGCCGAAGGCACGACCACGCTGACCAATATCGCCAGCTGGCGCGTCAAGGAAACGGACCGTATCGCGGCGATGGCGACGGAACTGCGCAAGCTCGGCGCAGTCGTGGAAGAAGGGGCCGACTATCTGCGTGTGACGCCGCCGCAACCGTGGCAGACTCCGGCCGACGGCATTGGCACCTATGATGACCATCGCATGGCGATGTGCTTCTCGCTGGCAGCCTTTGGGCCGCTGCCGGTGCGGATCAATGATCCGGGCTGTGTGGCGAAGACGTTCCCGGATTACTTCAGCGTGTTTGCGGGCGTGACCGTCTAAGCGCTGGCCAGGTTGGCGTGGTCGCGCTGCGCCGGGGCGCGGTCGCGGGCAGTTCCGGCCTGGCGGCGCTCGCGCTTCTCCCAGTAGCGGTCGAAGAAGTAGTGGGCCACGGTATTGACGGCCGGCTCGATGAAGGTGATGGCACCGCTGATGGCGAGGCTGCCGGTCAGCGCATACGTCACGCTGAAAGCGATGCCGAGGTGCATGATGCCGAAAGTCAGGGTTTTTGCCATGGTAGATTGCCTCGCGACTGGACGGAAAGGGCATGGTGCCGCGGCTGCGGCGAAGTGCCATGAATCAAATGATAATGATTCTCAATTGAATTCACAATCAATCGTTTCTCTTGGTTTTATAAACAATGACTATCGTCAACGTCATCGCCATTGACGGGCCGACTGCCTCGGGCAAGGGCACTGTCGCGCACAAGGTCGCGGACGCCGTGGGCTTTCACCTGCTCGACAGCGGCGCCCTGTACCGGCTCGTGGCGCTGGCCAGCGACCGCGCCGGGATTGACCTGGCGGACGTGGACGCGCTTGCAAAGATCGCTTCCCGCCTCGATGTGAAGTTCGGCCCTGACCGCGTCTGGATGCAAGGCGAGGAAGTCAGCCTGGCAATCCGTGCCGAGGCGATCGGCAACCGGGCCTCGGCCATCGCCGTGCACCAGCCGGTGCGCGACGCGCTGACCCAGCTGCAGCGCAGCTTCCGCAAGCTGCCGGGGCTGGTCGCCGACGGCCGCGACATGGGCACTGTGATCTTCCCGGATGCGCCGCTCAAGGTGTTCCTGACCGCAAGTGTTGAGGCGCGCGCTCGCAGGCGCTATAAACAATTGATTGATAAGGGAATTTCTGCTAATATTGAAGACCTTTTGCGTGACCTTGAAGCGCGCGATGTACGGGATCGCACCCGCACCGCCGCGCCGCTTCGTCCCGCCGAGGATGCAAAGCTGCTGGATACCTCCGATATGACGGTGGACCAGGCAGTGGCGCAGGTGCTGGAGTGGTTTGCCGCTGTGCGGCCCGATGCATGAGATGCATGCGGGCGCATCAGTAGAAGCGGTGTACCCCGACGGCACCAGATGGCGCCAGCCCGGGCAAGGCTTGTGGCTGGCTTGTGTCAAACCTGACCCCGCTGCACTGGCAGACTGAGCGCGATAGTCGCGCCGGCCAGCGTATTGCGGATTTCACCTTACGTTTATGTCCGACCTGCAAACTAACGAATCCTTTGCCGCACTGTTCGAGGAATCCGTCGCCCGCTCCAATATGAAGGCTGGCGAAGTGATCTCCGCTGAAGTCGTGCGCATCGACCACAATTTCGTGGTCGTCAATGCCGGCCTCAAGTCCGAGGCATTCGTGCCGGTGGAGGAGTTCCTGAACGACCAGGGCGAACTCGAAGTGCAGGCCGGCGACTACGTCTCCGTGGCCATCGATGCGCTCGAGAACGGCTATGGCGACACCATCCTCTCCCGCGACAAGGCCAAGCGCCTGGCATCGTGGCTGAACCTCGAGAAGGCGCTGGAAGACGGCGAGATCATCTCGGGTACCGTGACCGGCAAGGTCAAGGGCGGCCTGACGGTGATGGTCAACGGCATCCGCGCGTTCCTGCCGGGTTCGCTGGTTGACGTGCGCCCGATCAAGGACACCACCCCGTACGAAGGCAAGACCCTGGAATTCAAGGTCATCAAGCTGGATCGCAAGCGCAACAACGTGGTGCTGTCGCGCCGCGCCGTGGTCGAAGCGACCCTGGGCGAAGAGCGCCAGAAGCTGATGGAAACCCTGAAGGAAGGCGCCATCGTCAACGGTATCGTCAAGAACATCACCGACTACGGCGCATTCGTGGATCTGGGTGGCATTGACGGCCTGCTGCACATCACCGACCTGGCCTGGCGCCGTGTCCGCCACCCGAGCGAAGTGCTGTCGGTTGGCCAGGAAATCACCGCCAAGATCCTCAAGTTCGACCAGGAAAAGAACCGCGTCTCGCTGGGCGTGAAGCAGCTGGGCGAAGATCCGTGGGTCGGCATCTCGCGCCGCTACCCGCAAGGCACCCGCCTGTTCGGCAAGGTGACCAACCTGACCGACTACGGCGCGTTCGTCGAGATCGAAGCCGGCATCGAAGGCCTGGTGCACGTGTCGGAAATGGACTGGACCAACAAGAACGTTGCCCCGTCCAAGGTTGTCCAGCTGGGCGACGAAGTCGAAGTCATGGTGCTGGATATCGATGAAGACAAGCGTCGTATCAGCCTGGGCATGAAGCAGTGCAAGGCCAATCCGTGGGACGATTTCTCGCGTAACCACAAGAAGGGCGACAAGCTGGCCGGCCAGATCAAGTCGATCACCGACTTCGGCGTGTTCATCGGCCTGCCGGGCGGCATCGACGGCCTGGTGCACCTGTCGGACCTGTCGTGGCAAGAGACTGGCGAAGAAGCCGTTCGCAAGTACAAGAAGGGCGACGAAGTCGAAGCCGTGGTCCTGGGCATCGACGTCGACAAGGAACGCATCTCGCTGGGCATCAAGCAGCTGTCGGGCGATCCGTTCAACAACTTCATCTCGGCCAACGACAAGGGTTCGCTGGTTCAGGGCACCATCAAGGCGGTTGACGCCAAGGGCGCCGTGGTCCAGCTGGCTGACGATGTGGAAGGCTACCTGCGTGCTTCGGAAATCTCCGCTGACCGTGTGGAAGACGCCCGCAACGTGCTGAAGGAAGGCGAGCAGATCACCGCCCTGGTGGTGAACGTCGACCGCAAGTCGCGCAACATCAACCTGTCGATCAAGGCCAAGGACAGCGCAGAGCAGCAAGAAGCGATGCAGAAGTTCCAGGCTGACACCGGCACGGCTGGCACGACCAACCTCGGCGCCCTGCTGAAGGCCAAGCTCGGCCAGGACAACCAGTAATCGCAGGCCCCCGCGCTTGCGCGTATGCCCATGACCAAGTCGGAGCTCGTCGAAAAACTGGCTGCCCGCTTCCCCCAGCTGCTGCTGCGGGACGCGGACATCTCGGTCAAAACGATACTCGACGCGATGTCCGAGGCGTTGGCCGATGGCCACCGCATCGAGATCCGCGGATTCGGCAGTTTTGGTCTGAACAAGCGTCCGCCTCGCGTGGGGCGCAATCCCAAGTCCGGCGAGCGTGTGCTGGTTCCCGAGAAACGGGTGCCGCACTTCAAGGCGGGCAAGGAATTGCGCGAACGGGTTGACCGCAGCCAGCCGGCGCCTCCGGGCGCCAATGGCAACGGTCATGCCGCCGGCACGGCCCAGGCCGTGCCGGGCAAGGTAGGCCAGGGCAGCGCTCCCGCTGCAGCGGCGGGATTGCACGAGGGTGGGCTGAATTTTGTCCGCTCTTCCTGATTGCCGGGTTTTGCCTGCTGCTTGTGTGGTTGAAAAAAGCGCCCCCCTTCGGGGCGCTTTTTCTATTTCTGCCGGCCTTACGCGCGCACCGAGACGGGTGGCGCATCGTGCGCAAGCGGCTTGCCGGCGTCTGGCGCCGGGCCGCAGCCCGGGCCGCATTACGGCCCGGTTACCGAATAGGTGAAGCGTATCCGTTACAATGCCGGGGTCTTTGCCGGACCTCGCGCGAGTGCGCCGGTGCCGCTTCCACGTCACGCTGAAACGCTGCCAACCGCATGAAACTGTTCGCCTGGATCGTCCGCATCGTCGTATTCGTGCTGCTGTTCGTGCTGGCGCTGCGCAATACCGCCGAAGCCTCGCTGCAGCTGTTCTTCAATGCCGTCTGGCATGCCCCGCTGATCCTGATCCTGTTCGCGGCCTTCGTGCTCGGCGCGGTCGCGGCACTGGCATCGATCGCGCCCAACCTGATGCGCCAGCGCATGGAGCTTGCCCGGCTGCGCCGCGCCCTGGCCGATGCCGGCGCGCAGGCGAGCGCGTCAGCGGCATCGCCGCCGTCGCCAACCTCGGCAGCAGCCGCCGCGCCGCGCGACGGCAAGCCTGTTCCCTATAACGTAGTCGGCCCGAAGGTCTGATCCATGATGTTTGAAACCTGGTGGCTGCTGGCGCTGCCACTTGTCTTTGGCCTTGGCTGGATGGCGGCGCGCTTCGATGTGCGCCAGCTGATCAGCGAGCAGGGCGCCTTGCCGCGCTCGTATTTCAAGGGCCTCAACTTCCTGCTCAACGAGCAACCCGACAAGGCCATCGACGCCTTTATCGAGGTCGCGCGGCTGGACCCGGAAACCACCGAGCTGCACTTCGCGCTGGGCGCGCTGTTCCGCCGCCGCGGCGAAACCGAGCGTGCCATCCGCGTGCACCAGAACCTGGCGACCCGCCCCGACCTGCCCGAGCCCGAGCGCGAGCATGCCTTGTTTGAACTGGGCGAGGACTTCCTGCGCGCCGGCCTGCTGGACCGTGCCGAGGAATCGCTGCGCCGGCTGATGTCGGGCCCGTACGCGGCGTCGGCCAAGCGCGTGCTGCTTGAGCTCTACGAAGTGGAGAAGGAGTGGCAGAAGGCGATCGAGGCCGCGCGCGAGCTGCAGACGCTGGAGCAGACCAGCTACAGCCTGCAGATTGCCCAGTTCTGCTGCGAGCTGGCGCAGGACGCGCTGCAGCGCAAGCGCCCCGAAGATGCGGTGAAGTGGCTCAACCAGGCCGTTGCCGAGAATCCTGCCAACGTGCGCGCCCCGATCCTGCTGGGCGACGTGGCCGCGGCCGCGGGCGACGCCCGCGCGGCGCTTGGCCACTGGCTTGGCATCGAGCGGCAGGATGCATCCTTCCTGCCGCTGGTGGCGGACCGCGTGGTCAAGGCCTACGCCAGCCTGCAGGAGGAGGGCGCCGCGCTGGAATGGCTGCGCGGCCTGCTCAAGGGCAAGCTGGCGCCGGAGGTGCTCGATACCGCCTACAAGGCGGAACTGGACGTGAACGGCCCGGAAGCCGCCGCGCGCCTGATGCGCGAACAGCTGCGCCGCCAGCCCACGCTGCTGGCGCTGACCAAGTATTTCGAGGCGCAGGCGGCGGTGGTCACGGCCGGCGCCCCGTCCGCGCAGCCGGCGGGTGCCGATGCCCCGGCAGAGGGTGCCGACGGCAACGACGGCAATGGCGAGCAAGCGCAGGAAACCACGGCCATCCGAGACCTGCTGCAGCTGCGCACGCGCAACCTCGCGCGCTACACCTGCCGCGAGTGCGGCTTCCGCGCCCGGCTTTTCTATTGGCAATGCCCGGGTTGCAACCGCTGGGAAACCTATGCCCCGCGGCGCTCCGAGACGCTCGGCTGAGCCCGGGCGGCCTGTGCAACAGAATTGAATTGACGCTATGAAAGTCACCATCATCGGCAGCGGCTATGTCGGCCTTGTCACCGGCGCCTGCCTGGCGGAACTTGGCAACGACGTGTTCTGCCTGGACCTGGACGAGCAGAAGATCGCGCTGCTTAACGCAGGCGGCGTGCCGATCTACGAGCCGGGCCTGCAGGAGCTGATCCAGCGCAACCGTGCCGCCGGGCGGCTGACCTTTTCCACCGACGTGGCGGCCAGCGTCGAGCACGCCGATGTGCAGTTCATCGCCGTGGGCACGCCCCCGGACGAAGACGGCTCTGCCGACCTGAAGTACGTGTTGGCGGCGGCGCGCAATATCGGCCGCCATATGACCGGCTTCAAGGTCGTGGTCGACAAGTCCACCGTGCCGGTGGGTACCGGCGACCGCGTGGCCGCCACGATCCGCGCGGAGCTGGCCGCGCGCAGCCTGGAGGACCTGCAGTTCTCGGTGGTGTCGAACCCCGAGTTCCTGAAGGAGGGCGCCGCGGTCGAGGACTTCATGCGCCCGGACCGCATCGTGCTGGGCTGCAGCGCCGACGTCGCCGGCCGCCACGCGCAGGCCACCATGCGCCAGCTTTACGCGCCGTTCAACCGGCACCACGAGCGCACCTTCTACATGGACGTGCGCTCGGCCGAGTTCACCAAGTACGCCGCCAATTCGATGCTGGCCACGCGCATCTCGTTCATGAACGAGCTGGCCAACCTGGCCGACGAGGTCGGCGCCGATATCGAACTGGTGCGCATGGGCATCGGATCGGACCCGCGCATCGGCTACAGCTTCCTGTATGCCGGCGCCGGCTACGGCGGTTCATGCTTTCCCAAGGACGTGCAGGCGCTGATGCGCACTGCCGCCGACCATGGCAAGCCGATGCGCGTGCTGGAAGCGGTGGAATCGGTCAACGGCGCGCAGAAACGCGTATTGGGCGACAAGGTCGTGCGCCGCTTCGGCGATGACCTGAGCGGGCGCACCTTTGCCGTGTGGGGCCTGGCCTTCAAGCCCAATACCGACGACATGCGCGAAGCGCCGTCGCGCGTGCTGGCGCGCGAACTGGTGTCGCGCGGCGCGTCGCTGCGCATGCACGACCCAGTGTCGATGGCCGAAGCCCGGCGCGTGCTGGATGCCGACCTGGCCGACCTGCCGGGCGGCGCCGCGCGCGTGAGTTTCCACGAGAACCAGATGGATGCGCTGGACGGCGCCGACGCGCTGGTGATCGTGACTGAATGGAAGGTGTTCCGCAGCCCCGACTTCGGCCAGATCAAGCGGCGCCTGAAGGCCCCGGTGATCTTCGACGGGCGCAACCTGTATGAGCCCGAGGCCATGGTCGAGACCGGCGTGGAGTACCACGCCATCGGCCGCCCGACCCGGCAGGCCGTGAACGAATGAGGCGCCGGCGGGTCAACGGACTCATCAACCGATAAGCTAACGCGGCGGCCGCGGCCGTCGCGATATTGCCAAGGATCTTCATGAACAAGACCGTCATTCCGCAGGAGCAGATCCGGCAGTCCCATATCCTGGTGGTCGGCGACATGATGCTGGACCGCTACTGGTTCGGCGATGTGGAGCGCATCTCGCCGGAAGCACCGGTGCCGGTGGTGCAGGTCAAGCGCAGCGACGAGCGCCTGGGCGGCGCCGCCAACGTGGCCCGCAACGCCGCGGCGCTGGGCGCACGCGTGGGCATGCTGGGCGTGGTCGGCGACGACGAGCCGGCCCGCACGCTTGAAGCGCTGCTGGGCGAGAGCCATGTGCAGCCCTACCTGCACCGCGATCCTAAGCTCAACACCACCATCAAGCTGCGCGTGGTGGCGCACCAGCAGCAGTTGCTGCGCGTGGATTTCGAGAGCGCGCCGGCGCATGAAGTGCTGGCCGCGGTACAGGACCGTTTCCTGGCCCTGATCAACGACTACCAGGTGCTGGTGCTGTCCGATTACGGCAAAGGCGGCCTGACCCACGTCACGCGCATGATCGACGCCAGCCGCGCGGCCGGGCGCAAGGTGCTGATCGACCCCAAGGGCGACGACTACTCGCGCTACCGCGGCGCCACCCTGATCACCCCCAACCGGGCCGAGATGCGTGCCGTGGTCGGCGCCTGGAAGACCGAGGCCGACCTGACCATCCGCGCGCAGAACCTGCGCCGCGGGCTGCAGCTTGAGGCGCTGTTGCTGACGCGCTCGGAAGAGGGCATGACGCTCTACACCGAGGCCGAGGTGCTGCACGTCTCCGCCCAGGCGCGCGAGGTCTATGATGTATCGGGTGCGGGCGATACCGTGATCGCCACGCTCGCCACCATGCTGGGTGCCGGCGTGCCGCTCAAGGAAGCCGTGCAGCATGCCAATCGTGCCGGCGCCATCGTGGTGGGCAAGCTTGGTACCGCCGTCGTCTCTTATTCTGAATTGTTCGGCGCCGCCCCGTGAGGCGTGGCGCCCCCATCCTGATCCGACCATGACCATCATCGTCACCGGCGCCGCTGGCTTTATCGGCAGCAACCTCGTCAAAGGCCTGAACGACCGCGGCGAGACCAACGTCATCGCTGTCGACAACCTGACCCGTGCCGACAAGTTCCACAACCTGGTCGACTGCGAGATCTCCGACTACCTGGACAAGCAGGACTTCCTCGCGCGCTTTGCCCGCGGCGAGTTCGGCAAGGTGCGGGCGGTATTCCATGAAGGCGCGTGCTCCGACACCATGGAGACCGACGGCCGCTACATGATGGAGAACAACTACCGTTACACGCTGTCTCTGATGGAGAGCTGCCTGGAACAGGGCACGCAGTTCCTGTATGCGTCGTCGGCGGCTACCTACGGTGCTTCGCAGGTGTTCCGCGAAGACCGCGAGTTCGAGCGCCCGCTGAACGTGTACGGCTACTCCAAGTTCCTGTTCGACCAGATCGTGCGGCGCCGGCTGCCGTCGGCGCTGTCGCAGATCGTGGGCTTCCGCTACTTCAACGTGTACGGCCCGCGTGAAACGCACAAGGGCCGCATGGCCTCGGTCGCCTTCCACAACTTCAACCAGTTCCGCGCCGACGGCACGGTGAAGCTGTTCGGCGAGTACGGTGGCTATGCCCCCGGCATGCAGAGCCGCGACTTCATCTCGGTCGAGGACGTGGTCAAGGTCAACCTGCACTTCTTCGACCATCCGGACAAGTCCGGCATCTTCAACCTCGGCACCGGCCGCGCGCAGCCGTTCAACGACATCGCCGCCACCGTGGTCAACACCCTGCGCGAGGCCGAAGGCAAGCCGCGCCTGTCGCTCGATGAACTGGTGCAGGAAGGCCTGCTCGAGTACGTCAAGTTCCCCGATGCGCTGCGCGGCAAGTACCAGTGCTTTACGCAGTCGGATGTGTCGAAGCTGCGCAGCGCCGGCTACAGCGAGCCGTTCCTGTCCGTCGAGGAAGGCGTGGCGCGCTACTGCCGCTGGCTGATCGAACGCGCCGGCTGACAATCGGCGCGCAGCCGGCCGACACGCTTTCGTGCGGCCGGTGTCAACTTTTGTTGCCGCATGGGCCGCCGCTGCGGCCCGCCCCTATCCTGACCTGACCTCGCCGCCCCGGCGGGGGTGGTACCTCAGACCATCCACAGGAAAGGAGAGCCTTCATGTTCAAGCATTGGGTCCGGCAACTTGCCCGGCGTTTTTCCCTGGTTTCCTTCGCTGCAACCATCTGCCTGTTCGCTGGCGGTGCCGCGCATGCCGCCATCGATGTCAACACGGCGGACGAGGCGGCGCTGACCTCGGTCAAGGGCGTGGGAGCCGCCACCGCCCGCAACATCATCGACGAACGCAACAAGCGTGGGCCCTACAAGGACGCCGCGGACCTGGCCGAGCGCGTCAGCGGCATCGGGCCAAAGTCCGTGGCGAAGCTGCAGGACGCTGGCCTCGCCATTGGCCCGAAGGGAGCCGCAGCAGCGGCGCCGGCAGCGGCGGCGGTCCCGGCCCCAGCCAAAGCCGGTAAGGCAGCGCCCACGGCGGCCGCGAAGCCGGCGCGCTAGCAGGCGCATGGGCTGGCGCCCGGCTGCCGCGTGGCCGGGCGCTCTCCTTGCTGGTATGGGTTGTGCTAGACCCTTGCCGCTTCGCACGCCCCGTGGCGGCGGAGTATCATGCGGACGCCGCGCCGGCAGGATCTGCCGCGCGCGGCTGCCGACAGGCACGCATCTACCAAACAACCAGGCACAAACGCGGCGGCCGCCGACCAGGCGGCCAGCCCGGACCACAGGGAGCAGAACAGTATGGCGAATGGCGAGGACGCGGGATTCCTGCCGCAATGGCGGCTCAAGACCGAAGGCGTGATCGGGCCGGATGAGCGGCTGCCCGCCGGGCAGGCGCTGCTGGCCGGCATCCAGCACGTGGTGGCGATGTTCGGCTCGACCGCCATTGCACCGATCCTGATGGGTTTCAACCCGAATATCGCCATCCTGTTTTCCGGCATCGGCACGCTGATCTTCTTCCTGTGCGTGCGCGGGCGGGTGCCGAGCTATCTTGGCTCCAGCTTCGCCTTCATCGCCGTGGTGATCGCCGCCACTGGCTACGCGGGCAGCGGCCCCAACCTCAATATCCCGGTGGCGCTGGGCGGCATCATCGCCGCCGGTGCGCTGTACACGGTGATCGGCCTGATCGTGCAGGCGGTGGGCTACGCCTGGGTCGAAAAGCTGATGCCACCGGTGGTGACCGGGGCCATCGTCGCGGCGATCGGGCTGAACCTGGCCCCGGTGGCGGTCAAGGCAGTCAGCGGCGCGGCCCTCGATACCTGGGTGGGCCTGCTGACGGTGGTGGCCGTGGGGCTGGTGGCGGTGCGTGCGCCCGGCATGATCGGGCGCCTGCCGGTGCTGATCGGCGGCCTGGCCGGCTACCTCGCCTACTACCTGGGCACCAACGTGATGGGGCTGGGCAAGCCGATCGACTTCTCCAGCGTGGCTGCGGCCAGCTGGTTCGGGCTGCCGGCGTTCACCGCACCGACCTTCGAGTTAAGCGCCATGCTGCTGATCGCCCCGGTGGCGATTGTGCTGGTGGCGGAGAACCTGGGCCATATCAAGGCCATCGGCGTGATGACCGGGCGCAACCTGGACCCGTATATCGGCCGTGCCTTTATCGGCGACGGCATCGCGACCATGCTGTCGGCCAGCGGCGGCGGCACCGGCGTGACCACTTATGCCGAGAACATGGGCGTGATGGCGGTCACCAAGATCTACTCGACGCTGATCTTCGTGGTCGCGGCCGCGGTGGCCATCCTGCTGGGCTTCTCGCCCAAGTTCGGTGCACTGATCCTGACCATCCCGGGTCCGGTGATCGGCGGGCTGACCATCGTCGTGTTCGGCCTGATCGCGGCGACGGCGGGCCGGATCTGGGTGCAGAACAAGGTGGACTTCTCCAGCTCGCGCAACCTGATCACGGTCGGCGCCACGCTGACCGTGGCCGCCGGCGACCTGACGCTGAAACTGGGCGGCATGACGCTGGGCGGCATCGGGACCGCCACCTTCGGCTGCATCCTGCTGTACCACCTGCTGGGCGAAGGCAACCACGAAGAGGGCTGAGCCAGGGCAGGATGGGCGCAGGCGGGCGGGGGGCAGCGTAAATCCCGCCTGCCGGCGAGGGATAGGTGTCTGGATTACAATGGCCGGCGAATTGGAATCCCCCGTTTGCGACCCCCTTTCGCGACCCCTCGCTCCATGGCCTACAAGACAATTGAAGACACCATCGGCAATACGCCGCTGGTCAGACTGCAGCGCATCCCCGGTGCCGCCAACGACGCGCGCGGCAATGTGATCCTCGGCAAGCTCGAAGGCAACAACCCGGCCGGTTCGGTCAAGGACCGCCCCGCGGTGTCGATGATCGCCCGGGCCGAGGCGCGCGGGCGCATCAAGCCGGGCGACACCCTGATCGAGGCGACTTCCGGCAATACCGGCATCGCGCTGGCCATGGCGGCCGCCATCCGCGGCTACAAGATGGTGCTGATCATGCCCGAGGACCTGAGCCTCGAACGCCGCCAGAGCATGGCGGCCTACGGTGCCGAGATCATCCTGACCCCGGTCAAGGGCGGCATGGAGTACGCGCGCGACCTGGCGGATTCGATGGAGCGCGACGGCAAGGGCGTGATCCTCGACCAGTTCGCCAACCCGGACAACCCGCAGGCGCACTACGAGGGCACCGGGCCGGAGATCTGGCGCGATACCGACGGCCGCATCACCCACTTCGTTTCGGCGATGGGCACCACCGGCACCATTACCGGCGTGTCGCGCTACCTGAAGGAACAGAACCCGGAGATCCAGGTCATCGGCGCGCAGCCGGCCGAAGGCTCGCGCATCCCGGGCATCCGCAAGTGGCCCGAGGCGTATCTGCCCAAGATCTACGATGCCAGCTACATCGACCGCACCGAGCCGGTGAGCCAGGGCGATGCCGAGCACATGGCGCGGCGCATGGCGTCCGAAGAGGGCATCTTCTGCGGCATTTCGGCCGCGGGCGCGCTCTGCGTGGCGCTGCGCATTGCCGAGGAAGTGGAGAACGCCACTATCGTCTTCGTGGTGTGCGACCGCGGCGACCGCTACCTGTCGACCGGCGTGTTCCCGGCGTGACCTGAACCGGTGCCAAAGCAAGAAAGGCCTCGCAAATGCGAGGCCTTTCTTGCTTTGGCGGGCAGCTGGCATCAGCCCATCGCCGCCTTGACCGCCTCGCCCAGCTGGTACACCGCCAGCGCATAGAAGAAGCTGCGGTTGTAGCGCGTCAGCACGTAGAAGTTGCGCAGGCCGAGCAGGTACTCCGTGGGCTGGTCGGGGGTGGGCAAGTCCACCACCAGCACGCCGGTCTCGCCTTCGCGCGCGGGGTCGATCGGCTCGTCCACGCGCAGGCCGGCGCGGGTCAGCTGGTTGAGCGTGCGCGTTGGCCACGGCTCGCCGTCGGCCGCCGCGGTGGCGACACCCAGGCTGCCGGCGTCGCCGGCAATGCGCCACACCACCGGGCGGCCCGGCTCCCAGCCGTGCAGCTGGAGGAAGCGCGCGACACTGCCGATGGCATCGGTAGGGCTGTTGCGCAGGTCGATGCGGCCGTTGTTGTCGTAGTCGACGGCGTATTCGCGCAGGCTGGTCGGCATGAACTGCGGGATGCCGATCGCGCCCGCGAAGGAGCCCAGCACCGAGTACACGTCGGTGCGGGTGTCGCGGCACCACAGCAGGTAGTCGGCCAGCTGGTTGCGGAACAGCGTGGTGCGGGCTTCGCGGTTGGGCGTGTCCGGGTAGTCGAAGGCGAGCGTGGACAGCGAATCGAGCACGCGGAAGGTGCCCATGTCGCGGCCATAGATGGTTTCCACGCCGATGATGCCGACGATGACCGATGCCGGCACGCCGAACTCGGCTTCGGCGCGGCGCAGCGTGTCGCGGTTGTCCTGCCAGAAGCGCACGCCCGCGTTGATGCGGATCGGCTCGATAAAGCGCGAGCGGTAGGTGCGCCAGCTTTTGCGGCCGGTGGTGGCGGGCGGCATGATCAGGCGCACCACGGTGGCGGAATAGGCCGCCTGGCCAAACCACTCCTGCAGCATGCCACGGTCAAGGCGGTGGCGGGCCACCATCTCGTCGATAAATGCGCGGGTCTGCGGATTGTCGCGGTAGCGGCCGGGTTCGATCTCTTCCTCGCGCATGCTGACGCGGCGCTTGCCCGCGGCGAGCAGGCTGGGGGAGAGGCCGCAGAGTCCGAGTGCGGCAGCGGAAAGCGCGGCGCCCAGCAGGGGGCGTCGCAGTGAGCGCTGGGTGTCGGTCATGATGTCCTTTGCAAGTCGCACCGAGTATAGCGGATGCCACTGCGGCAACTATGGGCAAGCCGTCACGACATCGCGCGCCGGCGCCGCTGGGTGGCTTGGGCTGGCGTGTGCTAACGTAGCGATTGGAGACAACATCGCGACGATAAGAGATGCCGACAGGCTATTACACGCACCCCGAGTTCCAGCGGCACGAGATGGGGCATTTCCATCCGGAGTGCCCGGAACGCCTTCAGGCGATCGAGGATCACCTGATTTCGCACGGCCTGGACGGGCTGCTGGAGCGCCGCGAAGCCCCGCCCGCCACGCGCGAGCAGCTTGAGCGCGTGCACCGGCCCGACTATGTCGATTCGCTCGAACGCGCCAGCCCGGCCAGCGGCTATCACGCGATCGATCCGGATACCTCGATGAACTCGCACACGCTCGCCGCCGCCACGCTGGCCGCGGGCGCGGCGGTGGCGGCCACCGATGCGGTGATCGCGGGCGAGTTCGAGAACGCGTTCTGCTGCGTGCGCCCGCCCGGCCACCACGCCGAGCCTGACCGCGCGATGGGCTTCTGCTTCTACAACAACGTCGCCATCGCCGCGCGCCACGCGCTGCGGGCGCACGGGCTGGAGCGCGTGGCCATCATCGATTTCGACGTGCACCACGGCAACGGCACCGAAGCGGCATTCCGTGGCGACGAGCAGGTGATGATGTGCAGCATCTTCCAGCACCCGTTCTATCCGTACAGCGGCACCGAGCATCTTGCTCCCAATATGGTCAACATCCCGCTGCCGGCCTATACCAACGGCATGGCCGTGCGCGAAGTGGTCGAGACCATCTGGCTGCCGCGGCTCAATGAGTTCCGCCCGCAGATGCTGTTTATCTCCGCCGGCTTTGACGCGCACCGCGAGGACGACCTGGGCCAGATGGGCCTGGTGGAGCAGGACTACGCCTGGATCACCGGCCAGCTGGTGGACGTTGCGCGCGCCCATGCACAGGGCCGCATCGTCAGCTGCCTGGAGGGGGGCTACAACCTGAGCGCGCTGGGCCGCAGCGTGCTGGCGCACCTGAAGGTGCTGCTGGAACGATAGGAGAGCATGGCCATGGCCGAGAACGATGCGCGCGTGGACGCGCCGCTGCTGACCGAAACGCGCGATGCCGCGGGCGTGGTGCGACTGACCATGAATCGGCCGCAGGCGTTCAATGCGCTGTCAGAAACGCTGCTCGACGCGCTGACCGACGCTCTCGGCCGGCTGGCGTCGGACCACACCGTGCGCGTGGTGGTGCTGGCTGGCGCCGGCAAGGCCTTCTGCGCCGGGCACGACCTGCGCGAGATGCGGGCCTCGCCGTCGCACGACTACTACCGGCGCCTGTTCGACCGCTGCACGCGCATGATGATGGCGATCCAGAAGATGCCGCAGCCGGTGCTTGCGCGCGTGCAGGGCATCGCCACGGCGGCGGGCTGCCAGCTGGTGGCCATGTGCGACCTTGCGGTGGCCGCCGACGATGCGCGCTTTGCGGTGTCCGGCGTCAACCTGGGCCTGTTCTGCTCGACGCCCGGGGTGGCGTTGTCGCGCAACCTGCATCGCAAGCAGGCGATGGAGATGCTGCTGACCGGCGACATGATCGACGCCGAAACCGCCCGCGAGCGCGGGCTGGTGAACCGGGTGGTGCCCGCTGGCCAGCTCGACGAAGAGGTGGCGCGCCTGGCCGCCAGCATCTGCGCCAAGCCGGCCGCCGCGGTGGCCGCCGGCAAGGGCCTGTTCTACCGCCAGCTGGAAATGGGCATCGAGGCCGCCTACCAGCTCGCCGGCCAGACCATGGCCTGCAACATGATGGACGAGTCGGCGCTGGAGGGGGTGCAGGCCTTCATTGACAAGCGCTCGCCGTCCTGGCGTGGCTCATAGGCGACTTTTTCGGCGTTTATATGCCGGGAGCGTATAAAGACATCGGTAAAAAGTCGTTTATGGTATGAAGCGAATCGCATAAAATACGCGCTTCAGAAAAATAACGAGCGGCAACAGCGCTGGAGATCCCTCGCCTGTTGCCGTTTTCTTTTGGTCACCTTTCCATGATCGAACTGCAAGGACTGTCGCAGCGCTTCCCGGGCGCGTCTGGCGACGTGCATGCATTGCGGGACGTCAGCCTGTCGATAGCGGCGGGCGAGGTCTTCGGCATTATCGGCCGCAGCGGCGCCGGCAAGAGCACGCTGGTACGCGCCATCAACCTGTTGAACCGGCCCTCGAGCGGCCGCGTGATCGTCGCGGGCCAGGAACTGACCGCGCTGGACACGGGCGCGCTGCGCCTGGCACGCCGCGAGATCGGCATGATCTTCCAGCACTTCAACCTGCTGTCTTCGCGCACGGTGTATGAGAACGTGGCGCTGCCGCTGGAACTGGCCGGCAAGCCCAAGGCCGAGATCGCCGCGACGGTGCTGCCGCTGCTGGACCTGGTGGGCCTGTCGGCGTTGAAGGACCGCTATCCGGCGCAGATCAGCGGCGGGCAGAAGCAGCGCGTGGGCATTGCGCGTGCGCTGGCCAGCAAGCCCAAGGTGCTGCTGTCGGACGAGGCCACTTCCGCGCTGGACCCCGAAACCACCCGCTCCATCCTGGATCTGCTCAAGCAAATTAACCGCGACCTGGGCCTGACCATCGTGATGATCACGCACCAGATGGAAGTCATCAAGCAGGTCTGCGACCGCGTGGCCGTGCTTGAAGCCGGCCAGGTGGTGGAGACCGGGCGCGTGATCGACGTATTCCTGCGCCCGCAGCACGACGTCACCCGCGCCATGATCGGCGACGTCATCTCGCAGGAACTGCCGGCCAGCGTGCTCAAGCGCGTGGAAAGCCGGCTGGGCAACGGGCGCGACCACGTCTACCGCCTTGCCTTCACCGGCGAGGGCGTGGACCAGCCGGTGCTGGCCCAGGCGATCCGCCGCTACGGGCTGGACTTCAATATCCTGCATGGCCATATCGACGAGATCCAGGGCCAGGCCTTCGGCTCGCTGGCGATCATGGCCACGGGCGAACTGGCCGACGTGAAGGCGGCGATGGAGTACCTGCAGGCGCAAGGCGTCGTGGTGGAGGAGTTCGAGCATGTGGTCTGAAATGTTTGACCTGTTCCTGACCTCGTTCAACGAGACCCTGCTGATGGTGGCAATCTCGGGCGTGGTCGGCTCGTTGCTGGGCGTGCCGCTGGGCGTGCTGCTGCACCTGACCAACCGCGGCGGCGTGTTGTCGCATCCGCTGTTCAACCGCAGCATCGGCGTGGTGGTCAATGCGGTGCGCTCGATCCCGTTCATCATCCTGCTGGTGGTGGTGATCCCGTTCACGCGCTTTATCGTCGGGTCGTCGATCGGCACCACCGCGGCGATCGTGCCGCTGACCATCGCGGCGATCCCGTTTATCGCGCGCCTGGTGGAAAGCGCGCTGCGCGAGGTCGACAAGGGCCTGGTCGAGGCCGCCCAGTCGATGGGCGCCACCACCCGCCAGATCGTGTGGAAGGTGCTGCTGCCCGAGGCCATGCCCGGCATCGTCGCCGGCCTGACCATCACCTTTGTCAGCCTGGTCGGCTATTCGGCCATGGCCGGCGCGATCGGCGGCGGCGGCCTGGGCGACCTGGGCATCCGCTACGGCTACCAGCGCTATATCACCGAGGTCATGGTGGCGGTGGTGGTGATCCTGATCGTGTTCGTGCAGGCCGTGCAGAGTTTCGGCGACTGGCTTGTCCGCCGTATCAGCCACCGCTAGTCAGCCACTGCCCAAGCCAATTATTTTCTGAAACAGGAACGCATATCATGCAACGTCGCAACCTGCTGCAATGGATTCTCGGCGCCGCGATCGGCGCAACGCTGGCCACTGGCGCCGTCGCCCAGGAAAAGCCGATCAAGATCGGCGTGACCGGCGGCCCGCACGCCCAGATCATGGAGCAGGTGAAGAAGGTCGCCGCCAAGGACGGCCTGAACATCCAGGTGGTCGAGTTCAGCGACTACATCCAGCCCAACGCCGCGCTGGCTGCCGGCGACCTGGACGCCAACAGCTACCAGCACCTGCCGTACCTGGAAGCCCAGATCAAGGACCGCGGCTACAAGTTCGCGCATATCGCCTATACCGTGACCTTCCCGATGGGCGTGTACTCCAAGAAGATCAAGTCGCTCGACCAGCTCAAGCAGGGCGCGCGCGTGGGCGTGCCCAACGATCCCACCAACGGCGGGCGCGGCCTGTTGCTGCTGCAGAGCAAGGGCGTGATCAAGCTAAAGCCCAACGCCGGCCTGAAGGCCACGCCGCTGGACATCGTCGAGAACCCGAAGAAGATCCGCATCGTCGAGCTGGACGCCGCGCAGCTGCCGCGCTCGCTGGATGACCTGGATGCCGCCGCCATCAACGGCAACTACGCGGAATCGGCCGGCCTGTCGCCCGTCAAGGACGCCATCGCCATCGAAGGCCCGAAGGGTCCTTATGCCAACCTGATCGCGATCCGCGAGGCCGACAAGAGCAAGCCCTGGGTGGCCAAGCTGGTGAAGGCCTACCATTCGCCGGAAATCAAGCAATACGTCACATCGACCTTCAAGGACTCGGTCATTACCGCCTGGTAAGCCGGCGTCACTTTGAGGTTTTCATCCAATCAGACGATGCCCGCAAGCCCCGGTTTGCGGCACAATCGCTGGACGGCTGGGATCTGCCGGGCTATGCCCGGCATCATTTTGCCGATAAAATAGTACGATCGTTCGAAAAACAGGAGAGCCGCCAACCCGGTGGTTATAATGACGAGCGAACAATATTTCTGACTATCAGCTATCAGTGGAGTGAGCGCATGAAAGTACTCGTCGCAGTCAAGCGGGTGGTGGATTACAACGTCAAGGTCCGCGTCAAGCCGGACGGCAGTGGCGTCGATCTGGCCAACGTGAAGATGAGCATGAACCCCTTCGACGAAATCGCCGTGGAAGAGGCCGTGCGCCTGAAGGAAGCCGGCGTTGCCACCGAAGTGATCGCCGTCTCGTGCGGTGTCACGCAGTGCCAGGAAACCCTGCGCACCGCGATGGCCATCGGTGCCGACCGCGGCATCCTGGTGGAATCGAACGAAGACCTGCAACCGCTGGCCGTGGCCAAGCTGCTGAAGGCGCTGATCGACAAGGAACAGCCGCAACTGGTGATCCTGGGCAAGCAGGCCATCGACGACGACTCCAACCAGACTGGCCAGATGGTGGCCGCGCTCGCCGGCCTGCCGCAAGCCACGTTTGCCTCGAAGGTGGTGGTTGCCGATGGCAAGGCCTCGGTGACGCGTGAAGTCGATGGCGGCCTGGAAACGCTGTCGCTCAAGCTGCCGGCCGTGGTCACGACCGACCTGCGCCTGAACGAGCCGCGCTACGTGACGCTGCCGAACATCATGAAGGCCAAGAAGAAGCAGCTCGATACCGTCAAGCCGGAAGACCTCGGCGTCGACGTCAAGCCGCGCCTGTCGACCCTGAAGGTGGTCGAGCCTGCCAAGCGCAGCGCGGGTGTGATGGTGCCGGACGTCGCGACGCTGGTGCAGAAGCTGAAGAACGAAGCCAAGGTTATCTGAGCGCGGGGGAGAAATAACATGACTGCACTCGTCATTGCTGAACACGACAATCAATCCATCAAGGCCGCCACGCTGAACACCGTGACTGCCGCTGCCCAGTGCGGCGGCGACGTGCACGTGCTGGTGGCTGGTGCCAACGCCAAGGCCGCGGCAGATGCCGCCGCCAAGATCGCCGGCGTGACCAAGGTCCTGCTGGCCGACGCCCCGTACTTCGGTGACGGCCTGGCCGAGAACGTGGCCGAGCAGGCGCTGGCCATCGCCAACGACTACTCGCACATCCTGGCTCCGGCCACCCCGTACGGCAAGAACATCCTGCCGCGCGTGGCTGCCAAGCTGGACGTGGCCCAGATCTCGGAAATCTCCAAGGTCGACGCCCCGGACACGTTCGAGCGCCCGATCTACGCCGGCAACGCCATTGCCACGGTCAAGTCGGAAGACAAGATCAAGGTCATCACCGTGCGCGGCACCGCCTTTGACGCCGCCGCAGCCGAAGGTGGCTCGGCTGCCGTCGAGACCCTGCCGGCCGTGGCCGACGCAGGCGTTTCGCAGTTTGTTTCGCGCGAAGTGGCCAAGAGCGACCGTCCGGAACTGACCGCCGCCAAGATCATCGTCTCGGGTGGCCGTGGCGTGGGTTCGGGCGAGAACTACACCAAGGTGCTGACGCCGCTGGCCGACAAGCTGGGCGCCGCGCTGGGTGCCTCGCGCGCCGCCGTGGACGCCGGCTTCGTGCCGAACGACTACCAGGTCGGCCAGACCGGCAAGATCGTCGCGCCGCAGCTGTACATCGCCGTCGGCATCTCCGGCGCGATCCAGCACCTGGCCGGCATGAAGGACTCCAAGGTGATCGTCGCGATCAACAAGGATGCCGAAGCCCCGATCTTCTCCGTGGCCGACTACGGCCTGGTGGGCGACCTGAACACCGTGGTGCCGGAGCTGGTGGCAGCACTGGGCTGATGCCTTGCCGGCCGCCAGGCGGCCGGCACTGGTAGCAAGTACGAGCCGTTCCGGGGGTGACCCGCGAACGGCTTTTTCATACATGTTGGGAGACATCGATGACTTACCGTGCGCCGATCAAGGACATGCTGTTCGTCATGAACGAGCTGGCCGGGCTAGAGGCCGTGAGCAAACTGCCGGGCTTCGAGGAAGCCACGCCGGAAACGGCCGAGGCAGTGCTGGACGAGGCCGCCAAGTTCAACGAGCAGGTCGTCGCGCCGCTGAACCGCGCCGGCGACCTGGACCCGAGCAGCTGGAAGGACGGCGTGGTCACCACCACGCCCGGCTTCAAGGAGGCCTTCCGCCAGTTCGGCGAGGGCGGCTGGCAGGGCGTGCTGCATCCGCAGGAGTTTGGCGGCCAGGGCCTGCCCAAGCTGGTCGCCACCGCCTGCAACGAGATGCTGAACACCGCGAACCTGTCGTTCGCGCTGTGCCCGCTGCTGACCGATGGTGCCATCGAAGCGCTGCTGACGGCCGGCACGGATGAGCAGAAGGCCACCTTCCTGCCCAAGCTGATCTCGGGCGAGTGGACTGGCACCATGAACCTGACCGAGCCGCAGGCCGGCTCGGACCTGGCCGCGGTGCGCACCCGCGCCGAGCCGCAGGGCGACGGCACCTACAAGGTGTTCGGCACCAAGATCTTCATCACCTACGGCGAGCATGACATGGCGAAGAACATCGTCCATCTCGTGCTGGCGCGCACGCCCACCGCGCCCGAGGGCGTCAAGGGCATCTCGCTGTTCATCGTGCCGAAGTTCATGGTCAACGCCGACGGCAGCACCGGTGAGCGCAACGACGTGCATTGCGTCTCGATCGAGCACAAGCTGGGCATCAAGGCGAGTCCCACGGCAGTGCTGCAGTTCGGCGACCATGGCGGCGCCACCGGCACGCTGGTCGGCGAAGAGAACCGTGGCCTCGAGTACATGTTCATCATGATGAACTCGGCACGCTTCTCGGTCGGCATGCAGGGCATCGCCGTGTCCGAACGCGCCTACCAGCAGGCGGTGGCCTTTGCGCGCGAGCGCGTGCAGAGCCGCCCGGTCGATGGTTCGGCGCGCGAGGCGGTGACCATCATCCACCACCCGGACGTCAAGCGCATGCTGATGACCATGCGCGCGCTGACCGAAGGCGCGCGCGCCGTGGCCTACGTGGCCGCGGCCGCCAGCGACGCGGCGCACCAGCATCCCGACGAAGCGGTGCGCCAGCAGAACCAGGCCTTCTATGAGTTCCTGGTGCCGGTGGTGAAGGGTTGGAGCACCGAGCTGTCGATCGATGTCACCAGCCTGGGCGTGCAGGTGCACGGCGGCATGGGCTTTATCGAGGAAACCGGCGCGGCGCAGCACTACCGCGATGCGCGCATCTTGCCGATCTACGAAGGCACCACGGCAATCCAGGCCAACGACCTGATCGGCCGCAAGACCGTGCGCGACGGCGGCGCCGTGGCGCGTGCGATCTGCGCGCAGATCGCCGAGACCGAGGCTGCGCTGGGCAAGCATGGCTGCGCTGCGTTCACCGCTGTGCAGTCGCAGTTGGCCAAGGGCCGCGCGGCGCTGGAAGACGTGGTGGCGTTTGTCGTGGCCAATGCCAAGTCGGACCCGAACGCCGTCTTTGCCGGCAGTGTGCCTTACCTGAAGCTGTGCGGCATCGTGTTCTCTGGCTGGCAGTTCGGCCGTGCGATGCTGGCCGCCGATGCGAAGCGGGCCGAGGATCCGGGCTTTTATGACGCCAAGATCGCCACCGCGCATTTCTTTGCGGAGCACATCCTGTCGCAGTCGTCGGCTTTGCGCGATGCCATCGTCAGTGGTGCGGCACCGGTGAATGCGATGACGGCCGAGCAGTTCTGAGCGGCCTGACAGTCGCCGGAAAGAAGAAGGGCGGCCCCGCGGGGTCGCCCTTTTTGCTTATCGAGGCAGCGCCTGTTTCAGGCAGTGGCCGGCCTGGGCGCCAGGCGATGGCGCGCCGGCTTCAGGTAGCGGCCCACCGACAGGTCGTCGGCGCGGATCGCCGGCGAGGTGCCCGAGACCAGGTCCGAGAGCAGCTTGCCCGAGCCGCAGGCCATGGTCCAGCCGAGCGTGCCGTGGCCGGTGTTCAGCCACAGGCCGCGCACCTGGGTCGGGCCCACGATCGGCGTGCCATCCGGCGTCATCGGGCGCAGGCCGGTCCAGAAGGTGGCCTGGCTGACATCGCCGGCGCCCGGGAACAGGTCGGTGACCACGTGTTCGAGCGTGCGGCGCTTGGCCGGATCCAGGCTGCGGTCATAGCCGACGATCTGCGCCATGCCGCCCACCCGGATGCGGTCGTCGAAGCGGGTGATGGCAACCTTGTAGGTTTCGTCCAGAACGGTGGACACCGGGCTGCGCGACGGATCGCTCAGCGGCACCGTGATCGAGAAGCCCTTGAGCGGATACACCGGCAGGTTGGACATGCCATGCAGGAACGGCTTGACCAGTTGCGTCGACCAGCTGCCCAGCGCCACCACCACCAGGTCGGCATCCATCGGCTGGCCGTCGACCACGGCGCCGGTGACGGCATCGCCCTGGGTCATCAGGCTGTCGATCGAGCGGTTGTACAGGAGTTTCACGCCCAGCAGCTCGGCCATGCCTGCGAGCCGTTGCGTAAACAGCGCGCAGTCGCCGGTTTCATCGTTGGGGAGGCGCAGGCCGCCGGCCAGCTTGTGGCGGACGGCGGCCAGCGCCGGTTCGCTCGCGGCGAGTTCCTCGCGCGAAAGCAACTGGTAAGGCACGCCGGCTTCTTCCAGCACGGCGATGTCCTTGGCCGCGCCTTGCAGCTGCTCGTCGGTGCGGAACACCTGCAGCGTGCCTTGCTGGCGGCCTTCATAAGCGATGCCCGTCTCCGCGCGCAGCGCGCGGATGCAGTCGCGGCTGTATTCGGCCAGCCGCACCATGCGCTCCTTGTTGACGGCGTAGCGTTCGGCGCTGCAGTTCTGCAGCATCTGCCACATCCATTGCAGCTGGAACAGCGTGCCGTCCGGACGGATGCTGAGCGGCGCGTGTTCCTGGAACATCCACTTGATCGCCTTCAGCGGTACGCCCGGCGCCGCCCACGGCGACGCGTAGCCGGGCGAGATCTGCCCCGCGTTGGCAAAGCTGGTGCCGAGCGCGGGCCCGGCCTCGCGGTCGACGACGGTCACTTCGTGACCGGCCTTGGCCAGATACCACGCACTGGTGACGCCAATAACGCCGCTGCCTAGTACGAGAACGCGCATGTCCGGGGGCTCCAACTGCGGTGACAAGTTGATAAAGGATTTATCTCTATACTATTGAATCCAATCCAGTCATTGTTATCGAATTTCTCAGGAAAACAGGAAAAACTCATGAGAACGAGTCGCCAGCCCATGCGCACCCTCGACCGGCTCGACCGCAAGATCCTGACGGCGCTGCAGAGCGACGGCCGGATGTCGATGAAGGACCTGGCCGAGGCGGTCGGCCTGACCATCACGCCCTGCATCGAGCGCGTCAAGCGCCTGGAGCGCGATGGTGTCATCATGGGCTACTACGCGCGGCTGAACCCGGCGCTGCTGGGCAGCGCGCTGCTGGTGTTCGTCGAGATCTCGCTGGGCAACAAGTCGGGCAATATGTTCGAGCAGTTCCGGCGCGAGGTGCTGCGTATCCCGGAAGTGCTGGAATGTCACCTGGTATCGGGCGATTTCGACTACCTGATCAAGGCGCGCATCCGCGAGATCGGTGAATACCGCCGGCTGCTGGGCGACATCCTGCTGCAGCTGCCCGGCGCAGCGCAGTCGAAAAGCTATGTGGTGATGGAAGAGATCAAGGAGACGCTGGCGATTTCCGTCGAGGAGAAGAGCCAGGCAGTGTGACCAAGGCCAGCATGGAGCGCCCCCCGCCGAAACCCAAGCCTGCCAGCAGCCGCCCGACGCGGCCCGACGCCGACCCCGACGCGCTCGCGCCGCAGGCAGGCCCGCGGCCGCCCGTGGCGCGCAAGGGCCGGGGCGCCGTGAGCAACCTGCAGGGGCGTTTCGAGCGCGACCTGCGTGAAGCGTTCGACGATGGCTGGGGCAGTGCACCGGAAGAGGCACCGCGTACCATCAAGGCCGCACCGTCGCCGGAAGCCGCCCCGCTGCCGCCGCTGCGCACGGAAGTCCATATCGAGCGCGCCCGTTCGGTCCTGACGCGCAATGCATCGCCCGACATCCCGTTCGATGTCTCGCTCAACCCCTACCGCGGTTGCGAGCACGGCTGCATCTACTGCTTCGCCCGGCCGACGCACGCCTACCTGGACCTGTCGCCGGGGCTGGACTTTGAAACGCAGCTTTATGCCAAAACCAACGCCGCCGAGCGGCTGCGCGAGGCGCTGGCACGGCCGTCGTACCGCTGCGAGACCATCGCGCTGGGCGTCAACACCGACGCCTACCAGCCGATCGAGCGCGAACAGCGCATCACGCGCGGCGTGCTGGAGGTGCTGAACGAGTGCGACCACCCGGTGGCGCTGATTACCAAGTCGTCTCTGATCGAGCGCGATATCGACCTGCTCGCGCCGATGGCGGCGAAGCGGCTGGCGGTGGCGGCGGTCACCATCACCACGCTGGACGCCGGTATCGCGCGCACGCTGGAGCCGCGCGCGGCCACGCCGTCACGCCGGCTGCGCACCATCCGCACGCTGACCGACGCCGGCATCCCGGTGGGTGTGAGCATCGCCCCGGTGATCCCGTTCATCACCGAACCCGACCTTGAGCGTGTATTGGAAGCGGCGCACGAAGCGGGCGCCGTCTATGCAAACTACATCGTGCTGCGGCTGCCCTGGGAAGTGCGGCCGCTGTTCGAGGAATGGCTGCTGGCGCATTTTCCCGAGCGTGCGGAACGGGTGATGAACCGCGTGCGCGACATGCGCGAGGGCAAAGCCTACGATGCCAGCTTTGCCTCGCGCATGCGCGGTACGGGCGTGTGGGCGGACTTGCTGCGTCAGCGTTTCTACAAGGCCGCCGAACGGCTAGGGTTTCGTTACAACCGGTTCGAGCTGGATACGTCGCGTTTCCGCCCGCCAGTCAGGGGGCCCCGCGGCAAGGACGATCCGCAGGGTTCGCTGTTCTGAGTCTTCCGGGCGCGTTCGGTGGCCTGCTGGTCGCCGATCATGCTGCTGGCGAGTTCCAGCGCGGCCTTCGCGCTCGATGGCGGCAGTCCCGAGGACAGCGCCAGCCTGACAGCGATCGCCGCCAGGCGTCCTTCCTCATAGGTTGGCATGTCGATGCTTGCTCCTTTGCGCCAGGGTGTGGCCCCGCCGCGCGTGACGCCGCCGGAATCGGACGGCTCTACCAGTATGGGCGAATTGGCGGAAAGGAGAACCGCCGTTTGCGCCGGCCTTGATCGTGCGCAAGCGCGCAGTGCGCTCTAGGTATCGGGCCGGTCCCAATAGGGCGGGTTGCCGAAGCGGTCGGCGAAGAAATCCACGAAGGCGCGTGTCTTGGGCGGTACCAGGTGCCGGCTGGGAAACACTGCCCAGATCGACACTGCCGGCACCACCGGGTATTCGTCCAGTACTGTCACGAGCGCGCCGCTGCGCAACAGCGGGCCCACATCCCAGGTCGACTTGAGCGAGATGCCGACGCCGGCCACCACCGCGTCGCGCAGCACTTCGCCGTTATCCACGCGCAGGTTGCCGCGCACGTGCACCACGGTCTCGCCCAGTGGCGTATTGAAGCGCCACGCCGACTGGTCGGCCAGCACCAGGCAGTTGTGCTGGCGCAGGTCGTCCGGGTGGCGCGGCACGCCGTGGCGCTGCAGGTAGGCGGGTGAGGCGCAGATCACGCGGTGGCTGGGTGCGAGCGCGCGTGCCACCAGCGTGGAATCGGGCAGCACGCCCATGCGCAGCGCCACGTCGATGCTGGCATCGACCAGTCCGATCACCTGGTCGGTCAGGCGCAGGTCAAGCACGATATCGGGATAGGCGGCAAGGAATTCGGGCAGCGCTGGCGAGACATGCTGGCGCCCGAAGGACGCCGGCGCGGTCACGCGCAACTGCCCGCGCGGGCGCTCGGCGCTGGTGCCGACCGATGCGCTGGCCAGATCCGCGGTGGCAAGCAACTGCTCCGCATGCGGCAGGAAGCGCTCGCCGTCGGCGGTGAGTGCCAGCCGCCGTGTGGTGCGATGCAGCAGGCGGCTGCCCAGCGACTGTTCCAGCCGGCCCAGGCGGGCGCTGGCGCTGGAGGTGGACAAGCCCAGGTCGCGTGCGGCGGCCGACAGGTTGCCCAGCGCCGCGGCGCGGACGAAGACGGCAATGTCGAGCAGGTCGAAATGCACGGCGCCAATGCCGCCGCGGCCGCTATTGCGACAACGCGCGGGCGGCCTCGACCTGCGATTCGAAGAAGGTCTGGAAACTGATCGCCAGCCCTGCCATCAGCAGCCCGGTGCCGATCAGCAGCGACAGGATCACCAGGATCACTACCGGCCAGCCGGAGCGTGTAGGTTTGCCGAGTTGGTTGAAGCGTGCGTCCCATTTGTCGTCCGGGCGCAGTCCGTAGACGATGGCCGCCAGGAAGGCGCTGATGACGGAGGCTCCGCCGGCGACGGCGAAGGTCCAGTTCAGCGCCGGGCTGCCCGCGCCGGTCGCCATCGAGGCCACGCCGAGCGCGCCTGCCAGCAGCGCCAGCAGGTGCACCCAGCCATACGGATCGCGCAGGCCGCCCAGGTAGAAGCGATGCGCGCCCAGGCTGCCGCACAGGAACGCCAGCGCCACGGTCAGCAGCTTCGATTTGCCGCGGGCGGGCGGCGAGGCGAGTGTGGAGGCATGGCGGGCTGGCGTGGCTGCAGGCATGGTCGGATTTCCGGCGGTTGCGGGCCGGCAAATGCACCGGCACAGGAACGGCGGCACACGGGTACCGGCCGGCCCACATTGTACGCCGGCAGTCAGCGCAAGAAAGGGAAGTGCGTCAGAAGACGCGCAGGACGGCGCTAATGCCAGCCGGACTGCAGGCCGTCCAGGAAGGCCACCGCGTGCTCGCTGATATGGGTTTCGCCGTAGAGGACCAGGGTCAGGAGGCCCATGAACAGGATTGACAGCGATAACTGGCCCGCGTGTTCGGCCAGGTCGCTAAGAAGGGGTGACATGACAAACCTCACAGAATTATTGTCTTTCTGGAGGCTGCGCCCGGGCCGTCTTGATCGGGTCCGGCAGGAGGTGTCGGGCAGAGGCAGGTCAGTTCGATTGCCGTCTGCACTGGACGGCACGCTGTGAGCCCCGGGCAGCGCCGGGCGGCAGCCTGTGCGTGGCACCCGCAAAGCGGGGCGCACACTTGAATAGAGACCGGGGGAGCGGGGGCGGAGTTCCGCGAACCGCCGCAAGACCGTTGGGCAGTGCGGCGACGGGCGGGGGTGTGCCGACAGCCGTCAGCAGTGACCTTTATCGGCCATTGTCGCGGCCACGTGCCTGCCAGCCGGGGCCGACGTTGCCTGGCCGGGAGTCGTTGCGGGCTTCATTGGGGTTGTCGCGTTCCTGGCCCCGGCCGCGGTTGTCGTCGCGGGCACCAGCCAGTGCGGCGCGGCGCCCGCTCAGGCGATCGTCGGCACGGGCACGTGCCTCCATGCGGTCGATCTGGGCTTGCACGTGCTCGCGGCTCTCGGCGCGCACGCTGGCCATCTGCCAGCCGTCGCGGGGCTGCGGCTGCATCCGTGCGGACCGGCTATCGGGCCGTACTTGTTGCCAGAACGCGACCTGGGCATGGCTGGTGGCAACCGCGCCGACCAGGCCCGAGGCCACCAGGATGCCAGCCACCAGGTCGCGCAGGAGAGAGCGGGTGAGCATGCGGATTCCCAGGTTCCTGACGCGCTGTGTTGCTGTTGGAAGATGGGTTCATGGTACGCATGGGCCATCGGGGCGCCTATGCCAATCCCGTTACCGGTGTAACGGATTGTTTCGGCCACCCAGACCCCCGTTCCGTGGGGTTTTCAGCGGGATTCAGGGTCGGTAGCGGATGCGGTAAATGGCCCCGGCAAGGTCGTCGCTGACCAGCAGCGAACCGTCCGGCGCAACCAGGACGTCGACCGGGCGGCCCCACGGCCTGCCGCCGCGCAGCCAGCCCTGCGCGAACACCTCCTGGCGCACCGCCTTGCCGGCATCGTCCAGCGCCACGCGGACCACGCGGTAGCCGGACGGCTCGCTGCGGTCCCAGCTGCCGTGCTCGGCAATGAAGACGTTGTTGCGGTAGGCCGCCGGGAATTGCGTGCCGGTGTAGAAGCGCATGCCCAGGGCCGCGACGTGCGCGCCCAGGCGAGCCACCGGCGGCACGAACTCGGCGCAGGGCCGCTGGCTGCCGTATTCGGGATCGGCAACCGTGCCGGCATGGCAGTACGGGTAGCCGAAATGCTGGCCGGCAGCGGTGGCGCGGTTGAGCTCGTCGTCGGGCACGTCGTCGCCCATGCGGTCGCGGCCGTTGTCGGTGAACCACAGCTCGCGCGTGGCCGGGTGCCAGTCGAAGCCGACGGTGTTGCGCACGCCGCGTGCCACTACCTGCAGGTCGCTGCCGTCGGGCTTCATCTTCATGATGTTGGCGTAGCGGTTCTCGTCCGGCGCGCAGATATTGCATGGCGCGCCGACCGGCACGTAGAGGTAGCCGTCGGGGCCGAAGGCGATGAATTTCCAGCCGTGATGCCCGTCTGTCGGGAAGCGGTCGCTCACCACCGTTGGTGCCGGCGGCTGGTCGAGGCTGGCCTCGATATGGTCGATCCGCACGATCTTCGACAGCGAGGACGCATACAGGCTGCCGTCGTGCAACGCCACGCCGACCGGCATGCGCAGCCCGGTGGCGACCGTGCGCACGCGCGGCCGGGCCCCCAGCGCGTCAGTCACCGCGTAGACCTTGCCTTCGCTGCGCGAGCCGACGAAGAGCGTGCCCGACGGCGACATCGCCATGGCGCGTGCGCCCGGCACGTCCTGCGTCAGCACCTCGATGCGGAAACCAGGCGGCAGCCGGACCTGGTCCAGCGGCAGGGCGGCCGGCGCGGACCCGGTGCCTGCCAGCAGTACAATGGCGAGCAGGGAAGCCGGCCGTAAGGTGCGGGCCATGAAGTGCAGAACGGGGCGCATGTCGGGCCTCCTGTCGCGGTTTTTGCCACGATGCCTGCACGGCAGGCGCGCGTCAATCACCTAAGTGTTTGTTTGGCCTCGGTAATTGGGCTATACTCTTGCGTTTCGTGTTCGAACGTCCTCGAACACCCCGTTTTCTGAGGAATCATTCCATGGTCGTTATCCGTCTGGCTCGCGGCGGCAGCAAGAAGCGCCCGTTCTTCAACATCGTCGCCACCGACTCGCGCAACCGTCGCGATGGTCGTTTCATTGAGCGCGTTGGTTTCTACAACCCGCTGGCTACGGAAGGTGAAGAAGGCCTGCGCCTGGCGCAAGACCGCCTGGCCTACTGGCAAGGTGTTGGCGCCCAGCTGTCGCCGACCGTTGCCCGCCTGGTCAAGCAAGGCGCCGCCAAGGCTGCTGCCTGATAGTCGCCTGCAGCGCGCCCCGTCGAGCCGTTTTTACGGCCGGCCGGGCGCGTTCTTATTGCACACGTGACTGAACGAAAGCAGGGCGCCGCCCGGCCGCTGAACCGACCGCTGGTTCAGCCCCAGGGCGAGCCGCAAAAGGCTTGCAAACTGCCCGCGGCGCTCCTGTATGCCGACCCCCTGCCGGAAGACCTGGTGGAGGTCGGCTATATTGGCGCTGCCTACGGCATCCGCGGCTGGATCAAGGTCTTGCCGCATGCCGATGATGCTTCGGCCCTGCTGCATGCCCGCCGCTGGTGGCTGCTGGCACCGCCGCAGGCGGGGCTGGTGGCGGCCGATGCGTCGCGTGCCCAGCCCGTCTGCGTGAAGATCGCGCAGTCGCGCGAGCACAGCGGCACCGTCGTGGCGCAAGCGTCCGGCGTGGCCGACCGCAATCTTGCGGAAGCGCTCAAGGGCCGTCGCGTGTGGATCCGGCGTGCGGATTTTCCCGCGCCGGAAGAAGATGAGTTCTACTGGGTCGACCTGATCGGCTGCGCCGTCAGCAACGAGCAAGGCGAGTTGCTGGGCGAGGTGTCCGGGCTGATCGACAACGGTGCCCACCAGATCCTGCAGGTGGCCTGCGTGCTCCCTGACGGCAAGGCCGGTGAACGGCTGATCCCGTTTGTCGATGCGTTCCTGCGCTCGGTCGATACCGCGGGCAAGCGCATCGTGGTCGACTGGGGGCTCGATTACTGAACCCGTGCCTTCGCGGTGCAGGGTTCGGAAGGGAGAGAGCGGATGCAGTTCGATGTGATCACGCTGTTTCCCGACATGTTTCGCGCGCTGACCGACTGGGGTATCACCAGCCGGGCGGCCAAGCAGCAGCGCTATGGCTTGCGTACCTGGAATCCGCGTGATTTCACGGTCGACAACTACCGCACCATCGACGATCGTCCTTACGGCGGCGGCCCCGGCATGGTGATGCTGGCCAAGCCGCTGGATGACGCGATCGATGCCGCGGTGGCGGCACAGGCGCAGGCCGGCGTGCCAGAGCCGCATGTGGTGCTGATGTCGCCGCAGGGCAAGACGCTGTCGCATGCCAAGGTGATGGAGCTGGCCGAACGGCCGGGCCTGGTCTTGCTGTGCGGCCGGTATGAGGCCATCGACCAGCGGCTGATCGACCGCCGCGTGGACGAGGAAATCAGCCTCGGCGACTTTGTGCTGTCGGGCGGCGAACTGCCGGCGATGGCGCTGATCGACGCCGTGGTGCGGCATCTGCCCGGCGTGCTGGGCGATGCGCAGTCGGCCGTGCAGGACAGCTTCGTCAACGGCCTGCTGGATTGTCCGCACTACACGCGGCCGGAAGAATATGAAGGCGTGCGGGTGCCCGAGATCCTGCTCGGGGGCCATCACGCCGAGATCGAGAAATGGCGGCGCCAGCAGGCGCTGGCCAATACCGCGAGCAAGCGCCCCGATCTGATCGAGGCCGCTCGCAAACAAGGTTTGCTGACCCGGGCCGACGAAAAGTTCTTGTCGGAATGGGCGGCGAAGGAAGGGCGGGGGGAGACCCCCGCCAGGTAAAACCCCATCCTCTGCCGGGGCCCGGGCAATGCCTGGGGCATACAACGCCGGCACGATGGCTACGGAGAAAAAACGATGAACATCATCGAGCAGATCGAGAAGGAAGAGATCGCGCGTCTGACCGCGAACAAGACCATCCCCGCATTCGCACCTGGCGACACCGTGATCGTCAGCGTGAACGTGGTGGAAGGTAACCGCAAGCGCGTGCAGGCCTACGAAGGCGTCGTGATTGCCAAGCGCAACCGCGGCCTGAATTCGTCCTTCATCGTGCGCAAGATCTCGTCGGGTGAAGGCGTGGAACGTACGTTCCAGCTGTACTCGCCGCTGATCGCTGCCATCGAAGTGAAGCGTCGCGGCGACGTGCGTCGTGCGAAGCTGTACTACCTGCGCCAGCGTTCGGGCAAGTCCGCACGTATCAAGGAGAAGCTGGTGTCGAAGGCTGCTGTCGCTGCCAAGGCTGCGCAGTAAGCTGGGCACGCCGGCCGGGGCAGCCCGGCCAGCGTTTCCTCAGGAAGGGCACCCCCGGGGTGCCCTTTTTGCATTGGCGCGGCACAAACGATGGAAGCGGCAGGCGTTTTTGCTGCAGCGCCAGAATGCGCGCTTCTGTCATACTTGCGATGTTATGCGTCCTGCTTTCGATCCCGAATCCCTCCCCGTCATCGACACCGACCTGCGCAACGGCGCCCTGAGCGCGCCGCGGCTTGAGGTGGACTTTATCCGGCACCGCTTCCGGGTGCCGCCGGCCTGGGCGCCGGAGCTGACCGATGAATCGCGCGTCTATGACCGCAGCCGCGGGCTGCGCGACGCCGCCGTGCTGGTGCCGCTGGTGGAGCGCCATGACGGCCTGACGGTGCTGCTGACGCAGCGCAATGCCAACCTGAGCGCGCATGCCGGGCAGATCAGCTTCCCGGGCGGGCGGCAGGAGTCATGGGATGTCAACCGTATCGACACCGCGCTGCGCGAGACGGAGGAAGAAGTGGGGCTGGCGCGCGACTATGTCGAAGTGCTGGGTGCGCTGCCGGACTACATCACCGGCACCGGTTTCCACGTGAGCCCCGTGGTAGGGCTGGTGCGCGACGGTTTCACGCTGCGCCCGGATGCCTCGGAGGTTGCCGATGTCTTCGAGGTGCCGCTCGCGTTCCTGATGGACCCGTCCCACCATGAACGGCGGCTGTTCCGCTGGGTCGACGGCGAGCGGGTGTTCTACGCCATGCCCTATCCGCGCGAGACTGGCGGCCACCGCTTTATCTGGGGTGCCACCGCGGGCATGCTGCGCAATCTTTACCACCTGCTGGCGGCCTGAGCCGCCGGCTTCTTACGCTGCGGCCTGGTCCTTGCTGCCGATGCAGTGGGGGCAGCTCTTGCCGACCACGTAGTGCGGGCTTTGCTGCTCCTGCGGCGTGACCACCGCGCGGCAGGCAAAGCACTGCTTGGGACCGGCCGGCTCCAGGTTGGGGTTCAGCGCGGTGCGGTAGTCAAAGACGAAGCAGTCGCCGCGATAGTGGCTGCCGCCGACTTCCTCGAAGTATTTCAGGATGCCGCCCTCAAGCTGGTACACGCGCTCGACGCCGACTTCCTGCATATGGATCGCCGCCTTCTCGCAGCGGATGCCGCCGGTGCAGAACGACACCACGGTCTTGCCTTCCAGTTCCGCCTTGTGGGCCGCCACTGCATCGGGAAATTCGCTGAACTTGGCGATGTCATATTCCACGGCGTCTTCGAACGTGCCAACCGCGACTTCGAAATCATTGCGCGTGTCCAGCATCACCACCGGGCGGCCTTCGTCGTCGTGCCCCTGGTCCAGCCAGCGCTTCAGGTCGGCCGGACGCACTGACGGCGCGCGGCCTTCCTCGGGGCGGATCAGCGGCATCTTCATGGTGATGATTTCCTTCTTGGCGCGCACCAGCATGCGCTTGAAGGGCTGGTTTTCCGACAGGCTTTCCTTGGGCGCGATATCGGCAAAGCGCGCATCGGCGTGCAGCCAGGCCATGAAACCGTCGATGGCTGCGCGCGGCCCGGCCAGGAACATATTGATGCCTTCGGGCGCGAGCAGGATCGTGCCCTTCAGGCCGGCCGCTTCGCAGCGCTCGCGCATGGCCGGGCGCAGGGTCTCGATGTCGTCCAGCGAGACGAATTTGTAAGCGGAAATATTGACGATCTGCATGGGAGACTGCGCCTGCACGGCCGCGTCCCGGAGGGCGCCGACGGCTTGCGATAACTGCCTGATTGGAAAGGCGAAATTATAACGCGTGCGGGCGCCGCCGCCGCGCATTCCCAAGCACTCCGATCGGCTATGCCGGGCCCTCGCGCCAGGCCGCCTGCACGCAATATCGGAGGCATGCCAGCGGCCCGAGCCGGTACAATGTCGCCCATGTCCGCACCCCGCTTCGTACACCTCCGCCTGCATTCCGAATACTCCATCGTGGACGGCATCGTCCGCCTGGAAGACGCCGTCAAGGCCGCTGCCGCCGACGGCATGGGCGCGCTCGCCCTGACGGACCTCGCCAACGCCTTCGGGCTGATCCGTTACTACAAGGAGGCGCGCGGCAAGGGCGTGAAGCCGGTGGTCGGTGCCGACGTCTGGCTCACCAACGCCGAAGACCGCGACAAGCCGTCGCGCCTGCTGCTGCTGGTGCAGGACCGCCGCGGCTACCTGAACCTGTGCATGCTGTTGTCGCGCGCGTGGCTGGGCAACCAGCACCGCGGCCGCGCCGAGATCGATCCGGCCTGGTTCCTGGAACCCGGCGAGGACGACCTGCCGCTCGCGACCGGCCTGATCGCCCTGTCGGGCGCAATGGGTGGCGATATCGGCATGGCGCTGGCCAACGGCAATGCCGACGGTGCGCGCCGCGCGGCACAGCATTGGTCCACGGTATTCGCGCAACGCTTCTACATCGAACTGCAGCGCGCCGAAAACGCCGGCACCGATGCCTACGTGCAGCAGGCCGTGCAACTGGCGGCGGAACTGCAACTGCCGGTGGTGGCCACGCATCCGGTGCAGTTCATGACGCCGGACGACTACACCGCGCACGAGGCGCGCGTGTGCATCGCCGAGGGCGAGCTGCTGGCCAATCCGCGCCGCACGCGGCGCTTTACCACTGACCAGTACTTCAAGACCCAGGACGAGATGTGCGCGCTGTTCGCCGACATCCCCTCGGCACTGGAGAACGCGGTCGAGATCGCGCGCCGCTGCAACCTGACGCTGGAACTGGGCAAGCCGCGCCTGCCGCTGTTCCCGACGCCCGACGGCATGTCGCTGGACGACTACCTGGTCTACATGGCCAAGGACGGGCTGGAGAAGCGCCTGGTGGTGCTGTTCCCCGACGAGGCGGTGCGCGAATCCAAGCGCCCGGAATACTACGCACGGCTGGAGTTCGAGACCGGCACCATCATCAAGATGGGCTTCCCCGGCTACTTCCTGATCGTGGCGGACTTTATCAACTGGGCCAAGAACAACGGCGTGCCGGTGGGACCGGGCCGCGGTTCGGGCGCCGGCTCGCTGGTCGCGTATGCGCTCGGCATTACCGATCTGGACCCGCTCAAGTACGCGCTGCTGTTCGAGCGATTCCTGAACCCGGAACGGGTCTCGATGCCCGACTTCGACATCGACTTCTGCCAGCACGGCCGCGATCGCGTGATCACATACGTGAAGGAGAAGTACGGCAAGGACGCGGTATCGCAGATCGCCACCTTCGGCACCATGGCGGCCAAGGCCGCGGTGCGCGACGTGGGCCGCGTGCTCGATCTCGGCTACGGCTTTGTCGATGGCATCGCCAAGCTGATCCCGTTCAAGCCGGGCAAGCTGGTCACCATCGAGGAAGCCAAGAAGGAAGAGCCGCTGCTGACCGAGCGCGAGAACAACGAGGAGGAAGTGCGCCAGCTGCTGGAGCTGGCACAGCGCGTCGAAGGCATGACCCGCAACGTCGGCATGCACGCCGGCGGCGTGCTGATCGCGCCCGGCAGGCTGACCGACTTCTGCCCGCTGTACACGCAGGGCGCGCAGAACGACGGCATGAGCGGCGTGGTCAGCCAGTACGACAAGGACGACGTCGAGGCCGCCGGCCTGGTCAAGTTCGACTTCCTGGGCCTGACCACACTGACCATCCTGGACTGGGCCGAGCGCTATATCCGCCGCCTCGATCCGAGCAAGGCCGACTGGAATTGCAGCCATATCCCGCTCGACGACAGTCCCGCCTTCGATATCCTCAAGACCGCCAACACGGTCGCCGTGTTCCAGCTGGAAAGCCGCGGCATGCAGGGCATGCTGAAGGACGCCAAGCCTGACCGCTTCGAGGACATCATCGCGCTGGTGGCGCTGTACCGCCCGGGCCCGATGGACCTGATCCCCAGCTTCTGCGCGCGCAAGCACGGCCGCGAGAAGGTGGAGTACCCGGATCCGCGCGTCGAACCCGTCCTGAAAGAGACCTACGGCATCATGGTCTACCAGGAGCAGGTGATGCAGATGGCGCAGATCATCGGCGGCTACTCGCTCGGCGGCGCCGACCTGCTGCGCCGCGCCATGGGCAAGAAGAAGCCCGAGGAGATGGCCCAGCATCGCGTCATGTTCCGCGAAGGCGCCGACAAGAACGGCCTCTCCGCGCAGCAGGCCGACGACATCTTCGACCTGATGGAGAAGTTCGCGGGCTACGGCTTCAACAAGTCGCACGCGGCCGCGTATGCGCTGCTGGCGTACTACACCGCCTGGCTCAAGGCCCACCATCCGGCCGAATTCATGGCAGCCAACATGTCGCTGGCCATGGATGACACCGACAAGGTCAAGATCCTCTACGAGGACTGCAAGCTCAACAAGATCGCGGTGCTGCCGCCGGACGTCAACGCCAGCGAATACCGCTTCGCGCCGACCGATCCCAAGACCATCCGCTACGGCCTGGGCGGCATCAAGGGCAGCGGCCAGGGCGCGATCGAAGATATCCTGCGCGCGCGCGAGGAGCGGCCGTTCACCGATCTGTTCGACTTCTGCGAACGCGTCGACCGCCGCCAGGTCAATCGCCGCACCATCGAGGCGCTGATCCGCGCCGGCGCCTTCGACAGCCTGAACGACAACCGCGCCCAGCTGCTGGCCTCGGTGCCGATCGCGATGGAGGCCGCCGAGCAGAAGGCCGAGTCCGCCAACCAGGTGTCGCTGTTCGACCTGATGGGCGATGCCGGCGATGCGCACCGCCCCGAGCTGCTCGACGAACCGCGCTGGAGTCCCAAGCGCACGTTGCAGGAAGAAAAGCAGGCGCTCGGCTACTACTTCTCAGGCCATCTGTTCGATGCCTACCGCGACGAGGTGCGCCGCTTCAACAAGGGCACGCTGGCCGCGCTGGAAAAGGAAGTGCAGGGCAACGGCGGCGGCTTCGGCCGCGATGTGCGCGGCAAGACCATCGCCGGCGTGATCAGCGGCGTCCGCACGCAGATGACCCAGCGCGGCAAGATGGTGATCGTCACGCTCGACGACGGCACGGGGCTGGTCGAGATGACGGTGTTCAACGAGCTGTTCGACGCCAACCGGCACATGTTCCGCGAGGATGAGCTGCTGATCGCCACGGGGAATGCGCGGCACGATACGTTTACCGGTGGGGTGAGGTTTACGGCGGAATCGGTGATGGACCTGGTGGCCGCACGCGTCAAGTTTGCCAGCGCCGTGCGGTTGTCGATGAATGGGAATTCGTCGACCGGGATGTTGCGTGAACTGCTGATGCCGCACCTGGCCCGCGCCAGCGGTGGACAGGGTTTGCCGGTGCGCATCCACTACCAGTCGGCGGCGGCTTCGTGCGAGGCCATGCTCGGAGCGGACTGGAAGGTGGTGCCCTCCGACGAGGCGCTGACCGCGTTGCGGCTGGCACTGTCGCCGGACAGCGTCAGCACCCTCTACGAATAAACCGACGGCAGCGGCGGTCTCAGGCCGCCTGCCGGGCGGCGCGCGCGCTGGCCGCCAGCGCTAGCAACGCGTCGACGTGGGCCTCGATGCCCGGATCGTAGTCGAGCATCGCCATCGGATCCGCCAGCCGGCCTTGGCCGCTGCGTGCCGCGTCGACCGCGGCGCGAATCGCGCGGTCGAGCGTCTCGGCGCGATCGCGTGCGAAGGCATGCACCGCCTGCGGCCGGATCACCTCCAGGCAGGCAATATTGTCGGCAAAGACCAGCGGTGTGCCGCACAGCACCGATTCCACGCCGACCAGTCCGAACGGTTCATAGCCCGACGCCAGGATGGTGAAGTCCGCGGCGCGGTAGAGCGCGTCGATGCGGCTGCTGTAGCCCAGTTCCCGTACCCGCGGGATGGTGCGCCCGACCGGACGGCCGGCCACGGCAAGCGTGATCGGCAGGTCCGATTTGGAGAAATAGTCGGCAAGCAGGTCGAAACCCTTGCGGGCATGGCCCGAGGACGGGAACAGGAACACGACCTCATCGTCACCGAAACCGAACTCACGGCGCAACGCGGCGCGCGCGTCGGCGTCGACCGGCGTGAAGCGCTGCGTGTCGACCGGCGGGTAGATCAGTTCCACGCGGTCCGGCGGCATCCCGTACAGCTCGATCACCTCGCGGCGCATCAGCGCCGAATGTGCCACCACGCGGTGCGCGCCAGCATACTGCGCACTCTCCAGGTCGATCTGCCACTGGTCGGAGCGGCGCGCTGTCGTGCCGCGCGCGCCGAGATAGCCGCGATGGGTGCCGCCGCAGATGGCGATATCGGAGCCGCGCACGCGGTTGCAGCCAATCAGCACTTCGTCCGCGGGACGGCGCGCTTGCAGCCGCCACGAGAAGTAGCGGTCGCGCAGCTTGCCAGGCAGCCACGACACCACGATCCGGTGCGGGGCAATGCTGGCCGACTCTGCCACGCCGGCGTCGAAGCGGCGCGCGTAGACCGACACCTCGGTGCCGGCGCGGCCTGCCATGGCCCGGCTGATGTCGAGCGCATAGCGTTCCAGGCCGCCGCCAGCGCCGAAGCGATTGCAGGAGATGCCAACTTTCATCGATGCATGGAATAAAGGGGAGGGGCGGCCGGCCGCCTCAACGGGTGACCTCAGGGGCGGCTGCCTTGAGGCTGGTGTCGGCCTGCAACTGCGCCAGCTTGGCGTACTTGTAGTAGCTTGCCTGCGCATTCATCAGCGCCACGCCGAAGCCTGCGCTGCCGTCCAGGAAGCCGCGCTTGAGCACGTAGGTCCGGATGAAGGCCCACAGGCCGTGCCCCGCGGCGGACGCCACCGAACTACGCTTGCCCCGCGCGTAGGCCTGCTGCGCGCCTGCGCTGGAGTAGCTGTCGATCTTGCGCAGCACGTCCGACAGTGTGCGGTAGCTGTAATGGACAAGCGGCTCGCGCAGATGGGTGACCGGATCGTCCACCTTCAGGTGTTCGTGGACCAGGTCATCCGTGAAGCGGCCGCGGCCCTTGCGGAAGACGCGGGTCACATAGTCCGGGTACCAGCCGGCGTGGCGCACGAAGGTGCCGCAGAACGCTGACAGGCGCGGCAGCGCAAGCGCGTGGGCGTCGGCCCGCTTCAGATGGCCCAGGATCTCGTCGCGCAGGGCGGGCGTGACACGTTCGTCGGCATCGAGACTCAGGATCCAGTCGCCCGTGGCGGCGTCAACCGCGCGGTTCTTCTGCGGGCCGAAGCCAGGCCAGTCGTCGGTCTGGATGACGGTGGCGCCGGCGGCACGCGCAATCGCCACAGTGTCATCCGTGCTGGCCCAATCCACTATAATCGCCTCTTCGCACCAGGACACGCTTTCGAGGCATGGCCCGATATTGTGAGCTTCATTCCTGGTAATGATGACGGCCGAGACTCTCATGGAACATAGGGGAGGCACGCAGGTCGGACAAGACCGACGGGCCGCCGGAGTCGCCCACGGCGCCAGGCGCTGGATCGAGACCGCGTATTCTACCGCACTGGCGCATGGCGCCCTCCGCGCACCCTGATGCCATCGAGTCGGCTAGCGGGCCGCTTCCTGAAACTCAAGTTGATGATACGAGCACAATTGTTCCGTTCCGCCGGGATGGAAGAAGTCTTCCTTCTGCCTGCGCGTGCAGCATTGGTCTCTCTGTCGCCGGCTGCAATCCGGGCAAGACCGGACACACAGGTGCTGGCCGCATGATCGGCGCCTACGTCATCAATCTCGACTCCGCGCGGGAACGCCGGGAGCGCATTTCCGGCCAGCTGGCGGGCCTTGGCATCCCGTTCCAGGTGTTCCGGGCCGTGGATGGCCGCGTGCTGGCGGAGCAGGAAGTGGCCAGCAAGTACGATGCCGCCGCCGCCGCCGCGCGCTACCGCCCCATGAGCCGGGGCGAGGTCGGGTGCGGGTTGAGCCACCTCGGTGTATACCGCAAGATGCTTGACGACGGCGCCGCCTTTGCGCTGGTGCTGGAGGACGATGCTTCGCCCGGCCCCGACCTGGCAACCGTGCTGGCCGACCTGGAGTCGCGTCTGGATCCGGACCGGGCCGAGGTGGTGCTGCTGTCCCATGTCGACAAGTACACCCGCTGGGGTGCCCGCAGGCTCGGCGGTGAACGACGCCTGGTCAGGCGCTACGGCGAATGGTGGCGCGCGCACGGCTACGTGGTGACGCGCGCCGCAGCGCAACGGCTGCTGGCGGGCTTGCAGCCGATGTGGTGCGCGGCCGACTACTGGTCGGCCTTCGAAAAGCAGGGCCTGGTGTCGGTCAGTGCGGTGGTGCCATATTGCATCGGCCTGACCGAGCTGGCCGAGACCTCGTCGCTCGAAACGCATCGCGCCGACCTGGACGCCACCGACAAGGCTCAGCGCAGCATCGGCTATTATCTGCGCCGCTACGTCTATCAGCGCTTCCTGTTCCAGCTCATCGTCAGGCCCTTCCTTCGGGTAGCCCGGCAGAAGCGGCCGGGCTAGCGCCGGGCCGGCACGCCGCCTCCACACACAAGACATATCAGTGACCACATCCAAACCGCCCATTTCGCCAGGTGCCGCCGTGCCGTCCAGCATGGCCAGCCGGCTCTGGTCTTACCTGCGCCCCGAGTTACGCATCTTCATCGGCGCTATCCTCGCCATGGCCGTGGTCGCGGGCAGCGAAGGGGTGATCCCCAAAGTTGTCAATGACCTGCTCGACAAGGGCTTCGGCGGCGACTACGCCGGCACGCTGTGGCATGTCCCCGCCATCCTGACCGGCGTGGCCCTGATCCGCGGCCTGGCGCAGTTTGCCTCGGGCTACCTGCTGAACCTGATCTCGAACCGCGTGCTGCTGAAGATGCGCCTGCAGATGTTCGAGCGCCTGCTGCAGGCGCCGGCGTCGTTCTTCCACCGCAACACGGCGGCTTCGCTGATCAATGCCGTGATCTTCGAGGTCAACCAGGTGCTGCAGATCCTGACCAGCGTCTTTATCACGCTGGTGCGGGACTCGCTGACGGTTGTGGCGCTGCTGATCTACCTGTTCTATACCAACTGGCGCCTGACGCTGATCGTGGCGGTGATCCTGCCGGTGATCGGCTACCTGATGTCGAAGATCAACCGCCGGCTGCGCAAGCTCAACCGCGATCACCAGGCCTTTACCAACAACGCTGCCTATGTCGTGGAAGAGGCCGTGGGCGGCTACAAGGTGGTCAAGCTGCACGGCGGCGAGGCCTACGAGATGGGCCGCTTCCGCACCGTGGCCGAGCGGCTCAAGAACTACTCGATGCGCATGGCGGTTGCCGGCGGGCTGAACCAGCCGGTCACGGCCTTCCTGGCCGCGCTGGCGCTGTCGGTGATCATCACCATTGCGATGGTGCAGGCGCAGGCCAACCAGACCACGGTGGGCGGTTTTACCGGCTTTGTGATGGCGATGCTGCTGCTGATCTCGCCGCTCAAGCACCTGACCGACATCAACCAGCCGCTGACGCGCGGCATCACCGCAGCCGAGATGATCTTCCGGCTGATCGATGAACCGATCGAGCCGCAGGACGGTGGCAAGATGCTGGATCGTGCCCGTGGCGAACTTGCCTTCGAGCAAGTCGGCTTCCGCTACGGTGAAGCATCGCGTGCCGCGCTGGAGGGCATTGACCTGCGCGTCAGTCCGGGCGAAGTGGTGGCGCTGGTGGGTCCGTCGGGAAGCGGCAAGACCACGCTGGTCAACCTGGTGCCGCGCTTCTTCGACCCGACTGGCGGGCGCATCCTGCTGGATGGCACGCCGCTGACCGAGTTGTCGCTGAAGGACCTGCGCAACCAGATTGCCTTCGTCAGCCAGGACGTGGTGCTGTTCAACGACACCGTCGCCGCCAACGTGGCATATGGCGCGCAATCCGACAGCGAGATCGACATGGCCCGCGTTGAGCGCGCGCTGGCGGCCGCCTACCTGACGGAAACGGTCAAGGGGCTGCCGGAGGGCCTGAACACCAATATCGGCGACAACGGCATGAAGTTGTCCGGCGGCCAGCGCCAGCGGCTGGCGATTGCCCGGGCGCTGTATAAGAACGCGCCCATCCTGATCCTGGACGAGGCGACTTCGGCACTGGATTCGGAGTCCGAGCGCCAGGTCCAGGCGGCGCTGGAGGAACTGATGAAGGGCCGGACCACGCTGGTGATTGCGCACCGGTTGTCCACCATCGAGAACGCCGACCGCATCGCCGTGCTGGACCACGGCCGCGTGGCGGAGCAGGGCACGCACGCGCAGCTGCTGGCGGCCAACGGCCTGTACGCCGGGCTGCACCGGATCCAGTTCGCGACGCAGCAAGGGTAACGGACCTGCCAACGACAAAGGCCGGCGCTTGCGCCGGCCTTTGTCGTTTCCTTCGTGCTCAGTTTGGCGAGGTGACGGGCGGCTGCACGCCCAGCACTTCATCGATGGCAGCCAGCACCTGATCCCGCCGCGGCACCACGCCGCCGCCGCCCAGCGAGACCGCGCGGCCCGGCGCATCGACGCCGTACAGGTGGCGCGACGTGGTCGTGAACAGGATCACGGTCGGGCGGCGCAGCGCATCGGCGATATGCACGAAGCCGGTGTCCATGCCAACCACCAGCGATGCCTTGCCTACCATCTGCGCCACGCCGGTGATGCTCAGGCGTGGCATCACTTCGGCGTTGGGCACGCTGGCGGCGATGGTTTCGGCTTCCTTGCGCTCCGCGTCGTTGCCCCAGGGCACCAGCACGCGCAGCCCGCGCGCCGAGATCGCGCTGCCCACGCTGATCCAGTCGGCGACCGGCCACTTCTTTTCCTCGCTCGAGGTGGCATGGAACAGCATCGCGTACGGACCCTTGGCGGCCGGCGCCGGCGTGTCTGCGGGCATCTCCAGGCCGTAGTCCATGTCCCTGGTCAGCTCATAGCCCAGGGCGCGGCTGACGGCGCGGCGCATCCGCTGCCGCGCGCAATCTTCTTCGACAAATGGCTGGAACACATGGTTGTAGGCGAAGCGTGCGCCGCTCTCGCCCAACTCTGCCACGGGGTAGCCATAGCGATTGCGCGTGCGTGCCAGGAACGTCACGATGGCGCTCTTGTAGACGCCGTGAACGTCCAGCACCGCATCGTACTTCTCGCGGCGCAGTTCACGCAGCGCACTGAAGATCGCACGCAAGCCAGCCCAATTGCGCGATTTCTTGAAGCCGCGCAGCGGCGCGGAAATCACACGCTCGATATTCGGATTCCAGCGCGGCACGTCGGCGCAATATGAGTCGGCGATCCAGTCGATCTTGACGCCGGGAAAGGCCCGCTGCAGGTCCGCGACCAGCGGCTGGGTGAACACCATGTCGCCGAGAGAGGTCAGCTTGACGATGAGAATACGTTTCATCAGGAACAGTATGGTGGGCAGTGTGCCCGCCTGGTTCGGAAGGTGCGTAGTATGCCTTATGCAGGGGACATGTGTCCGTGCGATGCATGGGCGACATGGCGCCCGCCACACTCATGCCGATCCGTTAGTATCTGCATCAGAAGCCCACGATCGATGACGCCTATCCAACAGGAGACCACCATGTCCGACCCGGCATTCGCCATCAGCCGCTACCCCGTTCCCGCGCTGACCGACCTCCCCGACGACATCCGCGCCCGCATCCTGGAAGTCCAGGAAAAAGCCGGCTTCGTCCCCAACGTCTTCCTGGCGCTGGCGCACCGTCCCGACGAGTTCCGCGCGTTCTTCGCCTACCACGACGCGCTCATGCTCAAGGAGGGCGGCCTGACCAAGGGCGAGCGCGAGATGATCGTGGTGGCGACTTCCGGCGCCAACCAGTGCCTGTACTGCGTGGTGGCGCATGGCGCGATCCTGCGCATCTATGAGAAGAAGCCGCTGGTGGCGGACCAGGTGGCGGTGAACTACCTGAAGGCGGATATTCCGCAGCGCCAGCGCGCGATGCTCGACTTTGCGATGAAGGTGTGCAAGGCGTCGCATGAAGTCGGCGATGCCGACTTTGCTGCGCTGCGCGAGCACGGTTTTTCCGAGGAGGATGCCTGGGATATTGCCGCCATCACGGCGTTCTTCGGCCTGTCGAACCGGATGGCCAACACCGTCAGCATGCGCCCGAACGACGAGTTCTACCTGATGGGCCGGGTGCCGAAAGCGAAGTAACGCCGCAGCGGCTCAGCGCACCTCGGCGCAGGCACCGCTCTTGGGGTCGAACAGCACCGGCCACGCCTGCTCGTAGATGCCGGGCGTGCAGTGCTTCTCGCAGCGGTTATGGGCCAGCGTCACGCGGCGCGGATCCTGCCACACCAGCAGCTTGCACTGGCTGCCGTCGATGGCCTGCAGTTCGATGTGCGGGGTCGCGCGGACCTGGCGGAACTCGGCCAGGTTGAATTCGCAACTGCCGCGCCGCGATACCCATAGCTTCCACTTGAGCGCACGCACCTCGTTGGCCTTGACGTCCATCAGCGCGTCTTCGCGGAAGCCGTCTTCCTCGGTGCGCTTGCAGGCGGCGGCAATGTTGATGGTCTTGTTCGCGATCGGGGTGGCGCGCTCCTTGGGCGCGGCGGCGACCGCTTCGCCCTTCGCCTCGGGCGGCGGTGCGGGGGCGCGCTTGGCAATCGGCAATGGCGCGCACGCCACCGACAACAGAAGGGCCAGCAGACAGGTCCCATGGTTCGTGGCGTTCATGCCGGACTCCTTGCTTGCCGACCGGGCCGCGCCCCGCATCGGGGCGGCAAGCCGGGCGCGGCATCCGTGCGGATGCCGCTGACTACGTTGGCTTAGTTATAGCGGATGGCAAACGGAATTGGAGTAGGACCATCACCGAGTCCGTAAGGAGACGGACGCTAGCGGACACGCGCAGGCGCTGCAGCGCGGTTACGTTCGTAAACAGCTTGATACACAGATGCGGAATGCGGCGTGCTAGCCTTTCTCAACCATCGCTCGCCGCCGCCAAAAAATGAAGCCCCGCGCCCTTGTTGCCCTCATCGTATTGCCCGTGCTCCTTGGCACCTTCTCCGCCGCCGCCCAGGCCGACGACGACTGGGACGACGATGATGATCACCGCTACGCGCGCCGGTACAAGGGCGGCGACTACAAGGAAGAATTCTGGGTCGGCAACTGCAAGATCAAGCGCAAGTGGAAAGACAACGGCGAGTACAAGGAGGAGCGCAAGTGCAAGGACCGGCCGGTCGTGTACCAGCCGCCGCCGGCCGTGTACTACCAGCCCGAACCCGCCTTCGTGGTGAGTCCGCAAGTCGTGATCCGGCCCTAGCCTGGTCCGGCCAGAATGCAGAAAGGCCCGCCAGTGAGCGGGCCTTTCCATGCCTGCGCCGGCATCTTCACATCAGGATGATGTCGTACTGTTCCTGGTGGAACGTCGATTCCACCTGCAGCGAAATCGGCTTGCCGATGAAGTCGCCAAGCATCGCCAGATGCTGGCTTTCTTCTTCCAGGAACAGGTCGATCACTTCCTGCGAGGCCAGGATGCGGAATTCGCGCGGGTTGAACTGGCGCGATTCGCGCATGATCTCGCGCAGGATGTCGTAGCAGGCCGTACGCGGCGTCTTGACCTGGCCCTTGCCGTGGCAGACCGGGCATTGCTCGCACAGCACATGCGCCAGCGACTCGCGCGTGCGCTTGCGCGTCATCTCGACCAGGCCCAGTTGCGAGAAGCTGTTGACCGTGATGCGGGTGCGGTCGCGTGCGAGCGCTCGCTTCAGCTCGGACAGCACCGCGTCGCGGTGCTCGGCGTTCTCCATATCAATGAAGTCGATGATGATGATGCCGCCGAGGTTGCGCAGGCGCAGCTGCCGCGCGATGGTGTGGGCCGCCTCCAGGTTGGTCTTGAAGATGGTGTCGTCGAAGTTGCGCGCGCCCACGTAGCCGCCGGTGTTGACGTCGATGGTCGTCATCGCCTCGGTCTGGTCGATCATCAGGTAGCCGCCCGACTTCAGGTCCACCCGGCGCGACAGCGCCTTCTCGATCTCGGCGTCGATATTGAACAGGTCGAAGATCGGGCGCTCGCCGGTGTAGTGCGACAGCCGCGGCAGCACCGCCGGGGTGTATTCCTTGGCGAACTCCAGCAGCATCTGGTAGTTCTCGCGCGAGTCGATCTGGATCACGCCGGTGGCGTCGTTGATAAAGTCGCGCAGCACGCGCTGGGCCAGGTTCAGGTCCTGGTAAAGCAGGTTGGGCGCGGGCAGGGTAGTGGCGTTCTGGCGGATCGCGCCCCAGATCTTGCGCAGGTAGGCGATATCGTTGCCGAGTTCTTCGTCGGTCGCTTCCTCGGCAATGGTGCGCACGATAAAGCCGCCGCGCTCGTCGTCGGGCACCAGGCCCTGCACGCGGCTGCGCAGCGCCTCGCGGTCCACTTCGCCCTCGATGCGCTGCGAGATGCCGATATGCGGGTCCTGCGGCAGGTACACCAGGGTACGCCCGGCGATGCTCACCTGGGTGGACAGGCGCGCCCCCTTGGTGCCGATCGGGTCCTTGATCACCTGCACCATGAGTGCCTGGCCTTCGAACAGGGTCTTCTCGATGGCCAGCTGCGGGGTGGAATTGTTGCGGTCGGCATCACGCGGATGCCAGATGTCGGCCACGTGCAGGAAGGCGGCGCGCTCCAGGCCGATATCGATAAAGGCCGATTGCATGCCGGGCAGCACGCGCACCACCTTGCCCAGGTAGATATTGCCGACCAGCCCGCGGGTGAGCGTGCGTTCGACATGCAGTTCCTGCACCGCGGCCTGCTGCACGATGGCGACGCGGGTCTCTTGGGGCGTGATGTTGACGAGGATGTCTTCAGTCATAGCGGGTGAAACGCGTCGCCGGTGGCCCGGCTGTATAGGGTGGCCCGGCGCTGGGCCGGGTCTTGTCTGGGCACGGAGGGCGCTGCTCAGAACTGCAGGCGGGCCTGGCGAAGTAACGCCGCCGTCTCAAACAAGGGCAAGCCCATGATACCTGAATAGCTGCCACTGATCCGCTCGACGAACTCCGCCGCCCGGCCCTGGATGCCGTAGGCACCGGCCTTGCCGAGCGGCTCGCCGCTGGCGACGTAGCGTTCGATCTCGGCGGGCTGCATCGGGCGGAAGGTGACTTCCGAGATCGACAGCGCATGCCGCATGCCCGTGGTCGACACGATCGTCACGGCGGTCAGGACGCGGTGGGTGCTGCCCGAGAGCGCGCCCAGCATGGCCGCGGCATCGGCGCCGTCGGCGGGTTTGCCCAGGATGCGGCCGCCCAGGCAGACCGTGGTGTCGGAGGTCAGCACCGGCGCATCGGGCAGCGCGCGGCGTTCGCGGCGGCGCAGCGCGGCTTCGGCCTTCAGCGCGCAGACGCGCTGGACGTAGTCGTCGGGGGTCTCGCCGGGCTGGACGGCCTCGAGCGCTTCGGCATCCTCGTCGTCATCGGCCAGCAGCAGTTCGTAGCGCACGCCGAGCTGGGTCAGCAGCTCGCGGCGGCGCGGGCTCTGCGAGGCGAGGTAAAGGTAGTCGTGCAGGGTGTCGGGCATCGCGGCGGAGGGGCCTACCGGCGACAGCCGGGATCAGGCCCGATGATAGGGGTGGTTCTGTGTGACGGACCAGGCGCGGTACAGCTGCTCGGCCAGCAGCACGCGCACCATGCCGTGCGGCAGGGTCAGGCTGGACAGCCGGATCAGGGTGCTGGCGCGGGCTTTCAGGGCGGGATCGAGCCCGTCGGCGCCGCCGATCAGGAAGGCCACGTCGCCGCCCTCGCGCTGCCAGTCGGTCAGCTGCGCGGCCAGTTGCACGGTGGTGAAGTCGCGCCCGCGCTCATCCAGCGCGACGATGCGACACTGTTTCGACAGCGAGCCCAGCACCGCCTCGATGCGCGCGGCTTCGCGCTGCATCACGGTGGCGGCGTTGTTGCTGGACGAGCGGGTTTCGGGCTTGACCTCGCGCAGTTCGATGCGCAGCTCGGGCGGCATGCGCTTGGCGTACTCGCTGAAGCCGGTCTCGATCCAGCCGGGCATCTTGTGGCCGACGGCCACGATCACCAGTTGCATGGGGCAGGGGATGGGTCATGCTGCGCGGCCGCCGGGCGGCCGCGCGCCGGGACTCAGGCCGAGCGGGTGGTGCGCTTGCGCGCGGCCGGCTTGGCTGCTGCGGTCTTGCTGGCAGCGGTCTTGCTCGGGGCCTTCTTGGCCGCGGTCTTGGTTGCGGTCTTGCGCGCGGTGGTGCCGGCAGCGGTCTTGCGCGGCGCCGCGGCGCGGGTGCCGGCGGTCTTGGTCGCTGCCGTCTTGGTGGCGGTCTTGCGGGCCGGCTTGCGGATGGTGGCGATGGCGTCCGCGTCGGTGTCCTCATGGCCCATCGGCGGCGACGGCTCCTTCATGCCTTCGGGCAGGCGGGCCAGCGCGGGGCGCAGGTTGCTGGCGCGGCGCACGGTGCGCACCGGGGCTTCTTCCTCGTCCTCGTCCATCGGCTCGCTGGCCTTGGCCAGGCCGCGGCCGCCAGCGGCCAGCTTCATGCGCACCGGCTTGTCGCCCCAGATTTCTTCCAGGTTGTAGTACAGGCGCAACTGCGGCTGCAGGATGTGGACCACGGCGTCGCCACAGTCGACCAGCACCCATTCGCCGGTTTCCAGGCCCTCGACCGCCACGATATGGCCGCCGGCTCCCTTCACCGTATCCCGCACCGACGCTGCCAGCGCCTTGGTCTGGCGGTTGGATGTCCCGCTGGCAATCACCACCCGGTCGAACAGTTCAGTCAGGTGGCTGGTGTCGTACACCTTGATGTCCTGCGCTTTGACATCCTCGAGGCCGTCGACGATGGCGCGTTGCAGTTTACGAATATCCATGGTGTCTTCTTGTTCAGCTGAGATCGGTTGGGGGTGGGCGCCGGGACTGGTGCAACCCCGGTCATGCCCTGGCCGGGGCGTTGCGGTACAGCCCGTGGTTGGCAATGTAGTGTGCCACGCCGGGCGGCAGTTGGTCATCTGCCGGCTGGCCGGCTGCCAGCCGCTGGCGCAGGTGGGTGGAAGACAGGTCGACGGCGAGCGTCTGGTCGATCCACATCCGGCCGGAGGGCGTGCATTGTATCAGGTGCGTGTCAGCCTGGCGTTCGGCCAGTGCCGCCAGCACCGGACCCTCCAGTGCCGCCAGTTCAAAGCGCGGCCGCGTGGCGGTGCACAGGTGCACGTGTTCGAACAGTGCCTGCCAGCCGTGCCAGGTGTGCAGGCGCAGCAGCTGGTCGGCGCCCATCAGCCAGCACAGCGAGGTTTCGGGGCCGTATTCGGCGCGCAGCTGGCGTACGGTGTCGATGGTGTAGCTGGGGCCGGCGCGGTCCACTTCCATGCGGCTCACGCGGACTTTGGCGCCGCTGTCGCCAAGCGCCGCGGCGGCGAGTTCGGTCATGGCCAGGCGGTCGGCGGCAGGGGTCACGTCGTCGCCTTTTTGCCACGACTGGCCGGTGGGTATCCACACCAGCTCATCCAGCCCGAGGTGTTCGATGCACAGCCGCGCCAGTGCCAGGTGGCCGACGTGGGGAGGATCAAATGTGCCGCCCAGGATACCCAAGCGATAGGGGCGGGCGGACGGTTGCGGCGGTTCTCCCGCGTCGGCGGCGGGCTTGCGGTGTTGCGCTGGATTGGCCATAGGTCAGGCGTCAGGCCCAGTCGCGCGCTGGCAGGAAATCGGTGTACAGCGCCGCTTCGGGGCTGCCCGGTTCCGGTTGCCAGTCATAGCGCCAGGTCACCAGCGGCGGCATCGACATCAGGATGGATTCGGCGCGTCCGCCCGACTGCAGGCCGAACAGCGTGCCGCGGTCGAACACGAGGTTGAATTCGACGTAGCGCCCGCGCCGGTAGGCCTGGAAGCCGCGCTCGCGCTCGCCGTAGGGCGTGTCCTTGCGCGCCTGCAGGATCGGCAGGTAGGCGTCCAGGAAGGCGTCGCCGACCGATTGCATCATGGCGAAGCTGCGCTCGAAGCCCAGCGCGGAGAAGTCATCGAAGAAGATCCCGCCCACGCCGCGCGCCTCGTTGCGGTGGCGCAGGAAGAAATACTCGTCGCACCACTGCTTGAAGCGCGGGTACAGGTCGTCGCCGTAGGGCGCCAGCGCCTGCTGGCAGGTGCGGTGGAAGTGCGCGCAGTCGCCGGCGTCGCCGTAGTAGGGCGTCAGGTCCATGCCGCCGCCGAACCACCATACCGGCTCGGTCCCCGGCTTGAGCGCCAGGAAGCAGCGCACGTTCATATGGACCGTGGGCACATAGGGATTGCGCGGGTGGAACACCAGCGACACGCCCATGGCCTCGAAGCTGCGCCCGGCCAGTTCCGGCCGATTGGCGGTGGCTGACGGCGGCAGGGTGTCGCCGCTCACGTGCGAGAAGCCCACGCCGGCGCGCTCCATCACCGCGCCGCCTTCCAGGATGCGGGTGCGGCCACTGCCGCGCAGGCGTTCGGTGGGCGGTTTCTCCCAGGCGTCGGTCAGGAACGGCTGGCCGTCGATGGCACCGATGGCATCGGTGATGCGGTCTTGCAGACCGAGCAGATAGGCACGGACTGCCTGGGAATCGATCATGGTTGGCGGAAAGCGGATGGACCGGGCTGAGGGCAGCCTGGCAGCCTTGGCGGCTGCCGGGCGCGTCACAGCGTTGTCACGATTGTACCGGCTGAGGCGGCCGGCGGGTCGCGCAGGTCCAAAGCTGGCCGGCAAGGCGGATCAGCCATGCCGGCCGGAACGGCGTTTGCCGGGAAGGATCAGCGCTTGATGGCGCGGTAGCCGATGTCGGTCCGGTACTGCATGCCGTCGAAGCGGATCTGCTCGACCGCGGCATAGGCGGCGCGCTGCGCTGCCTTGACGGTGTCGGCCAGGCCCACCACGCACAGCACGCGCCCGCCCGACGTCAGCAGGGTGCCGTCCTTGAGGGTGGTGCCGGCGTGGAAGGTCACGCTGTCGTCGGTCTCGGCCGGGATGCCGGTGATGGCATCGCCCTTGCGCGGGCTGTCGGGATAGCCGTAGGCGGCCATCACCACGCCCAGCGCGGTGCGGCGGTCCCAGTCCAGCTCGATGCTGTCGAGCTTGCCGTTGACGGCGTGCTCCATCACATCGACCAGGTCGGTCTTCAGGCGCGCCAGGATCGGCTGGGTTTCGGGGTCGCCCATGCGGCAGTTGAATTCCAGCGTCTTCAGGTTGCCGTCCTTGTCGATCATCAGGCCGGCGTACAGGAAGCCCGTGTACGGGATGCCGTCCTTTTCCATGCCGCGCACGGTCGGCAGGATGATCTCGCGCAGCGCGCGCGCATGCAGCGCGGGCGTGACCACCGGGGCGGGGGAATACGCGCCCATGCCGCCGGTGTTGGGCCCGGCGTCGGCATCCAGCAGGCGCTTGTGGTCCTGGCTGGTGGCCAGCGCCAGCACGTTCTTGCCGTCGACCAGCACGATAAAGCTGGCTTCCTCGCCGTCCAGGAACTCTTCGATCACCACGCGCGCGCCGGCGTCGCCGAGCTTGTTGTCGGCCAGCATCATGTCGACCGCGGTGTGCGCTTCTTCCAGCGACATCGCCACCACCACGCCCTTGCCCGCGGCCAGGCCGTCGGCCTTGATCACGATCGGAGCGCCCTGGGCGTCGATGTAGGCGTGCGCCTGGGTGGCGTCGGAGAAGGTCTGGTAAGCGGCGGTCGGGATGCCGTGGCGCTCCATGAACGCCTTGGCGAAGTCCTTGGACGATTCCAGCTGCGCGGCAGCCTGGGTCGGCCCGAAGATGCGCAGGCCCTTGGCGCGGAAGATATCGACAATGCCGGCGGCCAGCGGGGCCTCGGGGCCGACCACGGTGAAGGCCACGCCCTCGCGCTCGGCAAAGGCGGCGATGACCTCGGGGTCGGTCAGCGGAACATTCTGCAGGCGCTTGTCGAGCGCGGTCCCGCCGTTGCCCGGCGCCACGTACACCACCTGCACCTTGGGGGACTGGGCCAATTTCCAGGCCAGCGCGTGTTCACGTCCACCCGAGCCGACAACCAATACTTTCATGATCACTGCCAGAAAAGAAACACATACTAAAAGGCGGCGGCCTGGGCTGTGTCCGGGGCGCCGCCGATGGGGGCTTGTTGCAGCTTAGTCTTCGATCACCGCATTGGTGAAGACTTCCTGCACGTCGTCCAGGTTTTCCAGGGCGTCGAGCAGTTTCTGCATCTTGGCCGCGTCGTCGCCGGCAAAGCTGACTTCGTTCTGCGGCTTCATCACCACGTCGGCCACTTCCGCCTTGAAGCCGGCGGCTTCCAGTGCGGCCTTGACCGCCGAGAAATCGTTGGGCGGGCAGGTGACTTCGATCGAACCGTCGTCGTTGGTGACGACGTCGTCGGCGCCGGCTTCGAGCGCGGCTTCCATCAGCTTGTCTTCCGGCGTGCCGGGGGCATACAGGAACTGGCCGCAGTGGGTGAACATGAACGCCACCGAACCTTCGGTGCCCATGTTGCCGCCGTGCTTGGAGAACGCATGGCGCACTTCGGCCACGGTGCGGGTGCGGTTGTCGGTCAGGCAGTCGACGATGATGGCCGCGCCGGCCAGGCCGTAGCCCTCGTAGCGGATCTCTTCGTAGTTGGCGCCTTCCATGCCGCCCACGCCGCGCTGGATCGCGCGCTGGATGTTGTCCTTGGGCATGTTCGCGTCCATGGCCTTGTCGATCGACAGGCGCAGGCGCGGGTTGGAGTCGACATCGCCGCCGCCGAGCTTGGCGGCAACGGTGATTTCCTTGATCAGGCGGGTCCAGATCTTGCCGCGCTTGGCGTCAGCGGCGGCCTTCTTGTGTTTGATATTGGCCCATTTCGAGTGACCGGCCATGATTCTCTCCGAAGCGGAATGCGGTGATCTGCGGTGATGTTGTGCGGGGTTGCCATGCGCGCCGTGGCCGGGGTGGCAAAGCCCTCGGACAGCGCGCGCCAGGTGACGGATATGCCTGGCGGCTGGCTATAATCAGCCCAGGATTTTATCACGCGGGCCTGCCCGCGCCGCTGCCGTGGCGAGTCCCGCGGTGCCAGACCTCAAAACCCCAGGAACATCATGGCCGACCCCATCCTCATCGCCAAGAACGCCGAACATGAACTGGTGCTGCTGCCGCAGATGGGCAACCGGCACGGGCTGATCACCGGCGCCACCGGCACCGGCAAGACCGTCACGCTGCAGACCCTGGCGCAGGGCTTCTCGCGACTGGGCGTGCCGGTCTTCATGGCGGACGTCAAAGGTGACTTGACCGGCATTTCGCAGGCCGGCCAGCCGTCCGACAAGCTAAAACAGCGCCTGGCCGACCTGAACCTGCCGGAGCCGGCATGGGGCGCGTGCCCGACCACGCTGTGGGACGTGTTCGGCGAGAAGGGCCACCCGGTGCGCGCCACGGTCTCGCACATGGGCCCGCTGCTGCTGTCGCGCATGCTGGAGTTGAACGACACCCAGCAGGGCGTGCTGAACCTGGTGTTCCGCATTGCCGACGCCAATGGCCTGCTGCTGCTCGACGCCAAGGACCTGCGCGCCATGCTGCAGTACGTCGGCGACAACGCCGGCCAGTTCACCACCGAGTACGGCAATATCTCGGCCGCCTCGGTCGGCGCCATCCAGCGCGGGCTGATCGCGCTGGAATCGCAGGGCGGGGACGTCTTCTTCGGCGAGCCGATGCTGAACCTGGAAGACTTCAGCCAGACCGAGAAGGGCCAGGGCGTGGTCAATATCCTGGCCGCCGACAAGCTGATGAACGCGCCGCGGCTGTACGCGACCTTCTTGCTGTGGATGCTGTCCGAGCTGTTCGAGAAGCTGCCCGAGGCCGGCGACCTGGACAAGCCCAAGCTGGTGTTCTTCTTCGACGAGGCCCACCTGCTGTTCAACGATGCGCCCAAGGCGCTGCTCGACAAGATCGAGCAGGTGGTGCGGCTGGTGCGTTCCAAGGGCGTGGGCGTGTACTTCGTCACGCAGAACCCGATCGACATCCCCGACACCGTGCTGGGCCAGCTGGGCAACCGCGTGCAGCATGCGCTGCGCGCCTTTACCCCGCGCGACCAGAAGGCGGTCAAGGTGGCGGCCACCACCATGCGCGCCAACCCCAAGCTGGACCTGGAAACCGCGATCAGCGAACTGGGCGTGGGCGAGGCCCTGGTGTCGTTCCTTGACGCCAAGGGCACGCCCTGCGTGACCGAGCGCGCCTGGGTGCTGGCACCGGGCAGCCGCATCGGCCCGGCGACGGAGGAAGAGCGCAAGCAGCTGATTGCAAGTTCGCTGGTGGCGGGCACCTACGAGAAGACCGTGGATCGCGAATCCGCCTATGAAAAGCTGCGCGGCAGCGTGGCGACGGTCGGCAATGGCAACGGCAAGGGCGCTGGCGGCGCGCCGGCGGGGCAGCCAGCGGGCGAGCAGGACAGCGGCTGGCTCGGCACGGCCGGCGACATCTTCGGCACGCTGACCAAGGGCACCGGCAAGACCGGCCGCGGCGATTCGATCCTGGAGTCGATGGCCAAGTCGGCCGCGCGCACGGTGGGCTCGCAGGTCGGGCGCGAGCTGATCCGCGGCGTGCTGGGGAGCCTGCTGGGCAAGAAGAAGTAAAGACCCGGACTGACGCAATGACGGAAAGGGCCGCGCGAAGCGGCCCTTTTCCTTAGCGGCGCTGCGCTTGTTGCTGCGCCTTGGCCGCTGCCGCATCCTCGCGCATCTTGCGCGCGAACATCCGCGCGAAGAACCACCCCATGCCGATGATGAAGACGATCACGCCCAGGCTCATCAGGCCGGTGCTGGTACTGAACAGGATCTTGAAGGCTTCCATGCTTGGCTCCCTTTGCTTTGGCGATGGCCGCCGGCGAGGTCTCGCCGGCGCCTGCCGCCAGTGTAGGGAGCCCTGTGGCGCGGACTATTGAGGCCGGTCAAGCGCAAGCCAGCCCGCCGCGCGCCACTCAGTTCTTGGTGCCGAACAGGCGGTCGCCCGCATCGCCCAGGCCCGGCACGATGTAGGCGTGCTCGTCGAGATGGCTGTCGAGCGAGGCCACGAACAGCTGCACGTTCGGATGCGCCTTCTGGAACACCTCCACGCCCTCGGGCGCCGCCACCAGCGCAACGAAGGTGATGGCCTCGTCCTTCACGCCGCGCCGCTTGAGCACATCCACGGCATGCGCAGCCGAATAGCCCGTGGCGACCATCGGGTCGCACAGGATGAAGCTGCGGTCCTCCACGTCGGGCAGGCGCACCAGGTATTCCACCGGGCGGTGCTGCTCGTCGCGGTACACGCCGATATGGCCGATGCGCGCCGACGGGATCAGCTCGACCAGGCCGTCGCTCATGCCCACGCCCGCGCGCAGTACCGGCACGATGGTCAGCTTCTTGCCGGCGATCACCGGCGCGTCCAGCTCCACCAGCGGCGTCTCGATGCGGCGCGTGGTCAGCGGCAGGTTGCGGGTGATCTCATAGCCCATCAGCAGCGTGATCTCGCGCAGCAGTTCGCGGAAGGTGCGCGTCGACGTTTCCTTGTCGCGCATGTGCGAGAGCTTGTGCTGGATCAGCGGGTGGTCGAGGATGAACAGGTTGGGAAAGCGCGGGTCTTGTTTCATGGCTGGCGGCGAGGGCTCGGCGGGATAGGGGCAAGCAGGTGAAGCGGGCGGCGAGATCGGGTCGACCACGCGCCGCGCCGTTGCAGCCGGATTGTAATGGAAGCGGGCCGCCCTGCCCGTGGCTTCGCTTTCGGGACCCGCCACGCCAGCGCCGCCGGCGGGCTCCCTGAACTGCCGGGAGCGTCCGGCGGCGCCTTGCGCTAGTCGAGCGCGCGGTTCTTCGACTCGATATCCACCATGTAGATGGCGATTGCCGCCACGGCAAGAAATGACGAAAGCAGCGCAAGGGCGAGGGTGAACTGGCTGGCCATGATCGGTGCAATGATGGACGGCGCGAACAGGCCGCCAAAGCGCGCCATCGCACCCGCAGTGCCCATCCCGCTGGCCCGCAGGTCGGTCGGGTACACCTCGGGCGTGAAGGCGTAGAGGGCGCCCCAGGTACCGAGGAGCGAGAAGCTCATCAGCAGGGTCGAGCCGACGATAAGCGCGGTGGACGTACCCAGGCTGTAGAGCATGCAGCCTGCCGCGCTGAGCAGCAGGAAGCCGATCAGGGTCGGCTTGCGGCCCCAGCGCTCGACGCCGTGCGCGGCCAGCGCGAACCCGGGAAGCTGCACCAGCGCGAGCACGATCAGGAAGACCTGGCCGCGCATGAAGCCAAAGCCCTGGCCCGCCAGCTTGACCGGCAGATAGACGAAGACGCCGTAGTAGGCGATCGAGATGAGCGCCCAGGCGGCAAGCAGGCAGATGGTGCGGCGCCGGCATCCGCGCGCGAACAGCGCAAAGACCGACTTGCGCTCCATCGGCTGCGGCTCCAGGTTGCCGATTTCAACGGACACGCGATTGGCGGTGGCGACACGCTGCAGCACCGCGCGCGCCTCGGCCGAGCGTCCCGATTTATTCAGGTAGAGCGGAGACTCGGGAACAAAGAAACGGAACACCACGCCGACCAGGGCGGGGATGCCCGTGACGAGGAAGATCAGCCGCCAGGCATCATTGCCTCGCGACACGGCGATCAGCGCAAGAATGGCGAGCAGGATCGTGCCGACGGCCCAGAACGACTCCAGCAGGACCAGCCAGCGACCGCGCCGGTCCGAGGGCAGGAACTCGGCCATCATGGTGTAGTCGACCGGCAGCGTGCCGCCAACGCCGATGCCGGTCAGGAAACGCAGCAACAGCAGCCACTGGAAGTCCGGTGCAAAGGCTGAAGCGACACCGCAGATGGCGTCGATGACCACCGCCATCATCAGCACTGGCCGGCGTCCGATCCTGTCAGCCAGCCGGCCGAACACGAAAGCGCCGATCAGCATGCCGACAAAGAACATCGTCCCGGTCTGCAAGGCCGTCGGTACGGGAATGCCAAACGTCGCCGCGATCGACGGCGCGGTGAAGCCGATCGACAGCACCTGCATCGCGTCAGCGAGCCAGACCAGGCCGAAGATGACAAAGAGCCGATACTGGAACCGGCCGACGCCGGCCGCGCGGATGCCTTGCTCGATCGTGATGGTTTGAGACGACGCTCCCCTCGCGCTGGGCTGCGGAGCCGAGCCTAGCGTGACTTCCGGGATGGTCGTTGTTGCCATGGATGAAATTGATGACGACATGTTGTCTACCTGTCTTTATAGGCTGGTTCTTGAACTCGGACGCACACGTTTATCGAAGCGGGGCCAGACGGTACTGACTAATGCGTGATGATCACACCGGGGCAGTCGCACCGAATTGCAACGAAACGTGGTGAGTACTCCAATTGGCGAGGCTGGAACTAACCTGGTAGCACGCTCGCGACACCTGCTTGGTTCTGATACGACATAGTCACTCCTTGTTGTCTACCCTTGGTTGGTCCAGGCCCGGCCTCCCGGTCGGCGCTGCGGGGGACTATGCAAGCCCCGGGCCAGCGCTTCCGGTGATGTAAAGGGCCAATCTTTTAGTTTTGTTGTCTCGTCTGCCGCTTGCGGCGCGCCGTCCTTGTGCGGGGAGGCACCGCTGCGAGCCACGCGGCACTCATGTAGTGCGCACTACATGATCGTTCAGCGTAAGCTACATGAAACTGGCGGGCAAGGCCGAATTGCGTTTTCCCTCCTCGGGGTTTTCCCGCGCGTGGCGCGCATGGCGCCGGCGCGGGAATGCACGTGTCCCTGCCCGGTGGCGAAGCGCCTTGCCAGGCACGGCGTAGGTGCGGTCAGCGTGGATGCGGAAGGCCGGCGCGCCGGCCCCGCAAGGTCTGGATTAGTCCTAGTGGGCAGGCGCCGCGCGCAGGCGCGCGACGGTGTTCTCCAGGTCCTGCCATGCGGGTTTGTCGGGCGCAAAGCGCGCGCGCAGGTACTGCGTCAGTTGCGCGATCTGCTGGTCGTCGAGCGTGTCGGCATAGGCCGGCATCGCCCCCAGTTCGCTGTTGGGCGGTGCCGGCATGCCTTGCAGCAGCACCTGGATCACGTTGTCCGGCAGCTTGCTGTGCAGGTTCGTATTGAGCGCCAGCGAAGGCTTGACGCCGAACTGGGCGATGCCCTGGTCCGACTGGTGGCAGACCGCGCATGCGCTCTGGTACAGGCGTTCGCCGGGACCGCCCAGGGTGCGCGCGGCCTGCGCGCTGCGCTGCTCGATCTGCGCTGCCTGTGCGGCCAGTACGGCAGGCGAGGGCGCTGGCGTGCCGAACGAGGCCACGTAGTGCGCAATCGCGCGCACGTCGGACTCAGGCAGTTGCGCCAGTTCCTCGACCACCGGTGCCATCGGTCCGGCCGCGGCGCCATGGTGCGGTGCATAGCCGCCGCGCAGGTAGGTGAACAGCGCCGCTTCGGTCCAGGGCAGCGGTGCTTGCGACAGCGCGGTCAGCGGCGGCGCTTCCCAGCCTTCGGCGCTGCCGCCGGTCAGGTACTGGCGGCCGCCCTTTTCGCCGCCGAGCGCGTTGCGCGGCGAATGGCAGGCGCTGCAGTGGCCCAGCCCTTCGGCCAGGTACGCGCCGCGATTCCATTGCGCGGAGCGCGACGGGTCCGGTGTAAAGCGCTCGTTGCGATGGAACAGCAGGTTCCAGCCGGCCAGCAGCGGGCGCACGTTGAAGGGGAACGCCAGCTGCGTCTGCGGGACTTCGGCTTTCACCGGCTCTGCCGACATCAGGTACCCGTATAGCGCCTGCATGTCGCCGTCGCTGATCTTCGCGAATGCGGTGTACGGGAACGCGGGATACAGGCGGCGCCCGTCGCGGTGGATGCCCTCGCGCATGGCGCGCTCGAACGCGGCGAAGGACCAGTTGCCGATGCCGGTCTGCACATCCGGGGTGATATTGGTGCTGTAGACCGTGCCGAAGGGCGTCTCCAGCGGCAGGCCGCCGGCGTTCTTCACGCCGCCCGGCACGGTATGGCAAACCGCACAGTCTCCCGCGGCGGCCACCCGCCGGCCGCGTTCGAGCGTGGCGGCGGAATAGAAGCCCGCTTCGGGCGGCGCCACCGGTGCGATCGGCGCGCGCCAGGGCAGCAGCGTGGCGCACACGCCCGCAGCGGCAGCGGCGGCTGCGGCGATCCAGCCGCGCTTACTGCGCTGGTTGCCGGGCCTGGCTTCGGCCAGCGCCAGGCGGATGCGGTCGGCGCTGAAGGGCGGCGCGCGCAGGCGCACGCCGGTGGCATCGTAGATGGCATTGGCCACGGCCGCGGCGGCGGGCATGGTGCCGGTCGGGCTGGCAGCCAGCGCGTCATGCGGAGCGAGCGTGCCGGCCAGGCGGACTTCCGGCAGGGCGCTGCCCGGCACGGCTGGCAGCGCCTGGCTGGCAGATGGCGCCTCGGCCGGCCAGGTGTCGAAGGCGGGCGTGGCCGACGTCAGCTGCAGGGCAGCATCGGCCACGGCCAGCTCCAGCGAGCGCGCGGACGGCGCGGCTTGCGCGCGCGGCAGCGATTCACTGTCATGCCCCACCGTCACGCGCGTGACCGCCAGCTCGCCGGTGGTGCCGTCGACCTCGACCTCGGCCACCCATGCCGACCAGGTCTGCCCGGCTTCGTGATCGATGGTGTGGGCATAGGCAAAGCCGCGGCCGCGCTGTACGTTGCCTGCCGCTGTGTTGGCGCGGGGCGCGGCCGGCGTCCAGGCGGCGCGCTCGGCCACTTGCCGTACCAGTGCCGTGCCGCGCGCATCGTCGAGATGCGCCAGCCGCAGCGCGACCGGATCGGTGCCGGAGGCGGCGGCAAGCTCGTCGAGATGGGATTCCCGGGCGAACACCTGGGCCCGGGCGGCCGCCAGTGGCGCGGCATCGAACGCGGCGGCGTTGCCTGTCGCAACCAGGTCGACATGCGGGATGCGATAGGGCGGCATGGCGGTGTCGCCTGCATGGTCGGCATCGATGCCGTCCGCCACGGGCGATGCCGTATGCGTCAGCCACAGCGCCAGCGGTACGGCCGGGGCGGCGGTGCCCGCCAGCGTTGCGGCGTAGGCTTCGATGGCAGTGCCGGCCAGCGCGGTGTCGACGCGCATATCGAGCGCGGCATCGGCAAGACCCAGGTCGGCGGCACACAGCCGACGCATCACGGGCAGTCCGGCGGCGTGGGCCAGCAGCGCCGCGTCGGCGGCGGCGTGCGGCGCGAGCAGGGCGGGGTCCGCGCGGTCGTCGGGCGCCTGCCAGCAGGCCAGCACCACCTGTTGCTGCGCGATGCCCAGCAGCGCGGCAAGCTCGGCGCGCAGCGCGCCAGGGCGCGTGCTCGGCAGCCACACGGTCAGCTTGCCGTCGCGCCAGTCGGCGACGGCCGTGCAATACGCCTCGCCGCGGGTGCCGGCCAGCGGCCACTGGTAGTGCTGCGTGTGGCGCGCAGCGCCGCCGGCCAGCACCGCATCGGCATTGCCGCGCCGGGCCAGCGCGTGGCGCGTTACCGGCGCGTCGCCGGCGCGGGGCGGGGCGGACCATCGTGCCTGCAGCGCCTGGATTGCGTCGGCGGCCTGTGCGCCGGAAGCCGCCGCCACGCCGGCAAAGTTGTTGCGGATGACGACCGCGCGCACGCCCGGCAGCGCCAGCGCGGCCTCGCGCTGCGCGCCCAGCAGGCGTGCCGCCAGTGGCTTGCCGTCGATCCAGCGCAGGCCAGGCGGTGTCAGCACCCGGGCAACCAGGCAGTCGGCGGCGGGCGGCGGCATGCTGCCCGCGACCGCGGTCGCAGGGGTGGCCTGGGGCACGAGTCCTTCGTTCACGATGCGGCCCCCGCGGCCGCTTGCCGTTGCAGCATCGCGGCACGTTGCACCGCGCGCACGATTTCCACGTGGGTGCCGCAGCGGCACAGGTTGAAGCGCAGCGCCTCGCGGATCTGGGCCTCATCGGGATCGGGATTCTGCGCGAGCAGCGCCTTGGCGGTCATGATCATGCCATTCAGGCAATAGCCGCATTGCGCGGCCTGCTCGTCGATAAACGCTTGCTGCACCGGGTCGGGCTGCGCATCGGTGCCCAGTCCTTCCAGCGTGGTGACGGCGTGCCCGACCACGGCCCTGACCGGCAGCACGCAGGCGCGCGCCGGCATGCCGTCCACCAGCACCGTGCAGGCGCCGCACTGGCCCAGGCCGCAGCCGTACTTGGGCCCGTTGCAGCACAGGTCGTTGCGCAGGATGTAGAGCAGCGGCGTGTCAGGGGCCACGCTCAGCGTGTGCTCGGTGTGATTGACTTGCAGCGTCAGGGGGCGGGGCGTGTTCATCGGGGGCTTGGGGGCGGTTTGAACATCACGCATCGCTGCGCCGCGCCCCTTCGATGAGGGGCTGCGGCGGGCAGGGTTGGTCAGGCGTCAGGCCGCTGCGGACAGCGTCCCGGTCCCGGCCGACACCAGCGGCACGTTGAAGACATCGTAGCCGAAACACCAGTCGGGGTTCTCGTTGCTGCGCAGCCAGGTGTTGTTGTGCGAGACCAGCTGGACCTTGCTTGCGCGCTCGTTGCGGTTCGCTTCATACAGCGCGAATGCCGAGGCGAAGTCGTCCACGCCGGTCTCGGTGAAGCAGCGCGTAAGCATCGCGGCATCCTCGATCGCCATCGCGGCGCCTTGTGCCATGTGCGGCTTCATCGGGTGGCAGGCATCGCCGAGCAGCACCAGGCGGCCCCGGCTCCACAACGGCAGCGGGTCGCGCTCCAGCAGCGGCCACTTGGTCACTTCGACGGTGCCTTCGATCAGCGACTGCACACCCTCGTGCCAGCCGTCGAATGCGGCGCGCATTTCCTCGATGCTGCTCGGCACCCAGCTCTTGCTCATGTCCCAGTCGGGCTCGGGCACGCCGGTGACGTAGTAGATCTCGTCGAGCTTGCTGGTATCGAAGTAGACCATCATGTGGCGGTCGTCGGTCCACCACTTGGTGCAGCGCTCATGCGTGAAGCCCTTGACGCGCGAGATCGGGAACACCGCGCGATGCGCCACGTAGCCGGTGTACTTGGGCGGCTCGGCGCCCAGCAGCGTCTCGCGGATGCGCGAGTTGACGCCGTCCGCGCCGATCACGATGTCGGCCTCTTCGACCGTGCCGTCGATGAAGCGCAACTGCACCACGTCGCCCTGGTCGGTGACGCTGTCCAGCTTCTTGTTGAAGAACAGCGTGTCGGGCGCCACGGCGTCGGTCAGCAGCTTGTGGAAGTCGCCGCGGTGCACGGTCAGGTAGCTGGCGCCGTAGTGGCGCTCCGCGTAGTCGCCCAGCGGGATCTGCGCGATCACCTCGCCGCTCAGGCCGTCGCGGCTGTACCAGTAGTCGGGGTGGCAGCCCATGTCGTTGAGTGCGTCCTCGATGCCGATGCGCCGCATGATCTTCATCACGTTGGGCCCCACATGGATGCCCGCGCCCAGGCGCGAGAACGCCGGTGCCTGTTCATACAGCCTGACTTGGAAGCCGGCTCGCTGCAGCAGGGCGGCCGCGGCCGTCCCTCCGAGTCCGGCGCCGACAACTGCGATTCGCGGTTTGCCTTGCACGTTCTTTCTCCTGGCAATGACACAAGGTCGATGGGGGCTGGGGCGGCCACTCGGCCGACCGTTGAAAACGAGTGTACACACTCAAAATATCAAAGTAAAAGAAGAAATTGATTAACCTATGGAAAACCCTTACTGAAACGTGAAGACGCTCACACATCGCGCTATATCGGTGAATTTGCGCGCAAAAACAGGGACTGGTTAGTTAAGTATGCACTGAACGAGTGAATTCGCGGCGACGCAGATTCTGTTTGCCTAGATAAAGTGTGTACACTACAATCAATCGCAGCATGCAGGGCCGCCAGGGCGAAGCAGGCAGGGTAGACAGACAAACAGATGACGGAGTCGACAGTGCAGAAAGTTTTCCGAATCGGCCAGATCGTGCCGAGCTCCAACACCACCATGGAAACCGAGATCCCGGCGATGCTGGCCGCGCGCCAGCTGGTGCGCCCGGAACGCTTCACCTTTCACTCAAGCCGGATGCGGATGAAGAAGGTGGTCAAGGAAGAGCTGGCGGCCATGGACGCCGAATCCGACCGCTGCGCGGTGGAACTGAGCGACGCCCGCGTCGACGTGCTCGGCTACGCCTGCCTGGTCGCCATCATGGCCATGGGCCACGGCTACCACCGCGTGTCCGAGCAGCGCCTGCAGGCGCATACCGCCGAGAACGGCGGCGACGCGCCGGTGATCACCAGCGCCGGCGCGCTGGTGGATGCGCTCAAGGTGATGGGCGCGAAGCGCATCGCCGTGGTGGCACCCTATATGAAGCCGCTGACCGAGCTGGTGGTCGACTACATCCGCAATGAAGGCTATGAGGTGGTCGACTACCGCGCGCTGGAAATCCCCGACAACCTTGAGGTGGGCCGCCATGACCCGGCGCGGCTGCCGGAGATCGTCGCGCAGATGAATACGGCCGACGCCGATGTCATCGTGCTGTCGGCGTGCGTGCAGATGCCGTCGCTGCCGGCCGTGGCCAAGGTCGAGGCAATGACCGGCAAGCCTGTGGTCACCGCCGCCGTCGCCACCACCTATGCGCTGCTGAAGCGGCTGGGGCTGGAGCCGGTGGTGCCGGGCGCCGGCGCGCTGCTGTCGGGCGCGTACTGAAGGGGGCGGCCATGGCAGACAGCACCTTTCTCTACGGCGCCAACGTGAACGCCAACGGCATCCGCCAGCACTACCTGCGCTATGGCGGGCAGGGCGGCGCGCGCGCGCAGCGCGATGCCGTCATCATCGTGCCGGGCATCACCAGCCCGGCGGTGACCTGGGGCTTTGTCGGCGAGCAGTTCGGGCGGCAGTTCGATACCTATGTGCTCGACGTGCGCGGCCGCGGCCTGTCGCAGGCCGGCGCTGAGCTGGACTACTGCCTCGATGCGCAGGCTGCCGATGTGATCGCGTTTGCCAAAGCGCTTGGCTTGCAGCGCTACGCCATCGTCGGCCATTCGATGGGCGCGCGCATCGGCATCCGCGCCGCGCGCAGCAAGCCGGCAGGCCTGACGCGCCTGGTGCTGGTCGATCCGCCGGTGTCGGGCCCGGGCCGCCGCCCGTATCCGTCGCAACTGCCGTGGTACATCGATTCGATCCGGCTGGCGCAGCAGGGCATCGACGTGGAAGGCATGCGCCGCTTCTGCCCGACCTGGACCGAGGACCAGCTGCGCCTGCGCGCGCAATGGCTGCATACCTGCGACGAGCGCGCGATCCTGGCCAGCTTCAATGGCTTCCATGAGGACGATATCCACGCCGACCTGCCGCACGTCGCCGTGCCGGCCCTGCTGATGACCGCCGGCCGCGGCGACGTGATCCGCGAGGAAGACGTGCAGGAGATGCGCAAGCTGCTGCCCGCGCTGCTGCTTGCGCATGTCGCCAACGCCGGCCACATGATCCCGTGGGACGACGAGGGCGGCTTCTACCGCGCCTTCGGCGATTTCCTGGGTGCGGCGCTGAACTGATCAAGGAGCGAACATGCCCGTAAGCGATTACGACCTGACCGCGGCGTGGAAGCAGGTGCTGACGCTGTCGAAGCTTGAGCCGGGACAGACCGTCACCGTGCTGACCGGCGCCGCCACGCATCCGCAGACGCTGCGCACCGCGATGGTGGCGGCGGCATCGATGGGCGCCATCGTCAACCGGCTCGACCTGCCGCCGGTCAACGGCGAAAAGGCGCTCAGCCGCGACGCGCTGGCCTACCTCGGTACCACGCCGCTCACCGGCAATCCCGCCGCCATCGCTGCGCTCAAGGCGAGCGACCTGGTGCTGGACCTGATGACGCTGCTGTTCTCGCCCGAGCAGCACGAGATCCTGGCGCAAGGTACCAGGATCCTGCTCGCGGTGGAGCCGCCCGAAGTGCTGGCGCGGCTGGTGCCGACCGAGGCCGATCGCGCCCGCGTCAAAGCGGCGACAGCGCGGCTGGGCAAGGCGCGCGAGATGCATATCGTGTCCGACGCCGGCATGGACCTGCGCTGCCGCCTGGGCGAATTCCCGGCGATCAGCGAGTACGGCTTTGTCGACGAGCCCGGCCGCTGGGACCACTGGCCGAGCGGCTTCGTGCTGACCTGGCCGGACGAGGGCGGCACCAACGGCACCATCGTGCTGGACCGCGGCGACATCCTGCTGCCGATGAAGTCCTATCTCCAGGCGCCGATCCGCATCACGGTCGAAGCCGGCTACGTGCGCAGCATCGAAGGCGGCGTGGACGCCGAGCTGCTGGCCGACTACATGGCCTCGTTCAACGACCCCGAGGCCTATGCCATGTCGCATATCGGCTGGGGGCTGCAGCCGCGCGCCAGCTGGTCGGCGCTGGCGATGTACGACCGCGAGGCCACCATCGGCATGGATGCGCGTGCCTACGAGGGCAACTTCCTGTGCTCGTTCGGTCCCAACAACGAAGCCGGCGGCAGCCGCACCACCGCCTGCCATATCGATATCCCGGTGCGCCACTGCACCGTCAGCCTGGACGGCGAGCCGGTGGTGGTGCGCGGCAAGGTGATGGACGGCCACCACGCGCCGGCCGCTTCTCTCTACAAGGACGCGCGCCATGGATGACGCCGTGCAGACTTACCAGCGTCAGGGCTTCGGCGCGTCGATGGAACTGAAGGCCCCATACGGCCTGCTGATCATCGACTTCGTCAACGGCTTCGCCGATCCGGCGGTGTTCGGCGGCGGCAATATCCCCGAGGCGATCCGCAATACCCAGCCGCTGCTGCGCAGCGCGCGCGAGCAGGGTTGGCCGGTGGCGCATAGCCGCATCGTGTTTGCCGACGACGACAGCGACCACAATATCTTCACGCTGAAGGTACCGGGCATGCTGACGCTGAAGGAGGATGGCCACAACAGCAAGATCGTGCCGGAGCTGGCCCCCGCGCCGGGAGAGCTGGTGGTGCGCAAGACCGTGCCGTCGGCGTTCTTCGGTACCTCGCTGGCGGCGTGGCTGACGCAGCGCGGCGTGCAGACGCTGCTGGTGGCGGGGTGCGTCACCAGCGGCTGCGTGCGCGCCAGCGTGGTCGACGCGATGTCGCTGGGCTTCCGCCCGCTGGTGGTGTCGGATTGCGTAGGCGACCGCGCGCTGGGTCCGCATGACGCCAACCTGTTCGACATGGCGCAGAAATACGCCACCGTGCTGACGCGCGACGAGGCGCTGGCGCAGGTTGCCGGCGTGCGCGCCGCCGCCTGAGGCGTGGCGATGCGGCCAGGCCTGGCGTCAGCCTGCCGCCGCGCGCCGGCCGCGGGCCGGTTTGCGCGGCGCGGCCGGCGGCGCCACATCCACATCCGGCACCGCGCCGGGCACGGCCACCGCGCGCAGCACCGTCTGCTGGATCACATCGCGCCAGTGCGCCAGCGCGGGCGGGCTCATCATGGGTTCGCCCAGGAAGGCGCTGAGCGTATGATGGTTGGAGTTGTAGAAGTAGCCAAGCGAAGCGATCACCATATAGACATCGCGCGCGCCCGCATCGGGCCGGAACAGCCCCGCGGCCTTGCCGCGCGCGAGGATGCCGTCGAGCACCGACAGCGCGTAGCTGGAGATCTCGCGCAGCCGCACCGACTTCTTCGCGTGCTTGCCCTGGCTCATGTTCTCGCTGATCAGGATGGCGACGAACTCCGGATGGTCGAGGTAGTACTGCCAGACGAAGTCGATCAGCTGCGACAGCGCGCGCACGGGGTCGGCAGCGTCGAGCTCATGTTCCAGCTGCTGCTCGGCTTCATTGAGCTGCAGGTAGATGGTCTCCAGCACTTCAACAAACAGCTTTTCCTTGCTGCCGAAGTAGTAATAGATCATCCGGTCGTAGGTCTTGGCCAGCGACGAGATGCGTTCGATGCGGCCCCCGTCGTAGCCGCGCTGGGCGAAGACCTTGATCGCAGCCTTCAGGATGCGGTCGCGGCTGTCCTGCGCTTGCCTGGCCCGCGTGCCGGCTGGCGCCCGCTTTGCGGTTGGCTTGGGCGCGGTCGTGATCGTCATGGTCGATGCTTGGGCTATTCCACTGTTGGCTTGCAGTATAACGGGCGCCCCGGGGCGCAGCCGGTGAAGGAGATGGCAGAACGATGACGGCAACCAACCTGCAACCCGCGGCACAGGCCGACGCCGACACGCCCCGCACGCTGCGGCTGGCGCTGCTGCAGGCCACCGGCGTGCTGCTGGTGACGCGCGCCCCGCAGGCGGCGCCGCGGCCCGCGCCGGGCCAGCCCGGCGCGGCTTCGGACTACGTGCCGGCGCTGCCGGACATCTTCATTGCCGTGCGCGACAGCGGCGAGGTGCTGGCCTTCAACGGCCACGTCGACCTGGGCACCGGCATCCGCACGGCGCTGGCGCAGATCGTGGCCGAAGAACTCGACGTGCCGCTCGAACGCGTACGCATGGTGCTTGGCCATACCGAAGCCACCCCCAACCAGGGTCCCACTATCGCCAGCGCATCGATCCAGATCTCGGCGCTGCCGTTGCGCCGCGCCGCGGCACAGGCCCGTGCGTGGCTGCAGGCGCGTGCCGCGCAGCACCTCGGCGTAGAGGCCGGCAGGCTGGAGGCAGAGGACGGCATGTTCCGCGATCCCGGCACGCAGGCCAGCATCGGCTATGGCGCGCTGCTTGCCGGCGAGCACCTGGAACTGCCGCTGGCCGAAGACATACCGACCAAGCCGGTCGAGTCCTACCGCATCGTCGGCCGCGCCGCGGGCCGCGTCGATATTCCCGGCAAGGTGCGCGGCGCGCTGACTTTTGTCCACGACGTGCGCGTGCCCGGCATGCTGCATGGCCGCGTGGTGCGGCCCCCATATGCGGGGCGCGACAGCGGCGACTTTGTCGGCAACAGCCTGCTGGAAGTCGACCGCGACTCCGTGCGCGATATACCCGGCCTGGTCGATGTGGTGGTGCGGGGCGATTTTGTCGGCGTGGTGGCCGAGCGCGAGGAATACGCGGTGCAGGCCGCGCGCCGGCTGCGCGTGCGCTGGAAGCCGGTGCCGCCGCTGCCCGCGCTGGACGATCCGGAGCCCGCGCTGCGCGCCAACCCCGCCACGCGGCGCGAGTTGCTGTCCGACGGCGAGCCGCCGGCAAGCGGCGCCGGCAAGGTCTTGCAGCGGCGCTTCGTCTGGCCGTACCAGATGCATGGCTCGATCGGCCCGTCATGCGCGGTGGCCGACTGGCATGACGATGGCCTGACGGTGTGGTCCGGCACGCAAAACCCGCATGTGCTGCGCATCGACCTGGCCAGGCTGTGCGGGCTCGGCGAAGACCGCATCGAGGTCGTGCGCATGGAGGCCGCCGGCTGCTACGGGCGCAACTGCGCCGACGATGTCTGCGCCGACGCGGCACTGCTGGCGCGCGCGGTCGGGCGGCCCGTGCGCGTGCAGCTATCGCGCGAACAGGAACACCTGTGGGAGCCCAAGGGCGCGGCCCAATTGATGGACGTCAGCGCTACGCTGGGGCCGGACGGCGCGCTGCTTGGCTATGACTTCACCAGCCGCTATCCGTCCAACGATGCGCCCACGCTGGCGCTGGTGCTGACCGGTGCCGTGCCCAACGCGCCGCGCACGCTGGAGATGGGCGATCGCACCGCCGTGCCGCCATACGCGTATGGCGCGCGCCGCATCGGTTGCGACGACACTCCCGCGATCGTGCGCGCGTCCTGGCTGCGTGGCGTGTCGGCGCTGCCCAATGCGTTTGCGCATGAGTGCGTGATCGATGAGCTGGCGGCAGAGGCGGGTGCCGATCCCGTGGATTTCCGGTTGCGGCACCTGCGGGATGAACGTGCCGCGGCCTTGCTGCGTGCCGTGGCTGAAGCGGCTGGCTGGCAGCGGGGCGTGGCCGGGTCGCGGGGCATCGCGGATGCCGATGGCCGGCTGCGCGGCCGGGGCGTGGCCTATGCCCGCTATATCCACAGCCGTTTCCCGGGCTTCGGCGCAGCCTGGTCGGCCTGGGTGGTGGACCTGGCGGTGGATGCCGGCAGCGGCCGCATCACCATCGAGAAGGTGGTGGTCGGGCAGGATACCGGCATGATGGTCAATCCCGACGGCGTGCGCCACCAGATCCACGGCAACGTGGTGCAGACCATCAGCCGGGTGCTGAAGGAGCAGGTGCGCTTCGATGCGGATGGGGTCGCCAGCCGCGAATGGGGCAGCTATCCGCTGCTGACCTTCCCGGAAATCCCGCCGATTGAAGTGGTGCTGATGCCGCGCCAGTCGGAGCCGCCGCTGGGCGCGGGCGAATCGGCCTCGCTGCCGGGCGCGCCGGCGCTTGCCAATGCCTTGTTCGATGCGCTGGGGGTGCGGCTGCGCCGGCCGCCGTTCGTCCCTGAGACGGTGCTGGCGGCGCTGAAAAGCTGACTGTTTGCTCCCTCTCCCGCAAGCGGGAGAGGGGAGAAAACCCTCGGCGTCCGTGGACCCTAGACGCCGTTCCCCTCGTCGATCTCACTCATCTTGCGCAGCAGGTAAGTCACCGCCACACGCTCGGCCGGATTCAGGCTGCCGAAGGTCTGCTCCGAGATCTCCTTCGCAAACGGCACGGTCTCGTCGATCAGTGCCAGCCCGTCGGGCGTGACCGTCACCACCACCTTGCGCCGGTCATTGGGATCGTGCGACACCGCAATCAGCTCACGCGACTTCAGCCGGTCGATGATGCCCCGCACCGTGGCCTGGTCGATGGCGGTGGCGCGCACCACCTCGTTCATCGAACACGGCTGGCGGTCCCTGACCGCGCACAGCACCACGAACTGCGCCGCGGTCAGCTGCGAATCCGGGATGGTCTGCTGGAAGATCGCCACATGGCGCTGGTAGGCGCGCCGCAGCAGGTGGCCCACCTGTTCGGTGAAGTCGTAGTCTGCGGCGGTCTTGCCGGAAGGCGGGTCGGAGGGCTGGGGCACGAACCTGGTGCAGTGGGTAAGGTGACCCAGAGTATACCGAGGAAGAGGGCAGGAAAGGTGGCCGGGAAGGTGGCCGGGGCCGCCGGGGTGACGCCCGATGCCATTGCGTCTTTTCGAATACAATCGTCGGGTCGTTTCGCGGGGCCCACGTGCCCGCCCGCTTTCCCCCTGTATTCCCCGTGCCCGCCTCCCAGAAGTCTCTCGCCGCACCTGCCGCGCTGCCGTCGCCGCAGCGCTCGGGCCTTGTCATCGCCGCCGTCGGCGCGGTGCTGTTCTCGGCCAAGGCGATCGTCGCCAAGCTGATGTACCGCTACAACGTCGATGCGGTGATGGTGATCACGCTGCGCATGCTGTTCGCGGTGCCGCTGTTCATGACGATCGGCTGGTGGCAGTCGCGCCGGCTGGCGCCGCTGTCGTGGGCGGATCGCGGCCGCGTGGTGTTTCTCGGCTTTATCGGCTACTACCTGTCGAGCTTCCTCGATTTCATCGGCCTGCAATACATCACCGCCGGGCTGGAGCGGCTGATCCTGTTCCTGACGCCGTCGTTCGTGCTGCTGGCCACCGCGCTGGTGTTCCGCCGGCCGATCGCCATGCGCCAGTGGCTGTCGCTGCTGCTGGCCTACGCCGGCATCGTGCTGGTATTCGCGCATGACCTGGACATCAGCGGCAGCCAGGTGTGGCTGGGCGGCGCGCTGGTGCTGGGCAGCGCCATGACCTATGGTATCTACCTGATCCTGAGCGGCGAGCTGGTGCGGCGTATCGGCTCGCTGCGGCTGGTGGCGTATGCGATGTGCGTCTCGACCGCCTGCTGCGTGATCCAGTACCTGGTGCTGGGCCGGCCGGTGGCGGAACTGGCGCAGCCGGCTCCGGTGATGTGGCTGTCACTCGTCAATGCGGTGTTCTGCACCGTGCTGCCGGTGTCGCTGACCATGGTGGCGGTGTCGCGCATCGGCGCGCCGATGGCGTCGCAGGCGGGCATGATCGGCCCGGTGTCGACCCTGTTCCTGGCCTTCTGGCTGCTGGGCGAGCCCATCAGCGGCGTGCAGCTGGCCGGCAGCGCGCTGGTGATGGGCGGCATGTATTTGCTGTCGGCAAGAAAGACGTGATTCCGGGCCGGCCCCGGGGCTGGCCCGCCAAAGACAACAGACAAAGGAGAAAGACATGGATCTGGGACTGCGCGGCAAGCATGCGCTGGTATGCGGCGCCAGCAAGGGCCTGGGCTTTGCCTGCGCCGACGCGCTGGCGGCCGAGGGCGTCGACGTGGTGATCGTGGCGCGCGGCGCCGAGGCGCTGGAGAAGGCCGCCGCCGGCCTGCGCGCGCGCCATGGCCGCCGCGTGATCGCGGTGGCGACCGACATCACCACGCCCGAAGGCCGCAAGGCGGCACTGGACGCGGTGGCCAAGCTGGGCGATCTCGACATCCTGGTGAACAACGCTGGAGGCCCGCCGCCGGGCAACTTCCGCGACTGGGAGCGCAGCGACTGGCTGGCCGCGCTCGACGCCAACATGCTGACCCCGATCGAGCTGATCAAGGCCACCGTCGACGGCATGATCGCGCGCCAGTGGGGCCGCATCATCAATATCACCAGCGGCGCGGTCAAGGCGCCGATCGATGTGCTGGGCCTGTCCAATGGCGCGCGCTCGGGCCTGACCGGCTTTGTCGCGGGCGTGGCGCGCGAAGTGGCGCAGCACGGCGTGACCATCAACAACCTGCTGCCGGGCCCGTTCAACACCGACCGCCTGCTCAAGACCATGGAAGGCGGGGCCAAGAAGGCTGGCCTGAGCGTCGATGAGGTGGCGCAGCGCCGCGCCGCGGCGAACCCGTCGCGCCGCTTCGGCGAGCCGGCCGAGTTCGGCGCCACCTGCGCCTTCCTGTGCAGCCGTCATGCCGGCTACATCACCGGGCAGAACATCCTGCTCGATGGCGGCGCCTATCCGGGCACCTTCTGATCCCGCTGCTTTCTCCTGTTTCCTGACGTTCACCGACCCCGCAACAAGGAACCCCTGATGACTCGCCCCCGCATCGCGCTGATCGCCCATGACCACAAGAAGGACGACATCGTCGCCTTCGCCACGCGCCACCGCGCCTTCCTTTCGCAGTGCGAGCTGCTGGCCACCGGCACCACCGGCGGGCGCCTGATCGACGAGGTCGGGCTGGAGGTGACGCGCATGCTGTCGGGGCCGTGGGGCGGCGACCTGCAGATCGGCGCGCAACTGGCCGTAGGCCTGGTGCGCGCCGTGGTGTTCCTGCGCGACCCGATGACGCCGCAGCCGCATGAACCCGATATCAACGCGCTGGTGCGTGCCTGCGACGTGCACAACGTGCCGTGTGCCACCAACGTGGCCACTGCCGAGCTGTTGATCGCCGGGCTGACGCGCGAGGCTGAAGCCGGCAACTGAATTCCCACCGATACAACACCATAGCGAAGGAGCGACACAGATGAGCAAAGCCATCCGGATCGAGCAAACCGGCGGTCCCGAAGTCATGCAGTGGGTCGATGTCGAAGTGGGCGAGCCCGGCCCCGGCCAGGTGCGCGTGCGCCATGAGGCGGTGGGCCTGAACTACATCGATGTCTATTTCCGCACCGGGCTGTACAAGCAGCCGCTGCCGGGCGGGCTGGGCATGGAAGGCGCCGGCGTGGTCGAAGCGGTGGGCGAGGATGTGCGCCACGTCGCCGTGGGCGACCGCGTGGCCTACGCCGGCCGTCCCACCGGCGCCTACGCGCAGGTGCGCGTGATGCCGGCCGATATCGTGGTGCGGCTGCCCGACGCGATCCCGTTCGACACCGCCGCGGCGATGATGCTGCAGGGCCTGACCGCGCAGTACCTGATCCGCGACAGCTACAAGGTGCAGCCGGGCGACACGGTGCTGCTGCATGCCGCCGCCGGCGGCGTCGGCCTGATTGCCAGCCAGTGGCTCAAGGCGCTCGGCGTGACCGTGATCGGCACCGTCGGCAGCGACGAGAAGGCCGAACTGGCACGCGCCAACGGCTGCGCCCACACCATCGTCTACACGCGTGAGTCGTTCGTGGAACGGGTCAGGGAGATCACCAACGGCAAGGGCGTGCCGGCGGTCTATGACTCGATCGGCAAGGACACATTCCAGGGCTCGCTCGACTGCCTGGCGCCGCGCGGCACCATGGTCAGCTTCGGCAACGCCTCGGGTCCGGTGCCGCCGTTTGACCTGTCGGTGCTGGGCAACAAGGGCTCGCTGCGGCTGACGCGGCCGACACTGATGACCTACGTGGTGCACCGCGAACTGCTGGAGCCGATGGTGGCCGACCTGTTCGACGCCGTGGCCACCGGCAAGGTGAAGATCGATATCCGCCAGCGCTACGCGCTGTCGGAGGTGGCGCAGGCGCACCGCGACCTGGAATCGCGCAAGACCACGGGCTCGACCATCCTGCTGCCGAACTGAGCAACAGCCAGCCAGGCAAGCAAAAGCCCCGGGGCGGCAGGCGCTGCCCCGGGGCTTTGTCGTTGAGCGATGCCGTCAGTGCGGCCGGACCGTGGTGGCGGTGGCGCGCGTCTGCGCCTGGCGCAGGATATGCGGCGGCAGGCGCTTCAGGATCAGGTGCACCGCCAGTGGAATCAGCACCACGTCATCGACAATGCCCAGGCCCGCGACCACGTCGGGGATCAGGTCGATCGGCGAGATTGCGTAGAGCAGCAGCCCGATGGCCGCGGGCTTGAGCCAGGCCGGCGCGTCCGGATGGCGCAGCGCGTACCAGAACAGGCGGCCGTCGCGGCGAACCAGCGTCCACAGGGCCGAAAATCGCTTCCACATGAGAGGCCTCCTTCACATAGCGCGCGCCGGTCACTGGCGCATGCACAGATAGCTTGGGCCGTTATCGGCGGCTTCAAGTTCCGGAGGTGCAGGGAGATGCCTTGGGGATAGCCAAGGCTGGCGGTTTGCTCCCCTCTCCCGCTGAGGGGAGAGGGAGAACACCTTGCTTGGGCAAGCTCGGGCGGCTCTGGTGCACCAATCAGCCCGGGATCTTGCCTTCCACGCCTTCGACGTAGAACTTCACGCCATGCAGGAAGCCGTCGTCGGCCACCTGGTCCTTGGCCAGCTGTTCCTTGCCGGTGTTGTCCTTGATCGGACCCTTCCAGATCGGCGCGCTGCCGTCGGCGATGCCCTTCTTGCGCTCTTCGACCAGCGCCTTGACGTCAGCCGGCACATCGGCGTTGAAGCTCTTCAGGTCGATCATGCCTTCCTTCAGGCCCCACCACGTGGTGCTGTTCTTCCACTGCTTGTTCAGCACGTCTTCCACCACCTTGTTGTAGTAGACGCCCCACGAGATCACCGACGCGGCCAGATGGGCCTTGTCGCCGAACTTGCTCATGTCGCTGTCCCAGCCGAAGGCGTGCACGCCCTTTTCCTGCGCGGTCTGCACCACGGCGGCGGAGTCGGTGTTCTGCATCAGCATGTCGACGCCCTGGCCGATCAGCGTGGTGGCGGCTTCGCGCTCCTTGCCCGGATCGAACCACTTGTTGACCCACACCACCTTGACCGTGGCCTTGGGGTTGACGCTGCGCGCGCCCAGCGTGAACGAGTCGATATTGCGGATCACCTCGGGGATGGGCACCGATGCCACCACGCCCATCTTGCCGGTCTTGCTCATCTTGCCCGCGACCACGCCCGCCAGGTAGGCGCCTTCATAAGTGCGCACGTCGTACTGGGCCAGGTTCTCGGCGGTCTTGAAGCCGGTGGCGTGCTCGAACTTCACGTCCGGGAATTCCTTGGCGACCTTGAGCATCGACTCCATGTAGCCGAAGGTGGTGCCGAAGATCAGCTTGTTGCCCTGGCTGGCCAGGTCGCGGAACACGCGCTCGGCGTCGGCCGCGGATTCGGGCACGTTCTCGACGAAGGTGGTCTTGACCTTGTCGCCGAACTTCTCTTCCACGGCCTTGCGGCCGTTGTCATGCGCGAAGGTCCAGCCGGCATCGCCGACCGGCCCGATATAGACGAAGGCGACCTTGAGCGGCTCGGCCTTCTGCTCGGCCACGGGCGCGGAGGCCGCGCCCGCCGTCTCGGCCGGCTTGTCGGCCTCTTTCTTGCCGCAGCCCGCGAGGGCCAGCAAGGCGGTGGCGGCCAGGGCCGCCAGGGTCTTCCTGCGCGTGACGATCATGATTTCTCCTTGTGATGAATTGTTGGTAGCTCAGGGATTTCCGTCAAAAAACTCGAGGCTCAGGCATTGCCGGGCCGGAAGGGCTTGCCCAGCGAGGCCGGCATGTTCAGCCGGATCCAGGCCGGGTTGCGCGAGATCAGCGCCAGCACCACGATGGTGGCCGCGTAGGGCAGCATCGACAGGAACTGCGACGGCACCGACACGCCGATCCCTTGCAGGTAGAACTGCAGGATGGTCACGCCGCCGAACAGCCACGCGCCCACCAGCACGCGGCCCGGGCGCCAGGTGGCGAAGGTGGTCAGCGCCAGCGCGATCCAGCCGCGGCCGGCGACCAGGTTCTCGACCCACATCGGCGTGTACACCAGTGACAGGTAGGCGCCGGCCAGCCCGCAGCAGGCACCGCCGAACAGCAGCGCGCCAAAGCGGATGGTGCGCACCGGGTAGCCCAGCGCGTGCGCCGATTCGGGCGCTTCGCCGATCGCGCGCAAGGTCAGCCCCGCGCGCGTGCGGAACAGGAACCACATGATGGCAAAGCACAGCAGCAGGCTGAAATACACCATCCAGTGATGCTGGAAGAAGGCCGGCCCGAAGAAGGGCAGGTCGGCCAGGCCGGGCACGGCCTTGGCCTGCGCCGGCATGGCGAAGCCGACAAAGCGCTGGCCCATGAAGGCCGACAGGCCGGTGCCGAAGATCGACAGCGCCAGGCCGGTGGCGACCTGGTTGGTGGCCAGTACCAGCGCCAGCCACGAGAACAGCGTGGCCATCAGCATGCCGGCGAGCGCGCCGGCGGCAAAGCCGAGCAGCGGCGACTGGGTCTGGTAGCCGACCATGAAGCCGGCCACCGCGGCCACCAGCATCATGCCTTCGGCGCCGAGGTTGAGCACGCCCGAGCGCTCGTTGATCAGCAGGCCCAGCGCGGCCAGCAGCAGCGGCGTGCCGGCGTTGATGGCGGTGGCGATAAGGGGAGCGAGTTGTTCCATATTGTTCTGTAGCTCCGCTCAGGCCGTGGTGGCGCGCCAGCGCAGGCGGTTTTCGATCAGCGTGTCGCAGGCCAGCAGGAAGAACAGCAGCATGCCCTGGAACACCCAGCCAATGGCCGACGGCAGGCCCAGGCGCGATTGCGCCATCTCGCCGCCGATATAGAACAGCGACATCATGATGCCGCCGAAGACCGTGCCGACCGGATGCAGCCGGCCGATAAAGGCGACGATGATGGCGGTGAAGCCGTAGCCCGGCGAGATCGACGGCAGCAGCTGGCCGATCGGGCCGGTCACTTCGAACGCGCCCGCCAGGCCCGCGGTGGCGCCCGAGATCAGCAGTGCGCTCCACAGCGCGCTGCGCGCCGAGAAACCCGCGTAGCGCGCCGCCGCCGGCGCGGTGCCGCCCACCTGCAGGCGGTAGCCGGCAAAGCTGCGGAACACGAACACGGTCATCACTGCCACCAGCACCAGCATCACGGCAAAGCCGGCATGCAGGCGCGAGCCCGACATCAGGTTGGGCAGCAGGTACTCGGACGAGAACACCTTCGACTGCGGGAAGTTCATGCCGTTGGGATCCTTCAGCGGCCCGTTGACCACCCACAGCAGCAGCTGCTGCGCGATATAGGTGAGCATCAGCGAGACCAGGATCTCGTTGGCGTTGAACCTGTCCTTGAGCACCGCCGTGAGCGAGGCCCACAGCATGCCGCCGACCATGCCGGCGAGTGAGGCCAGCACCAGCACCACGGTGCCGTTCATGGCCTGGCCCGGCACATCGAAGTAAAGCACGGTGGCGCCGGCGCAGATGCCGCCGGCAATCAGCTGCCCGTCGGCGCCGATATTCCACACGTTGGCGCGGTAGCACACCGACAGGCCGAGCGCGCACAGCACCAGCGGCACGGTCTTGAGCAGCACCTCGCCGATGGCGCGCTGGTCGCGCAGCGGATCGGCCAGGAAGACCTTGAGCGCGGCCACGGGGTCCTTGCCGAGCACCAGGAACAGCAGCGCGCCGAACAGGAGCGTCAGCGCCAGTGCGATCACCGGCGAGGCATAGGCCATGGTGCGCGAGGGCAGGCCACGCGGCGCCAGCGAGAGGGGGGAGCGGGGCAGCAGTTGTCGCACATCAGCCATGGCTTGCCACCTCCGCGCCGGATTGCGCCTGGGCGGGCCCGCCTTGCCACAGTCCGCTCATCCACAGGCCGATCTGCTCGCGCGTCGCGGTCTCGGCAGGCACCGAAGGCGACAAGCGGCCCTTGGCGATCACGTGCAGCCGGTCGCAGATCGCGAACAGCTCATCGAGCTCTTCCGACACCACCAGGATGGCGCAGCCGGTGGCCTTCAGCGCCAGGATCTCGTTGTGGATCTGCGCCGCGGCGCCAACGTCCACGCCCCAGGTCGGTTGCGCCACGATCAGTACCTTAGGGCCGCTTTCGATCTCGCGGCCGACAATGAATTTCTGCAGGTTGCCGCCCGACAGGCTGCGCGCCAGCGCGTGCGGCCCGCTGGCCTTGACGCGGAAGCGGCTGATCACGGCCGAAGCCAGCCCGGTGGCCGCGCCGGGAGAAATCATGCCTTGCCGCACATAGGGTGGCGTCTGGTGCGACAGCAGGATATTGGTCGCCAGGCTCATGCCCGGCACCGCGCCGCGGCCCAGGCGCTCTTCCGGCACGAAGGCCAGGCCCGCGCGCCGGCGCTGGCGCGCATCGAGCCGGCCGACTGGCTTGCCGCCGAGCTGCACCGACATGTTGTCTGCGCGTGTGTCTTCACCGGACAGCGCGGCCAGCAGCTCCTGCTGCCCGTTGCCGGACACGCCGGCAATGCCGACGATCTCGCCGGCGTGGACATCCAGCGAGATCCGGCTCAGCTCGGTGGCGAAGGCATGCGCGCGCGGCAGCGACAGGCCCTGCACGCTGAGCCGCACCGGGCCGCGCTCGGCAGCCACGCGCGTCTCGCGCGGGGGCTCGCCGCCGATCATCAGCCGCGACAGCGAGGCCGCGGTTTCCTGGCGCGGATCGCACACGCCGGTGACCTTGCCCATGCGCATCACGGTGGCCTGATGGCACAGCGCGCGGATCTCGTCGAGCTTGTGGCTGATGTAGAGGATGCTGGTGCCTTCGGCGGCCAGCTGGCGCAGCGTGACGAAGAGCGTTTCCACTGCCTGCGGGGTCAGCACCGAGGTGGGCTCGTCCAGGATCAGCAACTGCGGATTGGCCAGCAGCGCGCGCACGATCTCCACGCGCTGGCGCTCGCCGACCGACAGCGTATGCACATGGCGGTTCGGCTCCAGCGGCAGTCCGTAGCGCTCGGCAGTGGCGCGGATGCGCTCGGCCAGCTGCTTCATGTTGCCTTGCTGTCCGGCGGGCAGGCCGAGTGCGATGTTCTCGGTCACGGTCAGCGTGTCGAACAGCGAGAAATGCTGGAACACCATGGCGATGCCCAGGTTGCGGGCGTCGTGCGGACTGTTGATGGTGACCGGCGCCCCGTTGAAGTGCATCTCGCCGGCATCCGGACGGACCGCGCCAAAGATAATCTTCATCAGGGTGGATTTGCCTGCGCCGTTTTCACCCAGCACGGCATGGATCTCGCCGGGGGCGACGCTGAGGCTGACGTCGTCATTGGCGACGACGCCCGGGTAGCGCTTGCTGATATGGGCCAGCGCCAGCCTGGGAGGGAGTTGTGATGTCACTGAGGCGGCTCGGGTTGTTGTGATGGCAGCAACGTGGGATGAGTCAACAGCGCGGCAGTGCGTGGCGCAGCATCGCCGCGACGCATTGCAGCATTCATCATGGTTTGGTGATGCCCGATATTGGTGATGGATTATATAAGTGACAGGACACCGGGCGGGCCGATTCCGGCGTCATTCCAGTCCCTGCAACGGTTTGGGGGTGGTTGCAAGTCGCGTGCCGGCCACAGCACGAAAAAAAGCCGCCGGCCCCTTGCGGAGCCAGCGGCTGGACTGGAGCAGCGGCGGGCGGCCAGGGCGGCCGCCCGCCGGCAGGGCTCAGGCGCCGGTGGTGGCGGCGCTGGTGGCGAAGCGCCCGTCGCGGAAATCCGCCAGGGTCTGGTAGATCTGCTCCTGCGTGTTCATCACGAACGGCCCGTACTGCGCGATCGGCTCGTTCAGCGGCTGGCCTGCGATCAGCAGGAAGCGCGCGTCGGCTTCGGCCCTGACGATGACGCCGTCAGACTGGCCGGCGTTGTCCAGCACGCCCATGCGCTGGGCCTCGATCACGGCGCGGTCGTCGCCGCTGCCGATCGAAACCTCGCCCCGGTACACGTAGACGAACGCGTTGTGCCCGGCCGGCAGCGCCTGCGCAAAGGTCTGGCCGGCCGGCAGGTGCACGTCCAGGTAGACCGGCTCGGTCACCGGGCGCGTGATCGCGCCGGCCACGCCGTGCGTGGCGCCCGCCAGCACGCGCACCGTGACGCCGTGGTCCAGCGCCACCGTCGGGATCTCGGCGGCGGGCAGGTCGCGGTACCACGGCGCGGTCATCTTGCCCGCGGCCGGCAGGTTCAGCCACAGCTGGAAGCCTTCCATGCGGCCGTCTTCCTGCTCGGGCATTTCCGAGTGGACCACGCCTGCGCCCGCCACCATCCACTGCGCGCCGCCGTTCTGCAGCAGCCCCTCGTTGCCGGCGCTGTCGCGATGGCGCATGCGCCCGGCCAGCATGTAGGTGATGGTCTCGAAGCCGCGGTGCGGGTGATCGGGGAAGCCGCCGATGTAGTCGTCCTTGCTGTCGGTGCCGAAGGCATCGAGCATCAGGAACGGGTCCAGCCGGCGCTGCAGGTTCTGCGTCAGCACGCGGGTCAGCTTGACGCCGGCGCCGTCCGAGGTGGCGATGCCCCGCACCACGCGGTCCACGGCGCGCGAGCGCTGCACGGTTTCGGCGGCGGCGGCGGGAACGGTGGCGAAGGTGGTGGCAAGGGTGTCCATGTCTTTCTCCAGTGGGCGGGTTCCGCGCGGCAATGGCCGGGCCGGTTTCCCGTCGTTTCAGCTACCTCGTCAATTTAGTGTTTTGGCGCGGAAAGAGTAGAGGGTCGCCGGGCAACAGATTGTTCTGCTGGCGTACCAACTGGCTGTCCGGTTTCCGCGATTTCAGAACGATCCGGGAAGTCTCCATGTGTCGGCTAATGCACGACCGAACATGCCGTCCTACTGCCGCCAATTCGCGCAAGATCGGCGCAGGAAGGCCGGAAAAATGCGGGAAGATGACAGGATCGATGAAGATCGCTATAATAGCGCTCTCTTTGTCATCCGTTGAGGCGAGATGCGGGGGTATCAAAACCTCGCCAGCCCTTGCCAGTCAACGGCCGATGGACCGGCGGCGCGTCGGAAAACTTCAATATTTGCGCTGCCACTGGCCAATCGATCGCAAACAACTTTGCGTCGCCGGTTGCGCCGCTTCAGGGACTGCCAATTCAACCCGGCATCCCGTCAATCGGACTTCCCGCCCACGGCGGAGGAATCCACAGACCGTCCGCCGGCAATCGTGCCGGTCATGGCGGCAATGCAATCTGAACCGGGACTGGTGGCGCCCTATCTCCGCACGCACCAGCCCATATTGTTTTCCATTGCCGGGAAGTGGCGTGCTGCGCGCTTTTCGGTTTCGGAAAAGGGGAGAGTATGTCAAAGCAATCGGCACGGGCCCTCGCCTGGGCAGGACTGACGCTGGCCGCGCTGGCTGCACTGGTGGCATGGATCGGCGTCGATGTGATTCGCCAGTACCAGGAGCGCCTGCTCTACGACGTGGCCGACCACCTGCGCCTGGTGGTGCTGTCCATGACGCTGGCGCTGGCCACCGGCATCCCGGCCGGCATCGCGCTGAGCCGCGCGTGCATGCGCCGCTGGGCCGACCGCCTGATGCAGGTCTTCAACGTGGGCAATACCGTGCCGTCGCTGGCGGTGCTGGCGCTGGCCCTGGCCGTGCTCGGCATCGGCGAGCGGCCCGCCATCCTGGCGCTGTGGCTGGCCTCGCTGCTGCCGATCGTGCGCAACACCTACGAAGGCCTGCGCAATGTCTCGCCCACGCTGCTGGAAGCGGCGCGTGGCATCGGCATGACGCCGGTGCAGCGCCTGGTGCGCGTGGAACTGCCCAACGCGCTGCCGGTGATGCTGGCCGGCATCCGCATCGCCCTGGTCATCAACGTGGGCACGGTGCCGCTGTCCTTCCTGATCGGTGCCAACAGCCTGGGCGAGCTGATCTTCCCGGGCATCTACCTGAACAACCAGCCACTGCTGCTGCTGGGCGCGGCCGCCACGGCGCTGCTGGCGCTGGCCCTGGACGCGCTCTTTGCCGCCGCCGGCCAGCTGTACCTGCGCCGGCGCGGGCTGGCGCGCTGAACATGGGGACCTAAATGGAAAACCAGATGCAATTCATCCACCGCCGCGCCCGGCGCGTCGCCCTGGTGGTGGCTGCCGTCACCGCTTTTGCGGCGGGCCTGGCGCTGGCCACTGCGCCTGAAGCGCATGCCGAGGCCACGCCGATCCGCGTGGGCGGCAAGAACTTCACCGAGCAGCTGCTGCTGTCGTCGATGACTTCGAAATACCTGCGCGCCAAGGGCCTCACCACCGAACTGACCGCCGGCCTGGGCAGCACGCTGATGCGCCAGGCGATGGAGAGCAACCAGCTCGACGTGGTGTGGGACTACACCGGCACCGCGCTGATCGTGTTCAACAAGGTCCAGGAAAAACTCGGCGCCAGGGAAAGCTACGAGCGCGTCAAGCAGATGGACGGCGCGCGCGGGCTGGTGTGGCTCGATGCCTCGAACATCAACAACACCTATGCGTTGGCGATGCCGAAGGAACGCGCGGCCAGCGGCGTGACCACGCTGTCGGGCTTTGCCGAGCAGATGCGCCGCGCCGGCCCCGACGCCAGCCACCCGTTCGCGGTCGACATGGAATTCGCTGCGCGCCCGGACGGCCTGGAGCCGCTCAAGGCGCTGTACAAGCTGCCGTTCTCGCGCCGCGACGTGATCCAGCTCGACCCGGGCCTGGTCTACACCGCACTGAAGAACAACCAGGTGGAGCTGGGCCTGGTCTATGCGACCGACGGCCGCGTCAAGGGCTTCGACCTGGTGCTGCTGGAAGACGACCTGCATTTCTTCCCGCCGTACAACGCGGTGCCGGTGGTGCGCAAGCCGGTGCTCGACAAGCATCCGGAACTGGCCGGCCTGCTCAATGCACTCGCTGCCAAGCTCGACAACGAGAGCATGACCGACATGAACTACAAGGTGGACATCGGCCAGCAGCCGGTGGACAAGGTCGCGGAGGACTTCCTGCGCAGCCACGGACTGATCTGAGGGAGGCCGCATGGACTTGTTCTCTTACCTGCAGCACAGCTGGCCCACGCTGCTGAAAATGACCGGCGAGCACCTGGCGCTGGTGGGCTCGGCAGTGGGGCTGGCGATCCTGATCGGGGTGCCGCTGGGCATCGTGATCACGCGCTTCCGCGCGCTGGCCACGCCGCTGCTGGCGCTGGCGACGATCGTGCTGACGCTGCCGTCGATCGCGCTGTTCGGGCTGATGATCCCGATCTTCGCGCGCTTCGGCCATGCGCTTGGCTACGTGCCCGCGGTGACGGCGGTGTTCCTGTACTCGCTGCTGCCGATCATGCGCAACACCTACACCGCGCTGGCCAATGTCGACCCCGGCATCCAGGAAGCGGGGCGCGGCATCGGCATGACCGCCTGGCAACGCATGCGGCTGGTGGACCTGCCGCTGGCGGTGCCGGTGATCCTCGGCGGCGTGCGTACCGCCGTGGTGATGAATATCGGGGTTGCCACCATTGCCGCCATCATCGGCGCGGGTGGCCTTGGGGTGCTGATCCTGCAGGCGATCAGCCAGAGCAACATGAGCAAGCTGGCCGTGGGCGCGGTCCTGGTCAGCCTGCTCGCCATCGTGGCGGACGCCTTCCTGCAGTGGTTGCAGCGGGCACTGACGCCAAAGGGAATCCGCACATGATCGAACTCGACCAACTCACCAAGTCCTTCCCGCAGAAAGACGGCACCGAAACGCGCGCCGTCGACGCCGTGTCGCTGACGGTGCCGCGCGGCGAGATCTGCGTCTTCCTCGGCCCCTCGGGCTGCGGCAAGACCACCACGCTGAAGATGATCAACCGGCTGATCGAGCCGACCTCGGGCACGGTGCGCATCGAGGGCGAGGATACGCGCGGCCTTGACGGCGTGACCCTGCGCCGCAAGATCGGCTACGTGATCCAGCAGATCGGCCTGTTCCCCAACATGACCATCGAAGAGAACATCATGGTGGTGCCGCGCCTGCTGGGCTGGGACAAGAAGCAGTGCCGCGAGCGCGCGCGTGAACTGATGGCGATGGTGCAGCTCGATCCCAACCGGCTGCTGACGCGCTATCCGCGCGAGCTTTCCGGCGGCCAGCAGCAGCGCATCGGTGTGATCCGCGCGCTGGCGGCCGACGCGCCGCTGCTGCTGATGGACGAGCCCTTCGGCGCGGTCGACCCGATCAACCGCGAGAGCATCCAGAACGAATTCCTGCAGATGCAGCGCCAGCTCGGCAAGACCGTGATCATGGTCTCGCACGATATCGACGAAGCGATCAAGCTGGCCGACAAGGTCGCGGTGTTCCGCCGCGGCAAGCTGGTGCAGTTCGACCACCCCGACGCGCTGCTGGCGCATCCGGCCGATGAGTTCGTGCAGGCCTTCGTCGGCCACGACAACACCCTCAAGCGCCTGCTGCTGGTACGCGCCGGCGACGCTGCCACCATGCCGCCGAGCTGCCGCCCCGACATGCCGCTGGCCGAAGCGCTGGGCGTGATTGACGATGCCGACGTGCGCCACCTGCCGGTGGTGGACGACGCCCAGGTCGCGCTGGGCTACGTCACGCGCCGCGATGCGCGCTCCGGCAAGGGGCAGTGCAGTGATGTGATGCGCCCGTTCGCCGTCACCGCGGCCTTCGACGAGCACCTGCGCATCGTGCTGTCGCGCATGTACCAGCACAACACCAGCTGGCTGCCGGTGATGGGCGCTGACGGCGCCTACCTGGGCGAGGTCACGCAGGAATCGATCGCCGGGTACCTGAGCTCGGGACGTTCGCGCGGGCAGGCCGGGGGGCTGGCCGCCTCCGCGCCGCTGCGGGCGGCGGCCTGAGCCAGCGGCAGGGCGGCGGCATCCGCGCTATGCTAGGTGCATGCTCCGCTATTGCCGCTCGCCCTTGTGCCTGGTCGTCGAAACCCGCTGGCTGATACCGCGCGGGTTTGACGGCTTCACGCCCGGTCCGCTGATCCTGCTGCGCCCCGGCGCCAGCCAGGCGCTGATCGAGCATGAGAAGGTGCATGTGCGCCAGTTCTGGCGCAGCTGGGGCCTGATGGGCGTGCTCTACCTGGCCAGCCGGCGCTGGCGCCTGCGCTATGAAGTGGAGGCCTACCGCGAACAACTGCGGCACAGCCCGCCGGGCGCGGCGCATGGCCTGGCGCGCGTGCTGGCGTGCAAGTACCGGCTCAGGATTTCAGAAGCCGAGGCGTACCGTCTGCTGACGCAAGACCTGCACGGCGATCTCTAATGAAAAACGGCCCGCACCAGTTACTGGTGCGGGCCGTTTCTCTTGTCTGGCGGAAGCGGTGAGATTCGAACTCACGGATGGGTCACCCCATCGGCAGTTTTCAAGACTGCTGCCTTAAACCACTCGGCCACGCTTCCTGGAAGTGCGGGCATTGTAGCGCGAAAGGGCATGGGCCCGGCGCGCTGCCGCCTGCAGACCTGACGGTCAGGCCGCGCATTATACAAGGCTCGCGTGGATCGATGGTGGTCTTGTGTTGCGGCACGCAAGCGCGCGTAAACTTCCTGCCACATCCGCTGCCGCGGATGTCGGCGTCTGTCTGACATTACGGAACCTTCACACGCCGGCATCGCTCATATTGTCGTGCCGGATGGCGCGGTGTGTGCCGCATCCCCGGCTTTCGCCTGGCAACAGAGGAGAACTCAAAATGCGAATCCATAGCAAGAAATGGCTGATCGTTCCGGTGGCTGCAGCGGCTGTGCTGGCCGGTTGTGCCGCCCCGTATGACAGCGGCTACAACACCGGCTACAACGCCCCGCCTCCGGGGTACCAGACTCCCAACACCTCGCAGGCCCCGGCTGGCGCGGTGTACTACGGCCGCGTGGAATCGATTGAACCGATCACCAGTACGCAAGGCAGCTCGGGCCTGCTCGGCACCGTGATCGGCGGTGCGGCCGGCGGCCTGCTGGGCCACCAGATCGGCGGCGGGCGCGGGCAGACCGCGGCGACCATCGGCGGTGCCGTGGTCGGCGCCGTGGCCGGCAACCAGATCGAGAAGCGCGCGGGCAGCAACACCCAGACCGCGTACCGCGTCAACGTGCGCCTGGATGATGGCCGCATCGCCACGGTGACCCAGTCGAGCCTGGGCAACCTGCAGGTGGGCATGCGCGCACGCGTGGCCAATGACATGGCAACGCCGTACTGACATGCCAGCCTGACGTTTGCCAGCATGTAAAAGGCCACGCATCGCGTGGCCTTTTCTTGTACCGGTGCTCGTCGGCGCTCAGTCCTTCAGGAACATCTCCTGCAGGTCGTTGAGGAAGCGCCGGCCCAGCTCGGTGGGGCGGATGGTGGTCAGGTCCGCTTCCAGCAGCCCTTTCTTTTCCGCCTCGGCCAGCTGCTTGCTGATGGTATGCAGCGGCAGCCCGGTGTAGTCGTGGAAGCTCGATGCCGGCACGCCGTCGGTCAGGCGCAGCGCGTTGAGCATGAACTCGAACGGCAGCTCGTCGGCGCCGACATCGCGCGCTTCCTGCACGGCATTGCCGGCCAGCGCCCGCTCCATGTAGGTGGCCGGATGCTTGTGCCGCATCTGGCGCAGTATCCGATGCGGGAACGACAGCTTGCCGTGCGCGCCGGCGCCGATGCCGAGGTAGTCGCCGAAGCGCCAGTAGTTCAGGTTGTGGCGCGCCTCGCGATGCGGCTTTGCATACGCCGAGGTTTCGTAGTGCCGGTAGCCGGCCTCGGCCGTGCGCGCTTCGATCCAGGCCTGCATCTCGTACGCGCTGTCGTCGTCCGGCAGCGCGGGCGGGAATTTGGCGAAGAGGGTGTTGGGCTCCAGCGTCAGGTGGTACAGCGACAGGTGCGTGGTGCCGTACGACAGCGCGGCTTCCACATCCTGCCGGCATTCATCCAGCGTCTGGCCGGGCAGGGCGTACATCAGGTCCAGGTTGATGTTGTCGAAGCTGGCCTGGGCGATGTCGATCGCCTTGCGCGCTTCGGCACCGCCGTGGATGCGCCCGAGCGCCTGCAGGTGCCGGTCGTTGAAGCTCTGGATGCCGATCGACAGCCGGTTGATGCCGCTGGCGCGGTAGCTGGCGAACTTGTCGGCCTCGAAGGTGCCGGGGTTGGCCTCCATCGTGATCTCGGCGTCGGCATCCAGCGGCAGCAGCGCGCGGATGTCCGACAGCAGCCGGTCCATGCCTGCCGCCGACAGCAGGCTGGGCGTGCCGCCGCCGATAAAGACCGTATGCACCGGCCGGCCCCACACCAGCGGCAGCGACTGCTCCAGGTCCGCGCGCAGCGCGTCCAGGTAGATGTCTTCCGGGATCTCGTGGTTGTCGGCGCCGGGTGCGGCGTGCGAGTTGAAATCGCAATACGGGCACTTGCGCACGCACCACGGGATATGCACGTACAGCGACAGCGGCGGCGAGCCGGGCAGGCTGATCTGCCCGGGCTTGAGCCAGAGCTGCTTGCTGTCGACGGGCACGGACGCGGAGACCGGTACGATCGGGATCATCGGGTGGCGCTTTGCGCGGCATCGGCCTGCAGCCGTGCCACCAGCGCGCGCAGCGCCTGGGCCCGGTGGCTGACCGTGTTCTTCTCTTCGGGCGACAGCTCGGCGGCGGTCTTGCCCAGATGCGCCAGCAGGAAGTGCGGGTCGTAGCCAAAGCCGCCCGCGCCGCGCGGCGCGTCGACGACCTCGCCGTGCCAGAGGCCTTCGGCGATGATCGGGCAAGGGTCTTCGGCGTGGCGCACGAACACCAGCACGCAGTAGTAGTGCGCGTGGCGGTTCAGCTTGCCGGCCAGTTGCGAGACCAGGTGGGCATTGTTGGCGGCATCCGACTTGGCCTGCCCGGCCATCTGCGCATAGCGCGCGGAATAGACGCCGGGCGCGCCGTCCAGCGCCTGCACGCAGATGCCGGAATCGTCGGCCAGCGCGGGCAGCCCGGCCAGCCGGCTGGCATGGCGGGCCTTGGCCAGCGCGTTCTCGACGAAGGTGGCAAAGGGCTCTTCGGCCTCGGGAATGCCCAGTTCGCCCTGGGGCACCACGTCAAAGCCGAGCGGGGCCAGCAGCGCGCCGAATTCGCGCAGCTTGCCGGCGTTGTTGGAAGCCAGTACCAGGCGTTGCATCGCGGGTCCCGCTCCTCAGGCCAGGCCGAGCGCTTCGCGCTGGTGCTGCACCAGGCGGGCGATGCCGGCTTCGGCCAGGCGCGTCATGGCGTCCAGGTCGGCGCGGCTGAACGGCGCGCCTTCGGCGGTGCCCTGCACCTCGACAAAGCCGCCGCTGCCGGTCATGACCACGTTCATGTCGGTGTCGCAGCTGCTGTCCTCGGCGTAGTCCAGGTCCAGCACCGGCACGCCGTCGACCATGCCGACCGAGACCGCGGCAACATGGTCGCGGATCGGGCTGGCAACGATCAGGCCATCGCGCAGCATGGTCGAAACCGCGTCATGGGCGGCGACAAAGGCGCCCGTAATGGCCGCGGTGCGGGTGCCGCCGTCGGCCTGCAGCACGTCGCAGTCCAGGTGGATGGTGTATTCGCCCAGCGCCGCCAGGTCGAACACGGAGCGCATGGCGCGGCCGATCAGGCGCTGGATTTCCTGGGTGCGGCCGGTCTGCTTGCCGCGCGCGGCCTCGCGGTCAGAGCGGGTGTGCGTGGCGCGCGGCAGCATGCCGTATTCGGCCGTGACCCAGCCTTCGCCACTGCCCTTCTTGTGCGGCGGCACCTTGGCCAGCACGCTGGCGGTGCAAAGCACCTTGGTGTCGCCAAAGGCACACAGGACGGAGCCCTCGGCGTGGCGGGTGTAGTGGCGGGTAAGGCTGATGGAACGCAGCGCATCGGCTGCGCGGCCGCTGGGTCGCATGGGATGGTTTGTCCGAATCGGGGAGAGACCGCGATTCTAACGCCGCCAGCCCTGGAGCGCTGCACAGTTGCCCCGGCGCGCCGCCGGGGCAAGGCATTACCGCATCAGGTTGCTGGTCTTGTCGATGGCGGCGCGGATCTCTGCGATCGAGCGCTCGATCTCCTCTTCGGACAGCAGGTCGCTTTCCGAGCCGGTGCGCTCCAGGATCGAGGTAGTGAAGGCGTTCAGCGGCAGGGTGTCGGTCATGACCGAATCCTGCCCCGCCGCATTGCTGTCCAGTTCCCACATCATGGCGATGCCGGTGGTGTTGTCGGCACCTTCGCCGGCGTTCTGCAGCGCCTGCTCGATCAGCGCGGGCACCGCCTGCACCACCGACAGGCGCGACAGCTTGTCCACCAGCGCGGGCTCTTCCAGCGCGCCCCACAGGCCGTCGGAGCAGAGCAGGGCCACGTCGCCCGGCTCCAGCCGCACCGGGCCGCCCAGGTCGATCAGCGGCAGGTTGGGCGAGCCCAGGCAGTTGTAGAGCTTGTTGCGCTCCGGGTGGTTGGCCACGTGCATCGGCAGCACGCGCTCCTGCTGCAGCAGGTTCTCGATCTTGGAGTGGTCGCGCGTGCGCGTCAGCAGCCGGCCCTTGCGCAGCAGGTAATAGCGCGAGTCGCCGGCGTGGGCCCAGTAGATCTGGCCCTGCTGCACCAGGCAGCAGACCACCGTGGTGCGCGGCACGTCCGCCATCTGGTTGGCCTCGGCATAGCGGTGGATCTCGCGGTGGGCCAGCATGATGGTGTCCTGCAGGAACTCGGCCGGGTTGCGCACCGTGGGCCGCGCCTGCACCTGGAACTGGCGCGCCAGCGTCTGCAGCGCCTGCTGCGCGGCGACTTCGCCGTGCGCATGGCCGCCCAGGCCGTCGGCCAGCACCATCAGCAGCGCGTCGCGCGTGAAGCAATAGCCCATGCGGTCCTGGTTGACGCGGCGGCCGCCTTTCCTGCTTTCCTGGTAGACAGAGAATCGCATGTTGGCTTTCAGGGAATTCAGTGGACTGGCCGCAAGCGGGGCGCCAGATTTGTGATTCAGTCGACGCTCGCGCCGGGGACGGATTCGTCACGCCGGCGCAGCAGGGTCAGGAAGCGCGATGTCGCCGCGGGCCGCTCCGCCGGCGCCAGGGCCGGGGCTTGCGTCTGCGGCGCCAGCGCCTGTTCGCCGAGGGCGTTGGTCTGCTCGCGCAACTCCTTCTGCAGCCGGAACACGCTCTGCGGGCGCTCGGCCGGCGTCAGCCGCAGGCACCATTCGACCAGGTCCACCAGCCCGTTGGTGTAGCTGCTGCGCAGCCGCGCCAGGGCATCGCCCATGCGGTCTTCCTTTTCGCGCTGGTTGGCTTCCTGCGGCGGCATGCCGGCCATGCACGCGTAGAGCGTCGCGCCCAGGCTGTAGACATCGGTCCACGGGCCCAGGTCGGAATGCTTGCCATAGAGCTCGGGCGCGGCAAAGCCGGGGGTGTACATCGGCTGGAAGCGGGCCGCTTCCATGGTCAGGGTCTGCCGCGCGGCGCCAAAATCCAGCAGGATCGGGGATTCGTCCTCGCGCAGGTAGATGTTGCCGGGCTTGATGTCCAGGTGCAGCAGCTTGTGGATATGCACTTCACGCAGGCCGCTCATCAGGTCGTGGAAGACCTTGCGGATGAAATGCTCGCGCAGCACCTTGGGGCCGCCTTGCTGGCGGGCGGCCAGCACGTGCTCCTGCAGCGTCTTGCCCAGCTCATAGTTCATCACCATGTAGACGGTGGAGTTCTCGCGGAAGAAATTCACCACGCGCACCACGCTGGGATGGGAGATGCGGGCCAGCGAGCGGCCCTCTTCAAAGAAGTACTTCAGGCCAAGCCGGAACGCGGCGGCGTTTTCCTCGGGCACCACGGGGATCAGTTCGCCCGGGTTGCGCCGCGCCAGCGACGACGGCAGGTATTCCTTGATGGCAACCGGTGCGCCGGTATCGTCGGTGGCCAGGTAGACGAAACTGAACCCCCCGCTGGCCAACTTCTTTACAATACGATAGTTGGACAACAGCGTGCCGACGGGCAGCGGTGCACTCTTCGGTTGTGTCGTGCCCTTTGGCTCTGTCATGGGAATAGGGACCTGATTTGCCTCCGGATTGTCCGGGCTAATCGGTCACTTGTAAAGAACACAAATAAGGGCATTGTTGCCCTCCTTTCAACGTATTGAGAGCGTCCCCAGGATCCCTTGCGGGGCGCTCGAGGCGGGCGTGCTCGGGTCGCCAGCCCGGGGCCGCCGCCATTCACGAGAACATCCAATGATCCACAGCATGACAGGCTATGGCCTGGCGACGCGCCAGGCGCCATTGACCAACGCGCAAGGCGAGCCCAGCGGGCGCTCCGCGTCCGTTTCGGTGGAATTCCGCACTGTCAATTCGCGTTTCCTCGACCTGTTGTTCCGGGCCCCGGAAGAGTGCCGAGCCTTCGAGCCGGCCCTGCGCGAGATGCTGATGGCCGAGCTGTCGCGCGGCAAGCTGGAATGCCGCATCAACCTGCAGCGCACCGACACCGGCGGCGCCACCCTGGCCCTCAATGAAGGGCTGCTGGCGCAGATCCGCGCGCTGGAAACCACCGTCGCCGCCACCTTCGCCAGCGCCGGCACCCTGCGCATGGGCGAGATCCTGCGCTGGCCGGGCGTGCTGGTCGAGCCGGAACTGTCGCAGGAGGCACTGCGCGAGGCGGTGCTGGGCGCCGCGCGCGAGGCGCTGGACCAGTTGCTGGAAGCCCGCCGCCGCGAAGGCGACGCGCTCAAGGCGACGCTGGTGGAGCGCATCGACGCCATGCTGGCGATCGTCGAGCGCCTGACGCCGACCATCCCGCAGCTGATCGCGCACCACCAGGAAAAGCTGACCGAGCGCCTGCAGGAAGCCTTCAACCTGGCCGCGCCCACCGGCATGCCGTCGATGAGCCGCGACGAGATCGCCGAGCGCATCCGCCAGGAAGCCACCGTCTACGGCATCCGCATCGACATCGCCGAAGAGCTGTCGCGGCTGCAGGCGCACCTGAACGAGACCCGGCATATCCTGAAGAAGGGCGGCCAGGCCGGCAAGCGCCTGGACTTCATGATGCAGGAGCTCAACCGCGAGGCCAACACGCTTGGCTCCAAGGCCGCCGCCAAGGAACTGGCCGATGCCTCGATGGAGCTCAAGCTGCTGATCGAGCAGATGCGCGAACAGGTCCAGAATCTCGAATAAAGACAGCCCCAGGAATCACCAAAGAATCATCATGAGCCCAACGCCTCAATCCGCGCCTCACACTGCCATCGATACCGTCTACCCCGGCAACCTCTTCATGGTGGTGGCGCCGTCAGGAGCCGGCAAGTCGACGCTGGTCAACAAGCTGCTGTCGCAGGACCCGGCCATCCGCCTGTCGATCTCGCACACCACGCGCGCCCCGCGCCCGGGCGAGCAGGACGGGCGCGAGTACCACTTCGTCACGGTCGACGCGTTCCGCGCCGCGCGCGACCGCGGCGACTTCCTGGAATGGGCCGAGGTCCACGGCAACTACTACGCGACCTCGCGCGTGTGGATCGAGCAGCAGATGGCGCAGGGCAACGACGTGCTGCTGGAAATCGACTGGCAGGGCGCGCAGCAGGTGCACCAGCGCTTTTCCAACGCGGTCGAGATCTTCATCCTGCCGCCGTCGCTGACGGCTCTGGAAGAGCGCCTGAAAAAACGCGGCCAGGACGAGCCCAATGTGATCGTGCGCCGGCTGCTGGCGGCGGGCAGTGAAATGGCCCACGCCTCGGAGTCGGACTACGTCATCATCAATGAGGTCTTCGACGATGCTCTCGAGCAGTTGCGCAACGTGATCAGCGCCACGCGGCTGCGGTTTTCCTCGCAGAAAGCACGGCATACGGAGCTGTTTATCGAGCTGGGCATCCACTGAGCCGATGCCTGCCGATGACAGCTGCGCGGGGCGCCGCCGGCGTTTTCCGCCGCGTGCTGTAAAATAGCAACCCAACGTAAGGTTTTGTCCCAAGGTGGATTTGATATGGCGCGTATTACCGTCGAAGATTGTCTGAAACACATTCCGAATCGCTTCGAGCTCGCGCTGGCGGCCACGTATCGTGCCCGTCAGCTGGTGCAGGGCCACACGCCCAAAGTCGAAGCAAAGGACAAGCCGACTGTGGTGGCACTGCGCGAGATCGCGTCGGGCCAGGTCGGCATCGAGATGCTGAAGAAGGTCCCGACCTGATTGGTCAGGCGGCCCATGGCTTATCCTCGCATCGTGCCAGCACGTATCCAGCCGGATTCCAGGGGCCGCCGCCATGCCTTCGCCGCATTCGCCCTCCAAGCCTCCCTCCCAGCCGTCGCCGACTGCCGTGGCGCCGGCGCTTGGCGATGCGGCCCCGCCTACGGCGCGTAAGCGCACCATTCCGGGCCAGCCCTCCGTGAACGCGCGCACCGGCGCTCCCAATCTTCCCGATCCGCTCGGCGACGATGTCGTCGGCGAGCGTGCCGTCGCGCCCGCGCTGGCGCCGGGCAAGTCCAGGGGCGCGGCGCTGCAGGATGAGCTGGCCGCGATGCAGGATGTGGCGCCGGCGGCTGACAGCCTGTTTATCGACGCAGTGCTGGCGCAGTCATACCGGCACTTCTTCGGCCCGACCTCGCAGCCGGCGGTGCCGCCGCGCCAGCAGGTCATCTCCATCACCCGGCTGATGGAGAAACTCGCGTACCTGAAGGCGCCCGATCTGGCGCGCGTGCGCGAGGCCTTCCAGTTTTCCGACGAAGCCCACCTGGGTCAGTACCGCCAGAGCGGTGAGCCCTACATCACCCATCCGGTGGCGGTGGCCGAGCTGTGCGCGGACTGGAAGCTGGATGTGCAGTCCATCATGGCGGCGCTGCTGCACGACGTGATGGAAGACCAGGGCATCACCAAGAGCGAGCTGGCCGAGAAATTCGGCCCCAAGGTCGCCGAACTGGTCGATGGCCTGACCAAATTGGACAAGCTCGAATTCCAGAGCCGCGAGCAGGCGCAGGCGGAGAGCTTCCGCAAGATGCTGCTGGCGATGGCGCGCGACGTGCGCGTGATCCTGGTGAAGCTGGCCGACCGTACGCACAACATGCGCACGCTCGACTTCGTGCCGCCGGAGAAACGCCGCCGCATCGCGCTGGAGACCATGGAGATCTATGCGCCGATCGCGCACCGTCTCGGTCTCAACACGATCTACCGCGAGCTGCAGGAGCTGTCCTTCAAGGTCGGCTCGCCGTTTCGCTACGCCACGCTCGAGAAGGCCGTCAAGGCCGCGCGCGGCAACCGCCGCGAGGTGGTCAAGCGTATCCTGGAAGCCGCGCAGAAGGGGCTGGCCGACGCCGGCATCGTGGCCGAACTGTCCGGGCGCGAGAAAACGCTCTACAGCATCTACCGCAAGATGCACGACAAGCAGCTGTCGTTCTCGCAGGTGCTGGACGTATATGGTTTCCGCGTGGTGGTGGAAACGCAGATGCACTGCTACATGGCGATGGGCGCGCTGCACGGGCTGTACAAGCCCATGCCGGGCAAGTTCAAGGACTACATCGCCATCCCCAAGATCAACGGCTACCAGTCGCTGCATACCACGCTGGTGGGCCCGTTCGGCACGCCGGTGGAGTTCCAGATCCGCACGCGCGACATGCACCAGATCGCCGAGGCCGGCGTGGCCGCGCACTGGATGTACAAGCACCAGGCCGACCACGCCAACGATATCCAGCAGCAGGCGCACCAGTGGCTGCAGTCGCTGCTGGACATCCAGAGCCAGACCGGCGATTCGCAGGAATTCCTCGAGCACGTCAAGATCGACCTGTTCCCGGACGCGGTCTATGTGTTCACGCCCAAGGGCCATATCCGCGCGCTGCCGCGCGGCGCCACTGCGCTGGACTTCGCCTACGCGGTGCACAGCGACCTGGGCAACCAGTGCGTGGCGGTCAAGATCAACAACGAGATGTTGCCGCTGCGCACCGAGCTCAAGAGCGGCGATATCGTCGAGGTGGTGACGGCGCCGTACTCCAAGCCCAATCCGGCGTGGCTGTCGTTCGTGCGCACCGGCAAGGCGCGCGCGGCGATCCGCCACTACCTGAAGACCACCAAGCTCGACGAAGCCATCCAGCTCGGCGAGCGCCTGCTGGAACAGTCGGCGCGCCAGCTCGGCTTCGAGCTCAAGGCGGTGCCGCAGTCGGTGTGGGACCGCATGGTGCAGTGGACCGGCAACAAGCAGCGCGAAGACATCTTTGCCGACCTGGCACTGGGCCGGCGCGTGCCGGCGGTGGTGGCCAAGCGCATGGAGATCCTGCTCCAGGAGCTGTCCGGCGATGTCGACAGCGCGCTGCTGGCGGCGGTGCAGACCTTCGCCGGCGAAGAAGCGCCCGCGGTGCCGATCACTGGCGACGAAGGCATGTCGATGATCTTCTCGGCGTGCTGCCGCCCGATCCCGGGCGACTCCATCGTTGGCTACCTGGGCAAGGGCGAAGGGCTGCAGATCCACGTGCAGGACTGCAAGATCGCCAAGCGCCTGCACAGCAAGGATCCGGAGCACTGGATCGACGTGATGTGGGCCAAGAAGACCACGCGCGCCTTCGACGTGTCGATCAAGGTGATGGTGCGCAACGTCAAGGGCATCGTCGCGCGCGTCGCGGCGGACCTGACCGCCGCCGACGCCAACGTCGCGCACGTGGCCATGGAGCAGCAGGACGCCGGCCACCAGGAAGCCACCTATATGCAGTTCATCATCCAGGTGCAGAACCGCCTGCACCTGGCCAACGTGATGCGGGGCTTGCGGCGCAACCCCGATGTGATCCGCATCTTCCGCGACCGCAACGACGGCTAGGAGGCCATTTTAGGACGGCCCTGGCGTCGTTGCGCGGCCTTGCCGTACTACTTGTACTGTCTGCGGCCGCACGCCTAGCCAGGGCCGCCCTAAAACGGCCTCCACTCCAGGCTATTGTTTCCGCGACGGGTAGCGGACTTCCAGGATATCGATCTGCTCGACCCCGGCCGGCGTGCGCAGCGCCACGGTGTCGCCCTCGCGCGCCTTGATCAGCGCCTTGGCGATCGGCGAGATCCAGCTCACGTGGTTGCTGTCCAGGTCGACTTCATCCATGCCGACGATGGTGATGGTGGTTTCTTCGCCGGCGCGATTGGCGTAGGTGACGGTGGCGCCGAAGAAGATCTGGTCGTTGTCGCCCTGCAGGGACGCGTCGACCACTTCCGCCTTGTCGAGGCGGCGCGTCAGGAAGCGGATGCGGCGGTCGATCTCGCGCAGGCGCTTCTTGCCGTAGAGATAGTCGCCATTCTCCGAGCGGTCGCCATTGGAGGCCGCCCACGACACGATCTGCACTACATCGGGCCGGTCGACGTCGATCAGCTGCATCAGCTCATTGCGCAGGCGGTTGTAGCCTTCGGCGGTGATGTAGTTCTTGGTGCCGGGAGGTAGCGGCGTTGCGCCTTCGGGGAGATCGTCGTCCTCGTCGCCGGACGACTCTTTGACAAATGCCTTGTTCATGTTCCGGATCACTTCTTGGGTCTGTCATTATAGGAAAACGCCACAGGCGAACCTCGCCGGCGGGCATCTGCTGCGCCCCTTCCAAAGAAAGATCACAAAAAAGTTGCGAAGGGGCTTCCCAAAAATAAAAACTGGGTTATAATCTTTTTCTCGCGTGCGGCTGTAGCTCAGTTGGATAGAGTACTTGGCTACGAACCAAGGGGTCGTGGGTTCGAATCCTGCCAGCCGCGCCACCTATGCAGAAAGAAGAGGGCTTCCGGAAACGGAAGCCCTCTTTCGCTTCCGTCCTCTCGCCGTCGTGCCATTCGACTTGCGCGCCGCGGCTACCGTTCCCGCTTTCCACCTGCACCCGCGCAGACCTGCGATTGCTGCGTCACGCCTTGCGGTCGTGCGTGCGGCCTCCTAGGCTCGAATCAGGCACAACCTCGACCCTGGGAGCTGAGCGCATGGAAAACGCAGAGTGGCGCGTTGAAGAGTACCGCGGCATGGATGTCTATGTCCTGGTATCGCCGCAAGGGCAGGACAGCATCGGCCGTTGGGGCTATGAAGTCCGCGTGTCGCAGGAAGGCGCCGACCCGGCCGACGCGGGCGATACCGAGTTGCTTGCCAGCGGCCCGCAGCAGTTCGCCACGCGCCATGCGGCGGAGGTGGCTGCCTTCGGCGCGGGCTATGCCCTGGTGGACCGGCTGCTGGGGCCCGCCGAGTAAGAGCTGCGCGTCATTGTGGTTGGCGCAACGGCTTATATCATGCCGTGATCTATTGCTATTGAGGTGGCAAAGCCAGGCGCATTGCATGACGGCGCGAGGCGGGAACGAACGATTTCATGCGCACGGCAAAATAGCGCTTGCCATGCGCGGATGAATCGCCCATAATCCGTCTCCTTCAGACGCGGGGTGGAGCAGTTGGCAGCTCGTCGGGCTCATAACCCGAAGGTCGCAGGTTCAAGTCCTGCCCCCGCAACCAACGCCTTATATTAGTATCCAGCGGCATTCGCCGCAGTCCTTCAAGGCGTTGTTCTCAAGGCCGTCCGGCCTGACTCACTCACTGCTCCGATGTCATTCCGCGCAACCCAAAGGCATGCCTTGCAGCGTTCGTGCGCTTGCACCACTAGGTGCGCACCAGTTCCGCCGCACGCCTGAAGGTATCGCGCACCAGCGGCTGGTCTTCACGCTCCGCGGCGTCGGCATGCTCACGCAGCCGCGTGGCCAGCACCGTCAGTGTTCCTTGCGCCTGCGGCCCGCCCGCGGCCTGGCACTTGGTTACCGCTTCGCGCATCACCGCATCGAGCTCGCCGCTGACATCGGCACCATCGAAGGCGCTCACCGAGAGAGCCGAGATGCGTTCCAGGTAGAGATTGACCAGCGCTTCATCGTGTAGCGGTTCGGACATGTCGGCTCCTTGTCGGTGACGGGGATACAGAACCCATTGTAGTGAAGCCCGCCGCCTGCACAGGATCAAACAGTAATGATTCTTGTTCGGGTCCCTGCCGCGCTTCCCATACAATGTGCACCTGCCCGATTCATCCCGACATTATTGCCATCATGATGCTGCAGATTCCCGACGTACTGTCCAAGGCCCAGGTGGCGCAAGTCCGGCAGGTCATCGACGCGGCGGCGTGGGCCGACGGCAATGAGACCTCGGGCTACCAGTCGGCGCTGGCCAAGCGCAACCTGCAGTTGCCGGAGGGCTCGCCGGCGGCGCGCCAGGTGGGCGACCTGATCCAGGACGCGCTCGGCAATAACGCGCTGTTCTTCTCGGCGGCGCTGCCGCTGAAGGTCTATCCGCCGCTGTTCAACCGCTACGAGGGCGGGCATACCTTTGCCAACCACGTCGACAACGCGATCCGCTACCTGCGCGGCACCAGCTTCCGCATCCGCAGCGACCTGTCGGCGACGCTGTTCCTGACCGAGCCGGAGGAATACGACGGCGGCGAACTGGTGATCGAGGACACCTACGGCCAGCAGCGCGTGAAGCTGCCGGCCGGGCATATGGTGCTGTACCCGGCCACCAGCATCCACCACGTGACGCCGGTCACGCGCGGGGCGCGGGTGTCATCGTTCTTCTGGATCCAGAGCATGGTGCGCGACGATGGCCAGCGCGCGCTGCTGTTCGAGCTGGACGCGCGTATCCGCCAGGTGGCGCAGGAACTCGGCCAGGCGCATGAATCGGTGATCGGCCTGACCGGGGTCTATCACAACCTGCTGCGCCGCTGGGCGGACGCCTGAACGCCGGCGGCGCCCTCACGAGGGCGCTGCATAACGTCAGCCAGCAAGCAGGCGCGGCTATCCGTCGCGCCGTCGCTGCATCTGCAACAGTTCGATCGGAGAGGGCTGGATGCGCCGCCGCGCGGGGCGCAGCGCGCGGTTGGGCCACAGCACGTAGTTGGTGTGCGGATCCAGCGGCTTGCCGAAGTACGAGACCCAGACCTGAACGCCGTGCTCGGTTTCGGCAACGATGGCCGCGACGGCGCGCGCCGCGGCGGAAGGGGACTTGAGCAGTTCCGCCAGGGCTTCGACGCCCTGCACGACATGGTGCTTCACCCCGGCAAACCATGCGTACTGACGCATGGCGGACAACAAACGCTTGGTCATGAACGCGACTCTGGTTGTGTGGAAAGTGCGAATGAGACCCGCACGCTTCCGGTTTGTTCACGTCGGTTTGCGAAATACCAGCATGACTGCGGCGCCATGTCGCTGTGATGGCATGCGCGCGGCATGCGTCACCTGGTATCGCTCCTGTGCGGCCCGCATCACGTGGCGTGCGCCGGCTCAGGTACCAGTGCAGAGAGTACCATTGCCAGCCGGTCCAGGGCAGGATCGATATCCAGCAGGTCGATGGCGCCGAAGCCCAGCAGCAGCCCCGCGCAGGTAGCAGGGGGCGTGGCATAGCAGGGATCGAGCGTGGCAAGTGCCAGGCCGGCCAGGCGCGCGGTCGAGACCAGTGCCTCGGACGCCACCGGCACGCGCAGCCGCGCCGCCAGGTGGAAGCCCGCCATTGCCGGCAGCGGCTCCAGCCACGGCGACAGGTCGCCGTGCAGCCGCGCCAGCAGGCGGGCGCGGCGCTGGGCGTGGCGCGCGTGCGAGCGCCGGATATGGCGCAGCAGGTGACCCTCGGACAGGAAGCGCGCCAGCGCCTGCTGGATCAGCGTCGGCGTGTACCAGTCCATCAGGTGCTTGACCTTGCGCGCGGCCGGCATCAGCCAGGGCGGCATCACCAGGTAGCCGCCGCGCAGGTTCGCCACCAGCGTCTTCGAGAACGTGCCTAGGTAGACCACGCGGCCATGCCGGTCCAGCGTCTGCAGTGCGTCCAGCGCCTGGCCGCCGTAGCGGAATTCGCTGTCGTAGTCATCTTCCAGGATCACCGCGTGGCGGCGTGCCGCCCAGTCCAGCAGCGCCTGACGCCGCGCCAGGCTCATCGGCACGCCCAGCGGCGACTGGTGCGATGGGGTGACATAGACCAGCGTGGCATCGTTCGGCAGCGCCTCCACCACCAGCCCTTCACCATCGACCGGCACTGGCACCACCCGTGCGCCCAGCCCCTGGAACAACGAACGCGCCATTGGATATCCGGGATCCTCCATCGCCACCACGGCGCCGGGCCCGAGCAGCAGCCGGGCCAGCAGGTCGATGCCCTGTTGCGCGCCGCCCGTGACCAGGATGTCGGTCGGCATGCTCTGCACGCCGCGCGTGAAGGCGATATGGCGGGCAATGGCCTGGCGCAGCACCATCTCGCCGGCCGGATCGGCGGCGCTGGGCGGGCGCTGGCGCTCGGCGGCCAGCGCCGCGCGCACGCAGCGCGACCAGGCTTCATGCGGAAAGCGCGTGGTATCGGCCTGCCCCGGCTGGAACGCATAGCGCGCGCCGCCGCCGGAGTCCAGGAACGGCGTCGGTACCGCCATCCAGCGCTGCACGGCAGGCGGCAGCACCGGCGCCGCCGCCATGCGCACGGCCGGGCGGGTCAGCCCCTCGGCCACATAGGTGCCGTCGCCGACGCGCGCGTGCAGCCAGCCTTCGGCCACCAGCCGTTCATACGCCGTGGTCACCGTCTTGCGCGCCACGCCCAGCTGGGTGCCAAGCAGGCGCGTAGGCGGCATGCGTGCGCCGGCCTCGAGCCGGCCGCCCTGGATCGCGTCGCGGATCTGGTGGACGATCTGCGCGGTCAGGTCGCTGGCTTGGTCCAGGGCGAGATGCAGTTCCATAAGGTACGCGTCGGTCAGGATTGGTCTACTGATTCTGCCGGAAATTGGCGGTGTACGGGGCCAATCGATGGGTCTATCTTTCATCCCAACGGGCGCGACACCAGTGCCCGCCGAATCCAACCTGTCAAAGCGGAGATCGATCATGGAAGAACGGATGAACTGGCAAGACGTGGCCCCTGACGCCTACAAGGCAATGGTTGGCCTGGAGGTCTACCTGGCACGCTGCTCGCTGGAGACCACGCTCAAGGAACTGGTGAAGATCCGCGCCTCGCAGATCAACGGCTGCGCGTTCTGCCTGGACATGCACATCACCGATGCGCGCAAGCATGGCGAAAGCGAGCGCCGCCTGAACCTGCTGCCGGCCTGGCGTGAAGTGAGCTGGTTCACCCCGCGCGAGCGCGCCGCGCTGGCGTGGACCGAGGCGCTGACGCTGCTGCCGCAAAGCCAGGCGCCGGATGCGGACTACCAGGACTTGCGCGAGCAATTCTCGGAAAAGGAAATGGCGGACCTGACGCTGCTGATCTCGGCCATCAATGCATGGAACCGCTTCGGCGTCGGTTTCCGTCGCCAGCCGCCCGCGCTCTGAGCCACGGCGCACATCCGCCCGACCTCAGCCTGACCCGCGCCGTGGCCTGCCGATTGACAAGCCGCGGCGCAGTGCATTAGCTTCTGTTGCAGATGCTGCACAAATGGCAACCGCTGGCGGCGCCGGCATGGGGGGGCATGGTGGCGACACGTCAGGAGGGCGGGCAAGCCGGGGCCGAGGGTACGGTCGAGGCCCGGCGCGAGCGCGGCAGGGCCGCCCGCCAGCAGGTGCCGCGCGGTGCGCACGAGGCCATTGGCAACGTCGACCGCGACCCCGTCGAACTGCTGGAAATCAGCAGCCAGGGCCGGGTTGAGCGGCTGGTGCCGCTGCGCTACGGCCGCATGATCCAGTCGCCATTCGCCTTCTACCGCGGCAGCGCCATCATCCAGGCGCACGACCTGGCCAGCACCGCGGATTCCGGGCTGCATATGCAGATCTGCGGCGACTGCCACCTGGCCAACTTCGGCGGCTTTGCCACGCCCGAGCGCGCGCTGCTGTTCGACCTCAACGACTTCGACGAAACCAGCCCCGGTCCGTGGGAATGGGACCTCAAGCGCCTGTGCGCAAGCTTCGTGGTAGCGGCACGCCACCTGCGGCACAAGTCCGCTGTGGCCGAAGACGTGGTGCGCGAAGCGGTGGGCAGCTACCAGCGCCGCATGCTCGCCTATGGCGAAATGGGCATGCTCGAGACCTGGTACGACCGCATCACCTTCGAGCGGCTGCTCGAAGAAGAAACCTTGCCCGAAGTCCAGAAACGCATCCGGCGCGGCATGGAGCGCGCCGCCGACCGCACCCACGAGTCGCTGTTGCCCAAGCTGGCCGAGCGCATCGGCGACCGCTGGTCGATACTCGATGCGCCGCCGGCGATCTTCCACGTGCGTGGCGAGCAGACGCTGTTCGGGCCGGGCGACGACTGGCTGGCCGCCAGCGACGCGGACCTGGCGCTGGACCAGGCCTACCACGACTACCTGTCCACGCTGGCCCCCGACCGGCGCCGGCTGCTCGGCCATTTCACGCGCCATGATGTGGCCTTCAAGGTGGGCGGGGTGGGCAGCGTGGGCACGCGCTGCCTGGTGCAGCTGATGGTGGACCAGCATGACAAGCCGCTGTTCCTGCAGGCCAAGGAGGCCACCAGGTCGGTGGTGGCGCGTTACTTCAAGAGCGCGCCGACCGCGCACGAGGGCCGGCGCGTGGTCGAGGGCCAGCGCCTGATGCAGGCCGCGAGCGACCTGTTCCTCGGTTGGACCAAGGGGCCGTTCGGGCGGCACTTCTATCTGCGGCAGCTGCGCGACATGAAGCTGTCGGCACAGATCGAGCTGATGGATGCCGAGCTGTTCGGCCGCTATGCCTCGCTGTGTGGCTGGGTGCTGGCCCGCGCGCACGCCAAGGCCAGCGGCCTGGCCGCCGAGGTCAGCGGCTACCTGGGGCGCAGCGACCGCATGGCCGACGTGATGGTAGGCTATGCCAATGGCTATGCCGACCAGGTCGAGCGCGACTATGACCAGTTTGTCGCCGCGTGCCGTTCGGGGCGCCTCGAGGCGCGCACCGATGCCGACATGGCTGCTGATTTCCGCGTTTAGCCCACGCGTCTTGCCAGGCCAGGAGTCTGCCCATGACAGAAGACACCCTGCTGCAACTGATGACGGAAGTCGAGAAGGAAGACCCCATCGACTACGCCGACCTGCCGTTCGACGACGCCGCGCTGCGCCGGCTGGCGTGCCGGCTGATCGCCGAGCGCTCCAGCGAGATGGAAGCGTCCGGCCTGCCGGTGGAAGCGCTGCTGGCCACGATGTGGGCCTCGACCGCCAAGCTGGTGCTGGAAAACCTGGTGCTGAACGCGCGCCTGCTGAGGCTGCAGGGCCTGCCCGACGACGCCCAGGCGCTGATCGAGCGCATCGCGCGGCAGTCGCGCGGCGGGGCCTGAACGCGCCAACCTGACTTCCCGGCCCGAACCGGGGCCATGTGCCGCAATCGTCTCAAGCTGCGGCGGCTCTGCCGTTTCGCTAAAATACGCGTTTTCACCCAGCCGGTCCGCGCTGTGACTGACACGCGGCGGAGGCGGCTGACCAGGAGGATTTCGGTGATCAAGTGGATTATCGTCGCGGGCTACCTCGGTGCCGTCCTGTATGTGCACTTCCGCGGCAAGGTGCGCCTGCGCATCTGGCGCCAGCTGCTGGACCATTCGGCCCTGGTGGCCCCGATCAACTGCTTCATGTATGCGTTCTCGGGCGTGCCCCGCACGCCGTACATCCCGGTCGACAACTTCCCCGACCTGGAAAAGCTGCGCGCCGCCTGGCCCGAGATCCGCGACGAAGGGCTGGCGCTGGCCGCGATGCGCAAGATCAAGGCCGCGGACAAGAACGACGACGCCGGCTTCAATTCCTTCTTCAAGTACGGCTGGAAGCGCTTCTACCTGAAGTGGTACGAGGCCCAGCACCCGTCGGCCGAGGAGCTCTGCCCCAAGACCGTGGCGCTGCTGCGCGAGCTGCCCACGGTGAAGGCGGCGATGTTTGCCGAGCTGCCGCCGGGCGGCAAGCTCAACCCGCACCGCGACCCGTTCGCCGGCTCGCTGCGCTACCACCTGGGCCTGGCCACGCCGAACGACGACCGCTGCTTTATCGAGGTCGATGGCGAGCGCCACAGCTGGCGCGACGGTGAGGGCGTGGTCTTCGACGAAACCTACCTGCACTGGGCCGAGAACCGCAGCGATGCCAACCGGCTGATCCTGTTCTGCGATATCGAGCGTCCGTTGCGCTACGGCTGGGCTGCGAAGTTCAACCACTGGATGGGCCGCAAGGTCATGACCGCGGCCAGCTCGCCCAATGACGAGCACGACCAGACCGGCATGATCAACCGGTTGTTCCGCTTTGTCTGGCTGGGCGGCCAGTATCGCCGCCGCTTCAAGGCCTGGAACCGCCAGCTTTACTACGTCACCAAGTTCGGCCTGATCGTGCTGGGCGTGGGGCTGATCGTCTTCCTGTAAGAAGCAAAAACCGACGGTTTGCTCCCCTCTCCCGCTTGCGGGAGAGGGAGCACCCACTTGGGAGCTTCCTTTGCCCACGGAGATCCTGATGCGCGTCCGTACCGCAGCACTGTGGCTGGCCGCCGCCCTTGGCGCCGCCGCATGCACCACGACACCTGCAGAACGTGCCGCCGGCAGCGCCGCTGCCGTCGGCAAGCCCAACCCCGCCTCCGTCAACTGCACGCAGCGCGGCGGCAAGCTGCAGATCGTGTCGACACCCGCCGGCCAGTCCGGCATCTGCACCTTCCCGTCCGGCAAGCAATGCGAGGAGTGGGCGCTGCTGCGCGGCGAATGCACGCCGGGCTGAGCCGCTAGGCTTCAATCGCGGCGGCGTTCGTTGGCCAGCGTGGTGTAGTAGTCGCGCTTGGCTTGATACATGCGGCTGTCGGCCAGCTTGACGACCTCGTTCAGCCGGTCGCCCTGCAGGCAGGTGGCGTGGCCGATGGAAAGGCTCAGGCGTGCGCCCGGGTAGAACTGGTTGTTCAGCTCCACCACCTTGCCGATCTGCTCGACCACCGTCGCGGCGCCGCGCTCGTCGCGCCCGGGCAGCAGGATCATGAACTCGTCGCCGCCGATGCGCGCCACGCAGGCCTGCTCGCCCACCGCCTTCTTCAACACCTCGCCGGTGCGGCGCAGTAGCCCGTCGCCGTCGGCATGGCCGAACTGGTCGTTGACCACCTTGAGGCCGTTCAGGTCCACCGCCACCACGCTGACCGGCCACGGGCCCTTGCGGCCCAGCCGCGCCATCTCGTCCTCATAGTAGGCGCGGTTGTAGAGCTTGGTCAGCACGTCGTGCTTGCCCAGGAACTCGACATAGGCTTCTGCCTTCTTGCGCGCCGTGATATCGGTCAGCGACACCAGCACCTGGTCCCAGTCCGCTTCCCGCCCGGGGAATACCGACCACTGCATGAAGACGTCCACGGCGCGGCCATCGAGCGCGTAGTTGATGACTTCGCGCTGCTGCCACAGCTTCTCGTGCCAGAGGTCGATCAGTTGCTCGGCAAAATGGATGCGCATGTCGTCGCGGAACACATCGCCCAGCCGCGACAGCAGGGCCTGCTTGCTGCCCGCGCCGAACATCTGCAGCGTCTGCTGGTTGACGTCGAGCACGCGGATCTCCTGCATGCAGCGCGAGACAAAGTCCGGATGCACGTTGAGGAAGGTGCGGAAGTCGGTGATGCCGGCGCCGCGCACTTCATCGAGCAGCACCTTGACCGCGCTGAAGTCTTCTACCCACAGCGACACCGGCGAATGCTCGAACAGTCCCAGCGCATACTGCTCGCTGCGGCGCAGTTCACGCTCGGTGCGCATGCGCGGGGTGATGTCCTTGATCGACAGCAGCACGCGCTCCCAGGTGTCTTCGTGGCCCGGCAACACCGTGGCCTCGAGCTGGATGTCGAGCCGCTCGCCATCCAGCGCGTAGTTGACGGTCTGGCTGGCGAAGCGATTGCCGCCGTCCCACAACTGGCCGAGCTCCTCGACATGCTGGTCGAGCATGTCGTCGCGGAAGACTGTGTCGAGGTTGGCAACCAGGTCGTCGAGATCGGCTGCACGGAACAGCTCCAGCGTGCGCCGGTTCACGTCGATCACGCGGATCAGCGCCGAGCACTGCGCCGCTTGCCGCGGGTCCGCGCGCAGGTGGGCGCGCAGGTCGGTGACACCTTCCTTGCGCAGTTGCGCAAAATACTCGCGCACGGCGCTGAAGTCTTCCAGCCACAGCGAGACAGGTGCCAGTTGGAACAGGGTTTGATAGTCGTCCAGGTTGTTGCCGGCAGGGTTGCCGGCACCCTTGCCGACGGACGTTGCCGCGGATGCACTGCTCAAGGCTTTTCTCCTTTTTCTTTTTCCCGTGGTGCACGGCGCCCCGTGGTCGGTCTTCGCCCCCGGAGACCAGCCGGGCCGCCCTGCGCACCAGCGCTTAGAACCCATTTCATAATGAAGAAGGGGCGCGAAGGCTGCTGCCGGGCCGCAGGGCTAGGCGTGGCCGACGCGGCGTGGTTATTCCACGCAAGGAGGCCGCAACAACGCCATGCGGCCCGGCAGCAGCCTTCCCTTCGGGTTCAAGCCAGGCGCGGCGCATGCGTTGTTACGGGCCTTGACCTTGGAATGACCAAGGCCGGCGGCCCGCGCCTAGCCTGCGCCGCGCCTGGCTTGAACGCGTCCCCTTCTTCATTATGAAATGGGTTCTTAGGATAGGCGAGGCGCCAGCAAAAGGGGAGGGATATTGGCAGGCAAGCGCCAGGGCTAGCCCGCCAGCCGCTGCACGATGGCGGCCAGCGTGCCCAGTGCCCGCTCGATCTGCGCCGAGCGCGGCGTGCCGCAGTTGACGCGCAGGCAGTGGTCGAAGCGGCCGGCGTTGGAGAACATCACGCCCGGCATCACGCGGATGCCGGCCTGCAGCGCCTGGTCGAACACCGCTTCGGACGATACCTGGGCGGGCAGTTCCACCCACAGGTGCATGCCGCCGCGCGGGGACCCCAGCCGCGTCCCGGCGGGAAAGCTTGCGGCGATGGCCTGCGTGAACCATTCGCGCTGCGCGCACAGCCGGGTGCGCAGCCGGCGCAGGTGGCGGTCGTGCGCGCCGGAAGCCAGGAAGTCGGCGGCCGCCATCTGCGACAGCATCTCGTTGGGCCGCGACAGGCCGAACTTGAGCATCTCCACGCGCGCCTGCCATTTGCCGGCGGCGATCCAGCCCAGGCGCATGCCGGGCGCCAGCACCTTGTGCAGCGAGGCGCAGTGGATCACGTTGCCGCTGCCATCCCAGGCCTTGGCCGCGGCCGGCGGCGCATCGCTGTCGGCGGTGGCCGAGAAGCAGTCGTCCTCGATCAGCGCGATGCCGCGCGCCTCGCACCACTGCACCAGCCGCGCCTTGTGCGCGTCCGGCATGATGCAGCCGAGCGGGTTCTGCAGGTTGGGCACCACCGCCACCGCGCGGATATTGTCGTAGTGCTGCGCGGCCAGCTCCAGCGCCTCCAGCGAGATGCCGGTCTGGGGGCTGCACGGGATCTCCAGCGCGCGCATGCCGAGACTTTCCAGGATCTGCAGCAGGCCGTAGTAGGTCGGTGATTCCACCGCGATCACGTCGCCCGGCCCGGCCACCGCGCGCAGGGCCAGGTTGAGCGCCTCGGTGCAGCCGTTGGTGATGACGATTTCCTCCGGCGCGAGCTGCACGCGCGCCCGCAACGCCTGGCGCGCCAGCGCGGCGCGCAGCGGCTGGTAGCCCTCGGGCTCGACCGCTTCGCCGAACAGCAGCGGATGCCGGCGCAGCGCACGGGTCGCGGCGCTGCGCAGCGCCTCGGTCGGATACAGTGACGGCGCGCAATAGGCGCCGCCCAGGTTGGTATGCACATGCTGGTGCTGGCCACGCGCCAGCAAGCCGGAAATGCGCTGGTGGATGCCGACATACTGCGCCGGATCAGGCAAGGCCGCGGCCGGCTCGGCCAGCGCCGCCAGCGGCGAACGCAGCGGTGCCGCGACGAAATAACCCGAGCGCGGCCGCGCTTCCAGCAAGCCGTCGCTCTCGAGCTGCCTGCATGCCTGCAGCGCGGTGGACAGGCTCACACTGTGCAGCGCCATCAGCGCGCGCACCGACGGCATGCGGTCACCGGCGGCGAGCGTTCCGGATTCGATGGCGCGGCGGTAGTGGCCGGCAACCTGGCGGTAGAGCGGGGCGGATTCCATTGGGGGCATCGTGGCGCGGTTGGCCGCATCAGTACAGATACAGACGCGTGGCGGCTGTATCGTAACAGGGCTGAATTTGCTTGGCTGTTCCGGTCCAGGCGGTTCCGGGGTGTGCCTGCCGCGGATGAGATCAGGTCGATAGGCTGGAGTCCTGTGCCTGTTACCGGAGTCCTGCCATGCAAAGCGATCTCAACGACACATCAACCGTAGTGCCGCTTCTGGCCGGCCAGTGCCTGCGCCTGCGCGTGGCGGCGGGCACCATGCTGCATGCCGGCGCGGGTGAGCTGGAGCTGGCCGGGCCGCCGCAATGGCTGGCCGAGACCTGCTACGTACCGCGGCGGCGCCTGCGCGCGGGCGACACGTGGATCGTGCCCGCGCGCGGCTGGCTGACGCTGTCGGCAAGCCGCGCCGGCGCATTGTCGATCACTGACCCGCCGGGCTGGCTGCCCCGGCTGCAAGCCTGGCTGGCGTTGTCGTGGCGCCGCACCGGGCCGGCCCGACAGCCCGAATCCCGCCAGATTCCCGACTCCGCGCCCGAAAGCCTATAAAATTGCGCTCCGGCCGGCCTGGCACATTGGTGTGCCCAACCCCCCGGCCGCAGTTCTCGGGTTCCCCATGCTACGTCTAAGTGAAGTCAAACTCCCGCTCGACCATACCGAAAGCGACCTGGACGCCGCCGTGCGCACCAGCGCCGCGCAGATCGGTGTCAAGGGAGACGGCCTGATCGGCTATACCGTGTTCCGCCGTGCCCACGATGCGCGCAAGCGCTCGGATATCAAGCTGACCTACATCATCGATATCGAGGTCGGCGACGAGGCCGCGGCAATCAAACGCATGGCCGGCAAGCCGAACTGGAGCGTGACGCCCGACATGGCGTACCACTTCGTCGCGCGCGCGCAGGCGGGCAGCTCGCATCCGCGCCCGGTGGTGATCGGCATGGGCCCGTGCGGCCTGCTGGCCGGCCTGATCCTGGCGCAGTCGGGCTTCCGCCCGATCATCCTGGAGCGCGGCAAGGAAGTGCGCGAGCGCACCAGGGACACCTTCGGCCTGTGGCGCAAGAGCGTGCTCAATCCGGAATCGAACGTGCAGTTCGGGGAAGGCGGCGCGGGCACGTTCTCGGACGGCAAGCTGTACAGCCAGATCAAGGACCCCAAGCACTATGGCCGCAAGGTGCTCAACGAGTTCGTGCGCGCCGGCGCGCCGGAGGACATCCTGTACAAGGCGCGCCCGCACATCGGTACCTTCCGGCTGGTCAGCATGGTCGAGAAGATGCGCGCCGAGATCATCGAACTGGGCGGCGAGATCCGCTTCGAGACGCGCGTCGACGATATCGACATCGACAACGGCCAGGTGCGCGGCCTGAAGCTGTCCAACGGCGAATACCTGGAAGCCGACCACGTCATCATGGCGGTCGGCCACAGCGCGCGCGACACCTTCGAGATGCTGCACAGGCGCGGCGTGTTCATGGAGGCCAAGCCGTTCTCGCTGGGCTTTCGCATCGAGCATCCGCAGGGGCTGATCAACCGCAGCCGCTTCGGCAAGTTCGCCGGCAACAAGCTGCTGGGCGCGGCCGACTACAAGGTCGTGCATCACTGCAGCAACGGGCGGTCGGTGTACAGCTTCTGCATGTGCCCGGGCGGCACGGTGGTGGCGGCAGCTTCCGAGCCGGGCCGGGTGGTGACCAATGGCATGAGCCAGTACAAGCGCGCCGAGCGCAACGCCAATGCCGGCATCGTGGTCGGCATCACACCCGAGGACTATCCCGGCGGCCCGCTCGCCGGCATCGAATTCCAGCGCAAGTGGGAAGAGCGCGCGTTCGAGCTGGGCGGCAGCAACTACTGCGCGCCGGGCCAGCTGGTGGGCGATTTCATCGCGGGACGGCCATCCACGTCGCTGGGTTCGGTCGAGCCCTCGTACAAGCCCGGCGTGACGCCGACCGACCTGAGCACGTCGCTGCCTGACTACGTGATCGCGGCGATCCGCGAGGGCATTCCCGAGATCGACAAGAAGCTGCCTGGCTTTGCCCTGCATGATGCCGTGCTGACCGGGGTGGAGACGCGCACCTCGTCGCCGCTGCGCATCCGCCGCAACAACGATGACTACCAGAGCATCAATGTGAAGGGCCTGTACCCGGCGGGCGAAGGCGCGGGTTATGCCGGCGGCATCTACTCCGCGGCGATCGACGGCATCGAAGTGGCCGAGGCGGTGGCGCTCAGCATCGTCGGCGGCAAGGCCGCCTAAGCCTGCTGCAGGTAAGCCGCGGCGCCGAGCGCCGCGGTGCGCCCGCTGGCAAAGCACGCCGTCAGCAGGTAGCCGCCGGTGGGTGCCTCCCAGTCCAGCATCTCGCCGGCGCAGAACACGCCCGGCAGCGCGCGCAGCATCAACCCTTCATCCATCGCCTCGAAGCGCACGCCACCGGCGCTGCTGATCACTTCGTCGATGGGCCGCGGGCGCAGCAGCCGCAGCGGCAGCGCCTTGATCGATGCGGCCAGCGTGCCGGCATCGTGCATCGCTTCCTTCGACAGGCATTCGCGCAGCAGTCCGGCCTTGACGCCGGTGAGGCCGAGCCGGCTTTGCAGGTGGCTCGACAGCGAGCGCGCGCCGCGCGGATGCGTTACCTGCGCGCTGACATGTTCGGCGCTATGCGCCGGCAGCAGGTCCAGGTGGATGGTGGCGCCGCCATCGGCCTCGATGCGGTCGCGGATCGGCGCGGACAGCGCGTAGACCAGGCTGCCTTCGATGCCGGTCGCACTGATGACGAACTCGCCCTGGCGGTAGTGCGCTTGCCCATCGCGGTCGGTCAGGGCGATGGCTACCGGCTTGACCGGCTCGCCGGCAAAGCGCGCCGCAAACGCTTCGCTCCACGCCACATCGAAACCGCAGTTGGCGGGCCGCAGCGGCGCAATCTCGATGCCGCGCTCGGCCAGCCGCGGCACCCACGCACCATCCGATCCCAGCCTTGCCCAGCTGGCACCGCCCAGCGCCAGCACCACCGCGCGTGCCCGCATGACCGTTTCACCGTGCGGCGTGGCAAAGCGCAGCGCATGCGGCGCGCCGTCGTCCCAGCCCAGCCAGCGGTGACGCATATGGAACTGCACGCCGGACTCGCGCAGGCGGTGCAGCCACGCGCGCAGCATCGGCGCGGCCTTCATGTCGGTCGGGAAGACGCGGCCGGAACTGCCGATGAAGGTCTCGATGCCAAGCCCGTGCACCCAGTCGCGCAGGGCCTGCGGGCCGAAGCCCGCCAGCATCGGCGCGATCTGCGCGGTGCGGGCGCCATAGCGGCCGAGGAAGGCCGGCTCCGGCTCCGCGTGGGTCAGGTTCATGCCGCCCTTGCCGGCCATCAAAAACTTGCGCCCGACCGACGGCATGGCGTCGTAGACGGCCACGCTGGCACCTTGCGCCGCCAGCACTTCGGCCGCCATCAGGCCGGCCGGACCGCCGCCGATGACGGCAACGTCGACGCTGGCTTGGGAAGGGGAGGAAGTGGCGGAAGAGGGCATCAGGAGGCTCGGCAGGGGGCGGGGTGTTTCCGCCGCGGATTATAGAGCCTGCGGCAGCGCTAGAATGACGGTTTGCCGCGCATCGCCATCATGACCTCCGCCACTCACTCCGCAGACATCGTCATCGCCGCCACCCGCCACTGGCTGGAGCGCGCCGTGATCGGGCTCAACCTGTGCCCGTTCGCCAAGAGCGTGTATGTGAAGGAGCAGGTGCGCTACGTGGTCAGCACCGTCACCGAAGCGCCGGACGTGATGGACGACCTGGAGCGCGAACTGCGCCTGCTGGCAGACGCCGACCCCGACCAGATCGACACCACGCTGCTGATCCTGCCGGATGCGGTGGCGGACTTCCTCGACTTCAACGACCTGCTGTATTTTGCCGAGCGCCTGCTCGGCAGCCTCGGGCTGGAAGGCACGCTGCAGATCGCCAGCTTCCATCCGCAGTACCAGTTTGCCGGGACCGAGCCGGACGATATCGAGAACTACACCAACCGCGCCCCGTATCCGATCCTGCACCTGCTGCGCGAGGACTCCATCGCCCGCGCGGCGGCGGCGTTCCCGGATGCGGCGGACATCTACGAGCGCAACCAGGCCACCATGCGCCGCCTGGGCCACGAGGGCTGGCAGCGCTGGATGGCGGGCGAGGACGAGCCCGGTAAAGTCTGACTACGCAGCCGACACCGGCGCGGTGAAGAAGCGCTCGCGCATCTCTTCCAGCCCCAGTCTTTCCAGCACCTCTTCCAGCCGCTCGGCCGGGCGGCGGCGCGGCAGGTCCTTGTACTGCGCGATGATCAGCTCGTTCTTCATCGAGTGTTCCCAGCCCACCAGCTCGGTCACGCTGACCTGGTAGCCATGCGCCTCCAGCTGCAGGCAGCGCAGCACATTGGTCACCTGGCTGCCGAACTCGCGCGTGTGCAGCGGGTGGCGCCAGATTTCCGTCAGCGGATTGCCCGCCAGCAGCTTGCCCTTGTGCTTGCGCAGCACGCTGGCCACCTCGGCCTGGCAGCACGGCACCAGCACGATATGGCGGGCCTGCTTGGCCAGCGCAAAGCGGATCGCGTCGTCGGTCGCGGTATTGCACGCATGCAGCGCGGTGACGACGTCGACGGTGGGCGGCAACTGCGGCGAGGTGATCGAATCCGCCACCGACAGGTTCAGGAACGACATCCCAGCAAAGCCCAGCCGCGCAGCCAGCGCCTGCGAGGTCTTCACCAGTTCTTCACGGGTTTCGATGCCGAAGATATGTGAGTCGTCCTGCAGCGCCTTGAAGAACAGGTCGTAGAGGATAAAGCCCAGATACGACTTGCCGGCGCCGTGGTCCACCAGCGTGACGCGGCCGCGCTCGGCCTTGACTTCCTGCAGCAGCGGTTCGATGAACTGGAACAGGTGGTAGACCTGCTTGAGCTTGCGCCGGCTGTCCTGATTCATCTTGCCGTCGCGCGTCAGGATATGGAGTTCCTTGAGCAGTTCGATGGACTGGCCGGGGCGGATTTCGTGGGTATTTGACATGAGGGGGACTGCGCAGGCTGCGGGACGCGGCGCGTCCCGGAATGCCGACAGTTTACCGAAAAGTCCCGCAGGGTCCCCGAGTGACGCTGGCCTCACCGGTGCGGGGCGTGGTGTGGTTGGCGCTTCCGCATCGCCGGCACGGGCTCTCGGCGGGCTCGATCGAGCTTGCGAGTTGCTGTCGGATAAATGGTAAAAGTATTAAAAATGCTGCATTGTTACCGCCACGGGATGCCTGCGTTTCTCCGGGCTCCTGGCGCTCGGCTCCGGCAAAAGCGCGGCAAATGGTCAGAAACCGACTGCCTTTGGCCACCAGCGGGCGGCGTGTTGCATCTGGACAAAGGCTGAATTCCGAAATCGGCAATGATCCTGAAACAACATAATTGACACGATTTGTGTCATGAATTCGAAATACGCAAATTTGGCAGACGGGATTGTCGGGATGAGGTGCCGGGCTGGCGGCGCAGGCCCGCGCGGCGGGTCGTCCGGCGGCGCGGCGCGCCGCCGGAACAGTGCCCTCTACTGCAGGGAAGCGCATTTCCCGCCAAGAAATGCGAGGACTGAGGAAATGCCGTCGGTGGTGGCGGAGTAAATCATGAACCGCCCTTGCTGGCGGCTTTTAACCAACCCCGTCCTGACCAATTCCTTCAAATGGAATGTTACGGAAGAGGGAGTTAAATCGGAAGATGCGGAGATAATACCTGCCGGTATTCCTTCCGGTCCCGAATCGGCGAGCAGTAAAAATATCCTGAGCCGATTTTCCTGTGCTAACGCCCCCAGTATTTCCACTGCATTCTTTATATCCAGTTCTGCCATTTTTTTGCTTCTTTATTTTATGCCGCGGGCAGCTGGCAGGGGCGGTATGACTGCCCCGGTTCGCCTTGAAGTCCAGCAGGCAGGCCGCATGCGGCCTGCCGCCCGTGGCGCGGCTTGTCATCCGTAAATCAACGCTCAACAGCACCCCATTGCTGGCAATGTGCCGGTTCCGAGAATAGTTCGTATAACCTCCGTCCATTGTGAAGGATTACTTTTTGTTACATTCGGGGGAGTCCCTGGTAGGGTTATTTCAACGCTATTAAAAATATTGAAATTATTCCTCTTCGGCCCTAAGGAACCTTTTGATAGCATGCACGCCGCTGCTGCCGGATAACCGTTCGCATCAGCGTTTTCTTTACATATGGCTTCCATATGAGGCGCCTTTCATATGGCGCAACCGTTTCTGTGCATTCCCATGGAAGGAGTCGTTATGACATTCGCAAATCTGCGCCGCAAGGCGCGTCAGCAAGGTCAGGGCATGACCGAATACATCATCATCGTGGCACTGATCGCCGTGTCCGCGATCGGCGTCTATGCCATGTTCGGCCAGACCATCCGCAACCAGACCGCGGGCCTCGCCCAGGAAATGGCCGGCAAGAACTCGGCGTCCAAGCAGGCCATCAAGCAAGCCGGCAGCGCCGCGGACGATGCCAGCTCCAAGGCTAACCAGGGCAAGGGGCTGAACAACTACAACGTCGGCAACGACACGGGCAAGAACAACTAAGCGGCATCGCCGCCAGTTGCTTGCTGCGCTCCAGCACTCGCGATCCCGGAACATGGGCAAAACAGGTCTTGCGCATCGACGCAGCCGTCCCGGCCAGCGCGGTCAGGCACTCGCCTTCGCGCTGGTGTTCCTCGCCATCGGCGGGCTGGCCCTGTATCTCGCCTTCAACGCGAGCCAGCTGACCAGCGCCAAGACCAAGCTGCAGAACACGGCGGACGCAGCGGCCTATAGCGCCGCGGTGCTGCAGGCGCGCGACTACAACTTTGCCGCCTACGCGAACCGCGCGATGGTGGCCAACCAGGTGGCCGTGGCGCAGGCCGTGAGCCTCAAGTCGTGGATCGACGAGCTGAAGGGCACCTACACGGAAAACACCTGGATCGACACGCTGGTCAAGATCTTCTCCGACGGGCAGTTGCTGTGGACCACGCCCAAGCAACTGGGCAAGGCCGCGATCACGCCGGTGCGATCCGCCCTGAACACGCTGCTGCCGCCGCTGGTGACCGGGCTCGATGACATCATCGCCGCGCTCAGCATGGCGCAGCGCGCCTACCACGCGGGCACCATTGCCGCGGTGCCGCTGGTGACCGACGAAGTCGCCAAGCGCAACCAGCCGGATTCGACGGTCAGTTCCGGCTACTTCTTTGGCCCGCGCTATGGCGTGCAGCTGGCCCGCTGGACCAAGTTCACCACCGTGACCGATCCGCAGAATCCCAAGCAGGGTTCGGCCACCGGCAAGGACCGCTTTGCCGACGTCACCACCGACGGCACCACGCTCGACGGCTTTCTGAAGGACCGCGGCTCGCCGCGCTCGCCGACGGCGGTCCCGACTGCCTACAAGGGCTGCAAGGGCGCGGTGGTGGCCATCATGGTGACCGTCGTCACGCATGACGGCGGCACGCATCTGCGCCGCGACAAGAAGGGCTGGGAAGCACTCGATGCCTCGCAGGCCAACGGCACGCTTGCCTGTGTCTGGGCCACGCCGGCCGGCCCGGTCGGGTTTGCGATTCCCACGGTGTCCAGTGTCGGGCGCGGCGGCGCGGCCAATGGCCCGGGCGGGCGCTATTCGGGCCGCTCCGGCTACGGTGGCTACAGCAATTTCGGCGGTTCGCTGCTGAACCCGCTGACGCTGATCGCCGCGCAGATGCAGTACTCGTCGGGCCCGGGCAAGACCCTGCACAACAAGCCCGCGGGGCTGCAGGAGTACGCCGACCTGAGCAACCAGCCCAAGCCCGGCACCGGGCCCGTGGACGATTTCAACCGCGCGCCCTCGATCACGATCGAGGCGCAGCGCCAGGACACTTCAGTCGTCACCAGTTCGCGCGTGCTGCCGGGCGGCGATCGCCTGACGCTGGACGGGCGCATGGCCGGCGGCATGATGCGCGCGCTTGCCAGCGGCAGCGCGTACTTTATCCGCCCGACCGACAGCGGCGGCATGGCGGGCGCGCTGCGCAGCGCGGCGGGGTGGCGGCGCGCCGATTCGCGCATCGAATACCCGAGCCTCTTCAATCCGTACTGGCAGGCATCGCTGACGCAGACCAGCGATCTCGAACGCGTTGCCGCGATCGCGGCACAGGGCAACTGAGGGAACGGACATGCGCATGCGCAGGCCAGCCAGGCCGAACCGGGCAGCCGGACAGGCAATGATCGAATTCGTGATCGCCGCGATGACGGTGCTTGGCGTGCTGTTTCTCGGCATGGCGATGCTGGGCAAGTTCAGCGACGTGCGCAACAAGGCGCTGATGGCCTCGCGCTATGCCGGCTGGGAGCGCACGGTCTGGACCGTCGACCCGGGCTGGCGCGCGTCGCACGGCAGCTTCGCCAGCAAGGGCGACGAAGAGATCCGCAGCGAATTCGTGCAGCGCGTACTGGGGCACGACCAGGCCGCGCTGGCGTCGAGCGACCGCACGGCGCGCCGCCTGCCCGGCGGCATGGCGCCGATGTGGAAAGACCATGCCGGCGTCGACATGCTGCGCAACTATGCCGACGTGACCCTGGGCAGCGGCGTCGACGAAACCCCGGCAGCCACGCTCAAGCCGATCACGGCTGCCATGGGTGCGGCCAACGCGGTCAGCGCCGGCTTCGACCTGGCCACGCGCAACCTCTACCGGGCCGAGGTGGGGTTGTCCGTCGCCGGCGACAACGCGGCCCTGCGCGCGCTGTGGCCGGGCTGGACCGGCTTCGGCATGCAGGACCACACCGTGCTGCTGACCAACGCCTGGACGCCCGAGGGGCGCAACGGCACGCTCGCCGTGATCAAGGAAGCGGTGCCTACCAGCAAGGGCGGCGTGATCGACACCGCGCTGACCGTCGGGCTGGCCGCCTTCGGGCCGGAAATCCTGAAACTGGACCTGGGCCGCATCCAGCCCGACGTGGTCCCCGCCGACCGCCTGGGGAGCCGCTGAGATGAGAGCCTGCATGCATGGCGTGCTGATGCGCTGCCTGGCCGCGCTGCTGCCGGCCGCGCTCGCCTGGTCCGCGGCGGCAGCGACCGCGACGGACTGCACGCGGCAGCCGGTTGCGCCTGCCAGGGCGCATGCGGTCGGCACCGACATGGTGGTCAACGGCCTGCCCACGCGGGTGCTGACGATGGAGTTCGCCGGCACCGCCGAAGCGGTCTCGGACGCGTGGCGCCAGTACTGGACGCGCGAAGGCGTGCCGGCGCGCGGGCAGCGCGCCGGCGGCCAGTACGTGCTGAGCGCGATCGACGGGCTTTGCCACTATGTGCTGTCGCTGGAGCCCAGGCCCGCGCCGGGCGGGCATGTGGCGGGCATCTTCTCGGTCAGCAAGCTGGCGCCGGTGGCGTCCGGCACCGGGCTGGGCGACCTGGGCCTGCCGCCCGGCGCCAAGGTCCTGTCGGATGTCCAGAGCACGGACCGCGGCCAGCGCGGGCGCACCCTGGTGGTCCGGCTGCCCGGCAACGCGCAGGCGGCGCGGCAGCGCGCCGCCGAGCGGCTGGCGGCGCAGGGCTGGAGTTCGGTGGTGCAGATGCCCGCGCCCGTGGCCGACGGTTCGGGCCGCATCGAGGGCCTCACGCTGGCCATGCAGCGGCAGCAGGAACGCATGGATGCCACCTTTGTCGACCGCGCCGGCCAGACCGACGCGGTGATCACCGTGGCACGGCCGGAGTAGCGCGATGGCAATCCGTAGCAGGCGCCAGCGCGGGCAGGCCGCGTTCGAATACATCGTCATCACGCTGCTGGTCGTTGCCGTGTTGGTCGCCGGCGGCGACAACTCGGTCATCAGCATGCTGGCCGCGGCGTTCAGGTCCTTCTTTCAGGCGTACAGCTTTTCCCTGTCACTTCCCTGACGCACCGCCACCAGGCGGCGTCTGGCCATTGCAAGCACATTCATGCTGAAGAAAATCAAGATTCATTCAATTATCGGGAATCCCTGGGTCGTCCTTGTCATCGCTGTGCTGGTCGCCGGCCTGCTGACACTGTGGATCTACCGCTTCCTGAGCGGGCGCGAAGCGGCACTGAAAGAGCAGCTGGCCGCACAGCTGAACGAGGGCCGCCGCGTGGCCGTCATGGTGCCGGTGCGCAATGCCGCGCCGGGCACGGTGATCGACGGCAATGGCTTCGCGGCGCGGGAGATTCCGGCCGACCTGGTCTACGAAGACATGATCCTGGCGAGCAGCTTCGACAAGGTGGCGAACCTGCGCCTGGTGCGCCAGGTGCGGCAGGGCCAGCCGGTGCGGCGTGCCGACGTGGAAGCGCTGCAGTCGCGCGATTTCTCCGACCTGCTCAAGCCCGGCAAGCGCGCCTTCACCATCGAGGTCGACATGGTCAACTCGACGGCCAAGATGCTCAAGCCTGGCAACCATGTCGACCTGTTCCTGATCAGCTCCACCTCGCCCACCGCGGCAGGCACCGACAAGCAGACCGCGCGGCTGCTGATGTCGGACATGCTGGTGCTGGCCACCGGCCAGGACGTGCGCCCGCGCGACTATGGCGAAGCCATGGCGGCGCAGGCCGCGGAAGGCGCGGAGGGCGTGGACACCAACCCGGATTACGACAGCCTCACGCTGATGGTGTCGCCCGAACAGGCGGCGCGGCTGGCGCTGGCGCAGAAGGTCGGCAGCCTGCGCGCGGTGCTGCGCAATGCGGCCGACAAGACCGCGACCCCGCAGATCGCGGTCAGCGAGCACGCGCTCTTCGCCGGTGGCGACGAAGCGGCCATCGAATACATCGTCGGTGGCCGTTCCGCGGGCGCCAACATGATCTCCAAGCTGCCTACCGCGCAGGACATCGGCAACGCCATTTCTTCGGCGCTGGCCAATGGCGGATCCATGGGCGGTTCCGCGGGCGGCATCGCCCAGGCCCAGCAGGGCGCCGTTGCCAACGCCGCCAACGCCATGGCGGGCCGGCCGGCCTCGCGTTGAGCGCGGCGGCCGCACGACATCGGATTATCCAGAACACCAACTGACGGAACACGCAATGGATGGGTCTTTCGCGCAGCGCGGCGGCATCGCCGGGCGCCTGCAGGCGGTCACGGTACACAGAGCACCGGACGGGAAAACGGGTAAGGGGGCGCGCCATGCGGTGCGCGGGGGTATGGCAGCACTGGCGGCAGCCGCGTTGGCCTCGGGAGCCTGGGCCGCCGAGCCCGTGACCACCGCGGCCCGCACAGGCGCGCAGCCGCCGTCGTACGAGCTGCCGGCGCGCTTTGGTGCGATCGAGCTGTTCAAGGGCGAGGTGCGCGCGCTCGAGGTGCCGGGCACCATCAAGCGCGTGGCCATCGGCAACGGCGCGCTGGTCAGCAGCACCGTGGTCGACGGCCGCCTGCTGCTGCTGGCAGAGGAGATCGGCACCACCAGCCTGATCGTCTGGAACGAGCGCGGCGTGGCCCTGCAGGGCAAGCTGCGCGTGGCGCCGGCCGATACCGCCGACGTGGCCCAGCGCCTGCGGGCGTCGCTGGGCAGCGTGCGCGGCCTGAAGATCGAGGTGGTCGGCCCCAGCGTGGTGCTGTCGGGCATCGTCGATCCGCAGATGGTGCCGCTGATCAAGACCGCCACCTCGGGCCTGGACAGCGTGGTCAACCTGGTGCGCGCCGACGAGGGCGACGCCCTGAAGAAGACCGTGCACTTCAAGGTGCACATCATGGAGATCACCCGGCGCGGCATGGAGAAGCTGGGCATTGCCTGGCAGCAGAGCTTCAACGGGCCGCAGATCGCGTTCGCGGGCAATCCGGTGCACACCGGGCGCTATCGCACGCTGCCGTCCACCGATGCGGCCACCTTCACCGATACCCCGAGCCAGGTTGCCGGCGCCGCCAGCGGTTTCTATCTCGGCATTGCCACGACCATCTTCTCGCGCATCAACCTGGCCATCTCCGATGGCGATGCCTACGTGCTCGCCGCGCCGGAGCTCAACAGCAAGAGCGGCGGGCTGGCCACCTTCCTGGCCGGCGGCGAAGTGCCGATTCCCAAGGCCGGCGCGTTCGGCACCACCGACGTCGACTACAAGCCGTACGGCATCAAGCTCAACATCCGCCCGGCGGTGAACGTCGACAACGTCATCTCGACCACGCTGGAAACCGAGATCAGCCAGATCGACCCGTCGGTATCGTTCGGCGGCTTCCCGGCGTTCCTGACGCGCCGCACCACCTCCGAGACCTCGATCCGCGCGGGCGAAACGCTGGCGATCTCGGGGCTGGTCAATGCCGACGCGTCCAAGGCCGTCGACAAGGTGCCGCTGCTGGGCAGCATTCCCATCCTCGGGCGATTGTTCCGTTCCGACGAATTCCGCAACAACAAGAGCGACCTGGTGATCTTTGTCACCCCGGTCGTCTATGACCCGGCCAGCCCGGAAAACGCCGCGCTGCTGCAGCGTGGTGCGGATGTCGATGCCAACTACCGCCACCGCTTCGGCGAGCCGAGCCCGCTGCCCGCTGCGAATGCCGTGCGCGAGCAGGAAGTGATGGAGCAGAAGCGGCCGCCGCTGCCGCCGCCCGGCGTCGACCCGATGAACGGAGGCTGATCCGGCCATGCTCAATATCCGCCTGCAGCAGCGCAATGGCAGCGCCGAGGTGATCCATGTGAAGGGGCCGGGCTGCACCATCGGCAAGGATCCCGGCTGCGACGTCGTCCTCAAGGGCCTGCTGATCGGCAAGGTCCACGCCCGCATCGAAGGACACAACGGCGGCTGGTATATCGAGGATCAGGGCGGCATTGCCTCGACGCTGATCAACGGCGACCCGATCACGCGCTATGGCCCGCTGGCCGCGGCCGACCAGATCGAGATCGGCGGCTTCGTGCTGTCGGTCGTGGCCGAGCCGGGGCGTGCGGGAGCGGGCGTGGCGGCGCAGCCATCGCCGCTGCAGCACCACGCCCAACCACCACAGGATGCCGTGGCGCCTCAACCGGCGGTGCCGGTGCCCATGCCTGTGCCGCCTCCGTCGCCGCCACGGGAGGCGGTGACCCTGTCGCCATCGCCCCAGGCAAGCGAGCCGGTGCCGCGCGAAGCCGTGCCCGCACCCAGGCCGCCGGCACCTGCGCCGAAGCCAGCGCCGGTGGCCGCCAAACCTGCGCCGGCGGCGCCGCTCGACGAGGCCTTGCGCGCGCCCATCAACTCGCCGCGCGGCGTGGAACTGCGCAAGCAGGCGCACCAGCGCCTGATCGCTGCGCTCGACCTGCGCCGCGTCAACGTCGCGCGCATGGCCGAGGACGAGCTATGCGAACTGGTCGGCTCGCTGCTCGACGACATCCTCAAGGAGAGCGTGTTCCGCAGTCAGGAGATCCCGCTGGACGCGCTCAAGCAGAGCGTCTTCGACGAAGTGATCGGGCTGGGTCCGCTCGAAGAGCTGCTGGACGATGACGCGGTCTCGGAAATCATGGTCAACTGCCATGACGAGATCTTTGTCGAGCGCGCCGGCAGGCTGACGCGTTCGCCGGTGATCTTTACCGACGACCGCGCCGTGCTGGGCGCCATCGAGCGCATCGTCGCGCCGCTGGGACGGCGCATCGATGAAAGCTCGCCGATGGTCGATGCGCGCCTGCCCGATGGCTCGCGCGTGAACGCGGTGATCCCGCCGCTCGCCCTCAAGGGGCCGAACATCACCATCCGGAAGTTCTCGCGCAAGAAGCTCAGGGGCGAAGACCTGGTCGGCTTCGGCTCGCTGTCGCCCGAGATGCTGGAGTTCCTGCGCACCGCCGTGGAGCGGCGCGCCAATATCGTGATCTCCGGCGGCACGGGCTCGGGCAAGACCACGCTGCTGAACGTGCTGTCTAGCTTCATCCCGGATGACGAACGCATCGTCACGGTCGAGGATGCTGCCGAACTGCAGCTGTCGCAGCCCAACCTGGTGTCGCTGGAGGCGCGGCCGCCCAATATGGAAGGCAAGGGCGCGGTGACGATCCGCGACCTGGTCAAGAACTGCCTGCGCATGCGCCCGGACCGCATCGTCGTCGGCGAATGCCGCGGCGGGGAAGCGCTGGACATGCTGCAGGCCATGAATACCGGCCATGACGGCTCGCTGACCACGGCCCACGCCAACTCGCCGCGGGACTGCCTGTCGCGTCTCGAGGTGATGACGCTGATGGCGGGGCTGGACCTGCCGGTGCAGGCCATTCGCGAACAGGTCTGCTCGGCGGTCGACGTGATCGTGCAGCAGACGCGCTTCTCCTGCGGTTCGCGCCGCGTGACGCATATCACCGAGGTCAGCGGCATGGAAACGGGCGTGGTGCAGCTGCAGGACGTGTTCATGTTCCGCGAGGAAGGCTACGGTGCCGACGGCAAGGTCAAGGGGCGCTATGTCGCCACCTCGTATATCCCGGATTTCTACCAGGACCTGATCCGTCGCGGCATCCAGGTCAATACGGGCATCTTCACCGCCCGCGACGAGTAAGGAGGCCATATGAACCTTGCCCTGGTGCTGTGCGGCGCCTTCCTGATGACTGTGCTGATTGCGTGGGCCGTGCTGTCGCAGGGCAAGCGCTGGTTCGTGCGGCACACGCAGACGCTGGCGACCGAGGTCGAGGCCTCGCTGGCCGATCTCTTCATCTTCATCAACATGCGGCAGGTGGCCGGCATCTCGGTGGTGGCGGTATTCGCGCTGCCGCTGCTGACCTGGCTGGTGTCGCAGAACGTGTTCTTCGCGATGCTCAGCATTCCGGTGAGCCTGCTGCTGCCGCGCGCGCTGGTGAAGAAGATGCAGCGCAAGCGCCTGATGGCCATCGAAGACCAGATGCCGGATGCGCTGCTGATGATGTCGAGCGCGCTGCGCGCCGGCGCCAGCTTCCCGATGGCGCTGGAAAGCGTGGTGGCCGAGTCGCGCCCGCCGATCTCGCAGGAGTTCGACCTGCTGATGCGCGAAGTCCGGCTTGGCGTGGACCTGATGGACGCGCTGCGCAATATGGAGAAACGCATCCCGGTGCCCGACTTCCTGATGGTGACCGCGGCCATCACGATCTCGCGCGAGGTGGGCGGCAACCTGGCCGAGACGCTGGAGTCGGTGGCGCGCACGCTGCGCGAGAAGCACCAGATGGAAGGCAAGATCCGCGCGCTGACCGCGCAGGGCAAGATGCAGGGCCTGGTGATGACGGGCTTGCCGCTGTTCCTGATCGTGGTGCTGAACCACATGGAGCCGGTGGCGATGGCGCCGCTGTTCAATTCGCCGATCGGCTGGGGCACGCTGTCCGTGATCGCGGTGATGGAGCTGCTTGGCTACAAGGCGATCAGCAAGATCACCCATATCGATGTCTGACCGGGGCCGACCATGATGCTTGTTGTTGCCTTCGCCCTCGCCGCCGGCCTGGTCGGCGTGCTCGCCGCCACCACCATGGCCATGCGCCGCCTCACCGTGGCCGTGCCCGACGAGGCGCGCGACTACCTCGACCCGCTGCCGCCGTCGCTGCGCGCGGTCTGGCCGGTGGTGCGCTTCTTCGACCACCATTTCGTCTGGATCACGCCGAAGTCGCTGCGCGCCGCGGTGGACGAGCAGTTGCGCCTGACGGGCATGTCGTTCCTGATGACGGCGCGCCAGTTCCTGTCGCTGTCGATCGTTTCGGCGCTGGCGTTCTGCCTGCTGGCGGGCATAGCCATGCTGGGGCTGGACGTGTTCTCGCCGCTGCTGTTGCTTGCCGCCGGCGCGCTGGGCTTCTTCTATCCGCGCATCTGGCTACGCGACGTGCGCAAGCGCAACCTGCTGCAGATCACGCGCCACCTGCCGGTGTTTCTGGATTTCCTGACACTGAGCGTGGAGGCCGGCCTGAACATCAACGGCGCACTGCTGCAGGCGGTGGAGAAGGGGCCTGAGGGCCCGCTGCGGCGCGAGTTCGAGCACGTGCTGCGCGACCTGAAGTCGGGCCTGAGCCGCGCCGATGCGCTGCGCCGCATGGATGACCGCCTGCGCGTGAAGGAGGTCACCAATTTCGTCGGTGCCGTGATCCAGGCGGAGCGCATGGGCTCGGGGCTGGCCGCCACGCTGCGCTTCCAGTCGGAGCAGCGGCGCACCGAGCGCTTCCAGCGCGCGGAGAAGCAGGCCATGGAAGCGCCGGTCAAGCTGATCTTTCCGCTGGTGGTGTTTATCTTCCCGGTCACCTTTATCGTGCTTGGCTTCCCGATCGTGATGAAATTCATGCAGGAAGGGCTGCTGTGAGGCAGGCGCGCCTCTACCTGCGGGCCAGCCACGGCACGCTCGACACCGGCGTGCGGGTGTCGGTGGCGGCCACTGCGCGCGAACGCATGACGGGGCTGCTCAGCCGCGATTCGATGGCACCGGACGAAGCCTTGCTGCTGTCTCCCTGCGGCGCCGTCCACACCTTTGGCATGCGCATGGCGATCGACGTGGTGTTTCTCGACAAGCGGCAGCGCGTGCTGGCGGTGCACCCGAGCGTGGGGCGCCAGCGCGTGCGTGCCCACTGGCGCGCGTGCCAGACGCTTGAGCTCGGCGCGGGGCGCGCGGCGGCATTGGGGATTGCGCCGGGCCAGACCCTGGAAATGCGGGAGGAGGGGCCATGACGCACCAGCAAAAGCACGCGGCGCGGCGCGGGGCACGGGGACAGTCCGCGGTGGAATTCCTGATCATCGCGCCGGCGCTGCTGCTGCTGTGCCTGGGCGTGATCCAGTTCGGGCTGCTGTACCAGGCCAAGGCCACGCTCGACCACGCCGCCTTGCAGGCCGCGCGCGAAGGCGCCGTCGACCACGGGCGGCTGGCCAGCATGCGCAAGGGGCTGGCGCTGGGGCTGACGCCGCTGTTCGTGCGCTCCGCCGACCGTACCGCGCATGCCACCGGCTATGCCAAGGCCCAGTTCGAAGCCCGCACCCAGGCCAGGATCGACGTGCTGAACCCGACGCCGGCGGCGCTGCAGGATTTCGGGCGAAGCGGCTACTACGCCGGCAAGACCACGCGGGAGATCCCCAACGACAGCCTGATGTACCGCGCCACCAGCGCGGGGCCGTCTTCTGGCGTCAATATCCAGGACGCCAACCTGCTGAAGATCCGGGTCACGTACTGCTATGAAATGTTCGTGCCGTTTGCCGACCGCACCATCTACTCGCTGGTCAACGGCATCCGGAATTTTGTTGCAACCGGTTCGTACGGCGGCATGGAGGTCCCGACCACGCCCAATTTCTGCACCGGACGGGCCACGCTGGCGTCGGAATGGCGCATCCCGCTCGAGTCCGAGGCGATCGTGCGGATGCAATCGCCGTATCGCGGCAACTGATGCTTCCGCAGCCGCCGTTTTTGTAAGTATTTGTGAAAATTTGCCGGGATAGGCCCGAAGACACCGATGCCAGAATCGACAAGGTCGACAAAATTGCCGAAGCGGGGTTGTTTGGCGTTGCTGTTGTTGTGTAACCTCGGGTTCGTGCCGCGACCGGCGCTGGCGGCGATGGAGGTTTCTCGCTCCGAAGGCGTGCAGATCATCACCACGCGGCGTGCGCCGCCGGCGGTGAGCGGCGCCGTGCCGGCGTCGGCAGCGCGGGCTCCGGCGGCTTCCGCGCCCCAGGCAGCGGCACCGTCCGCACGCGGCAACGCGCCCGACCAGGCGCAGGCCGCCGTCGCGGGCGCCGCGCAGGCGGCGATTCCGAGCGTGGCGGCCAGCGATGAGCGCGAGCTGGTCAAGCGTGCGCTGGCCGAAGAGCAGCGCGGCATGAACGAGGCGATCGCGAACTACGCGCGCGCCAGCAAGGCCGGAGCCAGCCCGGAAACACTGGCGCCGCTGGAGCGCGAAGTCCGCGCGCGGCTGCAGAAGATCGACATGCTGATGCGCGCCCCGCATTGAGGCGCGCACCGGACCGGCCGGCATCACAAAAAGAAGAAGGGGAAGTACCTTGAAGGGAATGACGTTTGGACTGACGACCCGCAAGGCCGCTATCGGCCTGGGCGTCGTGGCCCTGCTGGCCTTGGCGGGCTGCAAGAAGAAGCCTGCTGACAGCGCCGCTGCGCAAGGCGATGCGCAGCCCGCGCCTGCAGCGGCATCGGCCCAGCCCGTGGCAACGGCGCCGGCAACGCCCGCGCAAACCAACGTTGCCGGCCTGTGGTCCGGCGCGTTCGTGGTCAACCGCGACAAGGAAGACCGCTCGTGGTATCCGCTGCTCAATGAGATTCCGGACCATGCCGGCTTTATGCGCAACGGCAGCCGGCAGGAGCTGGTGATTGCGCTGGCGCAGGCCTCGTCCGTCGACGTGCTGCGCTTCCGCGGCCTGTCCGATGCCGGGGCGCGCAGCAATGCGCGCCATGCCCGCGTCGAAGCCTCGGCCGGCGGCACGCAAGGCCCCTGGACCGTGATCTACGATGCGGACCTGCCGGGGCAGGACGGCTACGATACCCGCGTGCCGCTGGCCCAGCCCGTCAAGGCCGGGGCCCTGCGCCTGACGCTTACCGGCAACCGCTGGCCGGGCGACCAGGACGAGGGCCAGATCGGCCTGCAGCAGTTCATGGCCTACGGCAAGCCCGAGGCCGTGGCCGACAAGGTGCGCCAGGTGGGCGGCATCTACCAGTTCCCGGTGGAATTCGGTTCGTCCGGCTACGTGCTGCTGCACCAGGACGGCGCTGCGGTGGAAGGCTGCTACGTGGAAGGCGACTACAGCAACAAGCAGATGAAGATCACGCAGGTGCTGGGAACGATTTCCGGCGGGCTGGAAAATGGCGCCCTGCTGGCTTTCCGGCGCACCACCGAGGGCGCGCCTGAGAAGGGCGCCATGGCCTTCAGCCCGGACGGCAGCCATGCCTACGCGGCGCTGGTGAAGGGCGATGCCCGCACCTTCGACAGCGTGCGCGAGGCCGGCGGCTGGCGCCTGGCGGACACGGCGCCGCCGTGCTTCCCGAAGGCCGAGGCAGCCCCCGATCCCATCGGCCAGGCGCTGGAAGGCGCGGGCCGCGTGCAGCTCTACGGCGTCAACTTCGAAACCGATTCCGATGTGCTGAGCGCGGCGGCCCGGCCGCTGCTGGACCGTGCCGCCAAGGCGGTGCTGGCGCACCCCGACTGGCGCCTGCGCGTCGAGGGGCATACCGACAGCACCGGCGGCGACGTGCGCAACCAGCCGCTGTCCGAGCGCCGCGCCGCCGCCGTCAAGCGCTACCTGGAAAGCGCTGGCGTGCCCGCCGACCGCCTCGATGCCAAGGGCTATGGCGCCACCCATGCGCTGATGCCCAACGACACGCCGTTCGGCCGCGCGCAGAACCGCCGCGTGGAGCTGGCCAAGCAGTGATGCCTGCGCTTGTGGCCGCGCCGGCGCGCGGTGTGGTGGCGGCAATGCTGCTGGCGGGCGCGGTGCCGGCCGGCGCCGAGATCGTGATGCATGCCGACCGCGGCAGCGGCGTGACCTTCCTCACGTCGCGCAGCGCCGCGCCGGCACGGCTGGCGTCCACCGCGGCGCCCGCGGCATTGCCAGCGCGGGCGTTTATCGGGCTGCCAACGCTGGCGGCGGCAAAGGCCGCGGTCGTCAGCGCCAAGTCCCCACCCTCTGAGCTGGTTGCCCTCGCGCACCGCGCGGCGCAGGCCGCGGCGGTGGACCCGCATCTGCTGATGGCCATGGTGGAGGTGGAGTCGGGCTGGAACCCGCAAGCCACCTCCGTCAAGGGCGCCATCGGCCTGACGCAGCTGATGCCGGCCACGGCTCGCATGCTGGGCGTGACCGATGCCTATGATCCAGCCCAGAACCTGCAGGCCGGTGCGTCCTACCTGGGCGGCCTGCTGTCGCGCTTCAACGGCGACACCAGCCTGGCCCTGGCCGCCTACAACGCGGGCGAAGGCGCGGTGCTGCGCCACGGGTCGCGCATCCCTCCGTTTGCCGAGACCCAGGCCTACGTGCCGCAGGTGCTGGGCCGCTATGCGCGCTTGCGCGGCGGCCAGGACGGCAGCACCGCGGCGCCCTTGCGCCAGCCGGCGTCGCCGGCGCAGCACGGCGGCCTTGCCATTGTCTCGTATCAGAACCCCCCGCCTCCGCGGTGAAGAAAAAGGAGAAGTCATGAAGTCGTACTGGATTCCGCGTGCCTGCCTGCCGGTCATGCTGGCGCTGGCTGCTGCCGGCTGTGGCAAGGAAGAAGGGCGTTCCGCCGCGGCCAGCGATGCCTTGCCGAAGGCTTGCCAGGAAGCCGAGGCCGCGCAGCGCGCCTGCACCGAGAACATGGCGGCCAAGCTCGACAAGTCGGGGCAGGCCGCGGCCGCCCAGACCCTGCGCGACGGGCTGCCCGGCGAGCTGGAATCGATCCGCACGCGCTGGGCCGGCGTCTCCGACAAGGATGGCCTGGCGCAGTCCTGTGCGACGGTGCGCGACAGCTTCCGCGACATGCCGCAATGCAAGGACTGACTGCCGGTGCTTTGCTGAACTGACCAATGGAGAGGCGACAGATGCCGAAGAATTCCGACCGCGCTGGCGCGCGTCAATCCCTGGACCGCCGCACGGCGCTTGGCGCAAGCGTGGCCCTCGCTGCGCTGCTGCTGCCGGCAGCCGCAGCGGCCGGCGTCTGCGATGCGCCGTGGATGCACGACGGCGGCGAGATCCGCATGACCATGCAGGGCGGTGCGCCGGGCACGGCGACCATGTCCGTGTCCGGCGTGCGCAAGTCGGGCAAGGGCCAGTGCAATGCCAATATCAGCGTCGTGTCGAAGGTGGCCGCGGCCGGCTCGGGCAACGAGACGCGGCTGGACTACACCATGGCGGTGATCGAAGACCGCCTGACCATCTCGCGCGGCGGCGCGCCGGGCAAGGTCGAGGGCAAGAGCGCCGCCGGCACGGCATCAGGCATGCTCGACAGCAGCGCGGTCGGCACGCTGGCCTACGGCGGCGTCATTGAAGCGGAAGGGCAGCGGCTGCCGGGCGAGTCGCAGACGGTGCGCATGGACCTGCAGATGACCGCCGCCGGCCAGAGCGCCGGCCAGGCCAGGATCCCGTCCGCCAAGGTCACCATCGGCGGCAAGGTCGTCGGCAAGCGCGCGACCATCCCCACCCGCCTCGGCCAGAAATCCTGCTGGCCGGTCCGCTACGAGCGCAGCACGACCATGGCGCCGGTCACGGTGGCGGGCCACACCGTGTCGGTGCCGCCGGCGAGCGCCAGCGTTACGGACTGGTACTGCCCCGACATGGGCCTGGTCATGAAGCAGGAGGTCGTGCAGAGCGGCCAGACCGGTACCATCGAGGTGGTCTCGGTCAAATAGCCCGGACATCGTCCGGATCGTCCCCCCAGGCGCTTGTCCACGAAGGCGATGGCAGCCCCGCCGACGCGGCAAGGTGTGCGCTAAAGTTCTCTGCGCTGCTGCCGTTGGTTTATGGATCGATAACAAGCGGAGCGCCGGCACCCGCCGCGCGGCTGCACAAGACGATTCAGGGGACGCATGACGCATGAGTCGGGTTTGCGCCTGGAGCTTGCCGAGCCAGGCGAGCAGGTGCATGCGCGCTACACGCCGCAGCCAGGCAGGCTGCCGCCGGACCAGGCCAGCCTGCGCCAATGCCTGGACAGCCTGGGCTGGGCCGGGGCGCGGCTGGATGCGCGCGCGATGGCGCAGTTCCTGGCGCAATGCCAGCGCGCCGAGCATGAGATCGATGCCACCATCGGTGCGCTGATCGACGGCGCGTTCGAGCTCGACATCACCGCCGACGGCCTGGCAGTGCGGCTGACGCTGCTGCCAGCCGAAGGCGGCCGCCCGGTCGGCGCCGAGGACATCCGCCGTGCCGCGGCGGCGCGCGGCGTGGTGGCGCCGATCCAGACCCTGGCACTGGACGCCGCGCTGGCCGAAGGCCGTTGCGAGCTGCGCACCATTGCCGCCGGCGTCGCGCCGCGCCAGGGTGAGCCGGCGCGCTTCATCAACCTGCTCGAACCGCGCAAGCCGGCGCAGCCTGACGACGAGGCCGGCAAGGTCGACCTGCGCGACCTGGGCAATCTGCTGCTGGTCAGCCCCGGCACGCCGCTGATGCGGCGCGTTCCGGCGGTGCGCGGCAATGACGGCGTCGACGTATTTGGCAAGCCCGTCGCCGCCGATCCGGTCGATGATCCGCCCTTTGCCGAAGGCCTGACCGGCGCTGCCGCCGATGCCGACGATGCGGAGCTGCTGCGCGCGGTGATCGCCGGATCGCCGGTGGTTGGCGTGCACGGCATCTCGGTCAGCCCCGTGGTGCAGGTGGAGTCGGTCGACCTGCACTCGGGCAACGTGGCGTTCGACGGCACGCTGCGCGTGTCGGGCGACATCCGCACCGGCATGTCGGTCAACGTCAGCGGCGACGTGGTGGTCGAGGGCACCATCGAAGCCGCCAATGTCGAGGCCGGCGGCAATGTCATCGTCAAGGGCGGCATCATCGGCAAGGCCGACACCGGCCGCGCCGAAGGCGGCATCAGCCGCGCCAGCGTGCGCTGCAAGGGCGCGGTGAAGGCGCGCTTTATCGAGAACGCCGTGGTCGAGGCCGGCACCGAGGTCAACGTCGAAAGCGGCATCCGGCAGAGCGATGTTGCTGCCGGCGAGCGCATCGTGGTGGGCGGCACCGGCGCGCAGGGCAGCATCAGCGGCGGCCGCAGCCGTGCCTTGCTGGCGGTGCGCGCCCCGGTGCTGGGCGCACCGGCCGGCACCGCCACCAGCATCCAGGTCGGCCTGAATCCATTTGCCGACGCACAGCGCACCGCGCTGGAAGCCGAGCGCCGCCGCATGCTGGCAGAGCAGAACAAGGTCAGGCAGCTGGTGGATTTCTTTGCCAAGCATCCCGAGAAGGCCGTGGGCGACCTGCGCGAACAGGCACGCGCGACACTGTTCAAGCTGTCGCGCGACCTGTTCGAGCTGGAGGCCCGCCTGGCCGAGCTGGGGCAGCAGATGCAGCCGGCCGCCGAGGCCGTGATCGACGCCGCGCGCCGCATCCATGGCGGCGTCACGCTGCAGGTAGGCAGCCGCGTGCTCAAAGTGATGGAAGACAAGCCTGGCGGCCAGATCCGCCTGGTCGACGACCGCATCGCTGTCAGCTGAACGCGCGCTGTTATCCGCGGGGATTTGTACTATGCTGCAGTTATGTCCTGGGGTGCCGCAGGATGGGCGAGTGAGCTAGAGTCGGGCAGTGAATGAAGAAGCGGATCAGCACTCTGCGGAAGCGTTACACGGAACCAACTCACGTGGCACTGGAATAACCGGAAGGCCAGCCATCAAGGCTGGCCTTTCTGCTTTCCGGGACGGCTGCCGGGCGAACTACACTGAAGGTGCAACCATTATCCAAAGGAGGTTGCGATGGCCGCCACCTTGATTACCGCGCTGGTCCTGATCGCCCTTGTTGCGTGCGCCGCATTTACCATCTGGATGTTGCGGGAAAAGAACCCGACGCTGCTGCAGCAGCAGGAGCAGTCGGTGCGCACCTGGTTTGACCACATGATCCATCGCCACTGACGCGTGGCGATTGGCTTTCGGGCAGCCCGCCGCAACGGCGGGCTTTTTCATGGGCTGAGGCTCAAGCCGCCCACAAGCGCAGTTCGTGCAAGCCGCTGCGCTCCACCCGGGTGCCGAGTGCCCGTCCCTCGTCTTCGAACATGGCCTGCAGCCACGCCATATCCACTTCGCGCGCATAGGCCAGCCGGAAATGGCTGCGCCGCAACGGCACCAGCCGCAGGTCGGCGCTGCCGCCGGCATCGAAGCTGACAAAGACCATCAGCGCCAGGTCCGGCCGGTAAGCGTCGTAGCCGCCGATGCCTTCGTAGTCGTTGATGAAATCGCCGCAGCCGTACAGGATCGGCTTGCCGGCATGCAGCTCAATCCCGAGCGGATGATGCGAGGAATGCCCGTGCACGATGTCGATTTCGCCGCCCTCCACCAGCGCGCGGGCGAAGGCGCGTTGCGCGGGGTCGATGTGGTAGCCCCAGTTCGGGCCCCAGTGGATCGATACCACCACGATGTCGCCGGCACGCCTGAACTTGCGCACCTGCGCGGCAATGCGTTCGCGCGATGCCACCGACCAGTCTTCCAGCAGGTTCACGCCGGAATGTCCGGCGCTGGCGCGCCAGGCCGCGGGGGTGCCGGCATTTTCCATGGCGAGGGCCAGCACCAGCACGCGGCCGCCGCCGGGCCGCTGCAGCAGTGCGGCGTGCGCCGCGCTTGCCTCGTCGGGGCCGGCGCCGGCATGCGCGATATGCGCGCCGTCCAGCGCTGCCAGCGTATCCGTCAGGCCCGCGCGTCCCCAGTCCATCACATGGTTGTTGGCCAGCACTGCGCAGTCGATGCCGGCGGCCTGCAGGCAGGCGACATTGTCCGGATGCATGCGATAGTGCACCGCCTTGCCGGGCCAGACATCGTCGCTGGTGGTGACGGCGGTTTCCAGGTTGACGATGCGCGGCCGCGCAGCGCGGCTTTCCAGTTCCGCCAGGGCATCGCCCCAGGGGTACTCCGGCGCGGCGGGGCGTGCGATCGGGCCGGCCTTGTGCTCGGCCAGGCGCACGTAGTCGAGCGCCGAATGCACATACGATTCATGCAGCAGCGGCTGGCTGGGATGCGCGAGGATCTGGTCGATGCCGCGCCCGGTCATCACGTCGCCGCACAAGAACAGGGGAGGGTGGCTGGCTGTGTTCATGGTGCAGACGGACGGCGCGAGGGCGCCGTCCCGGCTGTTCATTCATGATAGGCCGGCAGGGTGGCGGGGCGGCATGAACGCGTTGCGGCACTTGCCATGGGGATTGTGCGCGTGGGGCCAAAGGCCCATTTACATTCAAGCGGTGACTGCCTTAAATGATCTAGTCATCGGTCCTCGTGGCCATTTCCCTGCACCCAGACGCCGCGCGCCGTCCGATGTTTCCAACCAGCATCGGGAGGCACACTATGGCCCAGCCATCGCAGGAACACATTGAGGCACTCAAGGCGCAGCTGCGCGGGCGCCTGCTGCAGCCCGACGACAGCGGCTACGACGAAGCGCGCCGCATCTGGAACGCGATGATCGACCGCCGTCCGCCACTGATCGTGCAGGCCGCGGGCGCTGCCGACGTGATCGCCGCGGTCAACTTCGCGCGCGACCATGGCGTGCTGCTGTCGATACGCGGCGGCGGCCACAATATCGGCGGGCTGGCGATCTGCGAGGACGGCATGGTGCTGGACCTGTCGCAGATGAAATCCGTACGCATCGATCCCCACGCGCAACGCGGCTATGTGGAGCCCGGCGCCACGCTGCGCGATTTCGACCACGAGGCGCAGGCCTTTGGCCTCGCCACGCCACTGGGCATCAACTCCACCACCGGCGTGGCCGGGCTGACGCTCGGCGGCGGCTTCGGCTGGCTCAGCCGCAAGTTCGGCACCACCGTCGACAACCTGGTGGCGGCACAGGTCGTGACCGCCGACGGCAAGCTGGTGCGCGCCAGCGCCGGCGAGAACGCCGACCTGTTCTGGGCGCTGCGCGGCGGCGGCGGCAACTTCGGCGTGGTGACGATGTTCGAGTTCCGGCTGCACCCGGTCGGCCCCGAGATCTATGGCGGGCTGATCGTCTATCCGCTGGAACAGGCCGCCGCGGTGTTGCCGGCCTACCGTGAACTGTTCAAGTCGATGCCTGACGAGCTGACCGTCTGGGTGGTGCTGCGCCAGGCGCCGCCGCTGCCGTTCCTGCCGCCCGAGACGCACGGCAAGCCGGTCGCGGCACTGGCGATCTGCTATATCGGCCCGCCTGACAAAGGCCCCGAACTGGTCGAGCCGTTGCGCAAGCTCGGCACACCCTATGGCGAGCATCTCGGCCCGATGCCGCTCACGGCATGGCAGCAGGCGTTCGATCCATTGCTGACACCGGGCGCGCGCAACTACTGGAAATCGCACAACTTCGCCGGGCTGGACGACGGCCTGATCACGATGCTGATCGAACAGATCGGCAAACTGCCCTCGCCGCAATGCGAGGTCTTTATCGGCGCCATGGGCGGGCAGACCAACCGCGTCGCGCCCGATGCCACCGCCTACGCCAGCCGCGACGCCAACTTCATCATGAACCTGCACGGGCGCTGGGACGCGCCCACTGACGACGACAAGTGCATCAGCTGGGCCCGTGAAGTGTTCCGCGCGGCAGCGCCCTTCGCGCTGGGCAGCGTCTATGTGAACTTCCTGACGCAGGAAGAAACCGACCGCATCGGCGCGGCCTACGGGCCCAACTACGACCGGCTGGTCGAGGTGAAGCGGCGCTATGACCCGGGCAACCTGTTCCGCCACAACCACAACATCAATCCGGCGGCGTAACTGGCGTAATCTGCAGGGGCAGGCAGGAAGGCGGGGCAGGGCGGTTGGCCTGCCCCGCTTTCACGCGGCTGCAATACCGGCATGCGAGTATCGGCGCGACCGCGTTGTATCCACAGGGAGAGCAGATCAGATGAGACCGGGCGAAGCAGAATTGGTGCGGCGCATCCACAATGAGGTGGCCGACTACTACGACGAAGAGATCGAACTGGAACTGGACGACCGCGAAGCCAGCGAGGCCTTCGGCGATCCGGTGCACCTGGACGACGAGGCCGAGCAGGACAGCCGCCGCCACTATTTCCGCGAGCTGTTCCGCCTGCAGGGCGAACTGGTGCGGCTGCAGAGCTGGGTGGCAGCCACCGGACACAAGATCGTCATCATCTTCGAAGGACGCGACGCCGCCGGCAAGGGCGGCGTGATCAAGCGCATCACGCAGCGCCTGAACCCGCGCGTCTGCCGCGTGGCGGCGCTGCCAGCGCCCAACGACCGCGAACGCACCCAGTGGTACTTCCAGCGCTACGTGGCGCACTTGCCCGCCGCCGGCGAGATCGTGCTGTTCGACCGCAGCTGGTACAACCGCGCCGGCGTCGAGCGCGTGATGGGCTTCTGCTCCGACGACCAGTACGAAGAGTTCTTCCGCTCAGTGCCCGAGTTCGAAAAGATGCTGGTGCGCTCCGGCATCCAGGTGATCAAGTACTGGTTCTCGATCACGCACGACGAACAGCGCCTGCGCTTCCTCAGCCGCATCCACGATCCGCTCAAGCAGTGGAAGCTGAGCCCGATGGACCTGGAATCGCAGCGCCGCTGGGAGGACTACACCAAGGCCAAGGAAATCATGCTCGAGCGCACGCATATTGCCGAGGCGCCGTGGTGGGTGGTGCAGGCCGACGACAAGAAGCGCGCACGGCTGAACTGCATCCATCACCTGCTGAGCCAGGTGCCCTATGCGGAAGTGGAGGCGCCCAGCGTGGTGCTGCCGGGGCGCGAACGGCATGAGGACTATGTGCGGCAACCGGTGCCGAAGGAGATGATCGTTCCGGATGTGTATTGAGGGAACAGACCCTAGGGTTTGCACGGGTGCGCCATCGTCCCCCTGGGGTAGGCGGCTACCTATAATGAAAACAGCCGCCTGTAAATCCAAGGGTGGCCGTTATCGTGGAACTGCTAGTTTTTTGGGCGGCCATGCTTGCTGCCTACCTCCTGATGAAGCGTGCCGGCTGCTTCAGCCAGCCGGTGCTTTATCCCGACTTCGATCATCCCTTCCGCTACTGGTGGGCGCACCGGCTGGGGCGCCCGCTGCCACCGCCGGCTTTGCCCGATCACAGGCAACAAAAAACCCGGAGAGCGTGACGCTGTCCGGGTTGGCTTGTGTGGGCGATGCCCTGGAATTCTGTGGTGCCGAAGAGAGGAATCGAACCCCCGACCTTCTCATTACGAATGAGCTGCTCTACCGACTGAGCTACTTCGGCAACATGTTCCGGTGAACTGGAACAGCCCGCAATAATAGCAGCGTTTTTCCGCCCTGTGAACCCCTTTTGTGTCGCCCGTGCCATCCGGCCGGGGCCGAAAGAAAACGGGGCGCCACCTGGGCGCCCCGTGCTATTGCCGCGCGGCCGGAATCAGGCCTTGCCTTCGGCTTCCAGGTGGTAGCGCGTGACGCGTTCCACTTCGTTCTTGGAGCCCAGGATCACGGAGACGCGCTGGTGCAGCTTTTCGGGCTGCACGTCCATGATGCGCTGGTGGCCGTTGGTGGCGGCGCCGCCGGCCTGCTCGACCAGCATCGCCATCGGGTTGGCTTCGTACATCAGGCGCAGCTTGCCCGGCTTTTCCGGCTCGCGCTGGTCCCACGGGTACATGAAGATCCCGCCGCGGGTCAGGATGCGGTGCACGTCGGCGACCATCGAGGCGACCCAGCGCATGTTGAAGTTCTTGCCGCGCGGGCCTTCTTCGCCGGCCAGGCATTCGTCGATGTAGCGGCGCACGGGCGGGGCCCAGTGGCGCATGTTCGACATGTTGATGGCGAATTCCTTGGTGTCGTCCGGGATCGTCACATTGGAGTGCGTCAGCACGAAGCTGCCTGCCTCGCGGTCGAGCGTGAACATGTGCACGCCGTTGCCGACGGTCAGCACCAGGGTGGTCTGCGGGCCGTAGACGGCGTAGCCGGCGGCGACCTGGTGGGTGCCGGGCTGCATGAAGTCGGCCTCGGTCACGGTCTGGCCCGGCTTGGGCATGTGCAGCACCGAGAAGATGGTGCCGATCGAGACGTTGACGTCAATGTTCGACGAGCCGTCCAGCGGGTCGAACATCAGCAGGTATTCGCCCTTCGGGTAGCGGTTGGGAATCTCGTAGAACGATTCCATTTCTTCCGACGCCATCGCGGCGAGGTGGCCGCCCCATTCATTGGCGTCGAGCAGCACTTCATTGGCGATCACGTCCAGCTTCTGCTGGGTTTCGCCCTGGACGTTGCCGGTGCCGGCCGAGCCCAGCACGCCGGCGAGGGCGCCCTTGCTGACGGCGTTGGAAATGGCCTTGCAGGCGCGCGCGACCACTTCGATCAGCAGCCGCAGTTCGGGCTGGATCGTGTTGTGCTTGCGCTGCTCCTCGACCAGGTAGCGGGTGAGGCTGATGCGAGTCATGGTTGGTTCTCCTTGGATGGCCGCAATTCTACATGCCCGGCCGCGCTTGACCGGGCAAAGGGGGCGTTGGCGGGCCTCCTTGTGTCGTTCCCGCCGCTCAGGCGGCCAGCGCCTTGCCGACGATCTCGCGCACGTCGCGCGACAGCGTGCTGCTGGCGGCGACGCGTTCCAGTTCGGCGCGCATGCGGTCGCGCAGCGCCATTTCGTACTTCTGCCAGCGGTCCATCACCCGCGCCAGGCGCGCCGCCACTTGCGGGTTGATGGCGTCGAGCGCCAGCACCTGGTCGGCCCAGAAGCGGTAGCCCGAGCCGTCCTGGGCGTGGAACTGGGCCGGGTTGCCGGAGCAGAAGCTGAAGATCAGCGAACGCGCGCGGTTGGGGTTGCGCAGGTTGAAGGCGGGGTGCTCCATCAGCGCGAGCACGGTGTCGATGGTGCGCTTGCCGGCGTGCGGGCCGACTTCACCGCGCTGCATGCCTTGCAGCGAGAACCATTTGTCGATCACCAGCGGGTCGTCCTCGAAGCGCTCATAGAAGTCCGCCAGCGCGTGCTCGCGGCCGGGGGCGAAGCTGTTGACCAGCGCCGACAGCGCGGCGAAGCGGTCGGTCATGTTGTCGGCGTTCTGGTACTGCTGCTCGGCCAGCGCCTGCATCGCGGCATCGCCGCCGTCGGCCAGGTAGCCGAGCGCAAGGTTGCGCAGTGCGCGCCTGGCGGCGGAGGTGGCATCGGGCGAGTAGGCGCCCGGCGTGGCATTGCCCTCGTAGGCGGCGAGCCAGTCGGCCTGCAGCGCGCGCGCCAGGCCTTCGCGCATGAACTGGCGGGCGCGGTGGATGGCGGCGGGATCGGCCACGCCCATGCGCTCGGCCAGGTAGGCCTCGGCGGGCAGCACCAGCGCCTGTTCGCGGAAGGCGGGGTTGAGCGTGTCGTCGGTGAGCACGGCGCGCATGGCCTGCACCAGCGCGGGATCGAGCTTGAGCTCGCGCCCGGCCTGGACCTCGGCCACCAGCTGCAGCAGCGCGCGCGTGGCCAGGCGCTGGCCGGCTTCCCAGCGGTTGAAGGCATCGCTGTCGTGCGACAGCTGGAAGGTCAGCTGCGCGTCGGTGTACTCGGCATCGACGATCACCGGCGCCGAGAAGTTGCGCAGCAGCGAGGGCAGCGGGGCACTGGCGCCGCGCGGCAGGTTGATGAAGCGGAAGCTCTGCTCGGCCTGCGTGAAGTCGAGCACGCGCGTGGTCGTCCCGGGCGTGCTTTCGCCTTCGAGCTGCAGCGGCAGGTCCTTGCCGTCTGCGCCAAGCAGCCCGAGCGCGAACGGGATATGGAAGGGCTGCTTCTCGGGCGTGCCGGCGCGGGTCTCGATGCCGACCTTGGGGCAGCGCTGCGACAGCGTCAGCGTCAGGCTGCCGTCGTCGCCGTTCCAGTCCGTGCGCGCCGTCACCACCGGGGTGCCGGCCTGGCTGTACCACAGGCCGAACTGCGTCAGGTCGCGGCCGTTGGCATCGGCCATGGCCGCGCGGAAGTCGTCGCAGGTGACGGCCTGGCCGTCATGGCGCTGGAAGTACAGGTCCATGCCCTTGCGGAAGCCGTCGCGGCCGAGCAGGGTCTGGTACATGCGCACGACTTCGGCGCCTTTCTCGTACACGGTGACCGTGTAGAAGTTATTGATCTCTTCATAGCTGTCGGGGCGCACCGGGTGCGCCATCGGGCCGGCGTCCTCGGGGAACTGCACCTGGCGCAGCACGCGCACGTCCTCGATGCGCTTGACCGCACGGCCGGATTCCGAGCCCATCATGTCGGCCGAGAACTCCTGGTCGCGGAACACCGTCAGGCCTTCCTTGAGCGAAAGCTGGAACCAGTCGCGGCAGGTCACGCGGTTGCCGGTCCAGTTGTGGAAGTACTCATGGCCGACCACCGCCTCGATATTGGCGAAGTCGGTGTCGGTGGCGGTCTGCGCGTTGGCCAGCACGTACTTGGTGTTGAAGATGTTCAGGCCCTTGTTCTCCATTGCGCCCATGTTGAAGTCGCCCACGGCGACGATCATGAAGCGGTCCAGGTCCAGTTCCAGCCCGAAGCGGCGCTCGTCCCAGCGGATCGAATGGATCAGCGAATCCATGGCGTGGCGGGTCTTGTCGAGGTCGCGCGCCTCGACCCAGACCTGCAGCAGCTTGTCCTTGCCGGAGGCGGACTGGATCCGTTCCTCGATGCATTCGAGCTTGCCCGCGACCAGCGCGAACAGGTAGGCCGGCTTGCGGAACGGGTCTTCCCATACGGCTTCATGGCGGCCGTCGGGCAGTTCGCGCTGGCCCACCAGGTTGCCGTTGGACAGCAGCACCGGATAGGCGGCGCGGTCGGCGCGCAGCGTGACGCGGTAGGTCGCCATCACGTCGGGGCGGTCCAGGAAGTAGGTGATGCGGCGGAAGCCCTCGGCTTCGCACTGGCTGAAGAAGTTGCCGTTGGACACATACAGGCCCGACAGCGTGGTATTGGCCGCGGGCTGGCAAGCGGTGGTGATCTCCAGCGTGCCCTGCGCCGGCAGGCCGGGGATGGTCAGCGTGCCGGCATCCTGGGTCGCGTTGGCGACCGGCTTGCCGTCCAGGCTGACGCCGATCAGTTCGAGTTCCTCGCCGGCCAGCACCAGCGCTGCGTCGGGCGCGCCGGCCTGGCGCGCGAAGCGCAGCGTGCTGGTGACCACGGTGCGCTGGGGATCGAGGTCCAGCACCAGTTCGGCGTGGTCGATGGCGAACGGCGGCGGGGTATAGTCTTTGCGATAGACGGTAACGGGCGTGTCGGTGCGCAGCATGGAAAGATCCTGTCTTCGGAAGACCGTTAGGAAAGGGGGCGGGCCATGCGCGCGGCAGCGAAGCATGGCGCTGAAGTCCTCATTGTAGCCAAGGGGTCGGGGCGCGGCCCGGCGCAGCACGGCATCGGCAAGCTGCGGGGAATTCCGCGCCGGCGGCGTGGTCTCAGAGACACGTGGGTATTCAGCGGAAAGCGAGGTAGCACTATGTGGCAGCGCGCAGGCGGTGTCGGCAAGGCAGGAGCGGCGGGGCCGCGCAGGTGGTGGGGGGCGATGGCGTTGCTGGCGGCGCTGTTGCTGTCAGGGTGCGCCAGCACGGTGGTGACCGATGTCACGGCGTTCCGCCAGCCCGGCTGGCAGAACGATGCGCCGCGCACCTACAGCTTCGAGCGCAGCGCCGAGCAGGCGGCGCAGCTTGACCGCCAGACCTATGAGCAGTGGCTGGCCGCGGCGCTGGCGGAGATCGGCTTCGAGCAGGCGCCGGCGAAACAGGCGCGCTATCGCGTCAGCATGGACTTCGATGCCGCGCCCGGCATCGTGCGCGTGGCCGAGACCGTCTATCCGGACCCGTGGTACGGCCCGTGGGGCCCGTACTGGGGGCCTGGCTACTACCGCCCGTACGGGCCCTGGGGTCCGTGGGGCCCATGGGGGCCGGGCTACTGGCCGCCGCAGACCGTGGTGCGCGACATTCCGGTGACGTTCTCCAGCCTGCGGGTGTATTTCAGGGATGCGGCCAGCGGCAAGCGGGTCTACCAGGTCACCGCGCAGAACCAGACCGAGAACGGCAGCCTGCCTGCGGTCATGCCCTACCTGATCCGCAGCGCCTTTACCGACTTCCCGGCCGAGAGCGGCCGTCCGCGCCGGGTGACGCTCGAGGTCGAGAAAAACGCAAAGTAGGGCGGCCGGGGCCGGCCGCGCGGTCCCTGCCAGGCGATGCGTGCGGATGCATGCACGGGCATGCGTCTGCACCTGCATTGCATACGCAATGGTAAAAGCTGTTTAACTGGAATAATCCACCCAAAAAGCGGCCTGCAGGCGGGCTCTGGTGGTACTTTGCGCGGACACGTGGGCTAGAATGGTTGCTCGATTTTTCCGGCCTGTCTGCCGGGATCGCCAGTTTCGCTGCCAGGCGTTGTCCTTCGCTGCCGGCCCGTATCCTGAGATTTCTCGATCGGGGCTGAGCCGGATCTTGGCGGGAGAGGGGCGCTTCCGGTTCGGGCCATTTTCCGGACGAGCCAATGAGCAGCAAGAATAGCGGTGATGCACCGCAACATGCCCCGAACAGTCCTGAAGCGCAATTGCGCCTCGCCGCGCTGGAATACCACCGCAGCCCCACCAAGGGAAAGATCCAGGTAACCGCGACCAAGGCGCTGTCCAACCAGCGCGACCTGTCGCTGGCATATTCGCCGGGCGTGGCCTATGCCTGCGAGGAAATCGCCAAGGACCCCGCCACCGCCGCCGAGTACACCTCGCGCGCCAACCTGGTGGCCGTGGTCACCAACGGCACCGCCGTGCTGGGCCTGGGCGATATCGGCCCGCTGGCCGGCAAGCCGGTGATGGAGGGCAAGGGCTGCCTGTTCAAGAAGTTCGCCGGCATCGATGTGTTCGACATCGAGCTCGACGCGCGCGACCCGGACAAGATCGTCGAGATCGTTGCCGCGCTCGAGCCCACGCTGGGCGGCGTGAACCTGGAAGACATCAAGGCGCCGGAATGCTTCTACATCGAGCAGAAGCTGCGCGAGCGCATGAACATCCCCGTCTTCCACGACGACCAGCACGGCACCGCGATCATTTCTACCGCGGCGCTGCTCAATGGCCTGAAGGTGGTCGGCAAGGACGTCGCCAAGGTGAAGCTGGCCGTGTCCGGCGCCGGCGCGGCCGCCATTGCCTGCCTGGACACCATGGTCAGCCTCGGCGTGAAGCGCGAGAACATCTCGGTGGTGGACTCCAAGGGCGTGATCTATGTTGGCCGCGACGCCAACATGGAAGCCAACAAGGCGCGCTATGCGCAGGACACCTCGGCGCGCACGCTGGCTGACATCGTCAAGGACGCCGACGTCTTCCTGGGTTGCTCGACCGCCGGCGTGCTGACCGCCGAGATGGTCAAGACCATGGCCGACAAGCCCATCATCCTGGCGCTGGCCAACCCCGAGCCGGAAATCCGCCCGGAAGTGGCCAAGGCCGCGCGACCGGACTGCATCATCGCCACTGGCCGTTCGGACTACCCGAACCAGGTCAACAACGTGCTGTGCTTCCCGTACATCTTCCGCGGCGCGCTGGATTGCGGCGCGACCAAGATCACGGAAGCGATGAAGCTGGCCTGCGTCAAGGCCATCGCCGAGCTGGCCGAGGCCGAGCTGAACGACGCCGTTGCCGCCGCCTACGGCGGCCGTGAGCTGAAGTTCGGCCCGGACTACATCATCCCGACGCCGTTCGACCAGCGCCTGATCGAGAAGATCGCGCCGGCGGTGGCCAAGGCCGCGGAAGAATCCGGCGTGGCCACGCGCCCGATCAAGGATCTCGAGGCGTATCGCCAGCAGCTGTCCACCTATGTCTATCACACCGGCCTGATCATGAAGCCGGTGTTCTCGGCCGCCAAGGCCGCGCCCAAGCGTGTGGCCTACGCCGAGGGCGAGGAAGAGCGCGTGCTGCGTGCCGTGCAGACCGTGGTCGACGAAGGGCTGGCCCGCCCCACCCTGATCGGCCGCCCGCACGTGATCCAGATGCGCATCGAGAAGGCCGGCCTGCGCCTCAAGGCCGGGGTGGACTTCGATCTGGTCAATCCGGAAGAAGACCCGCGCTATCGCGCCTACCACGAGGCCTACCACGCGCTGCGCGGCCGCGACGGCGTGACGCCGGACATGGCCAAGGTGGCCCTGCGCCGCTCCAACACGCTGATCGGCGCCATGCTGATGCACATGGGCGATGCCGATGCGCTGCTGTGCGGCACGGTGGGCCGCTTCGAGGCACACCTCGAGCACGTGCGCGACGTGATCGGCCTGGCGCCGGGCGCCAAGGTGTTCGCCGCGATGAACGCGCTGATGCTCGAAAAGCATACGCTGTTCATCACCGACACCTTCGTCAACGACGATCCCACCGCCGACGAACTGGCCGCGATCACGCAACTGGCCGCTGAGGAAATCGCGCGTTTCGGCCTGGTTCCCAAGGTCGCGCTGATGTCGCACTCGATGTTCGGCTCTTCTACCCGTCCGTCGGCGCGCAAGATGCGCGAGGCCGCGGGGATTCTGGCCAAGGTGGCTCCGCACCTGGAAGTGGAAGGCGAGATGCAGGGCGACGCTGCCCTGGACGAAGACGTGCGCCGCCATTTCCTGCCGTCGACCAAGCTGGCCGGCAGCGCCAACCTGCTGGTGATGCCGACGCTGGACGCCGCCAATATCGCCTTCAACCTGCTCAAGATCACGGGCGGGCAGGGCGTCACGGTGGGCCCGATCCTGCTGGGCGCGGCCAAGCCGGTGCATATCCTGAACCCGCAGGCCACTACGCGCCGGATCGTCAACATGACGGCCGTGGCGGTGGCGGAGAGCAACGCGGTGCGCTGATGCGCTGAAAGGCGTGAGCCAATGTAAAAAGCCGGGTCTGATGATCCGGCTTTTTCTTTGATGGTGCCCCGCGGCAAGCGCGCAGGGCACGCTGCTGGTTCGGTGGCTATTGCAGCACGTTGTACTGCTCGCGCATTACGACAATGATCGACTTGGCCGCGGCGAGCTGCGTGCCCAGGTTGTCGACGGATTCTTGCGGGAAATCGACCTCGGCGCTCCAGTTGCATCCGGTATGGTCAGGCTGGTGCATTCGCACCGCGTGCAACTCGCATTCGCCGCACTCGGGGTTGTTGTCGAGGCACTGGTTCAGGATGGCCATCAGTTCGGAACGGGTCTTCGGATATCGCCGCATGAATCACCTCTCTAGGATCGTTTTTTGAGGCCTGGAACACCAATCTAGGTAGCGGGCGGGGGCCGTTCCAATTGAATCCGACTATGGAGCGCGGGCTTCCGATCCGGTGTGAAGCTTAGCAGGGAATGGCGCGCTGCAGCATTCCGGGGCAAAAGTCTTGCCTAAAGTGACGCGTGCGCGGCAATGAAAAAGCCCGCCGGGAAGGCGGGCTCCAGTGCTGCCGGTGAGGCGCTTACGCCATCAGAACTTGTGACGCATGCCCACGCCGAAGGTATCGCCGTGCTCGATGCCGGTGATCTTGTCGTAGTAGTAAGCGGCGTAGACGTCGGTGCGCTTGGACAGGTTGTAGTCGTAGGCGACGGCAAACGTGTTGCGCTTGAAGTCACCGATCGCGTTCTCGGTCTTGCCATAGGCGTAGGACGCCAGCACGTTGCCGGCACCGACCGGTACCGAGGCCCCGACCTGACCGTTGGTGTGCTTGATGTCGCCGCTGGCGGCCGTGCTGGCCTTGGTCTTGATGTACTGGCCCTGGGCGAACAGCTTGACCACCTTGAAGTCGTACGTGATGCCGCCCAGCACAGCGTCCTGGCGGCTCAGGCCTGCTACCGACAGGTCGTCGGGAACGGCGTTGAAGCGGACCTGCTGGAACGCGACGGTCGCGGCGAACGGCCCGTTGAAGTACATCAGGTTGCCGCCCCACTTGTTCTGGCCCGCGGCACCTGCCTTCTCGCCTGCCGAGTAGATCAGGTTCGCACTCAGGCCGCCGAAGTTCGGGGTGGAGTACAGCACCGAGTTGCTCCAGCCCGAGTCGCCGATGATGCCCGGATCCACCACGCCATTGCTGGCCGCACCGAAGTAGGTGTGGAAGATGGTCGGCGAGAACACGTACGAGTCGACCAGCGGGTTGAACAGGATGGTCGAGATGAAGTACGGGGTGGTGTTGCGGCCCAGCTTCAACGTACCCAGCTTGTCATTCTGCAGGCCGACGTACGCGTTGCGGCTGAACATCGAGTCGCCGGTGAAGCGGCCGCTGTTGCCGCTGTCCGTGCGGAAGAACCCGTTCAGGTCGAAGATGGCCTTGGTGCCGCCGCCCAGGTCTTCGGTGCCCTTGATGCCCCAGTAGGACGTCTGCATACCGCCCGAGTTGGCCACCCATGCGCGCTCGCCCGAACCCGGGCTCTTGACGCCGCCGATGAACATGTCAGCCTGGCCGTACAGCGTGACGCTGGACTGGGCCATGGCCGCACCGGAAAAAAGGGTAGCCGCTACTGCCGCCAGCTTTAGTGCCGGCTTGTACTGCTTCTGCATTGTTAGACCTCCGTGGTTTTTGATCCTGCTTGGAACGTTGTGTACTGGGTCCCTGTCGGGTTCTTCTAATGTCTTGGTGCTTTTATTCGTGCCGCCTGGCTTGGCTCGGTGAGGGGTGGTGCATGGGTGCCGGCGGCATCGGGTACAGCGTTTTTTGTTATACAGGTGACGCTTTTTTGCTCAGGCGGATACTAAGTCGTCAAGCCGGAACTGCGCAATGCGATGGATCTGGTTGATGCAAGTTTGCAACTCTTGCTGCGGCGTGTTTTCCAGTCGGCGCGCGAACTCCGCGATGATCCCGTGACGGTCGTAGCCGCGCACGGCCAGGATGAACGGGAAGCCGAACTTGTGGTTATAGGCCGCGTTGAGCGACTGCAGGCGGTCGAACTCCTCGGGCGTGCACAGGTTCAGGCCGGCGCCGCTTTGTTCGCGCGTGGATTCGGCGGTCAGCTCGCCGCGCACGGCGGCCTTGCCGGCCAGCTCCGGGTGGGCGCGCACCAGCTTGAGCTGGGCCGCCTCGCCCGCTTCATCGACCGCCTTGCGCAGTGCCTGCGCCAGCGCGGCGCCGTCGGCGAAGGGCCGCTGCGCGGCTGCGGTCTCGGCAAACCACGGCGAGTGTTCGTAGATGCCGCCCAGCACCTGCACGAACTCCGCGACAGGCATGGTGTTGAGTTGGGCGATGGTGTAGGTCTGGCTCATGCTTGGTTCCGGGGGGGGTAGGGGTGGGTATCGGCCCAGTGGCGGGCGATGTCGACACGGCGGCAGATCCACACCTTGTCGTGTCCCTGCACATAGTCGAGGAAGCGCTGCAGCGCGCGGAAGCGGCCCGGGCGGCCGAGCAGGCGGCAGTGCATGCCGATCGACAGCATCTTGGGGCTGTCCTGGCCGCTCGGGTCGCCTTCCTCGTACAGCACGTCGAACGCATCCTTCAGGTACTGGAAGAACTGTTCGCCGGTATTGAAGCCCTGCGGCGTGGCAAAGCGCATGTCGTTGGAGTCGAGCGTGTACGGCACCACCAGGTGTGGCTTCTTCTCGCCGCCGGTGACTTCGACCTCGGTCCAGAAGGGCAGGTCGTCGCCGTAGTAGTCCGAGTCGTACAGGAGGCCGCCGTGCTCCACCACCAGGCGGCGCGTGTTGGGGCTGTCGCGGCCGGTGTACCAGCCCAGCGGCAGTTCGCCGGTCAGGTCCTTGATGATCTGCATGCCGATGCGCATGTGCTCGCGCTCGGTGGCTTCGTCGATGCCCTGGTAGTGGATCCAGCGCCAGCCGTGGCAGGCGATCTCGTGGCCCAGTTCGACCAAGGCGCGGGTCAGTTCAGGATGGCGTTGCAGCGCCATCGACACGCCGAAGATGGTCAGCGGCAGGCCGCGCTTCTCGAACTCGCGCAGCAGGCGCCAGACGCCGGCGCGCGAGCCGTATTCGTAGATGCCCTCCATGCTCATGTGGCGGTCGGGGTAGGCCGCGGCGCCGACGATCTCGGAAAGGAACTGCTCGGAGGCGGCATCGCCGTGCAGCACGCAGTTTTCGCCGCCTTCTTCGTAGTTGAGCACGAACTGCAGCGCAACGCGCGCGCCGCCCGGCCAGCGGGCGTGCGGCGGCCGGGCACCATATCCGATGAGATCGCGTGGATAGTTATCTTTTGTCATGTGTCTTTGCTTGCTTCAGGAAAACGCCCGGCACCGCCGCGCCGCCCGCAAGCGCCGACCATCACGCAATGAACGTGCCAGTCGTGCCGGCGGCGGTGCCGGATACTTCGATACCGTTGCTTCAGTTACTCGGTGCCGTGCGAGTTGGCGGCGGCGTTGCGCATGGCCTCCTCGCGCGACTGGATGCCGTTGTAGAACAGGTTCAGCGCCACGGCCACGATCGTGCCCAGCACGATGCCGCTGTGGGTGAACGGACCGGTCCACTTCGGCAAGTACTGGAAGAAGGTCGGTGCCAGCGTCGGGATCATGCCGGCGCCGATCGAGATGGCGACGATGAACAGGTTGTGGCGGTTGCGGTTGAAATCGCACGAGCCCAGGATGCGGATGCCGGTGGCGGCCACCATGCCGAACATCACGATGCCGGCGCCGCCCAGCACGAACTGCGGCACCGAGGCCACCACGTGGGCCATCTTGGGGAACAGGCCGAAGGCGATCAGGATGATGCCGCCGGCAGCCGCCACGTAGCGCGAGCGCACGCCGGTCACCGTCACCAGGCCCACGTTCTGCGAGAACGAGGTGTACGGGAAGGTGTTGAAGATGCCGCCGATCACGGTGCCGAGGCCGTCGGCGCGCAGGCCGCGGGTCAGGTCCTCGTTGCTCAGCTTCTTGCCGGTGATGTCGGACAGCGCCAGGAACATGCCGGTGGACTCCACCAGCGTGATCAGCATGACGATGCACATCGACAGGATGGCGGTCACTTCGAAGGTCGGCATGCCGAAGTGCAGCGGCGTGATGACGGCGACGAAGCTGGCTTCATCCAGGCCTTCGAACGACACCTTGCCCATCGCCATCGCCACCAGCGTGCCGGCGATGATGCCCAGCAGCACTGCGCAGTTGGCCACCAGGCCGCGGCCGTACTTGGTCAGCAGCAGGATGATCAGCAGCGTCAGGCCGGCAATGCCGAGGTTGGCCAGGTCGCCGTAGGCGAGGTTGGGCACCTCCTTGACCACGCCGTCGATCACGGCACGGGTGGTGGGCTGGCCGCCGGCCGCCCAGTTGATGCCCACGCGCATCAGCGACACGCCGATCAGCGTGATCACCGTGCCGGTCACCACCGGCGGGAACAGCCCCAGCATGCGCCCCATCATCGGCGCGATCAGGATGCCGAATACCCCCGATGCGATCACCGCGCCATAGATGCCGAGCAGGCCGACATTGGGATCGGTGCCGATGGCGATCATCGGCGCCACCGAGGCGAAGGTCACGCCCATCATCACGGGGAGGCGGATGCCGAACTTCCAGAAACCAAAGGCCTGGATCAGCGTGGCCAGGCCCGCGGCGAACAGGTCGGCGTTGATCAGGAACGCCAGCTGGTCCTTGGGCAGCTTGAGCGCGCCACCAACGATCAGGGGCACGGCAACCGTGCCGGCGTACATCACCAGAACGTGCTGCAACCCGAGCGCGAGCAGGCGCCCGGAAGGCAAACGCTCGTTGGTGAGGTCCGTCGGGACCGTGGTGCTTGCGGAATTCATGGGTGCGTCTCCTCTCCTTTGGTTTGATGGGAACACCACTGCCATGGCCCCGGTCCTGGATCCCGGAAGGTCTCCGGACCGTTATCTGCCTGTCGTCTCAGCACTCTCGTCGGTGAGCCGGGTGCTGTTTGCCGACCGGGTCTGGCCTTGTAGTTGGGGGCAGGGGCGGGAACACCGTGCTAGGTGGAGCGGCCTAGTACGCTGCGAAGATCGAAGTTGCCCGGCTCGTCCGGCTGCACGCGGTCGGCGCAGGCGCCAAGGTGGTGCGCCATGCGCGACTGGGCCAGCGCGGCATTGCCCTGTTCGAGTGCGTCGAGAATCTCTTCGTGTTCATCGAACGAGCAGGCGTTGTTGCCCGGGGCTTCCACGCTGGCGATCATCAGCGTGGTGCGCGACACCAGCCGGCGCATCATGTTGACCAGCAGCGCATTGCCCGACAGTTCCGCCAGCGCCGTATGGAACTCGGCGGACAGGCGGATCCATTTGGGCCGGTCATGCGTGAGGAACGCCTGGCGCTCGCTGGCCACCATCTGGCGCAGCGGCGCGATCACGGCCTTGACGTCGGGCATGCCGGCAAGCTTTTCCAGCACCGCGCGTTCCAGCATCTGGCGCAGCTCGAACATGTCGTGCGCTTCGTCGGTGGAGGGGCTGGCGATAAAGGCGCCGCGGTTGGGTTCGAGATCGACCATGCCGTCGGCTGCCAGGTGCGACAGCACCTTGCGCACCGTGTGCCGCGCGGTGGCATAGATCTCGCAAAGGGAATGCTCGGTCAGCTTGGTGCGCGGCGGCAGCCGGTGCTCCATGATCGCGTCGTAGATCTCGTGATACATGCGCTCTTCGACCGAGCCCTTGCGTGCGGGCTTGGCGGGCTTGCCCGCTTGGATCTCGGTCAGCTCGGCGTCGGCCTTGGTTTCGGCGTTGGCGGCAATCAGCTTCAGGCTCTTGGACATCGTGGCACCAGCAGTCAGGCAGGGCACCGCAAATCCTGGACATCAGGCAGCGGTGATCCAAAAATTGTTGACAATTATTTGGTTACTGCTTCAATATTGTCAACAAAACCGACTCAGGTTTTCGACAACTCAGGGAAATCCCTGAATTGCCAACCGGGTAGTGCAGGCGCATTGTCGCCACGCACCACCCAGCGCCGGGATGCGTTACCAGACGTACCGAGCGGGCACCATTCCCACAAATGGTGCTAGTGAAGGCAGCGGCGCCCCTCACAACCCAATCGCCTAAGGAAAAACACGATGGGACGCTTGACCACACACGTACTTGACACCGCTGCCGGCACGCCCGGCAAGGGCATGTCGGTTACTCTTCATAAGATTGTCGACAATCGTCGCGAAACCCTGAAGACAGTCGTGACGAACCACGACGGCCGTTGCGACCAGCCGCTGCTGGAAGGCGCGGACTTCGCCGTTGGCGTGTACGAGCTGGAATTCGCCGCGGGCGACTACTTCCGCGCGCAAGGCACGCAGCTGCCCGAGCCGGCTTTCCTGGACGTGGTGCCCCTGCGCTTCGGCATTGCCGATGTCAACGCGCACTACCACGTGCCCCTCCTGGTCTCGCCCTGGTCGTACTCGACCTACCGCGGCAGCTGAAGCGGTGGCATAGGGAAACAGGAGACAAGACATGGAAGGCTACATTCTCGACTGGGCCAATCTGCTGCTGCGCTGGGTGCACGTCATCACGGCGATCGCGTGGATCGGCTCCTCGTTCTATTTCGTCTGGCTCGACAACAGCCTGACCCGTCCCACCGATCCTGACCTGCAGGAGAAGGGTGTCGGCGGCGAGCTGTGGGCAGTGCACGGCGGCGGTTTCTACAACCCGCAGAAATACCTGACCGCACCCAAGACGCTGCCTGAGAACCTGCACTGGTTCTACTGGGAGTCGTATTCCACCTGGATGACCGGCTTCGGCCTGCTGGTGGTGCTGTACCTGTTCAACGCCAGCACGTTCCTGATCGACAAGAACGTCTACGACATGTCGCCCGGCGCGGCGGTCGGCCTGGCGCTGTCCTACCTGGCCGCGGGCTGGGTGGTCTATGACGTGATCTGCCGCGTGTTCGGCAAGAGCGACAAGACCGTGGGCGTGCTGGTGGCGATCTACGTGGCCGTGGCTGCCTACGTGGCGTGCCACCTGTTCTCGGGCCGTGCGGCGTTCCTGCTGACCGGTGCGATGATCGCCACCATCATGAGCGCCAACGTGCTGGTGTGGATCATCCCGGGCCAGCGCAAGGTGGTTGCCGCGCTGCGCGCGGGCCAGCCGGTCGATCCGGTCCATGGCAAGAACGCCAAGCAGCGCAGCGTGCACAACACGTACTTCACGCTGCCGGTGCTGTTCGCGATGCTGTCGAACCACTACAGCATGACCTACAGCTACAAGTACAACTGGGCCGCGCTGATCCTGATCATGCTCGCCGGTGTGCTGATCCGCCAGTTCTTCATCCTCAAGCACAAGGGCAAGATCAACGTGGCCTGGCCCGCAGCCGGCGTTGCCGTGCTGGCCGTGGTCGCCGTGCTGATCGCGCCGCAACCGCGCCCGGCCGTGGCCAAGGCAGAAGGTGGTGAAGCCGCCACCGCCGTCAGCTTTGCCAAGGTGCAGGAAGTGATGAACGCACGCTGCGTGCAGTGCCACGCCGAGCAGCCGAAGATGATGCCGACCGCAGCCAAGGGCATCAAGCTCGATACCGCGGAAGACATCAAGGCCCACGCGCAGCTGATCTACCAGCAGGCCGTGCAGCAGAAGGCGATGCCGCTGGGCAACGTGACGCAGATCACCGACGACGAACGCGCCCTGCTGGGCCAGTGGTTCGAAGGCGGTGCCAAGACCACCAACTGAGGGTGGCTTGATCTGAAAAGCATCAGGGCCGGCGCGTGCCGCCGGCCCGCGAAATCCGAGCATCGGTGATCGACGGTCCGGAGGGTTGTGCAGTTGGCAACCATCAGTACCGGACCGGCGAGGGTTTGAACGGGGCCTTGTGCCCCGTTTTTTTCGGCGACTTATCCGCCGATATTCAGCAACGCCAGCACCCCCAGCACCAGGAAGATCCCCGCCGCGATCTTGTGCACCAGTCCGATCGGCATCTTGTTGGCAAACTTGTCGCCAAGCAGGACCGCCGGCGCATTGGCGACCATCATGCCGAAGGTGGTGCCGGCCACCACGGCAATCACCGCATCGCTGAAGCGCGCGGCCAGCGCCACGGTGGCGATCTGGGTCTTGTCGCCCATCTCGGCAAAGAAGAAGGCCACGATGGTGGTGCCGAGGATGCCAAGGGCGCCCTTGACCGGCCTGGCCTGTTCGGCGTCGTCGAGCTTGTCGGGGATCAGCATCCATGCCGCCATCGCGATAAAGCCCAGGCCCAGGATCCAGCGCAGCAGGCTTTCGCCCAGCACATGCGTGATCCAGCCGCCGAGCGCACCGGCAAAGCCGTGGTTGAACAGCGTGGCGATCAGGATGCCAACGATGATGGGAACGGGCTTGCGGTAGCGCGCGGCCAGCACCAGCGACAGCAATTGCGTCTTGTCGCCCATTTCAGCGAGGGCGACGATGCCTGTGGAGACGAGGAAGGCTTCCATATTGGTGTTGTGGGGTAACCGGGCCGCAATGCATCGCGAGATGCCAATGACGCACACCTTTCCCGGCCCGGCCAGAAAGGTATGGTCATCGGTCTCGCCAGGCTGGACGCTGCAGGGTCCGTATCAGTACGGCCGGGCGGGTCCGGAGCTGCGCACGCCATAACCGCAAGCGGTCAAGTCTGTTGACGTACGCCCCTGTCCCCCGGAGTCCGCATTGCGCGGCGCGGTGAGAGCAGGGCGGCTACTCCCCAATGGAAGCGGCAATTATAGCGGCGGCGGGGGCAGGCGTCCACCTGCCCCCGCCACAAGGCCTGACCCCTCAGACGGGTACAGGCGCGTTGTCGCTGGTCTGGCGGCCGCGGAAATCGGTCCAGCACAGGGCCTTGAAGTCATAGAGCTTGCAGCGGCGCGCGGTATCGAAATACCAGCGCCAGGAGAAGTTCTCGATGATGATGCGGCCCGGCAGCGCGTGCTCCAGCAGTGCCTGGGCGCGCTTGAGGCGGTACAGCGGCACGCTCATGTCGACGTGGTGCGCGGTGTGTTCCATGATGTGGTGCAGCGCCGCGCCGATGCCGTGGCGGAAGCGCAGGTGCACGGTGGTCGAGACAAAGGGCTGTGCCTTGGCCCACATGGCCTTGGTGTCATACCAGGCGACGCTGGTGTGGGTGTGGTGCACATACAGCACGAAGCCGACGGTGACGTTCCAGACCAGGAATGGCAGCACAAAGCCCGCGCCGATCAGCAACCACACCGACTGCTCCGTGGCCAGCGCCAGGCCCGCCAGCGCGCCGATCCAGGCCAGCCCGAAGGCGGCTACCAGCACACAGTCGCCGGTGAAGATCGGGCGGCGCGTAGCCATCTGGCGCTTGCTGGGGAAGAACATCTTGCACCACCAGATTTCCACCAGGTAGTACAGGCCCGGGCCGAAGCCGGTGCGGTAGATGCGCTCCATCACGCGGCGCCAGCGCGGCAGCGCGTTGAATTCTTCCAGTGAGTAGGGCGCCCAGACGAAGTCGAAGCCCTTCAGGTTGGTATAGCCATGGTGCACCACGTTGTGGCCGACTTCCCACAGGCTGTACGGCGTCAGCGAGGGCAGGAAGGTGAGCCGTCCCAGCCACTTGTTCAGGCCGCGGCGCGGGGTCAGGCTCTGGTGGCAGGCATCGTGGCCGATGATAAACAGGCGCGCGATGATCAGCCCGGCCAGCACGCCCAGCGCCAGCTTGGCGGCCCAGTGCTGCGCCAGCACCACGCCGGCCAACACGGCGCCGAACAGCAAGTAGTCGAAGGCGAACAACAGCAGTGCGCGCGGCGTGCTGCGCTGGCCCAGCGGGATCAACCAGCCGCGGATGATCTTGCGCGAGGGCAGCGGGGCGTCCGGCGCGATCGGCTCCGGCAGCGGGGCGTGGTTGGGCGCGCCCTTGCGCGCGGCATGGGGCACGCCATGCGGGCCACTGGCGCGCTCAGGGGCGTGAGCGGCGGATTGGGAAGCGGTCATGCGGAACCTTCTGATTGCGGTCGGATGGGTATGGGGCGCACGGCACGCAGACGGCCGCGGCGGAACCGCAAGGTTAGAAGGCTTTGTCGAAGGCGGCCTTGACGGTCGTCAAGCCGGAGGCGGGGGCGAAGCGGTAAACGCGCGCCCGCCGCATGGCGGCGGGCGGCTGCTGGCCAGGTGACGGATCAGGCGGCCGGCACGTGGGCGGCCTCGCCCATCACATAGACGCTGTCGATGACGCGGTCGTCGCCCAGCATGGCAAAGGCGAACAGCTCTTCTTCCAGCGTTTCCGAGCGGTTGCTGCGGCGCGCGATCAGCGGCGTGGCCTTGGGGTCCAGCACGATGAAGTCGGCCTCGCAGCCAACGCTGAAGTTGCCGACGCGGTCGGTCCAGCCCAGCGCCTCGGCCGCGGCGCGGGTGGCCAGGTAGAACATGCGCAGCGCGGTCAGGTAGTAGCCGCCCATGCGCGCCACCTTGTGCGCCGCGTTCATGGTGCGGAACATCGAGAACGAGGTGCCGCCGCCGACGTCGGTGGCCAGCGTCACGTTCAGGCGGTTGGCGTCGGACTGGTGGAAGTCATAGAAGCCGCTGCCCAGGAACAGGTTGGAGGTGGGGCAATGCGCCACTGCGGCGCCGCTGTCGGCCAGGCGCCGGCGGTCGTCCTGGTCCAGGTAGATGGCGTGGCCATACATCGCGCCCGGGCGCAGCAGGCCGTAGCGGTCGTACACGTCCAGGTAGCTGCGCGCGTCCGGGAACAGCTCGGCCACCCATTTGACCTCGTCGCGGTTCTCGGCCACGTGGGTCTGGATAAAGGCGTCCGGATAGGCGCGCGCCAGCTCGCCGCAGGCGGCCAGCTGCGCCTCGGTCGAGGTCGGGGCAAAGCGCGGAGTGATGGCGTAGGCCAGGCGCCCCTTGTTATGCCAGCGCGAGAGCAGGTCGGCGGAGTCCCGGGCGCCGGTCTCGGCCGTATCGCGCAGGAATTCCGGGCAGTTGCGGTCCATCATCACCTTGCCCGTGACCATGCGCAGGTTGCGCGCCTCGCTTTCGGCAAAGAGAGCCTCGGCCGAGGCCTTGTGCACCGTGCTCCAGACCACCGCGCTGGTGGTGCCGTTGCGCAGCAGTTCCTCGGTGAAGAAGCCGGCCACGCCGCGCGCGTAGTCGGGGTCGGCAAAGCGGCGCTCTTCGGGGAAGGTGTAGGTGTCGAGCCAGTGCAGCAGGCCCGGCGACGGCGACGCGATCATGTCGGTCTGCGGGTAGTGCACGTGGGTGTCGATAAAGCCGGGCACGATCAGCTTGCCGCGGTGGTCGACGATCTCGGCATCAGCCGGAATGCGCGCAGCCAGCTGCGTATGGTCGCCGGCGGCGGCGATGCGCCCGTTGGTGACGATCAGCACCCCGTCGTCCCAATACTGATACGCATCCTCATGGAATTGCGGATCGCGCAGGAAATGCAGCACGCGGCCGCGAATGGCACGGGTGAGGGAGTCAGTCTTGGGGTTGGTCGTCATGGTTTGTCTCTTGTGGCCGGCCCGCGCGGAACGGCATGGTTCAAGCAGCGGGCCGGGCTATTGGCATGCGCCGCGCTCAGGCCGCTGGGGCCGTTGCGGGCGGGGACTTGGGCGGGCTCGACCAGAAGTGGTCGACTTCCGCCAGGAATTCGGCCTTCTGCATGGCAGGCAGGAAGGCCGCTTCAAAGCTGTTGCGGGCAAGCTTGTGGGCATCGGCCGCGTCCAGCGGCAGCGCCTCGAAGGTGGCTTCCCAGTTGGCGTTCATATAGCCGCCGAAGTAGGCCGGATCGTCCGAATGCAGCGTGATCACCACGCCGGCATCGAGCATGCGCTTGAGCGGGTGGTCGCGCAGGTCCGGGTAGACCTTGAGCTTGACGTTGGACAGCGGGCACACGGTCAGCGCCACGCGCTCGCGCGCCAGGCGTTCCACCAGTGCCGGATCGTCGATGGCGCGCACGCCGTGGTCGATACGCTGCGCCTTGAGGATGTCGAGGGCGTCGGTGACGTATTGCGCCGGACCTTCCTCGCCCGCGTGGGCCACCAGGTGCAGGCCCAGCTCGCGCGCCCTGGCGAACACGCGCGCGAACTTCTCGGGCGGGTTGCCTTGCTCGGACGAATCCAGGCCCACGCCGACAAAGCGGTCGCGGTAGGGCAGCGCCGCTTCCAGCGTGGCGAAGGCGTCTTCCTCCGGCAGATGGCGCAGGAAGCACAGGATCAGGCTGCTGGAGAAGTCATATTCGGTGCGCGCCTGGGCCAGGGCATCGGCGATGCCGTCGATCACCACGCCGATCGGCACGCCGCGCGCGGTATGGGTCTGCGGATCGAAAAAGATCTCGGCGTGGCGGACGTTGTCGGCGACGGCGCGCTTGACGTAGTCCATGGTCATGTCGAAGAAATCTTCCTCGGTCAGCAACACGCTGGCGCCGGCGTAGTAGATGTCCAGGAACGACTGCAGGTCGGTGAAGGCGTAGGCGGCGCGCAGCGCCTCGACGCTGGGATAGGGCAGCGCCACCTGGTTGCGCTGCGCCAGCCGGAAGATCAGTTCCGGCTCAAGCGTGCCTTCGATATGCACATGCAGTTCGGCCTTGGGAGTGCGGCGGATCTGTTCCGCGAGCGCGGCATCGATGGTCATGGGGGCCTCGTTTCTGGGCATTTCTGTGCCTGCCGGCGGGGCCGGCGGCACGGGTTCAGGGATGCACCGCCTCCGGGCGGCCCAGACGCAGCGCGGCAAGGCGCTGTTCGCGGACCTGGAGCAGCTGGGCGACGATGGCTACCGCAATCATAGCCGGAGCCTTGTCGGTAATCCCGGGAACCCCCATGGGGCATGTCATTTCCGCAAACCGGGCCGGGTCGATGCCGTGCTCGGCCATGCGGTGTTCAAAGCGCGCGCGCTTGGTCTTGGAGCCGATCAGCCCGAAGTAGGCGAAATCGGTGCGCTTGAGGATTTCCTCGCACAGGGTCTGGTCCAGCGCATGGCTGTGCGTCATGACCAGGAAGTAGCTGCCCGCGGGCGCCTGGGCCACTACCGCTTCGGGCGTGTCGCTGGCCTCGGCCTCGACATTGTCGGGCAGCCCGCCGGGGAACAGCGTGTCGCGCTCGTCGACCCAGTGCACGCGGCACGGCAGCGTGGCCAGCACCTTGACCAGTGCATGGCCGACATGGCCCGCGCCAAACAGCACCACGTGCATGGTGTCGGGCACCAGCGTATCGGTCCAGCTGCCGTCGGCGTGCAGCGTTACGCCGGGGATCACGGCATGGCTGTCGCCATGGGTGATCGCGCCGCTGGCCGGCACCTGCCGCTGCACTGCCTTGCCGGCGGTGAAATTGCGTTCGACCGCGTCAAGCCAGTGCAGGTCGCTTTTGCCCAGTACCTCGAACGCCAGCTGCACCACGCCGCCGCAGCACTGGCCCAGCGCCGGCCCGAGCGGAATGCGCTCGATCCGGCGTTGTTCACCGCGCACCAGCATCTCGCGTGCGATATCCATGCCGCGCCACTCCAGGTGGCCGCCACCGATGGTGCCGACCAGGTCGTCGGCGCTGACCAGCATGCGGATGCCGGCCTCGCGCGGGGCCGAGCCCTTGACTTCGACGATGGTGACCATCGCCACCGGCACGCCGGCGTGCACCATGCGGGCGGCGTCGGCGAAGCGGAAGGGTTTGAGCGGTGCGTCCTGCATGTCGGGGGCCTTGTCGGTGTTGCCTGGTTGCTGCTTGATGCTGTGGTGCTGCCTGCGCTGTGTCATCGCAAGAGTGGCGCGCGCCTGCTTCTGCCACCGGCCCCTTGCCCGTCAACGCGGCCAAGGGGGGAAAGTCCGGGGGCGCCCGCAGGCGCGCGCTTCCTGCGATCGTTCCGCCAGCTCAGGCTGGCTGCTCCGCGGCTGCGCGCACGGCGTCGACGGCGTCCAAAATCGCTTCGCTGGTGGCCGGGGCCTTCAGCGGCGGGTTGATGCGGTAGTCGCCAACGGCAGCCACGGCGTCGCGGATCGCGAAGAACACCGAGAACGGCAGCAGCAGCGGCGGCTCGCCCACGGCCTTGGAGCGGTGGATGCTGTCCTCGACGTTGCGGTTCTGGAACAGGCGCACGTTGAATGCCTCCGGGCAGTCGTTGACCGTGGGGATCTTGTACGTGGACGGGGCGTGCGTCATCAGCTTGCCGTCCTTGTTCCACCACAGTTCCTCGGTGGTCAGCCAGCCCATGCCCTGGATAAAGGCGCCTTCGACCTGGCCGATGTCGATCGCCGGGTTCAGCGAGCGGCCGGCGTCGTGCAGCGCGTCGGCGCGCAGCAGCTTCCATTCGCCGGTGAGCGTGTCGACCAGCACCTCGGAGCACGCGGCACCGTAGGCGAAGTAGTAGAACGGGCGGCCCTGCAGCCTGCTCTGGTCCCAGTGCAGCTTGGGCGTGGTGTAGAAGCCGTCGGACCACAGCTGCACGCGCGCCACGTAGGCTTCGCGCGCCAGCTCGCCGAACGACACGCGCAGTTCGCCGGCGCTGACCAGGTCATCGTTGAAGCGCACCTCGGACGGCTCCACGCCGGCCTTGCGCGCGGCAAACACGGCCAGGCGCTCGCGGATCTGGCGGGCGGCATCCTGCGCGGCCTTGCCGTTCAGGTCGGCGCCGGTGGAAGCGGCAGTGGCCGAGGTATTGGCCACCTTGCTGGTATCGGTCGCGGTCACGCGCACGCGTTCCATGCGGATGCCCAGTTCATGCGCCACCACCATCGCCACCTTGGTGTTCAGGCCCTGGCCCATTTCGGTGCCGCCGTGGTTCACCAGCACTGAACCGTCGTTGTAGACGTGCACCAGCGCGCCGGCCTGGTTGAAGTGGGCCACGTTGAACGAGATGCCGAACTTCACCGGGGTGATGGCGATGCCCTTCTTCAGCACCGGGCTGGTGGCGTTGAACGCGCGCGTGGCCTCGCGGCGGGCGCGGTATTCGCTGCTGGCCACCAGTTCGTCGATCAGCTCGTGGATGACGTTGTCTTCCACGGTCTGGCCGTAAGGCGTGACGTTGTTCTCGGTCTTGCCATAGAAGTTGGCGCGGCGCACGTCCAGCGAATCCTTGCCGACCGTGCGGGCGACATTGTCCAGGATGTATTCGACCGCGAACGCGCCCTGCGGGCCGCCGAAGCCGCGGAAGGCGGTATTGCTCTGCGTGTTGGTCTTGCCGCAGTAGCCGTCGATCTGCACGTTCGGCAGCCAGTAGGCATTGTCGAAGTGGCAGATGGCGCGGGTCATCACCGGGCCCGACAGGTCGGCCGAGAAGCCGGCGCGCGACACCATCTCGACCTTGACGCCCTCGATGTGGCCTTCGTCGTCGTGGCCCACGGTGTAGTCGAACACGAAGTCATGGCGCTTGCCGGTGATCATCATGTCGTCGTCGCGGTCCGGGCGCAGCTTGACCGGGCACATCAGCTTCCAGGCAGCCAGCGCGGCGCAGCAGGCGAACAGCGCCGACTGCGATTCCTTGCCGCCGAAGCCGCCGCCCATGCGGCGGCATTCGACCAGCACCTGGTGCGCCTGCCAGCCGAGCATATGGCACACCGCGTGCTGCATCTCGGTCGGGTGCTGGGTCGAGCACCACACTTGCATGCCGTCGTTCTCGCGCGGCGCGGCGTACGAGATCTGGCCTTCCAGGTAGAACTGCTCCTGGCCGCCCAGGTGGATCCTGCCGCTGTCCTGGTGGGCCGCGCCGGCAATGCGCGCGGCGGGCTCGCCGCGCGTCAGGTGCATCGGCGGCAGCACATAGCTGCCGGCCTCGTGCGCGGCTTGCGGCGACAGCACCGGGGGCAGGTCTTCGTAGTCGATCGTGCCCAGGCGGGCGGCGCGGCGCGCGGCGTCATGCGAGGTCGCCACCACGATAAAGACCGGCTGGCCGACGAACTGGACCACGTCGCGCGCCAGGATCGGGTCGTCGTGGATGATCGGGCCGCAGTCGTTGGTGCCGGGGATGTCGTCCACCGTCAGCACGTCGACCACGCCGGGCGCGGCGCGCACCTTGTCGAGCGAGACCGACTTGATGCGGGCGTGCGCGCGGGTGCTCATGCCGAGCGCGGCGTGCAGCGTGCCGGCCAGCTCGGGGATGTCGTCCGTGTAGGTGGCGGTGCCGGCCACGTGCAGGTGGGCGGATTCATGCGGACGCGAGATGCCGACCTGCGAGACCTGTTCGGCGGTGGCGTCGAGCAGGAAGGGTTCGGTTTGCTTGTTCATGCCGATGCTTTCCTTTTTCTCTGGCTCAGGCCGTGGCGGTTTCAGTGGCGCCGGCGCCGATGGCGCGGACGTTGACGGCTGCCGCGGGCAGCGCTTCGGCGCGGGTCTCCAGCCAGAAGCGGTACAGCAGGTTGGCGGCACCGCGGCTGCGGTACGACGCGGTCGCGCGCATGTCGGACAGCGGCGTGTAGTCCTGCGCCAGCGCGGCCATGCCGGCGCGGGCGGTGGCTTCATTCCACGGCTGGCCGGTCAGGGCCGCTTCGGTGGCGGCGGCGCGCTTGGGCGTGGCGGCCATGCCGCCGAAGGCGATGCGGGCCTGCGTGACGATGCCGTCCTGCACGGTGATGCCGAATGCGGCACACACGGCGGAAATATCCTCATCAAAGCGTTTGGACAGCTTGTAGGTGCGGAAGTGCTGCGGGCCGGCCACCGGCACGCGCAGCGCGGCGACGAATTCGCCCGGCTGCATCGCGGTCTTCTGGTAGGCCAGGTACAGGTCTTCCAGCGGCAGCGTGCGGCGCGTCTCGCCATGCTGCAGCACCACTTCCGTGCCCAGCGCGATCAGCGCCGGCATCGAGTCGCCGATCGGCGAACCGTTGGCGATATTGCCGCCCAGCGTGCCGGCATTGCGGATCGGCAGCGAGGCAAAGCGCTTCCACATCTCTTCCAGCTCGGGGTGTGCGGCGTTGAGTGCGGCGTAGGCCTTTTCCAGCGTCACGGCGGCGCCGATCTCGACCATGCCGTCGCGTTCCTCAATGTGGCTCAGGTCTTCCACCTGGCCCACGTAGAGCAGGTTGCCCAGCTCGCGGAACTGCTTGGTGACCCACAGGCCCACGTCGGTGCTGCCGGCCAGGATGCGGATATCGGGCTGTGCCGCCTTGATCGCGCCGAACTCGGCCGCGCTGCGCGGGGCAAAGAACTCCTGGCCCTGGGCGCGGTAGCGGAAGGTCTCGCCGCGCTTGAGGTTGCGCAGGGTGTCGGCGATCTGCTTCGGGTTGAGCTTGTCCGCCGTCGGGGCGGGCAGGGCCATCATGCGCTCGCCGGCGTCGATGATCGGGCGGTAGCCGGTGCAGCGGCACAGGTTGCCGGTCAGCGCGTCGCAGATGGTCTGGCGCGAGGGCGCTTCGCCGCCCGGGGTGTGCTGCTGGTACAGCGCCCACAGCGACATCACGAAGCCGGGAGTGCAGAAGCCGCACTGCGAGCCGTGGCACTCGACCATGGCTTCCTGCACCGGGTGCAGGTTGCCGTCGGCCTGACGCAGGTCCTCGACCGTGATCAGGGCCTTGCCGTCGAGCGTGGGCAGGAACTGGATGCAGGCGTTGACCGCCTTGAATTCGACATCGCCGCCGTCTTGCAGCTCGCCGACCACGACGGTGCAGGCGCCGCAGTCGCCTTCGGCGCAGCCTTCCTTGGTGCCGGTGCAGCGCGCGTCTTCACGCAGGTACTGCAGCACGGTGCGGGTGATGGGGGCGTCGGATACTTCCTTGACCTGGCCGCGGTGGAAAAAGCGGATGGTTTGCGTCTCCATGGTCTTCTCTCTCTTGGTGATGGCGGAAACATAGCACCCTGGCCTTTCATGCAATATTCGGCCCAGGTGATATGCCCCATCAGCGGGCGGCCCGATTGGTGCCCCGCCGCACCGCAAGGCGCCCCCCCCTGGAGGAGGTGATTTGACCGTTTGCGGGGCGCCTGTCATACACTATGCGCCGTTCCCATCCCCCACGCCACCCATCTGGCCCCCGCCGGAGGGCCGCCATCGCCATGCACGGACGCGACCATCTCGATACATATTTGCTGCGGGTGCTTCACACCCTGCTGACCGAGCAGAGCGTGACCCGCACGGCCGTGCGCCTGGGCCAGTCCCAGCCCGCCATCAGCAATACCCTGAAGCGCCTGCGGGAGATCACCGGCGATGCCATTTTGGTGCGGGGCAAAAACGGCATGGTGCCGACCGAGCGCGGCCGCGAACTGCTGGCGCTGGCCGAGCAGAGCCTGGCGGCGATGGACCGCATCGCGCGCCCGCCGCAGCAGTTCGACCCGGCTACCACCACGCGCACCTTCCACCTGGGCGCGCCGGACTACCTGGACGCCTTCTTCCTGCCCAATATCGTCGAACGCGTGCGCCGGCTGGCGCCGGGCGCCAAGCTGTTCGTGCATCCGATGACGTCGTCGTCGGACTTCCTGGACGACCTGGAGCAGGGGCAGCTCGATATCGTGGTCGGCAACTGGCTGTCGCCGCCGGAGCACCTGCATATCTCGCCGCTGTTCGACGACGAGGTGGTGTGCATGCTGGGCGCCCAGCATCCGCTGGCGCGCAAGGGGCTGACGCTCAAGCACTACCTGGAGATGCCGCACCTGGCCCCGGCGCCGTATGCGTCGATGCAGCGCAGCATGATCGACCAGGCGCTGGCCGAGCAGGGCTACAAGCGCAACATCCAGGTCACGCTGCCGTATTTCGGCCTGGTGCCGTATGTGCTGATGAAGACGGATATGGTCTTTACCACCGGCCGCCAGTTTGCCGCGCACTACGCGCAGTACCTGCCGATCCGCATGGTGCCCTCGCCGGTGTCGTTCCCGCGCATGCGCTTCTACCAGCTGTGGCACGAGCGCTGCCACGCGGCGCCGGATGTGATGTGGATCCGGCGCATGATCGCCGAGGTGGCGGCGGACCTGCCGCAGTTGCCGCGGCTGGAGGCAGAGGCCGGCTGAGCGGGCCGGGGCAGCAGGCGAGGAGCTTACTTTGCCTTGTAGCTCGGGAAGAACAGCTGCTCGCCTTCCACCTGGTACCCGGCAATCGCGTCCTGTCCTTCCTTTGACGTGATCCACTCCACCAGCTTGATCGCATCCGTGTGGTTGATACCCGCATGCCTGGCGGGGTTGACCGCGATGATGCCGTACGGGTTGAACATCTTCGGATCGCCTTCGATGGCGATGGCCAGGCCGGTCTTGGCGCGATAGGCGCCGTAGGTGGCGCGGTCCGACAGCGTATAGGCCGGCATCTGCGCGGCCATCGTCAGCACCTCGCCCATGCCCAGGCCGGCGTTGACGTACCACGGCTGGCCCTTGGGCTCGATGCCGAGCTGCTTCCAGTAGTCCTTCTCCATCACGTCGGTGCCGGAGTTGTCGCCGCGCGAGATGAACTTGCTGCCGCTGCCGGCGAGCTTGCGGAACCCCGCCAGCACGTCCTTGCCGCCCTTGACGCCTGCCGGGTCGCTGGCCGGGCCGACCACGATGAAGTCGTTGTACATCACGTCGCGGCGGTTCACGCCGTAGCCGGCCGCGACAAAGGCGTCTTCCATCTTGCGCGCATGCACCAGCAGCACGTCGACGTCGCCCATCTCGCCCATCTTCATGGCCTTGCCCGAGCCGACCGCGATCACCTTGACGGTGACGCCTGCCTTTTGCTCGAAGCGCGGCAGCAGGTATTTCAGCAGGCCCGAGTTCTCGGTGCTGGTGGTGGTGGCCAGCTTCAGTTCCCCGCCATGGGCCGCCGACAGCAGGCCTGCGCAGGCAATCGCAACGAGATGGCGCGCTGGGCGGCGCAGGCGTTGGGCAAGGCGAGGCGACATGCGGTGGCTCCTTGGTATTATGTTTTTTCAGACATAATTGCTTTTGCCTTTCGATCTCATGGAGAATGCGGCAAAAGAACATAAGAATGGGGTATTCATTGTGGTCCAGCCGAGATCGACAAGTAAATATGCTGCGGATGACATATGACCTTCCGCTTTGACCTGTTCCCCGTGATCGCGCCCGACGACAATCCGCGCGCCAACGGCAAGGTCTTCCAACTGCTCAAGGCCGTGCGCGAGACCGGCTCGCTGCACCGCGCCGCGCGCGAGATCGGCTTGTCGTACCGCCATGCCTGGGGCGTGATGCGGGCCTGGGAGGAAATGCTCGGGCGCAGCGTGCTCGATATGGAGCGCGGCCGCGGTGCCTCGCTGACCCGCTTTGGCGAACGCCTGCTGCGCGCCGAGCTGCGCCTGCGCGAATCGGTCGACCCGGTGGTGCAGAAGGCCATGGCCGACTTCGTTGCCGAGCTGGACGATGCCCAGCAGCCGCAGTCGCAGGTGCATTTCACCGGCAGCCATGACCCGGCGGTGGAGGTGCTGGCCGCCGCGCTGGGCGAGGCAGGAACCTCGCTGCAGCTCGACACGGTGTTCTGCGGCAGCGTGGAGGGGCTGATCTGCCTGCAGGAGCGGCAGTCGGAACTGGCCGGCTTCTATGTCTCGCCGGTGCAGACCGCGGGCTCGGTCGCGCATGTGACGCTGCGCAAGTGGCTGCGGCCGGCCGCGGTGCGGCTGCTGCGGCTGGCCTGGCGCGAGCAGGGCCTGATCCTGGCGCCGGAGGTGGCGCGCGAGGTGCATGACCTGCGCGACCTGGCGCGCACCCAGGCACGCTTCGTCAACCGGCAGCGCAGTTCGGGCACGCGCATGCTGTTCGACCAGCTGCTGGCCGCGCAGGGCCTGTACCCCGACCAGATCGCCGGCTACGACGAGACCGAGTTCAGCAACGAGAAGGTGGCCGAGGCCGTGCACGGCGGCCGCGCGCAGGTGGGCTTCGGGCTGCGCATGAATGCCGAGGCCCACGGGCTCGCCTTTGTGCCGCTGACGCGCGAGGCCTACTACCTGGCGCTGCGCAAGAACGACCAGACCGCCGGCTGGATGGCAGCGCTGCTGGCCCTGCTGGCTGATCCGGCCTTTGCCCGGCGCATCGAGGCGCTGCCCGGCTACACCATGGCCGAGCCGGCCGGTATCCTGACGCCGCAGGAGGCGTTGCCGTGGTTCGGGCCGGGCGGCAAGGAAGACAACTGAGGGCCAGCCAGGCGGCATGACGCCGACGGGCGCGCGGCTGCGCGGCCCGGTCCGTATTACACTCCCTGCCAGGCGCACCGCGGTTTGCATCGGCTTGCGCCAGACCCTTGCAAGGAGCGCCATGCTGGAAACCGCCGCGCTGGCCGCGGGCATGTCCTGGGCCAGCGGCTTTCGCCTCTACCTTGCGGTGCTGGCCGCCGGCGTGCTGGCGCGCCTGGGATGGCTGGACCTGCCGCCCGGGCTGCAGCCGCTGGAATCCTGGTGGGTCATCGGCGTGGCCGCCGTGCTGGCCGTGGCCGAATTCGTCGCCGACAAGGTGCCCGCGTTCGATACCGTCTGGGACGGCATCCATACCTTTATCCGGATCCCCGCCGGCGCGATCCTGGCCGCCGCCGCCTTCGGCCAGCTGGATCCGCAGTGGATAGTGGCGGCAGGGCTGATCGGCGGCACGCTGGCCGGCACCGCGCATGCGGTCAAGGCGGGCACGCGCGCGCTGATCAATGTGTCGCCGGAACCGTTCTCCAATTGGACGGCCTCATTCACTGAAGACCTGACCGCGACCGGCAGCCTGCTGCTGGCGTTTTTCCTGCCGGTGGTGTTCCTGGTCTTGCTGGTGGTCTTCCTGCTGGTGTCGGTGTGGCTGCTGCCGAAATTGTGGCGCGGCGTGCGCCGGCTGCATGCGAGCCTGCGCGGCAGGTCTGAGCGGCCTGGCACACCTCGCTAGCTTCCCGGCCATTTCCGCTTTTTTTTCGACTGACCCGAGGCGCGCCGCCGCCAGAAACCAAGAACCAACCAACCGATGCCTCCCGAGTCCGCCATCGAAGCCCCGGCCACGGCCGCCAACCCCGCCGGCACGCGTCCCGCGCATGGCGGCCGCTTCTCCGCCTGGCACCAGGCGCTGCGCATGGCCCGGCGCGACTGGCTGGCCGGCGAGCTCTACCTGCTGCTGTTTGCGCTGGTGCTTGCCGTGGCTGCGCTGACCAGCGTGGGCTTCATGGCCGACCGCATGCGGCTGGGGCTGGAGCGCGACGCACGCCAGATGATCGCGTCCGACGTACTGCTGGTGGCTGACCAGCCTTTCGATGCCGCCTTCGCGCAGCGTGCGCAAGCGGCGGGGCTGGCCGTGGCCCAGACCGTCACCTTCCCGAGCATGGCTACTGCCAACGGCAAGGCGCCGGCCGGCGGCGACGCGCCCAGCCAGCTGGCCGCGCTCAAGGCGGTGACCGACGGCTATCCGCTGCGGGGCAAGCTCAAGGTAGCCAGTGCGGCGGGGGCGCCGGATGCGCCCGCCGAAGGCATTCCGGCGCCGGGCACGGTATGGGTCGACGAGGCGCTGCTGGGCGCCCTGGGGGTTGCCGTGGGCGACACCCTGCAACTGGGCAGCCGCAGCTTCCGCATCGAACGCATCATCACGCAGGAGCTTGATCGCGGCACCGGCTTCATGAACTTCGCGCCGCGCGTGCTGATGCCGCTGTCGGACCTGGACAGCACCGGGCTGATCGGCTGGGGCAGCCGCGTGACCTACCGGCTGCTGGTGGCCGGCCCCGACGCCGCGGGCGCTGCCTTCCAGAAATGGGCGCAGGACGAGATCGGACGCCGCAAGCTGCGCAATACGCGGGTCGAGTCGCTGGAGTCGGGCCAGCCGCAGATGCGTGCCACGCTGGACCGCGCCGAGCGCTTCCTGTCGCTGGTGGCGGTGCTGTCGTCGATGATCGCCGCGGTGGCCATCGCCATGTCGGCGCGCCGCTATATGCAGCGCCACACCGATGCCTGCGCGGTCTACAAGTGCCTGGGGCTGTCGCGCGGGCAGATCCTGCGCGCCTTCGGCCTGGAGTTCCTGCTGGTTGGGGCCGCGGGCGCGCTCGCCGGGGTGCTGCTCGGGTACCTGGCGCACTATGGCCTGCTGCTGTCGCTGGGCGGGCTGCTGCGGGTGTCGCTGCCGCAGCCGTCGCTGCTGCCGGCACTGGTGGGCGTGCTGGCCGGGCTGGTGCTGCTGGCCGGGTTCGCGCTGCCGCCGCTGCTGGCGCTGACACGGGTGGCGCCGCTGCGGGTGCTGCGCCGCGATATCGGGCTGCCGCCGGTGTCGGCCTGGGTGGCCTATGCGCTGGGCCTGGGCGCCTTTGTCGCGCTGCTGCTGGTGGCGGCGCGCGACCTGCGGCTGGGGCTGACCACGGCGGGCGGCTTTGTCGCCGCGGGCGTGGTCTTCGCGGTGCTGGCGCTGGCGCTGCTGACGCTGCTGTCGCGCCTGCTGCGGGGGCGCCTGCGCGGGCGCGCGGCGATGGGCTGGCGCTTTGCGCTGGCGGTGCTGGAACGCCGCCGCGCGGTCACGGTGCTGCAGACCGTGGCGCTGGCGGTGGGGCTGATGGCGCTGCTGCTGCTCGGCATGACCCGCAACGACCTGGTCGATTCCTGGCGCCAGGCCACGCCGGCCGACGCGCCCAACCGCTTCATCATCAATATCCAGCCGGACCAGCGCGAGCCGCTGCGCCAGATGCTGGCCGGCGCCGGCATCAACGACCTGCTCTACCCGATGGTGCGCGGGCGCCTGACCCATATCGGCGAGCGCGCCATCCGCGGCGACAGCTTCGAGGACGGGCGCGCGCGCAACCTGGTCGAGCGCGAATTCAACCTGTCCTATACCGATGCGCTGCCCGAAGGCAACCGCGTGATTGCCGGGCGCTGGTCCAACGGCCCGGACGCCGGCGCCTCGGTGGAAGAGGGCATCGCCAAGACGCTGGGCATCCGGCTGGGCGACACGCTGCGCTTTGACGTGGCCGGCCAGGCGGTGCAGGCCCGCGTGACCTCGCTGCGCAAGCTGGACTGGGGCTCGATGCGCGTCAATTTCTTCGTGATCCTGCCGCCGCAGGCGATGCAGGGGCTGCCCGAGACCTACATCACGTCGTTCCACCTGCCGCCCGCCAGCACGGCGCTGGGCAACCGGCTGATCGCGGCCTTCCCCAACATCACCGTGGTCAATACCGACCTGATCCTGCGCCAGATCCAGGACATCCTGGACCAGGTGATCGCGGCGGTGGAGTTCCTCTTTGTATTTACGCTGGCCGCGGGCGTCACCGTGCTGTACGCGGCGCTGTCCGGCGCGCGCGACGAGCGCATGCGCGACGCCGGCCTGCTCAAGGCGCTGGGCGCCTCGGCCGCGCTGGTGCGCCAGACCCAGTACGCCGAGTTCCTGGTGGTGGGCGGCCTGGCCGGATTCCTGGCCAGCCTTGGCGCGATCGCGGTGGGCTGGGGCCTGTCGCAGTTCGTCTTCGATTTCCCGTACCGCTTCAATGCCTGGATCGTGCCGGTGGGCGTGGTTTCTGGCATGCTGTGCGCTTTTGCCGGCGGCTGGCTGGGCCTGCGCGAAGTGCTGCGCCAGCCCGCGCTGGCGACCTTGCGTGATGCCTGAGGCAGCCTGCGCAGACTGAGTGTGTGATGAGTACTGAATCCAACGACAAGCCCGGCACGGCCGAGGTGACCGCATTTGAACTGGTGGGCGGCGAAGCGCGCGTGCGCGAGCTGGTCGACCGCTTCTACGACCTGATGGACCTGGAGACCCAGTTCGCCGGACTGCGTGCGCTGCACCCGCCCTCGCTGGAGGGCTCGCGCGACAAGCTGTTCTGGTTCCTGTGCGGCTGGCTGGGCGGCCCCAACCACTTTATCGAGCGCTTCGGCCATCCGCGCCTGCGCGCGCGCCATATGCCGTTCCAGATCGGCGTGAGCGAGCGCGACCAGTGGATGCGCTGCATGGCGCTGGCAATGCAGGACATCGGCCTGTCCGAAGACCTGCAGTTGCGCCTGATGCAGGCCTTCTTCCAGACCGCCGACTGGATGCGCAACGTGGCGCGCTGAGGCGCCGCTGCTCCCTTCTTTCAACCGAAAGGTTTCCCAGCCCATGACAGACCAACTGCCTGAAGACGCCCTGCGTCTGCTCGATTTCTGGTTCGGCCAGCCCGGGTCGGCCGCCTGGAATACCGAGCGCCCGCAATGGTTCACCAAGTCGGACGCCTTCGATGCGCAGATCCGCACCAACTTCCTGTCCGACTGGCAGGTCGCCTGCGACGGGGCACCGGACGACTGGTCGGTCACGCCAGAGGGCGCCTGCGCGCGCGTGGTGCTGCTGGACCAGTTCCCGCGCAACATGTTCCGCAACGATCCGCGCAGCTTCGGCAGCGATGCGCTGGCGCTGGCACTGGCCAGGCGCATCGTCGCCACCGGCATGGACCGCAAGCTGCCGACGGACTACCACCGCATGTTCTGCTACATGCCGTTCGAGCATTCCGAGGCGCTGGAGGACCAGGACGAGGCGGTGCGCCTGATGACGCAGCTGCGCGAGGCCAGCGGCGGGGTGGTGGATGTGGTGGAGTGGGCCGGGAAGCACCGCGCGATCATCGCGCGCTTCGGCCGCTTCCCGCACCGCAATGCGGTGTTGGGCAGGCAGAGCACCGAGCAGGAACTGGCGTTCCTGCGGCAGCCGGGCTCGTCGTTCTGAACCAGGCCGGCAGCAGGGGCGCGCTCAGGTCTTGTCGCGCGCCTGTTGCCACTTGTCGACGCGCACGCGCGGCGCGGCCGCCAGCTGGCCCAGCAGGCCGGCGGGCGTGTCTGCCACATGCAGCAGGTCGGCATGCACCTGCTTCATGAAGCCTTCCTGCACCGCGTGCGCAAGGAAACCCAGCAGGCCGTCGTAGAACCCGCCGACATTCAGCAGGCCCACCGGCTTGTCGTGGTAGCCCAGCTGCAGCCAGGTGAAGGTCTCGAACAGTTCTTCGAAGGTACCCACGCCGCCCGGCATGGCGATAAAGGCGTCGGCACGATCCGCCATCATCTGCTTGCGCTCGTGCATGTTGCGCACCACGTGCAGCTCGGTCAGGCCGCGGTGGCCGACTTCCTTCTGCATCAGCGCGTCGGGGATGATGCCGATGGCGTTGCCGCCATGTTCCATCACGGCGTCGGCGACGATGCCCATCAGGCCCACCTTGCCGCCGCCGTACACCAGCGCCAGGCCGCTTTCGGCCAGGGTGCGGCCGAGCAGGCGCGCGCCTTCGGCGTATTCAGGACGGTTGCCGGGGCTGGAGCCGCAATACACGCAGACCGATTTCACTTTGCTTCCTTTGCCGCGTCGGCTGCGGCCTTGGCTGCCGCGTAGTCGCGCGCCAGCTGGTCGAATGCGTCCCGGGCCCGGCCGCGCAGGTAGGGCGCCAGGATCGAGAAGATGTGGTAGCTCGATCCGTGCAGGTAGCCGCGGATCTGCTCGGGGTCATTGTACTGGCGCGGATGCTGCACGAACTGGAACGACAGCCAGTAGGTGGCGATCACCACCATGTTGGTGCAGATGGCCTCGACCTGCTCGGGCGTGGCTTCCATTTCGCCGTCGTCGATGAACTGGCGGCAGATCTCGTGCGCAAAGCGCTTCTTCTGCTCGACGATGCGCTTGAAGTTGGTCTCCAGCATCCGGTTGCGCGCCAGCAGGTCGTTGATGTCGCGGTACAGGAAGCGGTAGTTCCACAGGAACTCGGACATGTACTGCAGGTAGCCCCAGCTTTCGTTCAGCGTGGCCTTGTGGTCGTCCGGCATCTTCAGGCGCCGCTCCATCTCCTGCTCGAAGCGCACGAAGATGGAGTTGATGATGTCGTCCTTGTTGCGGAAGTGGTAGTAGAGATTGCCGGGGCTGATCTCCATGGCTTCCGCAATCGTCGTGGTGGTGACGTTGGGTTCGCCGACTTCGTTGAACAGGCGCAGCGAGACGTCGAGGATGCGGTCCCTGGTGCGGCGGGGGCCGGTTTGCGGTTTCGGTTCCATGGGCGTCCGGGCGATCGGTGCGATCGGTAAATCGGGGGGCAGGCTAGCGATTATAAGCAATCGGCCCGGCCACCCCATCCGGCATCCCCGGCGAGTGACGGATCAGCCCGCCAGCGCCCGCACCCAGCGCACCACGTGCGGCCCGGCGATGGCGACCCAGGTGCCGCCGCACAGCACCAGCGCCAGCATTACCGCGGCGCTGCCGAAATCCTTGGCGCGCTTGGACAGGCTGTGCCGCTCCAGCGAAATGCGGTCGATCGCCGCCTCGACGCTGGAATTGAGCAACTCGACGATCAGCACCACCAGCAGCGTGCCCAGCAGCAGGATGCGCTCGACCACGTCCACCGGCAGCAGGAATGCCCACGGCGCCAGGATCACCACCAGCGTCAGCTCCTGGCGGAACGCGCTTTCCTCGAGCACCGCATAGCGCAGCCCCGACAGCGAATTGATGGCCGCATGCCAGGCGCGCGTCAGGCCGCGGTTGCCCTTGTGGGGGTTCTGCTCGATCGAATAGTCAGCGCTCTGGATTGCCTGCGGCGGCCTCTGCAGAGGCGGGTCGGACGGCAGTTCCGGATGGGGTTTGGACATGGTTTTGCGGGGCGGGTTGGTCGCGGCCTGGCTTGCCGGCAGCGAACGGCCGAAGATGGGCCAGGAACTGCTCGGAGGCGGCGCGCCACGAGAACCGCTCGGCGTGGGCACGGGCCGTGGCGCGGTCGATGCGCAGCGCTTCCAGGCAGGCTTCGCGCAGGTCTTCGTGCATCGCGCCGGCGGGGCTGTCGCCCAGCACATCGATCGGGCCGGTGACCGGATAGGCGGCCACGGGCAGCCCGCTGGCCAGCGCTTCCAGCAGCACCAGCCCGAAGGTGTCGGTGCGGCTCGGGAACACGAACACATCAGCCGAAGCATACACCCGGGCCAGCTCGGGCTGGCTCAGCACGCCCAGGTAGTTGGCGCCCGGATAGCGCGCGCGCAGCGCCGGCAGCGCCGGGCCGTCGCCGACCACCCACTTGGAGCCGGGCAGGTCCAGCGCCAGGAAGGCCTCGACGTTCTTTTCCACCGCCACGCGGCCCACGTACAGGAAGATCGGGTGGGCGGTGTTGAGCACGTTGGGGCGCTGCAGCGTGAACACGTCCAGGTCCACGCCGCGCGTCCACAGCACGGCGTTGGTGATGCCATAGTGCCGCAGGTCGTCAAGCACCACCGGGGTGGGCGCCATCACCGCCTGGGCCGGGCCGTGGAACCAGCGCAGGAAGCGGTACGTCCACGCCAGCGGGATGCCGAAGCGTGCCTGCACGTATTCCGGAAAGCGCGTGTGATAGGCCGTGGTGAAGGGCAGCCGGCGGCGGAGCGCGTGGCGCCGCGCGGCCAGGCCCAGCGGCCCTTCGGTGGCGATATGCAGGGCATCCGGAGCGAAGGCCTCGATGCGGCGCTGCACGCGCGCCGCCGGGAACAGCGACAGGCGGATCTCGGGGTAGGTCGGGCACGGCACGGTGCGGAATTCCAGCGGCGTGATCATGTCGACCGTGTGGCCCATGGCCTCGAGTTCGCGGCGCGTGGACTTGAGCGTGCGCACCACGCCGTTGACCTGCGGTTCCCAGGCATCGGTGACGATCAGGATCTTCATGCAGCCTCCTCGGGCGCGGTGGAAGGGCAATGCGGTTGGGGCAAACGGTGGCAGGCCGGGATCAGCCCGCCACGGCGGCGCGGCGACGGCGGCGCGTGGCCGGGGCCGGCGCGTCCAGCAGCGTGGTCCAGTAGACGATCTTCAGCTCGCCTTCCATGGTCTCGACCAGTGCCGACAGGCTTTCGACCCAGTCGCCGTCGTTGCAGTAGAGCTGGCCGTTGACCTCGCGGATCTCGGCCTTGTGGATATGGCCGCAGACCACGCCGTCGCAGCCGCGGCGGCGCGCTTCATCGACCATCGCGCTCTCGAACGCGCCGATGTAGTTGACCGCGTTCTTGACCTGGTGCTTGAGGAACTGCGACAGCGACCAGTAGGGGAAGCCCAGGCGCGCGCGCAGCCGGTTGAAGTGGCGGTTCAGCGCCAGGATCACCGTGTACAGCGAATCGCCGAGGTAGGCCAGCCAGCGCGCGTGCTGCACCACGCCGTCGAACAGGTCGCCGTGCACCACCCACAGCCGGCGCCCGGTGGCGGTGACGTGCACGGCTTCTTCGCGCACGGTGATGTCGCCAAAGGCCATCCCGTCGAACTGGCGCGCGGCCTCGTCGTGGTTGCCGGGAACGTAGATCACTTCAGTGCCCTTGCGCGCCTTGCGCAGCAGCTTCTGCACCACGTCGTTGTGGCTTTGCGGCCAGTACCAGCCGCGGCGCAGCTGCCAGCCGTCGATGATGTCGCCGACCAGGTAGAGCTGGTCGGACTCGTTGTGCTTGAGGAAGTCCAGCAGGTAGTTGGCCTGGCAGCCGGGCGTGCCCAGGTGGATGTCCGACAGCCAGATGGCGCGGTAGCGCTGGATCGGGTGCGGCTCGGGCGGGTAGGTCTGCTGCTGTTCGCGCTGGGGCGCCAGCGCGGCATCCAGGGCCGGCGCCATGAAGGCGGTCAGCGGCGCGGCGCTGTCGCTGTCAGGGCTGCGGCGCAGCCATTGCGTCAGTTGCGCGGTCTTCGACAAATACCCGCGGGCAGATCGGATTGCTTGCACCATGGCTGTCCCGGTTGCGGCGATGGCTGCATTCAGCCAGCCCGCGATGACGGTGCCGTGACGGAAACATGACTGACATATGAATCGTGGCGGAAGTGGAACAGTCCTGGCTGGCGCAGGTGTCAGTGCCCGCGGGCGGACAGCTCGGCCAGTGCGTCCAGCACCGCACGCACCGCGGCGGGATGGCGCAGCAGCGTGACATGACCGATGCCGGCCAGCGCAATATGCCCGGCGCCGTCGAGCCAGCCGGTGCAAGGCGGCCCGGCGATCGAGTCATGCCAGCTGAAGATCGAGATCATGCGCGCGCGGCGGCGCGGGGTTTCCGCGGCGGCGAGCGCGCGCAGCCAGGGGCTGCCGCAACGCATCTGGCGCGCATTGGGGCCGCCGCCAAAGCGCGCCAGCGCGCTGCCGTGGTGGGGGCTGCCCAGCGTCACCACGCCGGCGCAGACGTCTTCGTCGCCCGCCAGCTGCAGCGCGGCGCGCGCGGCCAGCCCGCCCATGCTGTGGCAGACCAGCAGCGGCGGGCGTCCGGCCTCGGCTGTGATGCGCCGCATGGCGGCCAGCAGCGTGCGGGCGTAGTCGTCGATGTCGCCGAACACCGGCTTGAGCTCGATCCCCTCGCAGCGGTAGCCGGCGGCGGCCAGTGCCGGCTGCATGTCGAGCCAGATGGCCTGCCCGCAGGCGTAGCCGTGCACCAGCAGCACCGGCGGGGCGTCGCGGCCAGGCAGGGCGTCAAGCGGTGCGGCATAAGGAGCGTGCGCGCGGAACGGCTGCAGCCAGTCGAACATGCGCAGCACGGCCACGCACTCGGCCGCAAAGCAGCGCAACGCCTCAGGCAGGCGCAGCGGCCGGCGCGTGGCGGCGAGTTCAAGCGGTGGTGCGGGCGGGTGATTGCCGCGCCCGACCCACAGGCCGCGCCCGCTCAGGGCGAAGGCGAAGGCAATGCCGCTGGCGAAGCTGCCGAGGATGGCCGCGACGCCGGCGGCGACCGCGCCGGGCCATGGCCAGCCGGCCAGTTGCACCAGCCCGGCGGCGATGCCCAGCGCGGCGGCCGCCTGCAAGGTCACCGCAAGGCGGCGGATGCCGGCAGCCGACAGGCTCATGGCTTGGGCGGGCGCAGGTCGGTCAGCCGCGTGCCGGCCAGGCGATCATGCAGGAACTGGCGGCGCGGATCCAGCCACGCCAGCAGGACCCAGACCAGCAGGCCGGCGCACAGCACCGCTACGAACGGCCCCTTGACCAGCCCCAGCATATGGCCGACTGCCGCCGATGGCGGCAGCCACAGCCATGCCAGCACGTAGCGCAGCGCCGCTTGCGGCCAGCGCGGCGGCACGCCGGCGGCGTTCTCGACGCGCATGCGCCAGGTCTGCATGGCCAGGGTCTGGCCGTTGCGTTGCCAGAACCAGGTGAAATACAGGCCCATCACCAGGAAGCTCCACACCTGGATCACGAGCGGCCCGTCCACGCCAAGCTTCTGCAGCAGCGGTTGCACCAGCAGGTAGGCAGCGGTCGAGGCGCTCAGCACGCCGAACAGCAGCACGCCCTCATAGAGCATGCAGGCGATGCGTCGGCGCAAGGGCGGGGCGGCGGGGCGGGCGGCTGCGGCGGGGTTGGGATCGAGGGTGGCAGCGGGCATGGAAGGCGAAGAAGGCTGGGCTGGCGCACGGGGGCATGGCGGTGCCGGCGCGGGTCAGTCGGGGCCGGCCTTGCTGCGCTGGCCGGCGTGAGACGGCCATTATGCCAAATGACGTGGGGATTACTGGCGCACGGTGGCGTCGGAAGCCGCGGCCGCTTCGGTGGCGGCCTCGGCTGCGGATGCCGGTGCGGCGAGCGCTGCCGGTGCCGAAGCAGCCGGCGCCGCGGCGGCGGTCACGGCCGCGGGCGCGGAGGCCGGTTGCGCCTGGGCTTCGCTGGCGGGCATGCCGGCAGCGTGGCCACTGCGACCCGCTGCGGCGCTGGCCGCTTTCGGCTCGCGGTGGAACTGGCGGCTGGTGTCGCTGGGCAGGCGCTTGCCGCTGGGCAGCGCGCTGACAGCGCCGGGGCGGCGCGGCACATGGTCGGTGGCGGCCAGCTTCTTTTTCTGCTCTTCAGGCAGCTGCTGGTACTTGTCCCAGGCCTCGGCCTTTTTCTCGGCCGGCAGCGAGCGGGTGATCTGGTAGTTCTCGCGCGCCAGCCGGCGTTGCTGCGGGGTCATCTTGACCCATTCCGCCATGCGAGCCTGCAGCCGGGCCTGCTCGGCCGGGGAGAACTTGGGGTAGCGCTCGGCGATGCGCAGCCATTTGTGGCGGTTCAGTTCCGGCAGGCTGTCCCACAGCGGCTGCAGCGGGGCCAGGATGCGCTGGTTGACCGGGCTCAGATCGGCCCAGGCCGGCCGGGCATTGGTTGCCTGCGCGGCCGCAGGCGCTGTCACCGCCGAAGCCCCCTGGGCATGCGCCGCGGGCGGCAGCAGGCCCCAGCAGGCGGCTGCGCCGGCACCGGCCAGCAGCGCGGCCAGCCGGCGGCGCAAGGCGTCGGGGTGGAATATTGCGCGCGCCATGCTATTGCCCGCGCTTCAGGAATACGTGGAAGCCCTCGTCGGCGTAGGCCGTGGGCGGCAGATCGTCGAGCAGCATGGCGGCGTCGATATCGGCCAGTTCCTCGATGCGCTTCTGCTCCTGCCAGTGATAGATGCCGATCAGGCCGGCGGCCAGCGCCACCAGCGTCCAGATCAGGCCAAGGCGGCGCAGCCAGGCGCCGGCGCGGTGCAGCGGGGAGCTGTCTTCATCAAACAGCGGGACGTGCGCGCCGGGCATGGCCAGTTGCGGGACCAGCACGGGTGCCGCGGCCTTCTTGCGGGCGACCGCCATCCGGCGCGCAGCGGCGAGCCGTTCGGTGATGTCGGCCGGCAGGTCGTCGGTGCCGGCATCGAGTGCCGCCCGAATCTCTTGGGCAAACCGGCGTTCGCGGATTTCTTTTTCGTTTCTGCTCATAGTCGGACCCCCCGTGCGCGCAGGGCCTGCGCAAGTGTATGCGTGGCACGGGAACAGTGCGTCTTGACGCTGCCTTCGGAGCACCCCATTACGGCGGCGGTTTCGGCGACGTCCATATCTTCCCAGTAACGCATCAGGAATGCCTCGCGTTGACGCGTCGGCAGGCGCTGGATTTCCTGCTCGATGATGTGCATGACCTGGGCGCGCTCGACCTTGTCGGCGCTGCTTTCGGCCGATGCAGAGCCAGCCTGTGCCTCCAGCGTCTCAAGCAGGTCATTGTCGTCGCCTTCGCGGTCGTCGCGCAGGCTGGAAAACAGCGAGACCCAGGTGTTGCGCACCTTCTGGCGGCGGAACCAGTCGTGGATGGTGTTCTGCAGGATGCGCTGGAACAGCGGCGCCAGCTCGGCGGCGTCTTTGTCTCCGTACTTCTCGGCCAGCTTGATCATGGCGTCCTGGACAATGTCCAGCGCGGCGTCGTCGTCGCGGACCGCAAATACGGCCTGCTTGAAGGCGCGGCGCTCGACGCTGGCAAGAAAATCGGACAGTTCCTGGTCGGTGGCCATTCAGGCGGTTGCGGCTCGTTGCTGCGGGACAAATGCCCGGTTCTGGTGAATGTGCTGCGTACGGCCCGTGGCACATTCGAGGTGCTGCGATGCTAGCAAAAAAACGACCCCCTGTACCACTTTGTATTGCTGCAAATACATTGCGGCGCGCAAAAGATCCGCCGCACTCGGGAAAATCCCTCATGCGCAGGGCAAAAACAACCGTAGACCGCGCTGGTGCATTGCAGTATCATCGTCGGTTCACACGACATCAGTGGTTGTCTCATCCGGCCGCTTATGAGGCGGTCTTCCATGCAGACGCGCACCGCTTGAACCCGAGCCACAAGCCCGGCAGAGAGCATCCAAACAATTTTTTGCCGAAAATTGCAAAGGACTGAAATGAACATGCCCAGCGCGGAATTCTCCCACGCAGACAGCAATTCATCTGCCGCACCCGAAATGATCGGGGCGGAAATTCTCGTTCACGCACTTGCCGAAGAAGGCGTCGAGTACGTCTGGGGCTACCCCGGCGGCGCAGTGCTGTATATCTACGACGAGCTCCACAAGCAAACCAAGTTCGAGCACATCCTGGTGCGCCACGAGCAGGCCGCGGTCCATGCCGCAGACGGCTATGCACGGGCAACCGGCAAGGTGGGCGTGGCACTGGTGACCTCCGGTCCCGGCGTGACCAATGCCGTCACCGGCATTGCCACCGCGTACCTCGACTCGATCCCGATGGTGGTGATCACCGGCAACGTGCCGACCCACGCCATTGGCCAGGACGCCTTCCAGGAGTGCGACACCGTCGGCATTACCCGCCCGATCGTCAAGCACAACTTCCTGGTGAAGGACGTGCGCGACCTCGCCGCGACCATCAAGAAGGCGTTCTTCATTGCCGCGACCGGCCGTCCGGGCCCGGTGGTGGTGGACATCCCCAAGGATGTCTCGCGCAATGCCTGCAAGTACGAGTACCCCAAGTCGATCGACATGCGCTCGTACAACCCGGTGAACAAGGGCCACTCGGGCCAGATCCGCAAGGCCGTGGCCCTGCTGCAAGGTGCCGAGCGTCCGTATATCTACACCGGCGGCGGCGTGGTGCTGGCCAATGCCAGCGACGAGCTGCGCCAGCTGGCGGCGCTGACCGGCCACCCGGTGACCAACACGCTGATGGGCCTGGGCGCGTTCCCCGGCACCAGCAAGCAGTTCGTCGGCATGCTCGGCATGCACGGCACGTATGAAGCCAACATGGCCATGCAGAACTGCGACGTGCTGATCGCCATCGGTGCCCGCTTCGACGACCGCGTGATCGGCAACCCGGCGCACTTCACCTCGCAGGCGCGCAAGATCATCCATATCGACATCGATCCGTCGTCGATCTCCAAGCGCGTCAAGGTCGACATCCCCATCGTCGGCAACGTCAAGGACGTGCTGCAGGAACTGATCGCCCAGCTCAAGGCCAGCGACATCAAGCCCAAGCGCGAAGCGCTCGCCAAATGGTGGGAGCAGATCGAGCAATGGCGTTCGGTGGACTGCCTGAAGTACGACCGCAGCTCCGAGATCATCAAGCCGCAGTACGTGGTGGAAAAGATCTGGGAACTGACCAAGGGCGATGCCTTCATCTGCTCCGACGTCGGCCAGCACCAGATGTGGGCCGCGCAGTTCTACAAGTTCGACGAGCCGCGCCGCTGGATCAATTCCGGCGGCCTGGGCACGATGGGCGTGGGCCTGCCGTACGCGATGGGCATCAAGAAGGCGTTCCCGGAGAAGGAAGTCGTCACCATCACCGGTGAAGGCTCGATCCAGATGTGCATCCAGGAACTGTCGACCTGCCTGCAGTACGACACCCCGGTGAAGATCTGCTCGCTCAACAATGGCTACCTGGGCATGGTGCGCCAGTGGCAGGAAATCGAGTACGACAATCGCTACTCGCACTCCTACATGGACGCGCTGCCCGATTTCGTCAAGCTGGCCGAGGCCTACGGGCACGTCGGCATGCGCGTCGAGAAGACGTCGGACGTCGAGCCGGCGCTGCGCGAGGCGTTCCGCCTGAAGGACCGTACCGTGTTCCTGGACTTCCAGACCGATCCCACCGAAAACGTCTGGCCGATGGTCCAGGCGGGCAAGGGCATTTCCGAAATGCTGCTCGGCGCGGAGGACCTGTAATGCGTCACATCATTTCGGTCCTGCTGGAAAACGAACCGGGCGCGCTGTCGCGCGTGGTGGGCCTGTTCTCGGCCCGCGGCTATAACATCGAGACGCTGACCGTGGCACCCACCGAGGATGCCTCGCTGTCGCGCATGACCATTGTCACCTCCGGCTCGGATGACGTGATCGAGCAGATCACCAAGCACCTGAACCGCCTGGTGGAAGTGGTCAAGGTGGTCGACCTGACCGAAGGCGCGCACATCGAACGCGAGCTGATGCTCGTCAAGGTGCGCGCGGTGGGCAAGGAGCGCGAGGAAATGAAGCGCACCGCCGACATCTTCCGCGGCCGCATCATCGATGTCACCGAGAAGACCTACACCATCGAGCTGACCGGCAACGGCGTCAAGCTCGATGCGTTCCTGGACGCCATCGACCGCACCGCCATCCTCGAGACCGTCCGTACCGGCGGCTCGGGCATCGGCCGCGGCGAGCGCATCCTGAAGGTCTGACCGGGCCCCGGCTCACCCATACGGCTTCACGCAGCATCCCCGGGGCGGCGCGATCCGGACGCACACGATGCGTCCGAGGATGCCGCCCCCCTCATACAAAAGACAGAGATTGAAGGAATCATCATGAAAGTGTTTTACGACAAGGACGCCGACCTCTCCCTGATCAAGGGCAAGAACGTCACCATCATCGGCTATGGCTCGCAGGGCCATGCCCACGCGCTGAACCTGAAGGATTCGGGCGTCAATGTGACGGTCGGCCTGCGCAAGAGCGGCGCGTCGTGGAACAAGGCTGCCAACGCCGGCCTGCAAGTGAAGGAAGTGGCCGAGGCCGTCAAGGGTGCCGACGTGGTCATGATCCTGCTGCCGGACGAGCAGATCGCCGACGTGTACAAGAACGAAGTGCACGACAACATCAAGGAAGGCGCGGCGCTGGCCTTCGCCCACGGCTTCAACGTGCACTACGGTGCCGTGATCCCGCGCGCCGACCTGGACGTGATCATGATCGCGCCGAAGGCCCCGGGCCACACCGTGCGCGCCACGTACACGCAAGGTGGCGGCGTGCCGCACCTGATCGCCGTGCACCAGAACAAGTCCGGCGCCGCCCGTGACATCGCGCTGTCGTACGCCACCGCCAACGGTGGCGGCCGTGCCGGCATCATCGAGACCAACTTCCGCGAAGAAACCGAAACCGACCTGTTCGGCGAGCAGGCCGTGCTGTGCGGCGGTACCGTCGAGCTGATCAAGGCTGGCTTCGAAACCCTGGTGGAAGCCGGCTACGCGCCGGAAATGGCCTACTTCGAGTGCCTGCACGAACTGAAGCTGATCGTCGACCTGATCTACGAAGGCGGCATCGCCAACATGAACTACTCGATCTCCAACAACGCGGAATATGGTGAGTACGTCACTGGCCCGCGCGTGGTGACCGAAGAGACCAAGAAGGCGATGAAGCAGTGCCTGACCGACATCCAGACCGGCGAGTACGCCAAGAGCTTCCTGCTGGAGAACAAGGCCGGCGCCCCGACGCTGATCTCGCGCCGCCGCCTGACGGCCGAGCACCAGATCGAGGAAGTGGGTGCCAAGCTGCGCGCGATGATGCCGTGGATCGCCAAGAACAAGATGGTCGACCAGTCGAAGAACTAAGCTGCATCGCTGTCTGATGGCCCGCGCCGCACGGCGGCGGGCCGAAGCCGTTCAGCGTTCCGTGCCACGCCCTTCTATTATCAGAGGGGAGTCGCGGGACCTGAACGGCTTTTTGTTATGCTTGTCAGACTTTGGGCAAGGCGTGCATTATCCTGCTCCGCGACCACGGGGGCGCCGCCCGATGGTGGCTATCGCCGCCGCCGCGCCGCCTTGCCATGGTCTTGTATCCACCGACACCTGTACTGCATGAACTACCCTCATCCGCTGATCGCCCGTGAAGGCTGGCCGTTCCTGGCCGGCGCCTTTGTCATCTCGCTGCTGGTGCACGCCAGCGCGGGCTTCTGGTGGGCGTTGCCGTTGTGGATCATCACGGTATTCGTGCTTCAGTTCTTCCGCGATCCGCCGCGCCCGATCCCGTCGCAACCCAACGCCGTGCTGGCCCCAGCGGACGGCCGCATCGTCGTGGTCGAAAAGACCCAGGACCCGTACGCCGGCCGCGAGGCGCTGAAGATCAGCGTCTTCATGAACGTCTTCAACGTGCACTCGAACCGGGTCTCGGTCGACGGCGCGGTCGAGAAGGTCGAATATTTCCCCGGCAAGTTCGTCAACGCCGACATGGACAAGGCCTCGGTCGAGAACGAGCGCAATGCCGTGCTGATCCGGCGCGCTGCGGACGGCCAGCTGGTGACGCTGGTGCAGGTGGCCGGCCTGGTGGCCCGCCGCATCCTGTGCTACACCAAGGTGGGCGACAACCTCGCGCGCGGCCAGCGCTACGGCTTTATCCGCTTCGGCTCGCGCGTGGACGTCTACCTGCCGCTCGATGCACGCCCGCGCGTGACCATCGGCGAGAAGGTATCGGCCTCGTCGACCATCCTCGCCGAACTCGACGTGAAGTGAGCGACAGCCTGACCGGAGGACTGTGATGGTTGCCTTCCATCGACGTAACAAGCGCAGCAGCAGCGGCAACGTGACCCACCTGCGGCCGTTCCGCCATAACCAGCTGCGCGGCGCCGACGATGACTTCGACGACGAAACCGCCGACGACCACGACATCGTCTACCAGCGTCCGCGCCGGCGCGGCATCTACCTGCTGCCCAACGCGTTCACCACCGCGGCGCTGTTCGCGGGTTTCTTCGCCATCGTCCAGGCCATGAACATGCGCTTCGATGCGGCGGCCATTGCCATCTTCGCGGCGATGGTGCTGGACGGCATGGACGGGCGCGTGGCGCGCATCACCAATACGCAGAGTGCGTTTGGCGAGCAGTATGACTCGCTGTCGGACATGACCTCTTTCGGGGTTGCGCCGGCGCTGGTGATGTATGAGTGGATCCTGCATGACCTGGGCAAGTGGGGGTGGATCGCAGCCTTTGTCTACTGCACCTGCGCGGCGCTGCGCCTGGCGCGCTTCAACGCCAACATCGGCGTGGTAGACAAGCGCTTCTTCCAAGGCCTGCCCAGCCCGGCCGCCGCCGCGCTGGTCGCGGGCTTCGTCTGGCTGGTGATCGACAACAAGCTGCCGGTCAAGGAGCTGTGGATGCCGTGGGTGGCGTTCGGCATCACGCTGTACGCCGGCCTGTCGATGGTGTCCAACGCGCCGTTCTACAGCGGCAAGGCGCTTGACGTTCGCTACCGCGTGCCGTTCGGCATGATGGTGCTGGTCCTGGTGCTGTTCGTGGTGGTGTCCACCGATCCGCCGGTGGCGCTGTTCGGCCTGTTCGTGGCCTATGCGATCTCGGGCTATGTGCTATGGGCCTGGCGGGCGATGCACGGCAAGCCGGCCATCGAGAAGAAGCAGCGCGAGAACGGCGCCAAGGCTTCATAGACGCTTCAGGCAGAAGGGCGCTCAGGCGCCCTTCATGCATTTCCGGGTTCACAATTGTTTTCATGCCGCGGCCATCGAGGCGTGGCACTCTGCAGTGTTTTCCACTCACCGTCAGGAGGATGTCATGGGCATGTTCGACTTCATCAAGGAAGCGGGAGAAAAGCTGTTCGGCACGGGCGAGGCCAAGGCCGCGCAAGAGGCCGCCGCGGCGGATGCGTCGGCGGAGAAGGTCGATGCCGCCAATCGCGCCGCGGGCGATGCGATCGAGGGCTACATCCGGAAGATGGGCCTGGATGCCACCGGGCTGATGGTGCAGGTGGACGGCTCGCAGGGGCTGGTCACGGTGTTCGGCGTGGCACCGGACCAGGCCACGCGCGAGAAGATCATCCTGTGCGCCGGCAACGTCGAGGGCGTGGACAAGGTCGAGGACAAGATGTCGGTCAACGTCGAATCCGCGGAATCGAGCTGGCATACCGTGGTCAAGGGCGACACGCTGTGGGCGATCTCCCAGGCTGCTTACGGCAACGGTGCCGAGTACAACAAGATCTTCGAGGCCAACAAGCCGATGCTGAGCCACCCGGACAAGATCTACCCGGGCCAGAAGCTGCGCATTCCGCCCAAGGGCTGATCCGTGCCGCTGGCGCGTCCGGGCAATATGGGCTAAACCCTGTATTGCACGGGCGCGCCAACTCGGCTATAGTCGCTGGCATGATTTCGCGCCAAGTCCTAATCGCCCGCACCACCCTAGGTGGCCTACTAGGCCATCAGGTCGGGACGCGCGCGCGCTAAGGACGGACTTACCCCTTAGCGCGACATCCGCAAGGAATTTTTCCAACGCCCCGGCCTGCTCCATGCACGCCGGGGCGTTTTGCATTCCACAGCCGTGGAGCGCGGAACAGGCGGTAGGCCCCGGACGCAGCATGCCGGGGACAGCACACGACAAGCAATCAGGAGCTCCACAAAATGTCTGACAAACTCATCATTTTCGACACCACCTTGCGTGACGGCGAGCAGTCGCCCGGCGCCTCGATGACCCGCGAGGAAAAGATCCGCATCGCACGCCAGCTGGAACGCCTGAAGGTCGATGTGATCGAGGCCGGTTTCGCGGCGAGCTCCAACGGCGACTTCGAGGCCATCCGCTCGATCGCGCAGGTGGTCAAGGACTCGACCATCTGCTCGCTGGCCCGAGCCAACGACAAGGACATTGCCCGCGCCGCCGAGGCGCTCAAGCCGGCCAACTCGTTCCGCATCCACACCTTCATCGCCACCTCCGCGCTGCACATGGAGAAGAAGCTGCGCATGACGCCGGACGAGGTGTACCAGCAGGCCCGCCTGGCGGTGCGCTTTGCGCGCCAGTTCACCGACGATATCGAGTTCTCGCCGGAAGACGGCAGCCGCTCGGACATGGACTTCCTGTGCCGCGTGCTGGAAGGCGTGATCGCCGAGGGGGCGACCACCATCAACCTGCCGGATACCGTGGGCTATGCCGTGCCGGAAGGCTACGCCGAGCTGATCCGCTCGGTGCGCGAGCGCATTCCCAACTCGGACAAGGCGATCTGGTCGGTGCACTGCCACAACGACCTGGGCATGGCCGTGGCCAACTCGCTGGCCGCCGTCAAGATGGCCGGCGCGCGCCAGATCGAATGCACCATCAACGGCCTGGGCGAGCGCGCCGGCAACACCAGCCTGGAAGAAGTGGTGATGGCGGTGAAGACCCGCCGCGACTATTTCGACCTCGATATCGGCGTGGATACCACGCAGATCGTGCCGGCCTCGAAGCTGGTGTCGCAGATCACCGGTTTCGTGGTGCAGCCGAACAAGGCCGTGGTGGGCGCCAATGCCTTCGCGCATGCCTCGGGCATCCACCAGGATGGCGTGCTCAAGGCGCGCGACACCTACGAGATCATGCGCGCGGAGGATGTGGGCTGGAGCGCCAACAAGATCGTGCTGGGCAAGCTGTCGGGCCGCAACGCCTTCAAGCAGCGCCTGCAGGAACTGGGCATCGAGCTCGAGAGCGAGACCGAAGTCAACGCCGCCTTCACCCGCTTCAAGGAATTGGCCGACCAGAAGGCCGAGATCTTCGACGAGGACATCGTCGCCATCGTCTCGAACGAGGCCCAGCACGATGCCAACGAGCACTTCCGCTTTATCTCGCTGTCGCAGCGCTCCGAGACCGGTGAGCGCCCGCATGCGCGCGTGGTGTTCAGCATGGACGGCCAGGAGCAGAGCGGCGAGGGCGAGGGCAACGGCCCGGTCGACGCCACCCTGCATGCGATTGAATCACGCGTGTCCAGCGGCGCAGAGATGGTGCTCTATTCGGTGAATGCCATCACCGGCGGCACCGAGGCCCAGGGCGAAGTCACCGTGCGCCTGTCCAAGGCCGGCCGCATCGTCAACGGCGTGGGCACCGACCCGGATATCGTCGCCGCCTCGGCCAAAGCCTACCTGGCCGCGCTGAACAAGCTGCACGACAAGGCTGTGCAAAAGATCAATCCGCAGATCTGACCGAGGCCCCTGCGTAGACGGCGGAAGGCTTACCCGGCCTGAGCGTCCGGACCAGGCCCGCCATTCCCGACCCGGGGATGGCGGGCTTTTTTCATGGCTCAGCGGCGGCGCTCGTCGGGGTCGTACATCGGGTCGGGCGTGATCTGGGTCTGGCGCAGGATGCCGGCGTCGTCGAAATAGAAGTGGTACAGCGACGGCCACACGTCTTCATGGCGGAAGCGGTAGGACCAGACCTCGCGCCGCATCAGTGGGTAGTACTCGACCGGCAGGCGCGTCATGCCGAAATGCTCGGCCACATCCTGCCTGGTCCAGGTGCCGACCTGCGCCTTGTACAGTTCCAGCGTGGACAGCACATTGCTGAAGCGGGTCAGGTTGCCGTTGCGGTCGAAGTCGGCGCCATAGGCGTACTGGCCTAGCGGCTGCTTGGTGTAGATCCAGCGCGAGGTACCGTCGCGCAGCTGGAACACATCGGTGGGCGGCCCGAACGCGGCCTGTACTGCGGCCTGCGGCTGGCCCACCAGCTTGGTGCCTTCCGGTACCGGCATCAGCGTGGTGCAGGCAGACAGCATGGCGGCGCCCAGCGCCAGCATGAGCCGGCGCGCGCCGTTGGCGATGACAGAATTCATGGCGAACCTCGGTCAATGCGTGGATGGTGAATACCGCAAGTGTAGTGCGGCCTCCGCGCTTGTGTGCGCCGGGCGCTGCTTTTCGGTGGATCTTCGCGCAACCTGGCGCTTTCCTCGCGGAAACGGCACCAATGATCGGGCCCGGTGGCATTTGCCCGCAACCGGTCGCTGCCGTACTATCCTGCGCTTTCCGGGAGAGAACATGAAGGTTGCGGGACGGTGGCGTGGATGGCTGGGCGGGTTGTTGCTGGCGGCCGCGGCGGGCGCGTCAGCTCAAGAGCCGATCCGGCTGGGCATGATCGACGGGTTGTCCGGCCCGTTTGCCAACGCAGGCGAAGCCGTGACGCGCAACCTGCGCCTGGCGATCGAGCGCATCAATGCGCGCGGCGGCGTGAAGACCGCAGAGGGTGCGCGGCCCATGGAGCTGGTCACCTTTGACAGCAAGGGCAATGTCGACGAGAGCCTGATCCAGTTGCGGGCCCTGACCGACAAGCGCATTCCCTTTGTCCTGCAGGGCAACAGCTCGGCCGTGGCCGGCGCGCTGGTGTCGGCCATCAACCGCCACAATGCGCGCCAGCCCGACGCGCGCGCGCTGTTCCTGAATTACTCGGCGGTCGATCCCAGCCTGACCAACGAGAACTGCAGCTTCTGGCACTTCCGTTTCGACGCCAGCGCCGATATGCGCATGCAGGCGCTGACCGAGGTGATCCGCCAGGACCAGGCCGTGCGCCGCGTCTACCTGATCGACCAGGACTACAGCTTCGGCCACCAGGTGTCGCGCTCGGCGCGCGAGATGCTGGCGGCGCGCCGGCCGGACATCCAGATCGTGGGCGACGAGTTCCACCCGATCGGCAAGATCAAGGACTTTGCGCCCTATATCGCCAAGATCAAGGCGAGCGGGGCGGACGCGGTCATCACCGGCAACTGGGGCAACGACCTGACGCTGATGGTCAAGGCCGCGCGCGAAGGCGGCCTGCAGGCCAAGTTCTACACCTTCTACGGCAATGGCCTGGGCGCGCCCGCGGCGATGGGCGATGCCGGCGTGGGCCGCGTGCTGGCGGTGGCCGAGTGGCACCCGAACGTGGGCGGGGCGGCGTCGGACGCGTTCTACCAGCAGTTCCGCGCGCGCTATCCGGAGCCGAAGGACGACTACGTGCACCTGCGCATGCAGATGATGGTGGAAATGCTGGCGCGCGCGATCGAGCAGGCCGGTTCCACCGATGCGGTCAAGGTGGCGCGCGCGCTCGAGAACATGCGCTACGTCAACCAGTTCCACGAGGCCACCGTGCGCGCCGACGACCACCAGGTGCTGCAGCCGCTGTACGTGTCCGTGATGGAGCGCCAGGGCGGGGCAGTGGGCTTCGACAACGAGGGCTCGGGTTATGGCTTCCGTACCGTGCGCAAGCTCAAGGCCGCGCAGACCACGCTGCCGACCACGTGCCGGATGGAGCGCCCCTGAGCGCCAGCGCGCCTGCGCGGGCCGCCCGGTATTCCTGCCGCGGCTTTTCGGCTATAATCCGCGGCTGTCGTTGCCTGGCCGTTGGCCCGGTGGCGGCGGTAGCCAGTCAAAACATGGCACGACGCATGCGGCGCATCCCGCGCTGTAGCGTTCGCAAGTGAAAGGAAATCATCATGGCAGTTGCCGATATCAACAAGTCCGAAGTCATCAAGCAGTTCGCACGTGGCGCCAACGACACTGGCAGCCCCGAAGTGCAAGTGGCCCTGCTGACCACCCGCATCAACGAACTGACCCCGCACTTCAAGGCCAACATGAAGGATCACCACAGCCGCCGCGGTCTGCTGCGCATGGTGAGCCGCCGTCGCCGCCTGCTGGACTACCTCAAGTCCAACGACGCCGACCGTTACCGCGCCCTGATCGAAAAGCTGGGCCTGCGCAAGTAAGGTTGCGCCCGATGGCAGCGCGATTCCAGGGTTTGCACGGTTTCGCGTGAGGCCTCGATGCCTGCTTCAGCAATGCTGGGGCAGGCATTTTGCATTTCTGGCGGGGTGAATCCGCCTTGTCCAGCGATGCAGGCAGATGATGGAGTGATTTTCGCTTCACGCCGCCCGGCGGACATTCTGATTCACCGGGCGCCCGTTGCAGCAAGCTGCGCAACGGAGTAAGTTGTTCTTTTTTCTGTTTTCAATACCCCGGACCGGCCAAAGAAACAGGGCTTTGTGTCATTCCAGCACGGCATCGGCAACGCCGGTGCCGCGCTGGAATGGCATAGCACTTCCCTGCGACTGCGACCGGCGACCCGGCAGTTTGCCTGCGGCTGAGAACGCAGGCGTCGCAGGCCGTGCGCGTGTTATTGCGTGATTGCGCGGCCTGCACGCAAGCCAAGGAATGCACATGTCCATGTTCAACAAGATCGTCAAGGAATTCCAGTGGGGCCAGCACACGGTCCGCATGGAAACCGGCGAAATCGCCCGCCAGGCCGGCGGTGCCGTGCTGGTCGATGTGGAAGACACCGTGGTGCTGGCGACCGTGGTCGCCGCCAAGAGCCCGAAGCCGGGCCAGGACTTCTTCCCGCTGACCGTCGACTACATCGAGAAGACCTACGCAGCCGGCAAGATCCCCGGCGGCTTCTTCAAGCGTGAAGGCCGTCCGTCGGAAAACGAGACCCTGACCTCGCGCCTGATCGACCGTCCGCTGCGCCCGCTGTTCCCGGAAGGCTTCTACAATGACGTCCAGGTGGTGATCCACGTGGTGTCGCTGAACCCGGAAGTGCCCGCTGACATTCCCGCGCTGATCGGCGCGTCGGCCGCGCTGGCCGTGTCGGGCATCCCGTTCAACGGCCCGGTTGGCGCCGCGCGCGTGGGCTACAAGGATGGCCAGTACCTGCTCAACCCGACCCGCTCGCAGCTCGCCACCTCGGACCTGGACCTGGTGGTCGCCGGTACCGAGCGCGCCGTGCTGATGGTGGAATCGGAAGCCAACCAGCTGTCGGAAGACGTCATGCTGGGCGCCGTGGTCTATGGCCACGAGCAAATGCAGATCGCGATCAACGCCATCCATGAGCTGGTGCGCGAAGGCGGCAAGCCCGAGTGGGACTGGGCCCCGGCCGCCAAGAACGAGCCGCTGATCGCCAAGGTCACCGAAGTTGCACTGCCGCTGCTGCAGGAAGCCTACCAGTTGCGCCAGAAGTCGGCCCGCAGCCAGAAGCTGAAGGAAGTAAACGCCAATGTGGCGGCCGCGCTGGCAGCCGCCGGCGTGGAAGCCGACAAGGTGGAAGTCGGCAACATCATGTTCGACCTGGAAGCCAAGATCGTGCGCGGCCAGGTGCTGGCCGGCGAGCCGCGTATCGACGGGCGCGACACCCGCACGGTGCGCCCGATCGAGATCCGCTCGTCGGTGCTGCCGCGCGCGCACGGCTCGGCGCTGTTCACCCGTGGTGAAACGCAGGCGCTGGTGGTGGCCACGCTCGGCACCAAGAGCGACGAGCAGATCATCGACGCACTGGCCGGCGAATACCGCGACCGCTTCATGCTCCACTACAACATGCCCCCGTTCGCCACCGGTGAAACCGGCCGCGTGGGCAGCCCGAAGCGCCGTGAAATCGGCCACGGCCGCCTGGCCAAGCGCGCGCTGATCCCGGTGCTGCCGAAGGACGATGAATTCGCCTACACCATCCGCCTGGTTTCGGAAATCACCGAATCCAACGGCTCGTCGTCGATGGCTTCGGTCTGCGGCGGCTGCCTGGCGCTGATGGACGCCGGCGTTCCGGTCAAGGCGCACGTGGCCGGCGTGGCCATGGGCCTGATCCTGGAAGGCAACAAGTTTGCCGTGCTGACCGACATCCTGGGCGATGAAGATCACCTGGGCGACATGGACTTCAAGGTGGCGGGTACCGACAACGGCATCACCGCGCTGCAGATGGACATCAAGGTCCAGGGCATCACCAAGGAGATCATGCAGGTCGCGCTGGCGCAGGCCCGTGAAGGCCGCCTGCACATCCTGCACAAGATGCAGGAAGCGATGGGCCACGCCCGCACCGAACTGTCGGCGCACGCTCCGCGCATGATCACCATGAAGATCCATCCGGACAAGATCCGCGAAGTGATCGGCAAGGGCGGCTCGACCATCCAGGCGCTGACCAAGGAAACCGGCACCACCATCGACATCCAGGAAGACGGCACGATCACGATCGCGTCGACCTCGACCGACGGCATGGCCGAAGCCAAGCGCCGCATCGAGGGCATCACCGCGGAAGCCGAAGTGGGCAAGATCTACGCCGGCACCGTGCTGAAGCTGCTGGACTTCGGCGCCATCGTCAACATCCTGCCGGGCAAGGATGGCCTGCTGCACATCTCGGAAATCGTCAACGAGCGTGTCAAGGACATCAAGGACTGGCTGAAGGAAGGCCAGCAAGTCCGCGTCAAGCTGATCCAGGCTGACGAGAAGGGCCGCCTGCGCCTGTCGCTGAAGGCCGCGCTGGCCGAAGAGGGCGGCAGCATCAGCCCGATCAACGCCGGCGAAGCCGCCGCGCCGGCGGCTCCGGCCGAAGGCTCGGAACAGCAGTAAAGCCAGCGGGGCAGGATTGCCCGCAGGTGCCGCCGCAAGGTGGCGCCGCCAAAAAAACGGCTGGACGATGTCCAGTCGTTTTTTTGTTTACACTGCCGGCAACCCTATCGAGCCAAGGCTCACACCGACCCTGGCGCGATGCATCGTCGACCCGCGCCAAGACAAGTACAAGGAGCAGAGCAGCATGCAAGCCATCGAAATCCGCGAATACGGTGCCCCCGAAGTCCTCCAGCTGACCGAGCGTCCCGACCCGGTTGCGGGTGCGGGCGAGGTCCTGATCCGCGTGGCTGCCGCCGGTGTCAACCGTCCGGACGTATTCCAGCGCACCGGCAACTACCCGGTGCCGCCGGGTGCTTCGGACCTGCCCGGCCTGGAAGTGGCGGGCGTGGTGGTGGGCGGCGACCTGTCGCATGCCGACAACCGCTTCGGCCTGAAGGTGGGCGACCGCGTCTGCGCGCTGGTGCAGGGCGGCGGCTACGCACAGCTGTGCACGGCGCCGCTGGCGCAGGTCCTGCCCGCGCCGCAAGGCCTGAGCGATATCGAGGCCGCGGCGCTGCCCGAGACCTTCTTCACCGTCTGGAGCAATGTGTTCGACCGCGGCTGCCTGGGCCAGGGCCCGCGCGGCAAGGATGAGACCCTGCTGATCCAGGGCGGCTCCAGCGGCATCGGCACGACCGCGATCCAGATCGCCAAGGCGCTGGGCTACAAGGTGTTCGTCACCGCCGGCACCGATGAGAAATGCAAGGCCTGCGAAGACCTGGGCGCCGACCGCGCGATCAACTACAAGACGCAGGACTTCGTCGCCGAGGTGTCGGCGCTGACCGGCGGCAACGGTGTCGACGTGATCCTCGACATGGTTGCCGGCCCGTACCTGGCGCGCGAGCTGAAGTGCATCGCCGACGATGGCCGCATCGTCATCATTGCGCTGCTGGGCGGCGCCAAGGCCGAGATCCCGCTGGGCGATATCCTGCGCCGGCGCATCACCGTGACCGGCTCCACGCTGCGTCCGCGCCCGGCATCGTTCAAGGGCAAGATTGCCGCGGCACTGCACGAGCAGGTGTGGCCGCTGCTGGCCGCCGGCAAGATCAAGCCGGTGATCCACGAGGTGTTCCCGGCCGCGCAGGCGGCCGATGCGCATCGCCTGATGGAGTCAAGCGAGCATATCGGCAAGATCGTGCTGACCTGGTAAGGCACATCGACCGTTGCATGTGGCCAATGCTGCCGCCCGCCGCCATCGGGCGGCGGTAGCGCCGTGCCCCCGCCACAAGCTACAATAGCGGGTTTGATTTGGGAGGGGCACTTCGTGAGACAAAAGCTCGTCATCGGCAATTGGAAGATGCATGGCAGTCTGGCTGCAAACGCGGCGCTGCTGGAGGGCATCAAGGCTGGCGCGGCCAAGGCGACGCTGGCGGTCTGCGCGCCGTTTCCCTATCTTGCACAATGCCAGGCGTTGCTGAATGGCTCGCAAGTGGCCTGGGGTGCACAAGATGTGTCGGCAGAGGCGCGCGGCGCCTTCACCGGTGAAGTCGCGGCATCGATGGTGGGTGAGTTTGGCTGCACTTATGTGCTGGTCGGCCACTCGGAGCGCCGCATCTATCATGGCGAAACCGACCAGACCGTGGCGGCGAAGGCGCTGCGCGCGCTGGAATTCGGCATCGTCCCGGTAGTCTGCGTGGGTGAAACCCTGGCCCAGCGCGACGCGGGCGAAACCGAAGCGGTGGTCGGCAGGCAGCTGCAGGCCGTGCTGGACGCGCTGACGGTGGAGCAGCTGAGCCGCGTGGTGCTGGCCTATGAGCCGGTCTGGGCGATCGGCACTGGCAAGACCGCCACCAGCGAGCAGGCGCAGGCGGTGCACGCGTTCCTGCGTGGCCAGGTTGCCGCGCGCGACGCGGGTGTGGCCGAGCGCATGGCCATCCTGTACGGCGGCAGCGTCAAGCCGGACAATGCGGCCGAACTGTTTTCCATGACCGATATCGACGGGGGCCTGATTGGCGGCGCCTCGCTGAAGTCGGAAGATTTTCTCGCGATCGGCAACGCCTGAATGCCGGCCGTTCCGATCGACCGATCAGGCAAGTAACCAGCCAGTAAGGCTTATCTAAATCAAATGGCAATCTTCAAGACTTTGTTGGTGGTGCTGCAGGTGTTGTCGGCGCTGGGCGTGATTGGCCTGGTGCTGATCCAGCATGGCAAGGGCGCCGATGTCGGCGCGGCATTCGGTTCGGGCGCCTCGGGCAGCCTGTTCGGTGCCACCGGCTCGGCAAACTTCCTGTCGCGCACCACCGCCGTGCTGGCCACGCTGTTCTTCGTCTGCACGCTGGCGCTAACGCTGCTGGGCAACTACAAGCCGGCTGCATCGCTGGGCGTGATGGGCGCGGCGCCGGCTTCGGCGCCCGCAGTGGCAGGTGCTTCGGCTCCCGCTGCAGCCCCGGCAGCGGCCGCTGATGCATCGGCGCCGGCAGCTCCCGCTGTACCGAAATAATCCGTAAGCCTTGCGGCGGATTCCTGAGTTTTTTTGCAGTTGTGCGTTGAACAAAGCAAGAAATCTAGGTTAGAATGCAAGGCTTGAAACGATTCCCCAGCGATGGGTTCCGAGCAAAGACGTAAGCCTCTGCAACGGACCTGAAGGGCCTGAAAACCCGGCGCCAGGCAATATTGTTTCTCCCCCAGCCGACGTGGTGAAATTGGTAGACACGCTATCTTGAGGGGGTAGTGGCGAAAGCTGTGCGAGTTCGAGTCTCGCCGTCGGCACCAAACAACTTGATCGGAGTCCCTGGCCGGGCAATGCACCCGAGCGTGGGGCTCCGGCAGTCCGCAAGGCGGCGCGCCATGAGGCTCATGGCTTAGCGCCTGGGGTGGGCAACAGGACGCCGCTTCAGCTGGTGCTGTTGACAACATTCCAGATAAGGCTGGCCGTACCTTGAATCTCGAAGCCTACTTCCCCGTTCTCATCTTCATCATCTTCGGTGTCGTGCTTGGCGTGGCGCTGATGTCGATCGGTCGGATCCTCGGTCCGAACAAGCCCGATCCCGCGAAGCTGTCGCCGTACGAGTGCGGCTTCGAAGCGTTCGAGGACGCGCGCATGAAGTTCGATGTGCGCTACTACCTCATCGCCATCCTGTTTATCCTGTTCGACCTCGAAACCGCCTTCCTGTTTCCGTGGGGTGTCGCCCTGCGCGATATCGGCTGGCCGGGTTTCATCGCCATGGGCGTGTTTCTGCTGGAATTCATCGTGGGCTTCGTCTACATCTGGAAAAAGGGCGCGCTCGATTGGGAGTGATGTGAAATGGCAATCGAAGGCGTTCTCAACGAAGGCTTTGTCACGACAACCGCTGACAAGCTGATCAACTGGACCCGCACCGGGTCGCTGTGGCCGATGACCTTCGGCCTGGCCTGCTGTGCCGTGGAAATGATGCATGCCGGCGCCGCGCGCTACGACATGGACCGCTTCGGCGTGATTTTCCGCCCGTCGCCGCGCCAGTCGGACGTGATGATCGTGGCCGGCACGCTGTGCAACAAGATGGCCCCCGCGCTGCGCAAGGTCTACGACCAGATGGCAGAACCGCGCTGGGTGATCTCGATGGGCTCGTGCGCCAATGGCGGCGGCTACTACCACTACTCGTACTCGGTGGTGCGTGGCTGCGACCGCATCGTGCCGGTGGATATCTACGTGCCGGGCTGCCCGCCGACGGCCGAGGCGCTGATCTACGGCGTGATCCAGCTGCAGAACAAGATCAAGCGCACCAACACCATCGCGCGCAAGGGCTGAAATGGCGAAGCTTGACATCCTGAAGGCCGCGCTCGAGAAAGCTCTCGGCAAGCGCGTGCAGAACCTGATCGAGGCGACCGGCGAACTGACGCTGATCGTCAAGGCCGACGACTACCTCGAAGTTGCCCGCATCCTGCGCGACGATCCGTCGCTGCGCTTCGAGCAGCTGATCGACCTGTGCGGCGTGGACTATTCCGAGTACGGCGACGGTGCCTGGGACGGCCTGCGCTTTGCCGCGGTTTCGCAGCTGCTGTCGATCACCCACAACTGGCGCCTGCGCGTGCGCGTGTTCGCCCCGGACGATGATTTCCCGGTGCTGCCGTCGCTGATCGACGTGTGGAACGGCGTCAACTGGTTCGAGCGTGAAGCCTTCGATTTCTACGGCATCGTGTTCGACGGCCATCCGGACCTGCGCCGCATCCTGACCGACTACGGTTTCGTCGGCCATCCGTTCCGCAAGGATTTCCCGGTTTCGGGCTTCGTCGAGATGCGCTACGACCCGGAGCAGAAGCGGGTCATCTACCAGCCGGTCACGATCGAGCCGCGCGAAATCACCCCGCGCGTGATCCGCGAGGACAACTACGGCGGCTTGCACTGATAACGCGCCATGGCAGATATCAAGAACTACACCCTGAACTTCGGCCCGCAACACCCGGCAGCGCACGGCGTGCTGCGCCTGGTGCTGGAGCTGGACGGCGAAGTCATCCAGCGCGCCGACCCCCATATCGGCCTGCTGCACCGTGCCACCGAGAAGCTGGCCGAGCAGAAGACCTGGATTCAGAGCGTGCCGTACATGGACCGACTCGACTATGTGTCGATGATGGTCAACGAGCACGCCTACGTGATGGCGATCGAGCGCCTGCTGGGCCTGGAAGTGCCGGTGCGCGCGCAGTACATCCGCGTGATGTTCGACGAGATCACCCGCCTGCTGAACCACCTGATGTGGATCGGCTCGCACGCGCTGGACGTGGGCGCGATGGCGGTGTTCCTGTACGCCTTCCGCGAGCGCGAGGACATGTTCGACATGTACGAGGCGGTGTCGGGCGCGCGCATGCACGCGGCCTACTACCGTCCGGGCGGCGTCTACCGCGACCTGCCTGACACGATGCCGCAATATCGTGCCTCCAAGGTACACAACGAGCGCGCGATCAAGGCCATGAACGAGGCGCGTTCGGGCTCGCTGCTGGACTTCATCGAGGACTTCACCAACCGGTTCCCGAAGTACGTCGACGAATACGAGACGCTGCTGACCGACAACCGGATCTGGAAGCAGCGCCTGGTGGATATCGGCGTGGTCAGCCCGGAACGTGCGCTGCAGATGGGCTTTACCGGCCCGATGCTGCGTGGCTCCGGCATCGAGTGGGACCTGCGCAAGAAGCAGCCGTACGAGGTGTACGACAAGCTGGACTTCGACGTGCCGGTGGGCGTGGGCGGCGACTGCTACGCGCGCTACCTGGTGCGCGTGGAAGAGATGCGCCAGTCCAACCGCATCATCAAGCAGTGCGTGGAATGGCTGCGCCGTAACCCGGGCCCGGTGATCACCGACAACCACAAGGTGGCGCCGCCCTCGCGCGTGGACATGAAGTCCAACATGGAAGAACTGATCCACCACTTCAAGCTGTTCACCGAAGGCATGCACGTGCCGGAAGGCGAAGCGTATGCAGCGGTGGAGCATCCGAAGGGCGAATTTGGCATCTACGCGATCTCGGACGGGGCCAACAAGCCGTACCGCCTGAAGATCCGTGCACCTGGTTTCCCCCACCTGGCCGCGCTCGACGAAATGGCCAAGGGACACATGATTGCTGACGCGGTAACGATCATCGGCACGCAAGACATCGTCTTCGGCGAGATCGACCGCTAATCACGGACCGCCGGCCCGGACGACGATCCGGGCGCTTTCCGCGGCGCTCCCCAAGGGGGAGCGGGCGGAAGACCCGCGGCGGACCGGTACGGCCTCAGGCCTGCCGGCGGAACGGGCAGCGACGGCTGCAAACCTGCGGAAGGGAACGCCCGGTGGCGCTGCCTGACGCCGTTTTACTGCAATGACCATGCTATCAGCAGAAGCTCTCAAGGAAATCGATCGCGCGATCGCGAAGTATCCGGCCGACCAGAAGCAGTCGGCCGTGATGGCGGCGCTTGCCGTGGCGCAGGGCGAGGTGGGCTGGGTTTCCCCCGAAGTCATGCAGTTCGTCGCCAACTACCTCGAGATGCCGCCCGTGTGGGTGGAAGAGGTGGCGACCTTCTACAACATGTATGACACCAAGCCGGTGGGCAAATTCAAGCTCGCCGTCTGCACCAACCTGCCGTGCGCCCTGTCGGGCGGCGAGCGGGCTGGCGAGTACCTGAAGCGCAAGCTCGGGATCGACTACAACGAGACCACCGCTGACGGCTGCTTCACCCTGAAAGAGGGCGAGTGCATGGGCGCTTGCGGCGACGCGCCGGTGATGATCGTCAACAACACCCGCATGTGCAGCTTCATGAGCGACGACAAGCTCGACGCGCTTGTCGACGAGCTCAAGAGCGAAGCCGCCAAGGGGGGCAAGTAATATGACCAGTCTGCACGACCGCCATATCCAGCCGCTGATCCTGGCCGGCCTGGACGGCAAGAATTGGCACCTGGAAGACTACGTCAAGCGTGGCGGCTACCAGCAACTGAAGCGCATCCTGACCGAGAAGATCCCGCCCGAGCAGGTGATCGCCGATGTCAAGACATCGGGCCTGCGTGGCCGCGGCGGTGCGGGTTTCCCGACCGGGCTGAAGTGGAGCTTCATGCCGCGCACCTTCCCGGGTCAGAAATACCTGGTCTGCAACACCGATGAAGGCGAGCCCGGCACGTTCAAGGACCGCGACATCATCCGCTACAACCCGCACTCGCTGATCGAAGGCATGGCCATCGGCGCGTATGCGATGGGCATCACCGTGGGCTACAACTACATCCACGGCGAAATCTGGAACGAGTACAAGATCTTCGAGGAAGCCCTCGAAGAGGCGCGCGCGGCCGGCTTCCTGGGTGACAACATCCTGGGCTCGGGCTTCGATTTCCAGCTGCACGCGCACCACGGCTACGGCGCCTATATCTGCGGCGAGGAAACCGCGCTGCTCGAATCGCTGGAAGGCAAGAAGGGCCAGCCGCGTTTCAAGCCGCCGTTCCCGGCCAGCTTTGGCCTGTACGGCAAGCCGACCACCATCAACAACACCGAGACCTTCGCCGCGGTGCCGTTCCTGCTGGCCGTCGGCCCCGAGAACTACCTGAAGCTGGGCAAGCCGAACAACGGCGGCACCAAGATCTTCTCGATCTCGGGCGACGTCGAGCGTCCCGGCAACTACGAGATCCCGCTGGGCACGCCGTTCGCCAAGCTGCTGGAGCTCGCCGGCGGCATGCGCGGCGGCAAGCGCATCAAGGCGGTGATCCCGGGCGGTTCGTCCGCGCCGGTGGTGCCGGGCGACCTGATGATGGCGTCCGACATGGACTATGACTCGATCGCCAAGGCCGGCTCGATGCTGGGCTCGGGCGCGGTGATCGTGATGGACGAGACGCGCTGCATGGTCCGCTCGCTGCTGCGCCTGTCGTACTTCTATTTTGAGGAATCGTGCGGCCAGTGCACGCCCTGCCGCGAAGGCACCGGCTGGCTCTACCGCATGGTCAATCGCATCGAACACGGAGAGGGGCGCCAGGAAGACCTGGACCTGCTCAATAACGTCGCGGAAAACATCATGGGCCGCACCATCTGCGCGCTCGGCGATGCCGCGGCGATGCCGGTCCGCGGCATGCTCAAGCACTACTGGAAAGAGTTCGAATATCACGTCGAACACAAGCAGTGCATGGTTCCGGCCTACATCTAAGCGTGGCAGAACATGGTTGAACTAGAGATCGACGGCAAGAAGGTTGAGGTTGCTGAAGGCAGCCTGGTGATGGAAGCAGCCCGCAAGCTGGGCACCTATATCCCGCACTTCTGCTACCACCGCAAACTGTCCATCGCGGCCAACTGCCGCATGTGCCTGGTCGAGGTCGAAAAGGCCCCGAAGGCGCTGCCTGCCTGCGCCACGCCGGTGACCCCCGGCATGAAGGTCTTCACCAATTCGGAGAAGGCGGTCAAGGCGCAGAAGTCCGTGATGGAATTCCTGCTGATCAACCACCCGCTCGACTGCCCGATCTGCGATCAGGGCGGCGAATGCCAGCTGCAGGATCTGGCCGTGGGCTACGGTGCCTCGGAGTCGCGCTACAAGGAAGAGAAGCGCGTGGTGTTCCACAAGAACGTGGGCCCGCTGATCTCCATGGAGGAGATGACCCGCTGCATCCACTGCACCCGCTGCGTGCGTTTCGGCCAGGAAGTGGCCGGCGTGATGGAGCTGGGCATGCTGGGCCGCGGCGAGCATTCCGAGATCACCACCTTCGTCGGCAAGACCGTCGATTCGGAACTGTCGGGCAACATGATCGACCTGTGCCCGGTCGGCGCGCTGACCAGCAAGCCGTTCCGCTACTCGGCCCGCACCTGGGAACTGGCCCGCCGCAAGTCGGTGTCGCCGCACGACGGCCTGGGCGCGAATCTGGTGGTGCAGACCAAGAACCAGCGCGTGATGCGCGTGCTGCCGCTGGAAAACGAAGACATCAACGAGTGCTGGATCTCCGACAAGGACCGCTTCTCGTATGAAGGCCTGAACAGCGCCGACCGCCTGACCCGCCCGCTGCTGAAGCAGGGCGGCGAATGGATGGAAACCGACTGGCAGACCGCACTCGAATACGTGGCCAACGGCCTGGCCGGCATCAAGCGCGAGCACGGCGCCGACCAGATCGCCGCGCTCGCCAGCCCGCACAGCACGCTCGAAGAATTGTTCCTGCTGGGCAAGCTGGTGCGCGGCCTGGGCAGCGACAACGTCGACTTCCGCCTGCGCCAGTCCGACTTCTCGGCCGCGCTCAAGGGCGCGCCGTGGCTCGGCATGCCGGTGGCCGACGTGACCACGCTGCAACGCGTGCTGGTGATCGGCTCGTCGCTGCGCAAGGATCATCCGCTGCTGGCCTCGCGCCTGCGCCAGGCTACCAAGAAGGGCGCCCGCGTGGCCGTGCTGGGCGCCGGCGGTGAAGACCTGCTGATGCCCGTGGCCGCCCGCATCGACGTGGCGCCGTCGGGCTGGACCGCGGCCCTCGCCGGCGTGGCCCGTGCCGTGGCTGCTGCCAAGGGCGTGGCCGCCCCGGCCGGCACCGAAGGTTTCGACGGTGGCGATGTTGCCGCCAAGACGGCCGAAGCGCTGCTGTCGGGCGAGCGCCGCGCGGTGTTCCTCGGCAACGAGGCCGTGCGCCATCCGCAGTTCTCGGCGCTGCACGCGCTGGCACAGTGGATCGCCACTGAAACCGGTGCGACGCTGGGCTTCCTGACCGAAGCCGCCAACACCGTCGGCGGCTATGTCGCCGGCGCGCTGCCCAGGCAGGGTGGCGCCAATGCGCAGGCGATGCTGGACACGCCGCGCAAGGCCTACATCCTGCTGAACACCGAACCCGAGTTCGACGCCGCCGACCCGCGCAAGGCGCTGGCCGCGCTGGCCCAGGCCGGCACGGTGGTGGTGCTGTCGCCGTTCCGCTCGGAAGCGGCCATGCAGTACGCCGACGTGATCCTGCCGGTGACGCCGTTCACGGAAACCGCCGGCACCTTCGTCAACTGCGAAGGCAAGCCGCAGAGCTTCAACGGCGTGGTCCGCGCGCTGGGCGAATCGCGTCCGGGCTGGAAGGTGCTGCGCGTGCTGGGCAACCTGCTGGACGTGGCCGGCTTCGACTACGAAACCGCCGAGTCGGTGCGTGCCGAAGTGCTGTCGGCCCCGGTCGACGCGCAGCTGGACAACGCCACCGACGCGCCGATCCGCGTTGCCGCCGCTGCGGCCAACGGCATCGAACGCATCGCCGATGTGCCCATCTACCACGCCGACCCGATCGTGCGCCGCGCCGAATCGCTGCAGCTGAGCGCTGCCGCGCGCCGCGCCATGCAGATCTCGCTGCCGGCCGACCTGTTCGCCAGCCTTGGCATCCAGTCCGGCGATCCGGTGCGGGTCACGCAAGGGCAGGGCAGCGTGGTGCTGCCGGCCGTGCTCGAAGCCACTCTCCCGGCCAACACCGTGCGCGTGCCGGCGGCAACGCCGGCGGCCATGAGCCTGGGCGCGATGTACGGCACGGTCACCGTAGAGAAGGCCATTGACCTGGCGCCGGCCACCGGCACCGTGGCCACGGCGTAAGAACAAGAGCGAGAACAAGACATGATTGACTGGATTACCTCGCAAGGACAGGGCCTGCTGGGTGCCTACTGGACACCGCTGTGGATCCTGATTCGCGCCGTGATCATCGTGGTGCCGCTGCTGCTGTGCGTGGCTTACCTGATCCTGTGGGAGCGCAAGCTGATCGGCTGGATGCACGTCCGTATCGGTCCGAACCGCGTGGGTCCGCTGGGCCTGCTGCAGCCGATCGCCGACGTGCTGAAGCTGCTGCTCAAGGAAGTCATGATGCCCACGCAGGTCAGCCGGGGCATGTACCTGATTGCCCCGCTGATGGTGCTGATGCCCGCCGTGGCGGTCTGGGCCGTGATTCCGTTCCAGGCTGAAGTGGTGCTGGCGGACGTCAACGCCGGCCTGCTGTACGTGATGGCGATCAGCTCGGTGGGCGTGTACGGCGTGATCCTGGCCGGCTGGGCCTCGAACTCCAAGTACGCCTTCATCGGCGCCATGCGCGCCGCGGCCCAGATGGTGTCGTATGAAATCGCCATGGGCTTTGCGCTGGTGACGGTGCTGATGGTTGCCGGCAGCCTGAACCTGTCGGCCATCGTCAACGGCCAGAACACCGGTTACTTTGCCGACATGGGCATCAACATCCTGTCGTGGAACTGGCTGCCGCTGCTGCCGATGTTCGGCGTCTACTTTATCTCGGGCGTGGCCGAAACCAACCGCCACCCGTTCGACGTGGTGGAAGGCGAGTCGGAAATCGTGGCCGGCCACATGATCGAATACTCGGGCATGGGCTTCGCGCTGTTCTTCCTGGCCGAGTACATCAACATGATCATCATCTCGACGATGACCGCGCTGATGTTCCTGGGCGGCTGGGCGCCCCCGGTCGATAGCGTGCTGACCAATGCGATCCCGGGCTTCTTCTGGCTGGTGATCAAGGTATTCCTGCTGCTGTCCGTCTTCATCTGGATCCGTGCCTCGTTCCCGCGCTACCGCTATGACCAGATCATGCGCCTGGGCTGGAAGGTGTTCATCCCGCTGACGGTGGCGTGGCTGATCATCGTGGCGATCTGGATCAAGTCGCCCTGGAACATCTGGCACTGAACGGCCAAACGACGGTGCGCGCCGTGGCGCGCACCGTGTGGAAATACTAGGAAGCATCATGCTGCTCGCCATCAAGGACTTCTTCAACAGCCTGCTCCTGAAGGAACTCTTCAAGGGCATGGCCCTGACCGGCCGCTATCTCTTCGCGCGCAAGATCACCGTCCAGTTCCCGGAAGAGAAAACGCCGATCTCGCCGCGCTTCCGCGGCCTGCACGCGCTGCGCCGCTACCCCAACGGGGAAGAGCGCTGCATCGCCTGCAAGCTGTGCGAGGCGGTGTGCCCGGCGCTGGCCATCACGATCGAGTCCGACGCGCGCGCCGACGGCACGCGCCGCACGACCCGCTATGACATCGACCTGACCAAGTGCATCTTCTGCGGTTTCTGCGAAGAGGCCTGCCCGGTCGACGCCATCGTGGAAACGCAGATCCTGGAGTACCACGGCGAGAAGCGCGGCGACCTGTACTTCACCAAGGACATGCTGCTGGCAGTGGGCGACCGCTACGAGCCGCAGATCGCCGCAGCCAAGGCTGCCGACGCAAAGTATCGCTAAGCCGAAGCAGCGACAGTAGTAACGACCGGTTCGCGGCTGCCGCAAGCAGCAGACCTGGCAGCCGCCGCCACCGAATTTGAATGCGGCCCCTGCAATGCAAGGGGCCAATGCAAGGATGCCGCAGGAGCGGGCCACCCGAGGGGTGGCTTGTGCCGGACGGCCCAGAGAGGATCCGATAGGGACCATGGAACTCACGACCACCATCTTCTACGTCTTTGCGCTGGTGCTGGTGCTCTCCGCACTGAAAGTCATCACTGCGAAGAACCCGGTGCATTCCGCACTGTTCCTCGTGCTGTCGTTTTTCACGGCCGCGGCGATCTGGATGCTGCTCAAGGCGGAATTCCTCGCCATCCTGCTGGTGCTGGTCTATGTCGGCGCGGTGATGGTGCTGTTCCTGTTCGTGGTGATGATGATCGATATCGACATCGAGCACCTGCGGCGGGACTTCTGGACCTATGTGCCGATGGCCTCGGTGGTGGGCGCGCTGATCATCGCCGAAATGGCGATCGTGCTGGTGCGCAACTTTATCGGCACCACCACGCCGGTGGCCACCAACGGTTCGCAGGAGCCGGGCTACTCGAACACCGCCGCGCTCGGCAAGCTGATCTACACCGACTATATCTACGCCTTCGAAGTGGCCGGCATCATCCTGCTGGTGGCGATCATCGCCGCCGTGGCGCTGACCCTGCGCCGCCGCAAGGACGTCAAGGCCCAGGACGTGTCGGCGCAGCTGCGCACCCGCCGCGACGAGCGCGTGCGCCTGGTGCCGATGCAGTCCGAAGGCCAGACCCAGCAGACGGAAGCCGCGGCTGCCGCCAATAAGAACTAAAGCCCGGAGAAATCGCTGTGCTCTCTCTCGCTCATTTCCTCGTGCTCGGTGCGATCCTGTTTGCGATCAGCATCGTCGGCATCTTCCTGAACCGCAAGAACGTGATCGTGCTGCTGATGGCGATCGAACTGATGCTGCTTGCGGTGAACATCAACTTCGTCGCCTTCTCGCATTACCTGAGCGACCTGGCTGGTCAGGTTTTCGTTTTCTTCATCCTCACGGTGGCCGCCGCCGAGTCGGCAATCGGTCTCGCCATCCTGGTTGTGCTGTTCCGCAACCTGGATACGATCAACGTGGACGACATGGATACCCTCAAGGGCTGATCCGTGGCGCACTACGCAGATACCCAAGACTCACCGACCGCACACCACTAAGCGTCCTATGGCAACCACGCTCAACCCCAACCTGCTGCTTGCGATCCCGCTGGCGCCGCTAGTCGGCTCCGCGATCGCCGGCCTGTTCGGTACCAAGTTCTTTGACCTGTTTTCCTCGGAGTCGCGCGGCGGCCGGATGGTGGCCCACACCTCGACGATTCTGGGCGTGGCCATTGCCTGCGTGCTGTCGGTGATGGTGCTGCTCGACGTGATGAACGGCGCCGGCTACAACGGCACCGTCTACGAGTGGATGGCCATCGGCAGCCTGAAGATGGAGGTCGGCTTCCTGGTCGACTCGCTGACCGCGATGATGATGGTGGTGGTGACCTTCGTCTCGCTGATGGTGCACATCTACACCGTCGGCTACATGGACGGGGACCCCGGCTACAACCGCTTCTTCGCCTACATCTCGCTGTTCACCTTCTCGATGCTGATGCTGGTGATGAGCAACAACTTCCTGCAGCTGTTCTTCGGCTGGGAAGCGGTGGGCCTGGTGTCGTACCTGCTGATCGGCTTCTGGTACACCCGCCCGACGGCGATCTTCGCCAACATGAAGGCGTTCCTGGTCAACCGCGTCGGCGACTTCGGCTTTATCCTCGGCATCGGCCTGCTGCTGGCCTACGCCGGCAGCATGAACTACACCGAAGTGTTCGCCGCGCGCGACCAGCTGGCGACCGTGATCTTCCCGGGCACCGACTGGCTGATGATCACCGTGGCCTGCATCTGCCTGTTCATCGGCGCGATGGGCAAGTCGGCGCAGTTCCCGCTGCACGTCTGGCTGCCTGACTCGATGGAAGGCCCGACCCCGATCTCGGCGCTGATCCACGCGGCAACGATGGTGACCGCCGGCATCTTCATGGTGGCGCGCATGTCGCCGCTGTTCGAGCTGTCGGATACGGCGCTGTCCTTCGTGCTGGTGATCGGTGCCATCACGGCGCTGTTCATGGGCTTCCTGGGCATCATCCAGAACGACATCAAGCGCGTGGTCGCTTACTCGACCTTGTCGCAGCTGGGCTACATGACCGTGGCGCTGGGCGCTTCGGCATACTCGGTGGCCGTGTTCCACCTGATGACGCACGCGTTCTTCAAGGCACTGCTGTTCCTGGGTGCGGGCTCGGTCATCATCGGCATGCACCACGACCAGGACATCCGCAACATGGGCGGCCTGCGCAAGTACATGCCGATCACCTGGATCACCTCGCTGGTGGGTTCGCTGGCGCTGATCGGCACGCCGTTCTTCGCGGGCTTCTACTCCAAGGACTCGATCATCGAGGCCGTGGCCGAGTCGCATATCGCGGGTTCGGGCTTTGCCTACTTCGCCGTGCTGGCGGGCGTGTTCGTCACCGCGTTCTACTCGTTCCGCATGTACTTCCTGGTCTTCCACGGCAAGGAGCGCTGGGGCCAGAACCATGCCCACCAGCATCATGAGGGCGACCATGAGGACGAAGAGGTCTCGCACGACCACCACCATGGCCTGGCCGCCGGCGAGAAGCCGCACGAGTCGCCGTGGGTGGTGACGCTGCCGCTGGTGCTGCTGGCGATCCCGTCGGTGATCGTCGGTGCGATCGCGATCGAGCCGATGCTGTTTGGTAATTTCTTCAAGAACGGCATCGCGTTCAAGGACGTGATCTTCGTTGGCGAGAACCACCACGCCATGGCCGAGCTCAAGGAAGCATTCCACGGCTGGGTGGCAATGGCGATCCACTCGCTGACCACGCCCGTGCTGTGGCTGGCCGTCGCCGGTGTGGTGCTGTCCTGGTTCTTCTATATGAAGCGCCCGGATATCCCTGAAGCCATCGCGAACCGCTTCTCGGGTCTCTACAAGCTGCTGGACAACAAGTACTACATGGACGCCATCAACCAGGCCGTGTTCGCCCGCGGCGCACGCCTGCTCGGTACCGGCCTGTGGAAGGGCGGCGACCAGAGCCTGATCGACGGCCTGTTCGTTAACGGCGCGGCGCGCCTGGTGGCTTCGTTTGCTTCGGCAAGCCGCTACCTGCAGTCGGGCTATATCTACCACTACGCGTTCGCGATGATCGTCGGCATGCTGGTGCTGCTGACGCTAACGGTCACGGGCGTGATCGGCACCAAGTGATAGGCACCAAGTAAGGAAAACATAGAAATGGTTCTGTCTTTCTCAATCTGGCTGCCTGTCTTTTTCGGCCTGCTGATCCTGGCCTTCGGCTCGGACCGCAGCCCGGGCTTTGTCCGGTGGATGTCGCTGTTCGGCTCGATCGCCAGCTTTGTCGTCACGCTGCCGCTGGTATTCCACTTCGACCGCGCCAGCGCGGCCATGCAGTTCGTCGAAAAGGCGAGCTGGATCGAACGCTTCAATATCAACTACCTGTTGGGTGTTGACGGCATCTCGATGTGGTTCGTGGTGCTGACCGCCTTCATCACGGTGATCGTGGTGATCTCGGCCTGGGAAGTGATCACCGAGCGTGTGGCCGAGTACATGGCCTCGTTCCTGATCCTGTCGGGCCTGATGGTCGGCGTGTTCTGCACGCTGGACGGCATGCTGTTCTACGTGTTCTTCGAGGCCACGCTGATCCCGATGTACATCATCATCGGTGTCTGGGGCGGCCCGAACCGCGTCTATGCCGCGTTCAAGTTCTTCCTGTACACGCTGGCGGGCTCGCTGCTGACGCTGATCGCGCTGCTGTACCTGTACAACAAGACCGGTACCTTCGAAATCCTGCAATGGCACCAGGCCAAGCTGTCGATGAACGAGCAGATCGCGCTGTTCATTGCCTTCTTCGTCGCCTTCGCGGTCAAGGTGCCGATGTGGCCGGTGCACACCTGGCTGCCGGACGCCCACGTGGAAGCGCCGACCGGCGGTTCGGTGGTGCTGGCTGCCATCATGCTGAAGCTGGGCGCCTACGGTTTCCTGCGGTTCTCGCTGCCGATCGCGCCTGACGCCAGCCACTACCTGGCCCCGTTCATCATCACCATCTCGCTGATCGCGGTGATCTACATCGGCCTGGTCGCCCTGGTGCAGGCCGACATGAAGAAGCTGGTGGCGTACTCGTCGATCGCCCACATGGGCTTCGTCACGCTGGGCTTCTTCATCTTCAGCGACATCGGCGTTGAAGGCGGCATCGTGCAGATGATCTCGCACGGCTTTATCTCCGGCGCGATGTTCCTTTGCATCGGCGTGCTGTACGACCGCGTGCACTCGCGCCAGATCGCCGACTACGGCGGCGTGGTCAACACCATGCCCAAGTTCGCCGCGCTGGCAGTGTTCTTCGCGATGGCCAACTGCGGCCTGCCGGCCACCTCGGGCTTCGTCGGCGAATTCATGGTGATCCTGGGCGCGGTCAAGTTCGACTTCTGGATCGGCCTGCTGGCCGCCACCGCACTGATCTTCGGCGCCGCCTACTCGCTGTGGATGGTCAAGCGCGTGATCTTCGGCGATATCGTCCACCAGCACGTGCGCGAGCTGGTCGACCTGAACAAGCGTGAGTTCGTCATGCTCGGCCTGCTGGCCATCATGACGCTGTACATGGGCCTGCACCCGAAGCCCTTTACCGACGTGATGCACGCGTCCGTGGTGAACCTGCTGTCCCACGCGGCGCAGTCCAAGCTGTAATCGGGGAGAGAAATCAACATGCAACCGTCCTCGACACTCGGCCCTGTGGCGCCGATCATCTTCCTGGCGATCGCCATCGCCGCGATCAACTGGATCGACCTTGCGCGCGGCAAGGGCAAGCAAAGCGTTGCCTATCCGCTGTCGCTGCTGACCACCCTGGTGCTGACGGTGTGGTTCGGCCTGAACGCCGCCGCCGGCGAGACCCACTACGCGTTTTCCAACCTGGTGGTGATCGACCCGATGGCCAACGTGCTGTCGGCGTTCTGCGCGGCGGGCCTGTTTGTCACGCTGGTGTACACGCGCCGCTACCTGGCTGAGCGCGACATGTTCGCCGGCGAGTTCTACATGCTGGCCCTGTTCACGCTGGGCGGCCAGATCGTGATGATCACCGGCAACAACTTCCTGACCCTGTACCTGGGCCTGGAACTGCTGTCGCTGTCGTCGTACGCGCTGGTGGCACTGCGCCGCGAATCGCGCGTGACCTCGGAATCGGCGATGAAGTACTTCGTGCTGGGCGCGCTGGCTTCGGGCTTCCTGCTGTACGGCATCTCGATGATGTACGGCGCCACCGGTTCGCTGAACCTGGGCGAAGTGTTCCGCGTGGTCGAGTCGGGCCGCGTCAACACCACCATGCTGGCCTTTGGCGTGGTCTTTATCGTCGCCGGCCTGTCGTTCAAGCTGGGTGCCGCGCCGTTCCACATGTGGATCCCGGACATCTACCAGGGTTCGCCGACCGCGGTGACGCTGCTGATCGCCGGCGGCCCCAAGGTGGCAGCTTTTGCGCTGTTCATCCGCGTGCTGGTGGAAGGCCTGCTGCCCCTGGCCAGCGACTGGCAGATGATGCTGGTGGTGCTGTCGATCATTTCGCTGGCCATCGGCAACCTGACCGCCATCGTGCAGAGCAACCTGAAGCGGATGCTGGCGTACTCGACCATCTCGCACATGGGCTTCGTGCTGCTGGGCCTGCTGTCGGGCGTGGTCGCCAACAAGGCTGACGGCGCCGCCGATGCGTACAGCTCGGCGATGTTCTACTCGGTGACCTACCTGCTGACCACGCTGGGCACCTTCGGCATCATCCTGCTGCGCACGAACAAGGGTTTCGAGGCCGAGACCCTGGAAGACCTGAGGGGCATGTCGCGCCGCAACCCGTGGTTCGCGTTCCTGATGCTGGTGATGATGTTCTCGCTGGCCGGCATTCCGCCGACCGTGGGCTTCTATGCCAAGCTGGCCGTGCTGGATGCGGTGGTCAAGTCGGGCATGACCTGGCTGGCCGTGGTGGCCGTGCTGTTCTCGCTGATCGGCGCGTTCTATTACCTGCGTATCGTCAAGCTGATGTACTTCGATGCGCCCGCTGCTGAAGAAGAGCTGGAAGCAACCTTTGGCCTGCGCTCGATGCTGAGCGTGAACGGCGCCGCGGTGATCCTGCTGGGTATTTTCCCGGCCGCGCTGATGAACCTGTGCTACCAGGCCATCCGCTCGACCCTGGGTTCCTGATCCGCCACACGCCATGAGCGCATCCGCAAGCGGCTGGTTTGTCATCCTGCTGGCACTGATCAGTGCGAACCTGCCGTTTGTGAACCAGCGCCTGTTCGTGCTGATCCCGCTGCGGCGGGCGCGCAAGCCGCTGTGGCTGCGCCTGCTGGAACTGATCGTATGGTTCGCGGTGGCGGGCGCCGCCGGCTTTGCGGTGGAGGCCAGCCTTGGAAACGCCTTCCCGCAGGGCTGGCAGTTTTACGCCATCACCGCGTGCATGATGCTGGTGTTTGCCTTCCCGGGCTTCACCTGGCAATACCTCGTCAAACACCGCACGGCCTGAAGCCGGTCTTGTCGGCGCCGGGCCCTGCCTGATCCGGAGCGTCCATGACCGACAAGATCCAACGCGGCACCCCGTCTACCGCTGAACCCGCCGGGAACGACGACGCACTGAAGGAAGTGTGCGTCGCCTCGGCCACGGTCCATCGCGGCAAGTTCCTCACCCTCAAGCAAGATATCGTCAGGCTGCCGGACGGCAAGCAGACCGGGCGCGAGTACGTGGTCCATCCGGGCGCGGTGATGATGATCCCGCTGTTCAGCGACGGCACCGTGCTGATGGAGCGCCAGTTCCGCTATCCGATCGGCGAAGTGATGCTGGAATTCCCCGCCGGCAAGCTTGATCCGGAAGAGGGCGCGCAGCGCTGCGGCGAACGCGAACTGCTGGAGGAGACCGGCTACAGCGCGGCGCGCTGGGACTACCTGACGCGCATCCACCCGGTTATCTCGTATTCCACCGAGTTCATCGACATCTTCCTGGCGCGCGACCTGACGCATGGCGAGGCGCAGCTCGACGACGGCGAGTTCATCGAGACCTTCATCACGCCGGTGGGGCAGGTGATCGATTGGGTCCGCAGCGGCCGCATCACCGACGTAAAGACCATCATCGGCGCATTCTGGCTGGAAAAAGTGATCTCGGGTGCCTGGCAACCGGGCGAACAGCCGCTGCCGCATTACGCCGTATAGTGAGTAGTGAGCCGCGTGGATTCTGCGCCATGCGGTTGTTCCCGAACGGTCGTTCTAAAAAATTTAGCACGACCGTTCACAAAATTTCGATTCGCGGATAATATAGCTTTTGACGGGCTGGAAAGATCATGAAGGTGCTCGACCTGCGCTGCGCGCATGACCATGGTTTCGAGGGCTGGTTTGCCTCGGAAGAAGATGCGCAGTCGCAAATCTCGCGTGACCTCGTCCAATGCCCGGTCTGTGGCGACCACGCCGTGACGCGGCTGCCCAGCGCGCCGCGCCTGAACCTGTCGGGCGCGACCGCGCGCGAAGGCAGCGCCAGGCCGGCGCAGCCGGCCGCCGCACCGGTGACACTGCAAGCGCTCTATATGAATGCAGTGAAGCAGGTGCTGGCACAGACCGAGGACGTTGGCGATCGCTTTGCCGAAGAGGCGAGGCGCATGCACTATGACGAGGCGCCGGAACGCGGCATTCGCGGTTCGGCCTCGGCGGAGGAGGTGCAGGCGCTGGCCGAAGAGGGCATCGAGACTTTCCCGCTCGTGGTGCCGGATGCGCTGAAGCAGACGGCTCACTGAATTGCGTCTTGTGCCCGTTTGCTGTCGGCGCTTGACGTGCAGGCAGAACAAACCGCCGGCGGCCCCACGCCAAGCCGGCACCACTGGAGACGGGCATGGATCTCAACTACTCGGCGTCCGACAACGCCTTCCGCGAGGAAGTGCGTAGCTGGCTCGAAGCCAACTTGCCGGCGGACATCCGCAGCAAGATTCTCAACCACCGCCGTCCGAACCGCGACGACCTGGTGCGCTGGCACAAGACCCTGGCCGGTAAGGGCTGGTCGGCACCGCACTGGCCGGTCCAGTACGGCGGCACCGGCTGGAACGCCACCCAGCGCCATATCTGGGATGAAGAGAATGCCCGCGTCGGCGCGCCCGGCGTGCTGCCGTTCGGCGTGGCGATGGTCGCGCCGGTGATCATGAAGTACGGCAGCGAAGAGCAAAAGTCGTACTACCTGCCGCGCATCCTGGACTGCACCGACTGGTGGTGCCAGGGCTATTCGGAGCCGGGCTCGGGCTCGGACCTGGCCTCGCTGAAGACCCGTGCCGAGCTGACTTCGGACGGCAAGCACTATATCGTCAACGGCCAGAAGACCTGGACCACGCTCGGCCAGCACGCCGACATGATCTTCTGCCTGGTGCGCACCGACCCCGAGGCCAAGAAGCAGGAGGGCATCTCGTTCCTGCTGATCGACATGAAGACCCCGGGCATCACCGTGCGCCCGATCATCATGCTCGACGAAGAGCATGAGGTGAACGAAGTCTTCTTCGACAATGTCAAGGTGCCGGTCGAGAACCGCGTCGGCGAAGAGAACAAGGGCTGGACCTACGCCAAGTACCTGCTGGGCCACGAGCGCACCGGCATCGCCCGCGTGGGCAACTCCAAGCGCGAGCTCGGCTTCCTCAAGCGCGTGGCGCGCCAGCAGCAGAAGAACGGCAAGCCGCTGCTGGAAGACCCGGTGTTCGGCGCCAAGGTGGCCGCGCTGGAAATCGAACTGATGGCGCTGGAAATCACCGTGCTGCGTGTGGTCTCGAGCGAAGCGGCAGGCAAGGGCCCCGGCCCCGAGGCCTCGATGCTCAAGATCAAGGGCACCGAGATCCAGCAGCTGCTGACCGAGCTGATGGTCGAGGCCGTCGGCCCGTACGCGCAGCCGTTCGACACCGCCTACCTGGAGTGCGAGACCGAGCACGCCGTGACCGGCTACGACGACGCCGCGCCGCTGGCCGCGTACTACTTCAACTATCGCAAGACCTCCATCTATGGCGGGTCCAACGAAATTCAGAAGAACATCATCAGCCAGATGATTCTGGGGCTGTGAGGAGACACGCAACATGAACTTCAATCTCAGCGACGAACAGAAGCAGCTGGCCGACGCCGTCCGCCGTTTCATCGACAAGGACTACGGCTTCGAGTCCCGCAAGCAGAACTACGAAAGCGCCGCCGGTTATGGCGACGCCGCCTGGGGCTCGCTGGTCGAGCTTGGCCTGACCGCGCTGCCGGTGCCGGAAGCGCAGGGCGGTTTCGCGGGCAAGGCCCTGGACATGATGGTGGTGCAGCAGGAGCTGGGCCGCGGCCTGATCGTGGAGCCGTACCTGGCCACGGTGGTGGGCGCCTACGCCCTGGGCCTGGCCGGTGGCCAGGATGCGCTGCTGGAACAGGTCGCCGGCGGCGAACTGAAGCTGGCCGTGGCCTTCAACGAGCCGCAGGCGCGCTATGAACTGAACGACGTGCGCGTCACCGCCCGCGACGGCAAGCTCAACGGCCGCAAGACCGTGGTGCTGCACGGCGGCCAGGCCGACAAGCTGATCGTGTCGGCCCGCAGCAGCGGTGCCGAAGCCGACCCGGACGGCATCTCGCTGTTCCTGGTGGATGCCACGGGCGCCGGCGTCAGCATCAAGGACTACCGCACCATCGACAACCTGCGCGCGGCCGACATCACCTTCCAGGATGCCCCCGCGCAACTGCTGGGCGAAGCCGGCAAGGCCTTCCCGGTGATCGAGCAAGCGGCCGACTACGCTGCCGTGCTGCTGTGCGCCGAGGCCGTGGGCGTGATGGATACGCTCAATGCCGCCACGCTGGAATATGCCAAGACGCGCCAGCAGTTCGGCGTGCCGATCGCGCGCTTCCAGGCGCTGCAGCACCGCATGGTGGAGATGTTCATCCACGCCGAGCAGTCGCGTTCGATCACGCTGCTGGCCGCGGCACGCTTCGAAGAAGTAATGCCGGAAGAGCGCCGCCGCTATGTCTCCGCCGCCAAGGCGCGCGTGGGGCAGGCAGCGCGCACGGTCGGCCAGGAGGCAGTGCAGATCCACGGCGGCATGGGCGTGACCAACGAACTGCCGGCCGCGCACATGTTCAAGCGGCTGACGCTGATCAACACCACCTTCGGCGACGTGGATCACCACCTGGGCAGGTTCGCCGCCCAGCCGGGGTTCCAGGAAGCTGCCTGATCCTGCCAGTCCAAGCAAAACCGCGCTGTAGTCCAGGCGCGGTTTTTTTTTTCTTTGGGGACCGTTAGGGGCGGGTTCGGCAAATACGGACGCCGGCCCCCGGCGGCCATGCGATCATCGCCTGAGCAAACTTAGCGCCCTGGCGCCAATCACTACAGAGAGACAACCGATGCTGTATTTCGAGGACTTTGAAGTCGGCAGCCGCCGCGAACTGGGTTCGTACCTCGTCACCGAGGAAGAGATCCTGGCCTTTGCCCGCCAGTACGATCCGCAGCCGTTCCATATCGACAAGGAAGCCGCGGCCAAGAGCATCTATGGCGGCGTGATCTCGAGCGGCTGGATGACGTGCTCGATCATGATGCGGCTGCTGGTGCTGAGCACCACCGGCAAGTCGGCCAGCATGGGCTCTCCCGGCGTGGACGAGATCCGCTGGCTCAAGCCCGTCTACGCCGGCGACACGCTCACCGTCGTGCTGAATGTGCTCGATACCCGGCCGTCGCAGTCCAAGCCGGACCGCGGCGTGGTCCACACCCAGTGGGAAGCCACCAACCAGCGCGGCGAACTGGTCTGCACCGTCAAGGGCATGGGCATGTACGGCCGCCGCCCCGCTTAAGAACACTTTATCGTCACGAGGAGACTATCGACATGCGCACCATCGCAACGCTGGAAGAACTGGAAGGCCTGCAGGGCCAGGAAGTCGCGGTAAGCGACTGGATCGAGGTGACCCAGCAGCAGGTCAACCAGTTTGCCGATGCCACCGGCGACCACCAGTGGATCCACATCGACGTGGAGCGCGCGAAGAAAGAGTCGCCCTATGGCGGCCCGATCGCCCACGGCTTCCTGACGCTGTCGCTGCTGCCAAAGTTCATGCACAACGCGCTGCATATGCCGTCGAAGATCGGCGTCAACTACGGCCTGAACCGCGTGCGCTTCACGGCACCCGTGCCGGTGGGCAGCAAGCTGCGCGCGCGCATCAAGCTGCTGAAGGTCGAGCGTCTCGATCCGCTGCCGAAGTCGCCCGAACTGGTGGGGGCACAGTCCACCTGGGAAGTGACGGTGGAGCGCGAGGGCAGCGACCGTCCGGTCTGCGTCGCCGAGTCGATCACGCGCCGCTACGGGTGACGGATACGCAGTTTTGACGCGGTGCGACAATATGCCACACAGGCATGTCGCACCCCGGAGGCCGCCTAATGCGCGGCTTTCTGCATTTTTAGGAACCGATTTGTGACGTTGATGCCGGTCAAATGCTGCTTCGCGGATTTGTGCGTCGATTGTCCGTTCTGCTGAACAGTGTGTTCTGTGCCGTTGGGTTTACCCCTAATGTTGCGTTGCGGTACAGTCGCGCCCACGATGTTTTACGTGTTGCGCTCCCCGGCCGAAAACCGCGCTTGCCATGAAGGCAAGTCCGTCGGGAAGTGCAAAAACCTCGTATTCCAACGCTACCCGGCCGCTGTGCTGAGCCGGGACCGTTCGCGGTTTCGGCCAGGTGCCGCAGCGCCGGCAAGGTCCTACAGGGCCTGCAGCGCACGCAGTCAGTTGTCCTTCCGTGTTCATGGCGTTGCAAGGCCGCATGGTCCCCCGGCGTTCGATCCGCCGCCCGACCGCAACGCCAGCTAAGGACACGTCCTTCCGGTTTTCCCTCAGCCCCACGCCTCTTGCGCGAGCATCAGGCGGTTTAGCCACGCTTTTGCCCGAAGCGCGGTGTAACCAAACCAGTCGTGACATGAAGAAACCCATACTGCCGCGTTGGACGCGGTTCCTGCCTTGCCTTGGCCTGCTCCTGCTCGCCGGCTGCAACATGACGCTGCTCGACCCGAAAGGGCAGGTCGGCGTCGACATCAAGAACATCATCCTGATCGCGACCTGGCTCATGCTGCTGGTGGTGGTGCCGGTGATCGTGCTCACGCTGGTGTTCGCCTGGAAGTACCGCGCGTCCAATACCTCGGCGCGCTATGAGCCGGACTGGTCGCACTCCACCGCGATCGAAGTGGTGGTGTGGCTGATCCCCTGCCTGATCATCATTGCGCTGGGCATCATCACCTGGAAGTCCTCGCACGACCTGGACCCGTACAAGCCGCTCGAATCCAGCAAGAAGCCGGTCACCGTCGAGGTGGTGGCGCTGAACTGGAAGTGGCTGTTCATCTATCCGGAACTGAAGATCGCCACGGTCAACCAGATCGCCTTCCCGGTCGACACCCCGGTGAACTTCAAGATCACCTCGGATTCGATCATGAATTCGTTCTTCATCCCGCAACTGGGCAGCCAGGTATACGCCATGGCAGGGATGGAGACCAAGCTCCACCTGATCGCCAACGAAGCCGGCTCTTACGACGGCGTGTCCGCCAACTACAGCGGCGGCGGCTTCTCGGGCATGAAGTTCAAGGCGGTCGCCATGTCGAACTATGAGTTCGACCAGTGGGTCGCCAAGGTTCGCGCCTCGTCCACCGAACTGGGCGTTGAAGGCTACAAGACGCTGGCACAACCCAGCGAGAAGGAGCCGGTCACGTACTACGGCAAGGTGGAAGACAAGCTCTTCCACAACATCCTGCACAAGTACATGGACCACAGCGGCACGGCGCTCGCCGCCGACGGGTTCAAGGGCGGCCCGATCTGCACGTCGCGCAACACCCTCGGCGAAGAGCAGCTGTCGATGAACACGCCGGCCAAGCCGGCGGGCGCGTAATCCTGGGAGCAATGATGTTTGGCAAGTTGAGTTTGTCGGCGATTCCGTTTCATGAGCCGATCATCATGGTCGTTCTGGCCGGCGTCGCCCTGGGCGGTGCCGCGCTGCTAGGCGCGATCACCTATTTCAAGAAGTGGGGCTACCTCTGGAACGAGTGGTTCACCTCGGTCGACCACAAGAAGATCGGCGTGATGTACTGCCTGGTCGCGCTGATCATGCTGCTGCGCGGCTTCGCCGACGCGGTCATGATGCGCACCCAGCTGGCGCTCGCCACCAATGGCGCGACCGGCGTGCTGCCGCCCGAGCACTACGACCAGATCTTCACCGCCCACGGCGTGATCATGATCTTCTTCGTGGCCATGCCGCTGATGACCGGCCTGATGAACCTGGTCGTGCCGCTGCAGATCGGCGCGCGCGACGTGGCCTTCCCGTTCCTGAACACGCTGTCGTTCTGGCTGTTCGTGTCGGGCGCCATGCTGGTCAATGTCTCGCTGGGCGTCGGTGAATTCGCCAAGACCGGCTGGCTGGCCTACCCGCCGCTGTCGGGCCTGGACTTCAGCCCGGGCGTGGGGGTGGACTACTACCTCTGGAGCTTGCAGATCTCGGGCCTGGGCACCTTGCTGACCGGCGTGAACTTCCTGGTGACGATCCTGCGCATGCGCGCCCCGGGCATGACGCTGATGCGCATGCCGGTGTTCACCTGGACCGCGCTGTGCACCAACGTGCTGATCGTGGCTGCCTTCCCGGTGCTGACCGTGACCCTGGCGCTGCTGGGCCTGGACCGCTACGTCGGTACCCACTTCTTCACGAACGACGGTGGCGGCAACGCCATGATGTACGTGAACCTGATCTGGATCTGGGGCCACCCCGAGGTGTACATCCTGATCCTGCCGGCGTTCGGCATCTTCTCTGAAGTGATCGCCACGTTCTCGGGCAAGAAGCTGTTCGGCTACAAGGGCATGGTGTACGCGACCGCCGCGATCATGGTGCTGTCGTTCATCGTGTGGCTGCACCACTTCTTCACGATGGGCTCGGGCGCCAACGTCAACGCGTTCTTCGGCATCACCACCATGATCATCTCCATCCCGACCGGGGTGAAGATCTTCAACTGGCTGTTCACCATGTACCGCGGCCGGGTCCAGATGACCTCGCCGGTGCTGTGGACGCTGGGCTTCATGATCACCTTCGTGATCGGCGGCATGACCGGCGTGCTGATGGCCGTGCCGGCCGCTGACTTCGTGCTGCACAACAGCCTGTTCCTGATCGCCCACTTCCACAACGTGATCATCGGCGGCGTGCTGTTCGGCTACCTGGCCGGCATCACCTACTGGTGGCCGAAGGCGTTCGGCTTCACGCTGAACGAGCGGCTGGGCAAGTGCGCCTTCTGGTGCTGGCTGGTCGGCTTCTACTTCGCCTTCATGCCGCTGTACGTGCTGGGCCTGATGGGCATGACCCGCCGCCTGAACCACACCGACAACCCGGCCTGGACGCCGTGGCTGTACCTGGCCGTGGTCGGCGTGGTGTTCGTGGCGCTGGGCATCTTCTTCCAGGTGCTGCAGATCGTGGTGTCGATCCGCGACCGCAAGAAGCTGGCCGACGTGACCGGCGACCCGTGGGGCGGCCGCACCCTGGAGTGGGCCACCTCGTCGCCGCCGCCGTTCTACAACTTCGCGCACACCCCGGTGGTGCGTGACCTGGACGCGTTCTCCGACATGAAGGCCCGTGGCGAGACGCTGCCGACCGAAGGCTACGAGAAGATCCACATGCCCAAGAACACGGGCGCGGGCTTCATCATCGGCGCCTTCAGCCTGGTGTTCGGCTTTGCCCTGACCTGGCATATCTGGTGGATGGCCATCGTTGGCCTGGTGGGCATGGTGTGGGCGTTCATCCACCGCAGCAACGACGACCATATCGACTACTACGTGCCGGCCACCGAGGTCGAGCAGATCGAAACGCGCCATCTGCAGCGCATTGCTTCGCAAGCCTGAGAACCATGTCGACTCAAGTCCTAGACCGCATCCCCGCGCAGGCCGGCGCACCGGCCAAAGCCGACGCGCATGGCCATGACCATGCGCACCACGATACCAGTGCCAATACGGTGTATGGCTTCTGGATCTACCTGATGAGCGACTGCATCATCTTCGCCGGACTGTTCGCGGCCTTCGCCGTGCTGCGCGGCGAACTGGCAGGCGGCCCGTCGGCGAAGGAGCTGTTCGAGCTCAACTACGTGCTGGTGGAGACCTTCATCCTGCTGTTCTCCTCGATCACGTACGGCATGGCGATGATCTCGCTGCAGAACCGCAGCCTGAGCCGCGTGCAGGTGTGGCTCGGCATCACGTTCCTGCTGGGCGCGGCATTCATGGCGATGGAAATCAACGAATTCCATCACCTGATCGCCGAAGGCGCCGGCCCGGGCCGCAGCGCGTTCCTGTCGTCGTTCTTCACGCTGGTCGGCACCCACGGCCTGCACGTCGCCAGCGGCATGCTGTGGATGATCGTGCTGATGTGGCAACTGTCGAAGAAGGGCATCACCCCGACCTTGAGCAAGCGCCTGATGTGCCTGTCGCTGTTCTGGCACTTCCTGGACGTGGTCTGGATCGGCGTGTTTACCGTGGTCTACCTGATGGGACATCTGTGATGGCACAACACAACGCACCGGCGGCGCACGGCGCCCACGATTCGCACGACTCGCACGCGGGTCATGACACCCACGCCAGCTTCAAGTCGTACGCAATCGGCTTCATCCTGGCCGTGATCCTGACCGTGGTCCCGTTCAAGCTCGTGATGGACGGCAGCATGGACAAGGGCACCATCCTCTGGATCATCCTCGGCATGGCCGCGGTCCAGATCCTGGTCCACCTGAAGTACTTCCTGCACCTGGACACGTCGTCCGAGCAGCGCAGCAACGTGATCGCGCTGCTGTTCACGGCGCTGATCCTGGTGATCGTGGTGGCGGGTTCGCTGTGGATCATGCACAACCTGAATGCCAACATGATGGTGATGTAAGGACCAACGTCCTGGCATCGAGAGCGGGGCCCTGCAAGGGGCCCCGTTTTTTTTTTGCCCGTCGCCTGCCTTGGGGCATGACGCCCGGCCTTGGTGCGGGGACGCGCAGCGCCTGGTGCCTTGCGCATGCCGCCCGCACGGAATTGCGCAGATGCACGGGAGTGGTGCGTGCGCCGCCTGCACTGCTCTGGTGCGGATGCGCGATCGCGGGCGGCGGCAGCGCCTGCGCGCCGCGCCAGCACGCCATCTGCCGGGGGTGCGGTGGGTATCAGGCGGCCTGCCTCCATGGCACGCTAGTTGCAGAAGCATCACCCGGGGAGCGTAGTCCCTGACTAACACCATAAACGGGAGCTGCAAATGCAACGACGTGACATGCTGAAGCTGTCGGCGATAGCCGCCGCGGCAATGATCGGTACCAGCCCGCTGGCCATGGCGCAGTCCAAGGAACCGATCAAGGTCGGTATCCTGCACTCGCTGTCCGGCACCATGGCCATTTCGGAGACATCGCTGAAGGACGTGGCCCTGATGACCATCGACGAGATCAACAAGAGCGGCGGCGTGCTGGGGCGCAAGCTGGAGCCGGTGGTGGTGGATCCCGCCTCGAACTGGCCGCTGTTCGCGGAAAAGGCGCGCCAGCTGATCACCAAGGACAAGGTCGCGGTGACCTTCGGCTGCTGGACCTCGGTGTCGCGCAAATCCGTGCTGCCGGTCTACGAAGAGCTGAACTCGCTGCTGTTCTACCCGGTGCAGTATGAAGGCGAAGAGATGTCGAAGAACGTCTTCTACACCGGTGCAGCGCCCAACCAGCAGGCCATTCCGGCGGTGGAATACCTGATGAGCAAGGAAGGCGGCGGCGCCAAGCGCTTCTTCCTGCTGGGCACGGACTACGTCTACCCGCGCACCACCAACAAGATCCTGCGCGCCTTCCTGAAGAGCAAGGGCGTGGCCGACAAGGACATCGAAGAGGTCTACACCCCGTTTGGCCACAGCGACTACCAGACCATCGTCGCCAATATCAAGAAGTTCTCGCAGGGCGGCAAGACCGCGGTGATCTCCACCATCAACGGCGACTCCAACGTGCCGTTCTACAAGGAGCTTGGCAACGCCGGGCTGAAGGCCAAGGACGTGCCGGTGGTGGCGTTCTCGGTGGGTGAGGAGGAACTGCGCGGCATCGATACCAAGCCGCTGGTGGGCCACCTGGCCGCATGGAATTACTTCATGTCGGTCAAGAACCCCGAGAACGACGCCTTTCGCAAGCAGTGGGCGGCATGGGTCAAGGCCAACAACCTGCCCGGCGGCGACAAGCGTGTGACCAACGACCCGATGGAAGCCACCTACGTGGGCATCCATATGTGGGCGCAGGCCGTGAAGAAGGCCGGCACCACCGACACCAACAAGGTGCGCGCCGCCATGTACGGCCAGACCTTCAAGGCACCGGACGGCTTCACGCTGACCATGGGCGAGAACCACCACCTGTACAAGCCGGTGATGATCGGCGAAGTGAAGGGCGACGGCCAGTTCTCGGTGGTGTGGAAGACGCCGAAGGCGGTGCGCGCGCAGCCGTGGAGCCCGTTCATCGCGGGTAACGAAGGCAAGCCGGACAAGGTGATGTAAGTAAGCCGGGCCACCCGCTGCCGGTTGGCTCCCCTCTCCCGCTTGCGGGAGAGGGGCTGGGGGAGAGGGCAGGCGCTTGCCAGCCAGATGGCACTCGCTTCGTCATGGACACCTGCCTTCTCCCCAAACACTCATTCCGCAACTCGCCAGCACCTATGCGCAATCCCTTATCCGTTTCCATCCTGCCATGGCTGCACGCCCTGCTGGCGGCGCTGCTGCTGGCGGCTGCGCCGTGGGCCGCGGCGCTGACGCAGGCCGAGCTGAAGCCGCTGGCCGAAGACGACTTCGATGCCAAGACCGCGGCGCTGACCGCGCTGGCCAAGGCCTCGCCGGAACAGGCCGGTCCGATCCTGAAGGCCTTGCAGGACGACGCGCTGCAATATGCGCCGTCGGTCGGCATGGTGCGCCAGGATGGCGGCAAGACCGTCGATGCCATTACCGGCAAGCCGGTCGCGGTGAAAGCCGACGAGCTCGAATCCCTGACCCTGAACAACAGCCTGCGCGCGCTGGTCGACAGCGCCGCCAGCAGCCTGCTGCTGCAGTCGCCCGATATCGCGGTGCGCGCGCAGGCCATCGCCACGCTGCGCGACCAGCCCGAGAGCGCCTCGCGCGCCGCGGTCGAAGCCGCGCGCAAGAACGAGGCCGATGCCGGCCTGCGCACCAGCCTGGACGTGATCTGGGCCAACCTGGTGCTGGCCGAGCCGGCCGACCCCGCAGCGCATGACGCGCGGCTTGAAGCCATCCGCATCCTCGGCAGCGACAGCAACCCGCAGAGCCGCCAGAAGCTGGCGCCGCTGGTGGAGCGCGACAGCGCCGGCAACTACCGCGAGCCCGATGCCGACGTGCGCCTGGCCGCGCAGCAGGCGCTGGACACGCTGCGCAGCGACCAGCGCCGCGCCGAGCTGATCGGCAACCTGTTCGCCGGCCTGAGCCTGGGCAGCGTGCTGCTGCTGGCCGCGCTCGGGCTGGCCATCACTTATGGCCTGATCGGCGTCATCAACATGGCGCACGGTGAATTCCTGATGATCGGCGCCTATGCCACCTATGTGGTGCAGTCGCTGTTCCGCGCCTACGCGCCGGGTGCGTTCGACTGGTACCTGCCGGCGGCGCTGCCGGCCTCGTTCCTGGCCGCCGCGCTGGTGGGCTTCGTGCTGGAGCGGCTGGTGCTGCGCCACCTGTACGGCCGCCCGCTGGAAACGCTGCTGGCCACCTTCGGCGTGAGCCTGCTGCTGATGCAGGCGGTGCGCACGCTGTTCGGCGCGCAGAACGTGGAAGTGGCCAACCCGGCGTGGATGAGCGGCGGCATCGAATGGATGCCGGGCCTGGTGATCCCGTACAACCGCATTGTCATCATCCTGTTCGCGCTGGCGGTGGTGGCGGTGGCGTGGGCGGTGCTGAACCGCACGCGGCTGGGGCTGTTCGTGCGCGCCACCACGCAGAACCGCACCATGGCGGCCTGCGTCGGCGTGCGCACCTGGAAGGTCGACAGCTACGCCTTTGCCTTCGGCGCCGGCATTGCCGGGCTGGGCGGCTGCGCGCTGTCGCAGATCGGCAATGTCGGCCCCGACCTGGGCCAGGCCTACATCATCGATTCGTTCATGGTGGTGGTGCTGGGCGGCGTCGGGCAGCTGGCCGGCACCATCGTCGGCGCCTTCGGGCTGGGCATCATCAACAAGTTCATCGAGCCCTTCTACGGCGCGGTGCTGGCCAAGATCTTTGTCCTGGTGCTGATCGTGCTGTTCATCCAGAAGCGGCCGCAGGGACTTTTCGCGCTCAAGGGGCGCAGCGCGGAGGCATGATGCAGCGAGTCCAATCGAATTCTTCCGCCACCGCGTTCCGGCTAGCGGTGCCGGAGCGGCAGGCGCTGTTCTCGCCGCGCGGCTGGCTGGTGCTTGCGGCGCTGGTGGTGATCGTCGGCATCGGCGTGCCGGTGTGTGCGCTGGTGTTGCCGGAGGGGCATCCGCTGCACCTGTCGGCTTATGCGCTGACGCTGGTCGGCAAGATCATGTGCTTTGCGCTGGCGGCGATCGCGCTGGACCTGGTGTGGGGCTACTGCGGCATCCTGAGCCTGGGCCACGGGCTGTTCTTCGCGCTGGGCGGCTACGCCATGGGCATGTACCTGATGCGATCGATCGGGCGCGAGGGCGTGTACAAGAGCGAACTGCCGGACTTCATGGTGTTCCTCGACTGGAAGGAGCTGCCGTGGTTCTGGCACGGCACCGAGCACCTCGGCTATGCGCTGCTGCTGGTGGTGCTGGTGCCGGGCGTGCTGGCCTGGCTGTTCGGCTTCTTCGCGTTCCGCTCGCGCATCAAGGGCGTGTACCTGTCGATCATCACGCAGGCGATGACGTATGCGGCGATGCTGCTGTTCTTCCGCAACGAGACCGGCTTCGGCGGCAACAACGGCTTCACGGACTTCAAGCGCATTGCCGGCTTTGCGATTGCGGCGCCGCAGACGCGCACGGCGCTGTTCGTGCTGACCTTCCTGGCGCTGCTGGCGGGCTTCATCGCCTGCCGCTACATCGTCACGTCCAAGCTCGGGCGCGTGGTCACCGCGGTGCGCGATGCCGAGATGCGGGTGATGTTCTCCGGCTACAACCCGCTGGGCTACAAGCTCTTCGTGTGGACCTTCTCGGCGGTGCTGTGCGGCATCGCGGGGGCGCTGTACGTGCCGCAGGTGGGCATCATCAACCCCGGCGAGATGTCGCCCGGCAATTCGATCGAGATGGCGGTGTGGGTCGCCGTGGGCGGGCGCGGCACGCTGATCGGGCCGGTGATCGGCGCGTTCCTGGTCAATGGTGCCAAGACCCTGTTCACCGCCCACTTTGCCGAATACTGGCTGTTCCTGCTGGGCGCGATGTTCGTGCTGGTGACCTTGTACCTGCCCGATGGCGTGACCGGGCTGTGGAACCGGCTGCGCGAGCGGCGCGCGGCCATACCACCAGCCGCTGCAGACCCTGTTTCCGCGCCCGCCGTGGCAGGACGCACCGGAGGTGAAGCATGAATGCCGCACTCCAGCACGGCCAGGCCGAAAGCGGCGACGCCACCGGCCTGGGCCGCATCGTCGAACCCGGCACCATCGACGTCTCGCACGGGCCGATCCTGTACCTGGAAGACCTGACGGTGCAGTTCGACGGCTTCCGCGCGCTGAACAAGCTGACCTTGTCGATCGACCATGGCGAGCTGCGCTGCGTGATCGGCCCCAACGGGGCCGGCAAGACCACGATGATGGATGTCATCACCGGCAAGACCGGGCCGCGCAATGCCAATGTCAGCGGGCGCGTGTTCCTGGGCCAGACCATCGACCTGATGCGGATGACCGAGCCGCGCATCGCGCAGGTCGGCATCGGCCGCAAGTTCCAGAAGCCGACGGTGTTCGAGCAGCACGCGGTGTGGGAGAACCTGGAACTGGCGATGAAGGCCGACAAGCGCTGGTGGTCGTCGCTGCGCGCGCGGCTGACGGCCGAGGGGCATCGCCGCATCGAGGAAACGCTGGCGCTGACCGGACTGGAGGCCGAGGCCTACCGGCCCGCCGGGCTGCTGTCGCACGGGCAGAAGCAGCGCCTGGAGATCGGCATGCTGCTGATGCAGCAGCCGCAGCTGCTGTTGCTGGACGAGCCGGTGGCCGGCATGACCGATGAAGAGACCATGCAGCTGGCGGCGCTGCTCAATGGCCTGCGCGGCAGCTGCTCGATGATGGTGGTCGAGCACGACATGGAGTTCGTCGCAGCGCTCGCGGGCGATGCCGGCCAGGTCACGGTGCTGGCCGAGGGCAGCGTGCTGGCCGAAGGCACGCTCGACAGCGTCAAGCGCGATGAGCGCGTGATCGAATCCTACCTGGGAAGATAAGCATGCTGCAGGTCAATGCACTGAACCAGTTCTACGGCGGTAGCCATATCCTGCGCAATGTCAGTTTCGACGTGCCCGCCGGCAAGCTGACCACGCTGCTGGGCCGCAACGGCGTGGGCAAGAGTACGCTGCTCAAGTGCCTGATGGGCGTGGTGCCCACGCGCAGCGGCAGCATCCAATGGGAAGGGCAGGCGCTGGAGAAGAAGGCGCCATATGAGCGCGTGTCCGCCGGGCTGGCCTATGTGCCGCAGGGCCGGGAGATCTTCCCGCGGCTGACGGTGGAAGAAAACCTGCTGATCGGCGCCGCCAGCCGGGCGCGGCCTTCAGGCGTGCCGGACCGGATCTACCAGTTGTTCCCGGTGCTGCGCACCATGCGGCTGCGCCGCGGCGGCGACCTGTCCGGCGGCCAGCAACAGCAACTGGCGATCGGGCGCGCGCTGATGAGCGAGCCGGGCCTGCTGATCCTGGACGAACCCACCGAGGGCATCCAGCCTTCCATCATCCAGGACATCGGCCGGGCGCTGCGCCTGCTGGTCGACGAGTTCGGCATGACGGTGCTGCTGGTCGAGCAGTACTACGAGTTCGCGCGGCATATTGCCGACCACTATGTCGTGATGAGCCGCGGCGAAGTGGTGGCGCGGGGTGCCGGCGCCAGCATGGAGCAGGACGGCGTGCGGGAGTTGATCGCCGTGTAGGGCGGCTGCGCGGCAGCGCCGGGATTTGTGGGTCATACGCTGCTTACGCGAAGCCAGGCAGCGCGCTATGATTGCTTGCAATTCCCGCCATTGCGCGCGCGCCTCCGTCGGCTGTCCTTGCCATGCGCCATCCCGATCTTCCTTCATCGCTCACCGTGCCCGCCGCATGGCAGGCGACCCTGCGGCTGCGCTTTGCGCAGCGCGGCGAACGCACCGCGCTGACCGAGCGGCGCCACCAGGGGCCGCTGCTGGTGCAGAAGCCGCTGTACCCGGAAGGCGGCATCTGCCATGCGGTGATCCTGCATCCACCAGCGGGCGTGGCAGGCGGCGACAGCCTGGATATCGACGTGACGGTGGAGGCTGGCGCGCACGCCGTGCTGGCCACGCCGGGTGCCACCAAGTGGTACAAGTCGCTCGGCCGCGAGGCGGCGCAGCATGTGCGCCTGACGGTGGGCGCAGGCGCGCGGCTGGACTGGCTGCCGCAGGAGAACATCGTCTTCGACGACGCCCGTGCGCGGATTTCGACCGTGCTCGACGTCGCGCCCGGCGGCAGCGCGATCGGCTGGGATGCGGTGGTGCTGGGCCGGCAGGCATCGGGCGAGCAGTGGGCCAGCGGCGCGCTGTGGCTGGATACCCGCATCGGCACGGGCGAACGCGCGTTGTGGATCGAGCAATCGCATCTTGAAGCCGAGTCGCCGCTGCGCACCGCGGTAGCCGGCCTCGATGGACTCAATGTGCTGGGCACGCTGTGGGCGGTAGGCGAGGGCGCGACGCAGGAACTGGCCGAAGCCCTGGCCGAACAGCTGCCTTATACGCCGGAGCTGCGCGCCGGCGTGACCTGCCTGGCCGCCAACGGCCAGTCGATGCTGCTGCTGCGCGTGCTGGGCCGGCACATGGAAGCCGTGCGCCACGTCATGGTCGACAGCTGGCAGGCGCTGCGCATGCCGATCCACGGTGTCGCGGCGCGGCCGCTGCGGCTGTGGGCCACGTAGGCCGCCAACAGAGACAACCGAACACAGGAAACCAGGAACAAGAGATGGAACTGACGCCGCGAGAGAAAGACAAGCTGCTGATCTTCACCGCCGCGCTGCTGGCCGAGCGGCGCAAGGCACGCGGGCTGAAGCTGAACTACCCGGAAGCGGTGGCGCTGATCACCGCCGCCATCATGGAAGGCGCGCGCGATGGCCGCACCGTGGCCGAGCTGATGCATGAGGGCACCACCGTGCTGGGCCGCGAGGACGTGATGGATGGCGTGGCCGAGATGATCCCCGAGATCCAGGTGGAGGCCACCTTTCCGGATGGCACCAAGCTGGTGACCGTCCACCATCCCATTGTCTGAGCATGACCGATTCCGATTCTGGACCGCGATAACAAGACCAACCCGAGAGCCGACATGAACCGTACCGCCTGCCTGCGCCTTGCCCTGGGCACTTCCCTGACCGTTGCCGCCGGCGCCGCGCTGGCGCATCCCGGCCACGATGCCGCCACCGTCAGCGCCAGCCTGTGGGCCGGCCTGGCGCACCCCTTCACCGGCGCCGACCATTTGCTGGCGATGGCGGCGGTGGGCGTGTGGAGCGCATTGATTGCCCGCTCGGCCGCCGACACCCTGCGCCTGCCGCTGGCCTTCGTGGCGCTGATGCTGGTGGGGGCTGCAATCGGCCTGTCCGGTGTGGCGCTGCCCGCAGTCGAACCGATGATCTCGGCCTCGTTGCTGGTGATCGGGTTGCTGCTGGCGCTGCGCGCGAAGCTGCCGGCGTGGGCCGGTACGCTGCTGGTCGGCGGCTTTGCCATCTTCCACGGCTACGCCCACGGGGCCGAACTGCCCGCCACTGCGGGCGCGCTGCCTGCGGTACTCGCATACGTAGGCGGGTTTGCGGCCGCCACCATGGCGCTGCACCTGCTGGGCATCGGCGCCGGCGCGTTGCTGCGCCGCCATGCCGGCTGGCTGGCCCGCGCGGCGGGTGCCGGCGTGGCGCTGTATGGCGCCAGCCTGCTGGCGGCCTGAGGAGAATCGTCATGATCCCCGGTGAACTGATGCCCGCCGTCGGCGAGATCGAACTGAATGCCGGCCGCGCCACGGTCAGCGTGACGGTGGCCAATACCGGCGACCGGCCGATCCAGGTCGGCTCGCACTTCCATTTCTACGAGACCAATGCGGCGCTGGCCTTTGACCGCGAAACCGCGCGCGGCTTCCGGCTGAATATTGCCGCCGGCACCGCGGTGCGCTTTGAGCCCGGCCAGACGCGCACGGTGGAACTGGTGGCGCTGGACGGCGACCGCATCGTCTATGGCTTCAACGGCAAGATCATGGGAGCGCTGTGATGGCAAAGATCTCCAGGCAGGCCTATGCCGAGATGTTCGGCCCGACCACCGGTGACCGCCTGCGGCTGGCCGATACCGGGCTCATCATCGAAGTCGAGAAAGACTTCACCATCTATGGCGAGGAAGTGAAGTTCGGCGGCGGCAAGGTGATCCGCGACGGCATGGGGCAGAGCCAGCGCATGGCGAAGGACTGCGTCGACACCGTCATCACCAATGCGCTGATCGTTGACCACTGGGGCATCGTCAAGGCCGATATCGGCCTGAAGGGCGGGCGCATCGCGGCGATCGGCAAGGCCGGCAATCCGGATATCCAGCCGGGCGTCACCATCGTGGTCGGGCCGGGCACCGAGGTGATCGCGGGCGAGGGCATGATCGTCACCGCAGGCGGCATCGACAGTCATATCCACTTCATCTGCCCGCAGCAGATCGAAGAAGCGCTGATGAGCGGTGTCACCACCATGATCGGCGGCGGCACCGGGCCGGCCACCGGCACCTTCGCCACCACCGTGACGCCTGGGCCGTGGTACATGGAGCGCATGCTGCAGGCGGCCGATGCCTACCCGATGAATATCGGCCTGCTGGGCAAGGGCAACGCCAGCCAGCAGGGGCCGCTCCTGGAGCAGGTGGAAGCGGGCGCCATCGGCCTGAAGCTGCACGAGGACTGGGGCACCACGCCGGCGGCGATCGACACCTGCCTGTCGGTGGCGGACGCAACCGACACCCAGGTGGCGATCCATACCGACACGCTCAACGAAGCCGGCTTCGTTGAAGCGACCATCGCCGCCTTCAAGGGCCGCACCATCCATACGTACCACACCGAAGGCGCAGGCGGCGGCCATGCGCCCGACATCATCAAGGTGTGCGGCGAGGCCAACGTGCTGCCGTCGTCGACCAACCCGACGCGCCCGTACACGGTCAACACGCTGGACGAGCACCTCGACATGCTGATGGTGTGCCACCACCTGGACCCGTCGATTGCCGAGGACATCGCCTTTGCCGAAAGCCGCATCCGCCGCGAGACCATCGCCGCCGAAGACATCCTGCACGACCTGGGCGCGTTCTCGATGATCTCCAGCGACTCGCAGGCGATGGGGCGCGTCGGCGAGGTCATCATCCGCACCTGGCAGACCGCGCACAAGATGGCGCTGCAGCGCGGCAAGCTGCCGGGCGATCCCAACGATGCGCGCGGCGGGCACGACAACTTCCGCGTCAAGCGCTATGTCGCCAAGTACACCATCAACCCGGCGCTGACGCATGGCATTGCCCATGAAGTGGGCTCGGTTGAAGTCGGCAAGTGGGCCGACCTGGTGTTGTGGCGTCCGGCGTTCTTCGGCGTCAAGCCCAGCCTGATCCTGAAGGGCGGCATGATTGCCGCGGCCGCGATGGGCGATCCCAATGCGTCGATCCCGACGCCGCAGCCGGTGCACTACCGGCCAATGTTTGCTTCGGCCGGCGGGGCGCTGCACCGTTCGTCGCTGACCTTTGTGTCGCAGGCGGCGCTGGCGGCCGGCATCGGCGAGCGCTACGGGCTGGCCAAGACGCTGTCGGCGGTGCGCGGCACGCGCACGGTAAGCAAGCGCGACATGGTGCACAATGACTGGCAACCGCACGTCACGGTCGATCCGGAGACCTACCAGGTCGTTGCCGACGGCCAGTTGCTGACCTGCGAGCCCGCCACCGAGCTGCCCATGGCGCAGCGCTATTTCCTGTTCTGACTGGCCGGGGCCCGCGCCCCGCATCGCCCATGCTGAAGATCGACAAACTCCTGAGCGCCCCGCACGGCATCGCGCCCGTGCTGGTGCGCCGCTCGCCCAAGCTGGTCCTGCCCTTCGCCGAACGCAGCAAGAGCCGCCTGCGCGCGGTGCTCGACAACGGCGACGAAGCCGCGCTGTTCCTGCCGCGCGGCACCGTGCTGCGCGGCGGCGACCTGTTGGTGGCCGAAGACGGCAGCTTCGTGGAAGTGCAGGCCGCTGCCGAGGCGGTGCTGGAAGTGCGCGCGGAAGACCCGCATGCGCTGATGCGCGCGGCCTATCACCTTGGCAACCGCCATACGCCGGTGGAGATCGGGCGCGACTACCTGCGGCTGGAATACGACGCGGTGCTGGCGGACATGCTGCAACGGCTGGGCGTGCGCGCCGAACGTGCCGAGCTGCCGTTCGAGCCGGAGGCGGGGGCTTATGGCGGCGGGCACAGGCATGGGCACGATGCGACGTTTGCGGAGGACTATGCGGCGGCGCAGGCGGTGTTTCATGAGCATCATGGGCACGAGCACGGGCATTCGCATGGACAGGGTCATTCCCACGATCACGGTGATCCGCACCATGTCCACGACGAGCATTGCGGACACAAGCATTGATTGCGTGCCATGACCGGCCTGCCCCAACTGATCTCGCTGCTGCACCTGGCATCGCCATCGCTGCCGATCGGCGGCTTCAGCTATTCGCAAGGCCTGGAGGCTGCGATCGATTGTGGCAGCGTGCACGATGCGCCGAGCGCAGAACGATGGATCCGCGACAACCTGCTGCATGTGCAGGCGCAATGCGAAGCGCCGTTGTGGCTGCTGCTGCATCGCTGCTGGAAAGCGGGCGATGCCGCGCAGGTGCGGACATGGAGCGACTGGTTCCGCGCCACGCGCGAGACTTCCGAGTTGCGGCTTGAGACCGAGCAGATGGGCTGGTCGCTGTCCAGGCTGATTGCGCAGATGGAGTGGGGCGCGCCCGTGCTGCGCGAGACGCTGGCGGCGCTGTCGCCGGTGTGCCTGCCGACGGCGTTCACTGCGGCATGCGTGGCGCTGCAGGTCGAGGCGCGCGACGGCCTCGCCGCCTATTGCTTCAACTGGGCCGAGAACCAGGTCGCCGCGGCGATCAAGGCGGTGCCGCTGGGCCAGGTGGCGGGGCAGCACATGCTGCGGCGCCTGCACGGCGCGGTGCTCGACACGGTCGATGAAGCCGCGCGCCGCGCCGACGCCACGCCGCCGCAACTCTCCACCTTTTCCCCGATGCTGGGCCTGCTTTCCGCGCGCCACGAAACGCAGTACTCCCGGCTGTTCCGATCCTGAACCCATACCGCACCATGACCCAGGCCCGTACCAAGAAGAACCCTCCGCTGCGCGTCGGCGTCGGCGGCCCGGTTGGCTCCGGCAAGACCACGCTGCTGGAAATGCTGTGCAAGGCGATGCGCGACCGCTACGACCTGGTTGCCATCACCAACGACATCTACACCAAGGAAGACCAGCGCCTCTTGACGATCTCCGGCGCGTTGCCGGCGGAACGCATCATGGGCGTGGAAACGGGCGGATGTCCGCACACCGCGATCCGCGAGGACGCCTCGATCAACCTGGAGGCGGTGGACCGCATGCTGGCGCGCTTCCCGGATGCTGACGTGGTCTTCATCGAGTCCGGCGGCGACAACCTCGCTGCCACCTTCAGCCCAGAACTTTCTGATTTGACGATCTACGTCATCGACGTAGCCGGCGGTGAGAAGATTCCGAGAAAGGGTGGGCCGGGCATTACCAAGTCCGACTTGCTGGTGATCAACAAGACGGACCTGGCGCCATACGTCGGGGCATCGCTGGAAGTGATGGAGAGCGATGCGCGCAAGATGCGCGGCGCCCGGCCGTTCGTGATGGGCAGCGTCAAGTCCGGGCAGGGCCTGGACGAGGTGATCCGCTTTATCGAACGGCAGGGCATGCTGGGCGTCTAGTCTGCGCTGTCGCCCTTGGCATCGGGCGCGGCGTTGGTGGCGTGAGTCAGCGACGGGCGGAAGCTGCCCTTGCCCGCCAGCGCCCGCGCCACCGCGGCCACCAGGTTCAGCTCGGGCTCGGTCAGCTCCGCCATATGGCGCACGGTGGCCTCGATCGCCGCGCGCTGGCGGTTGCCGAAGGGCGCGCGCGATTGTTCCACCTGCAGCTGGCTGGCGTCATGGCGGCTGAAGTCGAGCATCTCCGGGGTTGGCACGGCGAGCGTCTCGGCCAGCCTGCAGATGTTGGCGAGCGCCAGGTTGCGCTTGCCGCTTTCGATGCCGCTCAGGTATGAGCGCGACAGCCCGCTCTCAAGCGACAGGGTTTCCTGGGACCAGCCCCGCTGCTTGCGTAGCCAGGCAAGATGCAATCCGAATAGTCTGAGATTTCGAGAAGTCATGGGGTCGTGAAAGGTTCGGAGTGGTCTGAGGCTAAGGGTTTGACCTTGAGGCCACGACAACTTATCCTCTTCCTCACTATCGGTGTCCGACCCGCAAATTGAGGGGTGCGCCAGGCAAAATGGCGCGACACGATGGCATCAACCGGACGGCCTGCATGGCCGAGCCAAACGGGCCACTGCGCAATGCTGCGCGCAACGCTGTCATGCGTGCGCCGAGCTGCGCGGACAGCCGCCTTGCGGCCTGTCGCCCTGCAGGGGGATTGCCATGCAGATCTTCACGCTGTTCGAGGCGCAGATGCGCGCCCTCCATGCCGACCGCCACGCGCCGTCGGACTTCATTCCCGGGTTCCAGTCACGCTTGCTTGCCGCTGCTGCCGGCCTCGGCAGCACCTGCGACTACGTCTTTCTCTGCGCCGGCGAGACCCAGGCTGAATTTGCCGCGGACTGCCATGAATGGTGGGGCTGCCTGCGCGGGGGCCTGCGGCTGTGGTCGCCCGGGCGCGGCTGCCTGCTGATGGGCGGCGGCGAGCTGTTTGCGCCTGCGCCAGGCGTGCCGATGCAGGTGCAGGCGATGGTCGACTCCATCCTCGTGCGCACCGTGCCGCAAGGGCCGGCCGATGCCTCGCGGCCGGTGGTGCTGCCTGCGGGCGGGTGGCACTGCGCGCTGGGCGGCATTGCCGCGGTCGGGGCCAATGGCGCCGAGGGGGTGGCGGGGATGCACGTGTTGCCGGCAGAGGAGGTACGGGCAGAGGGCCCGCAGCCGGAGCAGGGCATGCGGCCGGAGTTCATCCAGCTGGACCAGTCGGGCGATGACTGGGCGCAGCGGCTGCAGGCGCGCGGGCTGCGCTGGGCGCTGTGCTACCGCGGCGCCATCGGCCTGCACTGGCATGGCGCGCTGGTGCGGGCCGGTGGAGACATGGCCTTCCTGCAGCCCGGCACGCTCTACGCGCCGGACCCGCACGAGTCATGCCGGCTCGACGTGCTGTTGCCGGGCACCGGCCTGCTGTGCTGCTTCGGGCCGGGCGATGACGTCGAGGTTGGTGTTGCGGCGCGCGGCGGACGGCGCGCGGACGGGTATGCGATTGCGTGCCACGCGCTGGCGCCGGTCTGATACCAGGCGGGTCAGCCGGGGCCAGCGCCCCGGCCGCCGCAGTGCCGTGCTCAGTGCCGCTTGTATTGCGTGGCGCCGAACAGGACCTCGCGCGCCTTGTCGTCCTGCAGCGCCTTGCGCGCGCTGGCCAGCACTTCCACGCCGCGCTTGACCGCGGGGCGCTCGGCGATCTCGTTGAACCAGCGCTTCAGGTTCGGGTAGTCGTCCAGGTTCACGCCCTGGTTCTGCCAGCTGCGCAGCCACGGGAAGGTGGCGATGTCGGCGATGGTGTACTGCTCGCCGGCGAGGTAGGCGTGCTTTGACAACTGCGTGTCGATCACGCCATACAGGCGCCTGGCCTCGTTGGTGTAGCGGTTGACCGCGTACTCGATCTTCTCGGGCGCGTACATGCGGAAGTGGTGCGCCTGGCCCAGCATCGGGCCCACGCCGCCCATCTGGAACATCAGCCACTGCAGCGCCTCGTACTTGCCGCGCACGTCCGCGGGCAGGAACTTGCCGGTCTTGCCGGCCAGGTAGAGCAGGATGGCGCCCGATTCGAACAGCGAGATCGGCTTGCCGTCCGGGCCGTCGGGGTCGACGATGGCCGGGATCTTGTTGTTGGGGCTGATCTTCAGGAAGTCCTCGCCGAACTGGTCGCCGGCGCCGATGTTGGTCGGATGGACCTTGTACTCCAGGCCGCATTCTTCCAGCATGATGTGGACTTTGTGGCCGTTGGGCGTGGCCCAGGTGTAGACGTCGATCATCGCAAAAGATCTCCTGGCTGCGATCGTTGGGGATGGCCACATCAACCACTGACGTGGCGAACCGGGCGATTTAAGCACAGAAGAAAAAAACGCGCAGACTGGCTGCGCGTTTTCCATACTGCCGGCAGGGCCGAAGCCCCGCGGCGTTGCCAGGCGGTCAGAACCCGCGTGCCACCGGCATCCTGATGTCGTCCGGATTCAGGTTCATGTGCTTGGCCAGCTCCAGCTTGGCAATGGCGTTGCGGTGCACCTCGTCCGGGCCGTCGGCCAGGCGCAGCGTGCGCTGGTGCGCCCACCAGTTGGCCAGCGGGAAGTCGCTGGAGACGCCGGCGGCGCCATGGACCTGGATGGCCCAGTCGATCACCTTCAGCGCCACGTTGGGGGCGATCACCTTGATCATGGCGATCTCGGCCTTGGCCACCTTGTTGCCCACGGTGTCCATCATGTACGCGGCCTTGAGCGTCAGCAGGCGCGCCATCTCGATCTCGCAGCGGGCTTCGGCGATGCGTTCCTGCGTCACGCCCTGGCTGGACACCGGCTTGCCGAAGGCCACGCGCGACAGTGCGCGCTTGCACATCAGTTCCAGCGCGCGCTCGGCCACGCCGATGCTGCGCATGCAGTGGTGGATGCGGCCCGGGCCCAGGCGGCCCTGCGCGATCTCGAAGCCGCGGCCTTCGCCCAGCAGGATGTTCGAGGCCGGCACGCGCACGTTCTTCAGCTCGATCTCCATATGGCCGTGCGGCGCGTCGTCGTAGCCGAACACCGGCAGGAAGCGCTTGATGGTGATGCCCGGGGTATCGGCCGGCACCACGATCATCGACTGCTGCTCATGGCGGCCGGCGTCGGGATTGGTCTTGCCCATCACGATGTAGACCTTGCAGCGCGGGTCGCCCGCGCCCGACGACCACCACTTGGTGCCGTTGATCACGTAGTGGTCGCCGTCGCGCTCGATGCGGCATTCGATATTGGTCGCGTCCGACGAGGCCACCGCCGGCTCGGTCATCAGGAAGGCTGAGCGGATCTCGCCGGCCAGCAGCGGCTCGAGCCACTTGTCCTTCAGTTCCTCGGAGGCATAGCGCTCCAGCGTCTCCATGTTGCCGGTGTCGGGGGCCGCGCAGTTGAAGACCTCGGCCGACCAGGGCACCCGGCCCATGATTTCGCACAGCGTGGCGTATTCCAGGTTCGACAGGCCCTGCGGGGCGCGCGGCGAGCGCGGCAGGAACAGGTTCCACAGGCCGGCCGCGCGTGCCAGCGGCTTCAGTTCCTCGATCACCTTGGTCGGCACCCAGGCGTTGCCGGCGCGGCGGTTGGCGTCGATCTCCGCGGCGAAACGCTTTTCGTTCGGGTAGATGTGCTGGTCGAAGAAGGCCAGCAGCTTGGCCTGCATTTCCTTGACCTTCGGGCTGTATTCGAAATCCATGTGGTCTCCTCGCTACGGAATCAGTGGACGCCGGGGTGGGCGGCGGCGCCTCGTTGGCCTCGGCATCAGTGCGGCATGGGCCGATGGAATGCACTCTATCTGAAAGCTGGTAATAAGAAAAATGAATTTTCTGGATTTGCCAGTATCAATTCCCTGCATTCCGTGACAGAATCCCCGGCATGCAGCTCTCCCGCATCGACCTGAATCTCTTCGTGGTGTTCGACGCCATCTACAGCGAAGGCAGCATCACCGCGGCCGCGCGCCAGCTCAACCTGACGCAGCCCGCGGTCAGCCATGCGCTGGGCCGGCTGCGCACGCTGTTCGACGACCCGCTGTTCGAGCGGCGCGGGCAGGGCATGGCGCCCACGCCGCTGGCGCGCTCGCTGGCCGCCGAGGTGCGCAGCGCGCTGCAATCGTTCGCGCGCACGCTGCAGGATACGCCGCACTTCGATCCCACCAATACCGTGCGGCGTTTCACCATCGGCATGCGCGACGCGCTGGAATCCACGCTGCTGCCGCCGCTGATGGCGCGCGTCACGGCGATGGCGCCGCAGGTGGAGATTGCCGCGATCCGCTTCGACCGCCGCGAGATGGAATCCGAGCTGCTGGCCGGCACGCTGGACGCCGCGCTGGACATCCTGCTGCCGGTCTCGCCCGCCATCCACCACGCGCCGTTCATGGCCGATCCGATGGTGGTGCTGGCGCGGCGCGACCATCCGCTGGTGAAGAAGGAGCTGACGCTCGAGCGCTACCTCGCGGCCGAGCATGTGCACGTGTCGTCGCGCCGCCGCGGTGCCGGCCTGGAAGACCAGGCCCTGCACCGCATGGGCCTGACGCGGCGCGTGCGCCTGCGTTGCCAGCACTACGCGGCCGCGTGCCGCGTGGTCAGCTGCACCGACCTGCTGGCCACGCTGCCGCTGCGCTATGCGCGCATCGCCAATGAGCCCTATGCCAACCGCCTGCTGTCGCTGCCGTTCAAGGTGCCTTCGCTGGAACTGCACCTGTACTGGCATGCGGGCGGCGAAAACGACGGTGCCAACCGCTGGCTGCGCGAGCAGCTGATGGCGGTGATGGCCGCGCTCGGCACCGGCATGGCCGACGTAGCCTCCGCCAGCTAAGTGCCTCCGCGCCCGCACGGCGGGCACCGCAAGCGACCCCCGCGGCGCCCCGGTGCGGCGCGCGCGGGTCACACGTAAGGAATTGTTCATGGGCTAGACCCTCCCGGTCCGCGCCCATACCATCGTCCGGTCTTTCTGCCCCCGGCGCCGCCGCCGCGAGCCCGTGTCCGCACGGTGCTGGCGATGGTTGCCGCGCCGGCTGTCCGCGCCTGCGGATCCCCCGGGGCAGGTTCCTTCCTCCGATGACCACGACGATTCAGAACGATGACCGGGAAACGCTTGCTTGCTGATCACCAATCCATGCCGCCGCGACGCGCGCGGCGCACCACGCTCGCCCTGACCACCCTTTGCGCCGCCGCGGCGCTGGCGCTGTCCGCATGTGGCGGCGGTGGTGGCGATGGCGGCGACGGCGCTGCTTCGTCGGGCGCATCGCAAGCGAGCGGGCCGGCCAGCGCGCCTTCCGGCCCGAGTTCCGGCACGCCTGTCACTGCAGGTGCCTGCTATACCGTCAGCGGCACGGCGCCGGCACCCGCGGCGGGCGGCGGCATCTCGCTGCTGCCGGCGCGCGGCAGTGCGGTCAGCAATTACCGCGTGCTGGAAGAGCCGCGCAGCGCCGGCCTGTGCTACGCCAACTATCGGCGCGAGCAGGTGGGCCTGCCGCCGCTGGCGGCACGCGATCCGCTCAATACCGTGGCGCAGAACCACACTGCCTACATGCTGGCCAACGCCACGCTGACCCACGACGAGACCAGCGGCAAGCCGGGCTATACCGGCGCCACGCCCAATGAGCGCATCCAGGCCGCCTATCCGACCAACGCCACCGCGGAAGTGGTGGCCGGTGCCAACCGCTGGACTTCGGTTGCCAATGCGCAGCTGTCGATGTCGCCCAAGGACGCGCTGGTGTCGGACCTGGTCAACGCGCCGTTCCACCGCGCCGCGCTGCTGGGCAGCTACGGCTCGGCCGGCAGCGGCTTTGCCGAGCGCGTGGGCCCTGATGGCAGCGGCACCTCGGCCAGCTACTACCAGACCATCGACCTGGCCGATGCATCGAAGGGCGGCAGCGACAACCAGATGGTGGCCTATCCGTACAACGGCCAGGCCGACGTGCCGGCCAGCTGGGTCAACTCGGAAAGCCCCAATCCCGCGCCGGGCTACGAGGGCAAGACCGTGGGCTATCCGGTATCGCTGCAGGCCATCAACACCTCGCTGCAGTTCGATGCCGACAACTTCGTCATCACCGACGCGCAAGGCAACAACGTCAACTGCCTCAAGGTCGACAGCCGCTCGTCGGGCCTCTCCAGCGCCGCACGCGGCCTGGCGATCTGCACGCCGGTGGCGCCGCTGGCCAGCCAGCAGCGCTACAGCGTGCGCGTCACCGGCCGGCTGGGTTCACAGCCGGTGGACCTGAGCTGGTCGTTCACCACGCGCTGACCCCGCACTCACCAGCACAGCGGCGCGCTCATTGCGGCGCGCCGTGCCGCAGCTCGATGCGCACCTGGCCCGGGGCCAGCGTGCGGTCGGCCTGCACGGCAAATGGCACCGGCGGGCGTTGCGCCGCCGGCATCGATTGCCACAGCCGTCCTGCCCATTCCCTGATTGCCTCACTGTCCGGTTCGGCCGCCAGCAGCGTGACCGATGCCGCCGCCGGCATGCGCGCGGCCGTAGCCTCGGGGTCGTCCTGGATCGACACGACCATGCCTGATGCGGTGTGCGCCGCGGGGGCGCGTGCGGCCGCCATCGGTGGCGCGGCCTTGCGCGCGAAGTCTGCCCGCGGCGCGGCCGCCGGCGGTGCCGCGGGTGCCGGCATTGCCGGCGGCGGGGCTGCCTCTGCCATGGCCGGATACGCGGGAGCGGCCGGTGCGGCGGCCACGGCCGGCGCCTGGGCGGACAAGCTTTCGGTCGCCTGCGGGGGTGGTGGCGTGGTGGCCTCGCATGGTGCCGTGCCCC
>NZ_JBYSXC010000007.1:0-314840 GCF_058781795.1 Cupriavidus sp. FW306-1B-F12B
GAGAACTTGACCTGCGCGCATCATGATGCGCGCAGGTCACGTGTCACCTATGTCTCCGAACACCTGTTACCCATGTCCCCGGTCTGTACACCGCTGAGGGGAGAGGGAACACACGGTTGTGTTGTGCTGTCGCCTTACGGCCGCGCCAGCTCCTTTTCTCCCGGCTTCACATACATCGAATTCCTCGGCTGCGCCAGCACGCGCCGCACCATCGGCTCGAAGAACGACAGCGGCAGCGTGTCGTAGTCCGTCATGAAGGCGGCACCGTCGTACTTGCGGCAGAACTCCGCGGTGCGCTCGAACAGCTCGGGCTGGCTGCGGTATTGCTCGCGCAGGTTGCGGTCCAGGCCGAGGTGATGGAAGAAGTAGTAGCCCTGGAACACGCCGTGCTTTTCCACCATCCACAGGTTCTCTGGGCTGACGAATGGCTTGAGGATGGCGGCGGCAATGTCGGGATGATTGAAGCTGCCGAGCGTATCGCCGATATCGTGCAGCAGCGCGCAGACCACGTATTCCTCGTCCTGGCCGTCGCGGTGCGCCAGTGTCGCGGTCTGCAGCGAATGCGTGAGCCGGTCCACGGGGAAGCCGCCGCAATCGCCATCGAGCAGGCGCAGGTGCGCCAGCACGCGATCCGGCAGCGCCCGCGCGAATGGCATGAATTCGGCGGAGATGGCGGCCCAGTCCTCGCGGGTGCCGTGTTCCATATGGCTGAAGGTGGCGCGTGCAGGCGCGTGGGTGTCGCTCATGCGGGTCTCCTTTGGTGGCAGCGTGCGCGATGGCCGCGCATCGTCTCGCCGTGTTTTGCAGGCATTGTGGCATCCGCAGCGGCGCTACACTGTCAAAAAGCTAACAATGTGCCGGCATATTGCGGCGCACCACCAAGCATGCTGATCCGTCCTTTCCGCCCGGAAGACCAATCCTGCGTCATTGCCTTGTGGCAGGCCTGCGGCCTGACCCGTCCGTGGAACGACCCGCAGCGTGATATCGCGCGCAAGCTGACCGAGCAGCCTGAACTGTTCCTGGTCGGCGACATCGACGGCAAACCCGTCGCCACTGCCATGGTGGGGTTCGACGGGCATCGCGGCTGGGTCTACTATCTGGCGGTACAGCCCGGCCTGCAGGGCAAGGGCTACGGGCGCATGCTGATGGCGCATGCCGAGCAGTTGCTGATCGAGCGGGGCTGCCCCAAGATCAACTTGCTGGTACGCGCAGGCAACCGCGCCGTGATCGATTTCTACGACAAGCTGGGCTATGCGCCCGATGAAGTGGTCAGCCTGGGCAAACGACTGATTCCAGATATTTAGCGGGCACGCCGGACCGACCTCAAGGAGACGACATGACTTTCCACGGAAGCTGCCACTGCGGCGCCATTGCCTTCGAAGTGGAGGCCGACAGCATCCCCAGCGTGATCCGCTGCAACTGCTCGATCTGCCGCCGGCGCGGCCACCTGCTGTGGTTCGTGCCGCGCGCGACGTTCAAGCTGGAAACGCCGGAGAGCAATGCCTCCACCTACCGCTTCAACACCATGAAGATCGCGCACCGCTTCTGCCCGGTGTGCGGCTGCGGTCCGTATGCGGACGGGCAGGACAAGGACGGCAAGCCGATGGCCGCGGTCAATGTGCGCTGCCTGGACAATGTCGACCTGGACAGCCTGAAGGTCATCGACTACGACGGACTGCACCACTGAGGCCGCCATGTTCCGCATCCTGGGCATCGACCACCTGGTACTGCGCAGCGCAGACGTTGACGCGCTGCGGCGCTTCTATGTCGAGGTGCTCGGCTGCAGTGTTGAGCGCGAGCAAACCGAGCTGGGCCTGACGCAGCTGCGCGCGGGCAGCGGACTGATCGACCTGGTCGCGCTCGACGGCCCGCTCGGCCGCGCCGGCGGCGCCGGACCGGGAGCGCAGGGCCGCAACCTGGACCATTTCTGCCTGCGCATCGACCCGTTCGATGCCGACGCGGTGCGGGCGCACCTGGCGCGGCATGGCGTGGACGCCGGCGAGGTGGCGCAGCGCTTCGGCGCCGAAGGCAAGGGACCGTCGCTCTATGTGAGCGATCCGGACGGCAACGTGGTCGAGCTCAAGGGACCGCCTGTTCCGGTGACCGCACAGTAACGTGCGTGTCCCGCGCGCGGAGTGCGCGCGGGATCGCTACAATTTCCGACTGGCCCCACGCGCCGCCGTCCATGGCGACCACCCCGCTGGGCCCGCCATGACAACAATAGAAGCCAGCTCCGACGCGGACGCCGCCAGCACCGCCCCAGACGCCAGCCCGGCACGCACCGGACCCGCGCACCCCGCCACGCCGCCGCGCCGGCTGGTCTGGATCCTCGGCCTGACCGAGACCATCTCCTGGGGCACGCTGTTCTTCGCCTTCACCGTTTTCATCGACCCCATGATCCGCAGCCTGGGCTGGTCCAAGCCCTTCCTGGCGGGCGGCTATTCGCTGGGGCTGCTGGTGTGGGCGCTGTGCTCGTTCGCGGTGGGGCGGTTGCTGGACCGCGCGCCGGCGCGCAAGGTGATGGGCGCGGGCTCGGTGCTGGCCGGGCTGGGCCTGCTGCTGTGGGCATGGACGCCGTCGCAGCCGGTGTTCCTGCTGATGTGGGTGCCGATCGGGCTGGCCATGGCGACCACGCTGTACGAGCCCGCCTTCGTGGTACTGCGCCAGGCCTATGGCGACCAGTATCAGAAGCCGATCGTGGTGGTCACGCTGATGGCCGGCTTTGCCAGCACTATCTTCGTGCCGCTGGCGCAATGGCTGGTGATCCATCTGGGCTGGCGCCCGACGCTGATCGGCTTCGCCGCGCTCAACCTGCTGGTCTGCGCGCCGCTGCACGCGCGCATGCGCTACGCGCTGCATCCCACTTATTCCGGCATGACCCCCGCCGACGGCCAGGCCGGCAGCCGCGACATTGCCCGCGCCACGCTGCGTCAGCCGGTGTTCTGGGCGGTGGTGCTGGCCTTTACCGCGACCGCGGTGGTGGCCTCGCTGCTGGGGGCGCACCTGATCCCGATGCTGACCGAAAAGGGCATGCCGGTGGCGCAGCAACTGGTGGTGGCCGCGCTGATCGGCCCGGCCCAGGTGGCGGGCCGCATGCTGATGATGCGCGCGGGGGTGCGCCACCCGGTGCGGCTGTCGCTGCCGGTCTATGCGCTGATGGGCGCCGGGCTGCTGTGCTTTGCGCTGGGGCACGGCGCCTGGCTGATGGTGGCCGCGGTGCTGTACGGCTGCGCCAACGGCGTCAACACCATGCTGCGCGCGATGGCCATGCCGGAACTGATCTCGCGCCATCACTACGCCACGCTCAACGGCCTGATGATGACGCCGGTGCTGCTGATGCAGGCCGCCGCGCCGTGGCTGGGCGCGCTGCTGTGGCGTGCCGCCGGCGGCTACTGGCTGATGCTGTGGGTGATGGTGGCGCTGGCGCTGGGCGCGCTGCTGGCCTTCGGCTACGCGCTGCACCGGCGCGGGCTGCTGCGCGTGGATGCCGCCAGCCGGTAGCGCGGCGTTGTCATACCCGCCTCGCGCCGATGCGGGACAATGACGGCTTTTGCAGGGGCACCGCCGCCCCCCCTGCCGCACCCTCCCATGCCTGAGCCGCATTCCCCGACCGCTTCCGCGCCCTTGCCGGCCACGGTGTCGCGCGCCACGCGCGGCACCATGGCGCTGTTCTTCGTCAATGGCGCCACCTTTGCCACGTGGGGCGTGCATATTCCCACGATCAAGGCACGCTTCGGCCTGTCCGACGCGATGCTGTCTCTGGCGATGCTGGCCGTGGCCGGCGGCGCCATCCTGGCGATGGGCCCGGTCGGGCGCTGGGTGGCGCGCGCGGGCAGCGCGCGGGCGTCGATGACGGGCGGGCTGCTGTTTGCGCTGGCCACGGTGGCGATCCTGGCGATGCCATCGTTCTGGCTGCTGCTGCCCGCGCTGGTGGCGTTCGGCATGGCCAATGCCGCCTTCGATGTCGCCATGAACGCACAGGCGGCCACGGTCGAGGCCAGCCGCACGCGGCCCGTGATGTCGGCGCTGCACGGCATGTTCAGCCTGGGCGGCATGGCCGGCGCGGGTGCGGGCGGCCTGGTGCTGTCACTGGACGTGGCGCCGCTGGCACATGCGGCGATGATGGCGGGCGTGACCGCGGCGGTGGCGCTGGGTACGCTGCCCGGGCTGCTGGCGGACCATCCGGTGCTGCCATCGGCGGCCCACCATCGCGACCACGCGGTGCGCGCGCTGTGGCTGCTGGGCCTACTGGCGTTCCTGGGCCTGGTCGGCGAAGGCGCGATGTACGACTGGACCAGCGTCTATATGCGCGACGTGGCGCAGGCGCCCGATGGCTGGATCAGCCTGGGCTACGCTGCGTTCTCGGGCGGGATGGCGTGCGGACGCTTCGGCGGCGACCGCCTGCGCGCGCGCCTGGGCGACGGCGCCACGCTGACTGGCAGTGCCTGGCTGGGCTTTGGCGGCATTGCGCTGGCGCTGCTGGTGCCGCTGCCGCTAGCCGCGCTGGCAGGCTTTACGCTGATGGGGCTGGGCGCGGCCAATATGGTGCCGATCTTCTTCGTTGCCGCGTCGCGGCTGCCGGGCGTGGCGCCGGCCGAAGCAATTTCGCGCGTGGCGCGCTTTGCCTACCTGGGGCTGCTGCTGGGGCCGGTGCTGATCGGCGGGGTCGCGCACCTGGCCAACCTGCGCATCGGGCTGGCGCTGGTGGCGCTGACCATGGGCTGGATCGCGCTCGCGGGCGCGCGCTCGGCACGGCGCTACCTGCCGGCGCGCGCCGGCACGCCGGCGGCACAGGCCCCGGCCGAACGGTAACGCGCGTCAGGCCGCCGCGCGCAGCGGTGCGCCGGCGCCCAGGCCCTCGAACACGAAGCTGTCCATGGCGAGCACGCCATAGGTCACCTCATCGGCAACCCGCGACACGCTGGCCGGCGCCGGCCCTGCGCCACTGGCAGCCTGGGGACCCAAGGCCGCGCCCAGCGCCACGAAGAACGGCAGCAGGTGCTCGTCGGTCGGGTGCGCGCGGCGCGCATACGGCGCCTGGGCGCGGTAGTCGGCAATGCGGCCGGTATCGCCGCTGGCCAGGGCCTCGTCGAGGGCATCCGCCATCCAGCCGCGGAAGGCTTCCACATATGGCTCGGCCTGCGCCCCATGCTGGTCGCGCCGGCCGCCGCCAAACACTTCCTGCAGGTTGTGCGTGAAGCTGCCGGAGGCCAGCACCAGCACGCCCTCGTCGCGCAGCGGCGCCAGCGCGCGGCCGATCTCGATCTGCGTTGCGGGCGACAAGTAGGGGTTCAGCGCCAGTTGCACCACCGGCACGTCGGCATCCGGGAAGAAGTGGCGCATCGGCATCCAGGCGCCGTGGTCCAGCGGGCGTTCTTCGTCCTGGCCGACAAACCCGGCACCGGGGACCGCTGCCGCCTCGACCAGGGCCTTGACCCGCCCGGCCAGCGCCGGCGAACCCGGGGCGTCGTAGCGCAGTGCGTACAGCTCGCGCGGGAAGCCGCCGAAATCGTGCCAGGCTTCCTGGCGCTCGCGGCTGGTGACAGCCAGCGTGCTGTAGATCCAGTGCGCCGAGATCACCAGCACCGCGCGCGGGCGCCGGGTGCGCAGTTGCCCGCCCAGCGCATCGAAGGCGGCGCCGGTGGGGCCGGGATCGATGGCGAGCATCGGGGAACCGTGGGAGATGTAGAGCGAGGGAAGCATGGCAGGACCACCTTCAAACTGTTTGTGTACCTGCATCCAGTTTGGCAAAGATCCGCGCTGGGCACGGGCGCCATTTGCGGACACGTCGTGCAAAAAAGTTGAACGGCCGGGCCCAGCGTGGCGTGGCGCACACAGCGCCTCGGTCACCGGCAACGCAGCCAGGGGCGATCGGCCTATGATGCAACCGTGAGCCCCCGGCGGTGTCATCCGGCGGGGCTCCTGCAACGCCTTGATGCCACCGGCACGCCCCGCGCGCCATGTGTGGCCGGAGACTTCGGTGGTACCGCGCATCCTGCGCCGCCCCGGGCGGCACCCTCCCTTCCTGGCCCACTGGTGGCAACCGGGCGTCTACGGCAGCGTGCCCGCCGTCGCCCTGTGGATCCTGGCGCGCCTGCCGGCCGGCTTGCTGGCATCCCTGGCCGGCACGCCCGCTGCGGCAACCTGGCTGAACCATGCCGGCGACACCGTGTTCGTGACCGGCTGGGCCGCCAGTGCGCTGCTGCTGTGGCTCACGCGCCGCCGGCCGGCGCCCACCCATCCAGCCATGCCGGCTACGCCGCCCTCCCCGCCCTCCGGACCGTCGACCCGCCGCCATCCGGCCGCCTGACCGGCGCCGCGCCGATTTAAGGCGGCAGCAGTCCGATCTGAAAGATTTCGCGCGACGCTCCCTCACTATCCTGCGTCGCTAGAATGCGCGGGAGATTGCCGCACGGCAGCGCGCTGCGGCACTGACTGCACAGAGATTGTCCATGTCCGCACGCCGGCGACACCGACGGTTCCACCCCGCGCCTAGCCGCCGCTCGCGGCCCCTTTGGCGGACGGCCCTGGCCGCCATGGGCGCGGCGGCGCTGCTGGCCGCCGGCGCGGCACATGCCCAGGGCGCGCCCGGACTGCGCCTGGCCGGGGCCAATGTGCAGCGGCACGCCAACGCGGTGCTGTCGCTGATGGCGTACTCGGTGGTGCCGGACCTTACCTCCAGCTCGCTGTCGATCAACAACACCAGCACCGACGATCCCGGCATCGTCATGTCGCAGCTGGGCGGCGGCTTCACCATCAGCAAGTCGTTCCCGCTCTACCTGGAAGGCGCCATCGCCTACAGCCGCTACGATCCCACCTTCGTTGCCACCAATGGCGCCGAATCCCGCGCCATCCCGACCCGCTGGAACACCTTTTCCGGCACCATCGGCGTGGGCTGGGACTTTCCGCTGACGGCCAACAAGGAACTGGTGTTCCGGCCGATCTTCAACGCCTCGCTGGGCAATGTCTCCAGCGACCTGTCAATCGGCAAGTTCGCGGTCGAGCAGGTCACCGATCGCCAGCTCAACTTCCTCGACGGCGGCAGCCTGAATGCCTACGGGCTGGGCGGCTCGGTGATGCTGGACTGGGAGCACTACCGCGAGAACTACGAGATCGACGTGGAACTGCGCTACACCAATATCCACCTGCAGAGCTTCGGCGGTACGTCCAGCGCGGTCACGGGCACGGCCACGGCGCAGACCGCCAACCTGTGGGCGCGCTGGCGGGCGCCAACCGGAATGCATGCGTTCGACCGGCCGGTACGATACGTGCTTGAGCTATCACATTCACACTACCTTGGCAGCCAGGCCGGCATCCTCGGCTTCAACTACCTGACCACGCTCGGCACCGGGCTGGAACTGGACACCAGCGCGCATGAGGTCTTTGTCACGCGGATCCGGGCGGTGCTGCGCTATGTGTTCGGCAACAACGTGTCGGGCGTCTCGCTGGGGCTGGCGGTCAGCTTCTGAGCGCGTTCACGGCGGTTCAGGGGCGGATGGAAAATTAAGGAATCGCTTAATATCACGGTTTCCCCGCCTTTCCGACGCTTCATGACCGCGACTACCGCCCCCATCCCCGACATTTCAGCCGCCACCCGACGAAAGGCGATCATCGCCGCGACCATCGGCAACGGCCTGGAATGGTTCGACTTCACCGTCTACAGCTTCTTTGCCGTCATCATCGCCAAGCTGTTCTTCCCGACCGGCGATGACCTGACCTCGTTCCTGCTGACCGTCGCCACCTTCGGTGTGGGCTTCTTCATGCGCCCGGTCGGCGCCATCGTGCTGGGCGTCTACGCCGACCGCGTGGGCCGCAAGGCGGCGCTGACGCTGACCATCTTGCTGATGGCGCTGGGCACGGCCATCATCGGGCTGGCCCCGACCTACGACCAGATCGGCCTGTGGGCACCGGCGCTGATCGTGCTGGCGCGCCTGATCCAGGGCTTCTCCGCCGGCGGCGAGGTGGGAGGCGCCACCGCCTTCCTGATCGAGCACGCGCCCGACGCCGAGCGCGGCGCCTACGCCAGCTGGCAGCAGGCCAGCCAGGGCATCTCCTTCATGCTGGGCGCGGCCATGGGCGCGCTGGTCACCAATGGCCTGTCGCCCGAGCAGATCGATGCCTGGGGCTGGCGCATCCCGTTCCTGTTCGGCCTGCTGATCGGCCCGGTCGGCATGTATATCCGCTCGCACCTGGACGAGCCGCCCGAGTTCGAGGCGCGTCAGGCCGCGCGCAAGGCCGCCAAGGTCAAGTTCTCGCCGCTCACGCAGGTGCTGCGCGACCACCCGCGCGAAGTGCTGGCCGGCCTGGGCGTGACCATCCTGTGGACGGTGTGCACCTACGTGCTGGTGTTCTACATGCCGTCGTACGCCAAGCAGCAGCTGGGCCTGCCGCTGGGCGCGACCTTCAAGTCGACCGCGCTGTGCGGCGCCATCATCCTGGTGCTGTGCCCGCTGATGGGCATGCTGTCGGACCGCATGGGCCGCAAGCGCATGCTGGGCATCGTGGCGCTGCTGATCGGCGTGCTGGCTTATCCGCTGTTCCACTGGCTCAATGTGTCGCCGAGCACGCAGACGCTGCTGCAGGTGCAGATCGTGCTGGGCATCCTGCTGGCGGCCTTCACCGGCCCGGCCCCGGCGGTGCTGGCCGAGCAGTTCCCGACCGAGGTGCGCTCCACCGGGCTGTCGCTGGCCTACAACTTCGCCGTGACCATCTTCGGCGGCTTTGCGCCGCTGATCGTGACCTGGCTGATCGAGTCGACGCAGAACAAGCTGGCGCCGGCTTACTACGTGATCGCCGCTGCCGTGGTGAGTTTTATCGCGCTGGTGTTCATGCACGACCGCACGGGCAAGAAGCTGGCCTGAGCCGTCCGCGCCAGTTCCAGGCAAGAAAGCCAGCCGCGAGGCTGGCTTTTTTGTTGCGCGCGGGCAGCCCGTCTAGCCGGCTTCGTCCTCGTCCCGGTGGATATTGATCACATGCCGAGCCTCGAAGCACAGCGGCATGCCCGGGTTCATCTCGTCGGTGCAATACGGCTGGTTATCAAGCTCGCCGGTATAAAGGCTGCCCTCGCGCCCGGTGACGATGACCCACATCCGCTCCACGTGAACCTCTTCGCTGCCCGTCTCGTCCGCGACCAGGATGCGGAAGATCAGCTTGACCAGCTGGCCGGGTGCGAGTTCATCACGCTCCTCGCGCGGCGGCATCCAGAAGGTCTCGGGATGGGCGGCGGCGATGGGCTCGGCGTCGTCGAGCTCCCATCCGTCTTCGTCCAGGGTTGTCAATCGCATGTCCATTTTCAGCCTTCCGCAATCTCTCAGGTGCGGGCATGATCGCAGCAAATGCGCCGGTCGGCGAGAGCCTGGCCGGCGTGCGGGACTTTCAACAGGGAACAGGTACCCATGACAAGCAAGAAGGAAGCAGCGGTGCGCTGCGGCTGGTGCGGCACGCTGGAGGACTATTGCCACTACCACGACACCGAGTGGGGCTTTCCGGTCGCCGACGACCGCCGGCTGTTCGAGAAGCTGTGCCTGGAAGGCTTCCAGTCCGGCCTGAGCTGGCTGACCATCCTGCGCAAGCGCGAGGCCTTCCGCAAGGCGTTTGCCAATTTCGACATCGAAAAGGTGGCGCGCTTCAGCGAGCGCGATATTGCGCGCCTGCTCGGCGACGCCGGCATCGTGCGCCACCGCGGCAAGATCGAGGCGGCCATCAACAATGCGCAGCGGGCCCGCGAACTGCTGGAGACGGAATCGTCGCTGGCCGCCTACTTCTGGCGCTTCGAGCCCGATCCGTCCAGCCGGCCCAGGGTGCTGACACCCGAGGTGCTGCGCACCATGGCGACTTCGCCGGAATCCACGGCGCTGTCAAAGGACCTGAAGAAGCGCGGCTGGCGCTTTGTCGGTCCCACCACCATGTACGCGCTGATGCAGGCGATGGGGCTGGTCAATGACCACCAGGAAGGCTGCACGACCCGGGCCGAGGTGCTGGCTGCACGCAAGGTGTTCAAGGTGCCGCGCTAGCGTTGCGTGGACGTATACCCGGCGCGCGCCAGGTATACGCCGGCGCACCAGCGCCATGGCCCGCGTAAACGTCAGGCCAATGCGAACGGCGCAACGGTCCTGTCTATGTCTTTAATATTGTTTACGTATGTAAACATAGTAGTAGTAGGTAAACCAGGCATCAGGCCGTGGATAAGTCACCTTTCTCCTTTCGGCTCAGGGACTTGCAGCAAAGATAACCACCGCGGGATAACCCTGATTCGCCGGGATAGCGTGGCAGTCACGTATACGTCAGCAGTGCGGGCGCCGCAGTTATCCGTATACGTCCCACAAGGCGCCCCCAGGCGGGGCACAGCTTGTCCGGCCGGTTATCCCCAGCAACCGGCAAAGATGTCCACAGGCCGGGCTCAGGCAGCGCTGGCCTGGCTGCTCATGTATACGGGATCGACGTGCGTCATCACGTTGAGCACGTGATGGTGCTCCAGGGTGCGGCGCCGGGCTTCGACCGCGATCGCATGCCCCTGCGCCACCGTCAGCGCGGCATCGATCTCCAGGTGCACGTCAACCAGCACCTGGTCGCCCATCTTGCGGGTGCGCAGGTCGTGCAGGCCCAGCACGCCGGGCGTGCCCAGCATGGTCGCGCGGATCGCCGCGACGGTTTCCTCGTCGGCCGCGCGGTCCATCAGGTCGTTGAGCGCATCCCAGCCGAAACGCAGGCCCATGCGCGCAACCATCAGCCCGACCACGATGGCCGCCACCGGGTCGAGCATGTGGTAGCCCAGCAGGTTGCCGCCAATACCCAGCGCCACCACCAGCGACGAGGCCGCATCCGAGCGCGCATGCCAGGCATTGGCCACCAGCATGCCCGAGCGCACGCGCCGCGCCACCGCGAGCATGTAGCGGAACAGCAGTTCCTTGGACACCAGCGCGACCAGTGCCACCCACAAGGCCACTGGCTGCACCGGCTGCAGGCTGGCCGGGTGCTGCAATTTGTCCACCGCCGCCCACAGCATGCCTGCCCCCACCGCCAGCAGCAGCGCGCCGAGTGCCAGCGACGCCGCGGTCTCGAAGCGCAGGTGGCCGTACTGGTGTTGGGCGTCCGGATCCTTGCGGCTCTGCCAGGCGGCCAGCAGCACCACGAAGTCGGACAGCAGGTCCGAGAGGGAATGCGCGGCGTCGGCGATCAGCGCCTGCGAGCCAGAGATGACACCGGCCACCGCCTGCGCGGCGGTCAGGCCGATATTGACGGCCACGCTGACCAGCGTGCTGCGCCGGCCAGCCCGGTGGCGCGCGTCGGCCTCGGCCGGGCTGGCGGCGGTGGCGTCGTCCGGAAGGCCGGCGGATGCCGGCCGCAGAGGGTTGTGTTCCGATTCCATCGGGTGACTATAGCCCAACATCCGCGACAGGCGGACCGGGCCACGGCGGCGCTGCCGTGCCGATTTCGTAACAGCGCTGGCGAAGTTCTGGTGTCGCCTTTACCGTTACACAGGACGGGAACACCCGGACACTGCAAGGAGGACCCAACGATGGCGATTCGGTCACTTGCCTCGCACAGCACATCCCAGCTGCGCCGCCTGGTCGGACAGATGCAGGCGGAAGTCGATGCATTAGAGAACCTTTCCACCCCAGACGCCGACGCGCAAAGCCGCCTTGGCTATGCCATCGGCCGCCTGCGCGACGGCATCGAGGCGGTCGAGGACGCGCTGCAGTCGCTGCGCGCGCTGCAACAGGTACGGCCGTCGGCGATGAAGGCCCGCCGGCCGACCCGGGTGGCCTAGCCTACCCGCGCCTGCACGCTGGCGCGACCCACACGGCCGGGCAAATCGCTCGCGCTCCTTGTTGTCCCCACGGGCCGGCTTACGCCGCCGGGCAATAGCGCAGCGCCTGCGACATGGCCGCGCACGCCGCCGGCACCGGGCCGATGACGGGAATCGGAAAGCGCTGGCCCAGCGCCCGGGCGGCCTCGCCCAGCGGGCCGCCGCCGATGATCACGGCTTGCGCGCCGTCGGCTCGGATGCAGGTATCGACCGCGCCCGCCAGCAGGTCTTCCTGCTGCTGCGGCGCGCCGCCCAGCGCGCGCGGATCGCCCTCGGTGAAGCGCGTGCCCGTGAACAGCTCGTCCAACCCCTGCCGGCGCACGCTGGCGCTGATCGACGCCGCCAGCCGCGGCGTGGTGGTGGCGATGCCGAAGCGCCGCCGCCCGGCTGCGGCCGCGTGCATCGAGGCTTCGCCGATACCCACCACCGGCACTGACAGCTGCGCGCGCAGGGCCTCGATGCCGGGGTCGCCGAAGGCGCCGACGATCACGCCGTCGGCACCGCCGGCCAGGCGCAGCATGTCTGCAGCGCAGATCGCCTCGGCGGCCACGGCAAGATCGTCTTCGTCGATGATCATCGGCGCGCCGCGCGTGACCGTCGCGCCGACCACGGCCGGCGGCGCGGGCATGGCCTGCGCGAACCAGGCGCGCGCGATCTCGACCATCATCTGCGTGGTGGCGCTCGACGTATTCGGGTTGATCAGCAGGATGTGGCTCATGGATGCCTCTTGAGATTCAGGAATGCCAGCGCAGGGACATCGCCAGCGGGTGGCTCGATTTCCTGTTGGCTTGCATGGGATCGAACAAGGCCCCGGCGGGCGTAGGTTGGCGGCGGCACAAGGCGCGTACGCCTGTGCCGAGGTGTCAACGATAGCGTATGGCGGCTGCCAGCGCGAGATGGCGGACAGCGCAGGCGGCAGAAACACAAAAGCCCCGGAAAGCGTTGGCTTTCCGGGGCTTTTGCGCGGGATATCTGGTGGACCGAAGGAGGATCGAACTCCCGACCTCTGCATTGCGAACGCAGCGCTCTCCCAGCTGAGCTATCGGCCCGTGGCGGTTGATTGTAGCGTAATACGGCAGCGCCCTTCAATCCTCTGCGCGGCGCGTGACGGGGCCGCACAACATCAGGCGGCCATGCCCGGATTGCCGTCCATGCCGCGCACGCGCGGCAGGTTCAGCGGGCGGGCGCTGACTTCCCTGGTGCTGCGCAGCCACTGCGCCATCACGTCCCAGATCGGCGCGCCGCCGGCCTGGCGCGCCTCTTCGGCCACCGGGGCCCAGCCCGCCACCTTGTAGGTCTTGCCGGCTTCCAGCGGCTTGCCGGCCAGGCGCATGTCGCTGATGCGCTTGCCCATGCCGGCGGTCGGATCGATGGTGTATTGCAGCCCGCCCACGCGCACCATGTCGCCGCCCTGCTGGTAGTACGGGTCGGGATTGAACAGGTTGTCGGCCACGTCTTCCAGGATGGTCTTGATGGTCTCGCCGCTCATCTGCGTCACCGTGGTGTACGGGTAGGTGATGGCGGTCTGGTCCATCAGGTGTTCCATGGTGATGGCCTCGCCCGGCAGCAGCGTGGTGCCCCAGCGGAAGCCCGGCGAGAACGCGATCTGCGCGCCCTGGGCCTGCATCAGGCCGTCCAGGATCAGCTGGTCGAAGGTGCCGTTGAAATTGCCGCGGCGGTACAGCAGGCCGCGGTTGACGGCCAGCACTTCGCCCAGTTTTTGCTCATAGGGCGCGCGTACCTTCCTGATCAGCGCGTCCATGGCGGGGTCGGCCGGCAGGTAGTTGGCGAACACCGGCAGCAGCCGGTAGCGAAAGTCCGCGACCTTGCCGCCCTTCACGTCAAAGTCCAGCACGCCGAGGAACTTGCCGTTGGAGCCGGCATTGGTCACCAGCGTGGTGCCGCCGGCATTCTTCACCGGCACCGGCGCGGGCATGCCGTCATGGGTATGGCCGCCCAGGATGGCGTCGAGCCCGCGCACGCGCGAGGCCAGCTTCAGGTCCACGTCCATGCCGTTGTGGGACAGCAGCACCACCGCCTGCGCGCCCTTGCCGCGCGCTGCGTCGATGACCTGCTGCAGATTCTCTTCCTGGATGCCGAAGGTCCAGTCCGGCACGAAGTAGCGCGGGTTGGCGATGGGCGTGTACGGGAACGCCTGGCCGATGATGGCCACCGGCACGCCGTTGATCTCGCGGATCACGTACGGATCGAACACCGGATCGCCGAAATCGTTGGTCTTGATGTTCTGCGCCAGGAAGGCGACCTTGCCCTTGAAGTCCTTGTCGACGATCTCCTTGACGCGGTCCGCGCCCAGGGTCATCTCCCAGTGCGGCGTCATCACGTCCACGCCCAGCGCCAGCGCGGCATCGACCATGTCCTGGCCCTTGGTCCACAGCGCGGTGGCCGAGCCTTGCCAGGTATCGCCGCCATCGAGCAGCAGGGCGCCCGGCCGGCCTGCCTTCAGCCGTTTCACCAGCGTGGCCAGGTGCGCAAACCCGCCGACCTTGCCATAGCGGCGCGCGGCCTCGTTGAAATCCAGGTAGGTGAACGCATGCGCCTGCGGCGTGCCGGGGCGGATGCCGTACTGGCGCAGCAGCGCGTCGCCGACCAGGTGCGGCGGCTTGCCGGCATAGTCGCCGATACCGAGGTTGACGTTGGGCTCGCGGAAATACACCGGCCGCAGCTGCGCATGGCAGTCGGTGAAATGCAGCAGGTGGACGTTGCCGAAGCGCGGCAGGTCGTACATGGCCTCGGCGGCCTGCGCGGCGTGCGCGTCTTGATGGGGGAACGTCATGCCGCCGGCGCCGGCAATGGCCAGCACCTGCAGGAACTCGCGTCGGTTCATGTCTCTTCCTGGAATTGACGGTGGCGGTCGGCCCTGGCGCGGGCGTCCGCCATCGCAAAACTATGGCCGCGCGTACCGCTCCAGCGCCGCCACGTCGTCTTCAAGCATTTCGCCCACTTCCTTCTGCACCACGCGGCCGCGCGCGTCGATCACGTACAGCTCCGGCAGTCCCTTGCGCTTGCCGAACACGGCCTGCAGCGCGGGCGAATCCATCGTCGCCGGGAAGGTGTAGCCGCGCTTCTTCATGTAGTCGGCAGCCTCGCGCGGATCCTTGTCGATGCTGATGGTCAGCACCTGCAGCGGCGTGCCGCGCGTGCGTTCATAAAGCTTCTGCAGGCGCGGGTTCTGCATCGCGCAGAACGGGCACCACGAGGCCCAGTATTCGACCACCAGCGGCTTGCCGGCCAGCGCGCCAGCGCTGAGGGTGCGCCCGTCGAGCGTGCGCACGTCGGACAGGCGCACGGTGTCGCCGACCTCCAGCGCTGCCGCGCCGGCTGCGGCGCCGGCCAGGCTGAAGGCCAGCAGCCAGCGCAGCAGCACGGCAGGCGCGCGCATCGGCCTTACTGGTTGACCGGCGAGGCCGGGTCGAGCAGCAGCGCCATCACGTCGCGGATCTGGGCCTCGGTCAGGATGCCCTTGTGGCCGAAGCGCGGCATGTTGGAGCAGGCGGCGTAGGCGCTGGAGTCCCAGATCTTGCCCCAGGTGTACTTGATGACTTCCTGCGAGTTGCCGCGCAGCTTGCCGTACTGGTACAGCGACGGGCCGATATTGCCGAACGAGATCTCGGCCTTGGTCATCTGGTGGCAGGCGTAGCAATTGCCGCCGTTGGTGCCGCCGACCTGGTCGGTGAACTGCATGCCGCGGCCGTTCTGGGCGACCTTTTCGCCTTCCTTCCAGTCGCCCAGCCATTTGTCTTCGGCGGGGTATTTCACCTGCTTGAGCTCGGCGGCTTCGATCTTCTTGGCAAGCTTTGCCGGCACCTTGGTGCGGTCCGGGTACTGGCTGCAGGCCTGCTGCATGCCGTCCTGGTTGAGCACGCCCTCGACCGTGACCGGGCCGCGTGACGAGAACGAGTCCTCGATCAGGTGCTTCATGTCGGCACCGCTGACGGCGGCGGGCTTGCCCTTGGGCGTGCGGGCCCTGGTGCTGTCCTGCGCGTGGGCGCCGCCTGCCAGCAGGGTGGCCAGGGCCGCGATGGCCAGTGCCTGGTGTTGTCGTTGCATGTTGTCTCTCCCGTACTGGTCAGCGCTTCATCGCCGGGCCGTCGTAGGTCCCGCCGTTGGCGTTCTTCGCCAGGAACATGGTCAGCGCGGTGATCACGTCCGAGCCATAGGCGGGTTCGGGAAAGCGCTGCTGGCGCAGGCAGTCGTACAGGCGGTGCTGCATGGTGCGGACCTCGCCCTGCGAGACGCGGTAGGCGGGCCAGGTGGTGTAGGCCGCCTGCGCGCCCTTGTCGGTCAGCAGGTTGGGCAGGTCCTGCAGCCGGATGCGCTGGCCGTCCACCGCATGGCAGGTGGCGCAGGCAAAGTCATAGGCGCCGCCGCGGTAGAAGAACATCTTCTCGCCCAGCGCATAGGTGCGCTTTTCTTCGGGATGGCTGAGCTGCACGTTCATCTTCACACCGCGCGACTCGCCGGTCAGGTAGGCCACCAGGCGCTCGATCTCGGACGGCTTGCCCGACGACGAGAACGGGTTCTTCGTTGCCTCCTCCCTGGTCAGCCCCTGCAGCGTCATGCGGCAGTAGGCGAGCCGCTGCTCCAGGTCCATCACCTTGCTGGCGTCCTTGAAGTAGCGCGGCAGCTCGGCGTAGGCGCCCTTGGTCACGCCCGGGCCCTTGCCCAGGTCGCATTGTTCCAGCGAGGCGTTCTTCGGGCCGGCCGGCTTCTTCCACAGTTCTTCGCCGGCGGCTTCCCACAACTCGGCGGGATTGCCTTCGGCCAGCATCTGGCGGTACTTGGCGATTTCGTCGGCGGTGCTGCCCTGCGCATGCACGGCGGCAGCAGAGGCCACCGCAGCGGTGGCCGCCGCGGCCAGCGCGGCGCGCCGGGCCAGGCTTCGGATGGTGTTCATGGGGCTTCTCCTCGCGGCCTCGCACCGTGGCGGGCCGTTCTCTCTCTCTTGTTGCCGGAAGCTACGCCGCCCGGCTCAGGGCTTGATATAGGCGTAGCCTTCTTCGGCCTGCAGGCGCGCAATCTCGACCACGCCGGCCGGTACCACCTTGGCTTCCATCAACAGGCTCGATTCCGCAATCTTGCGTGCGGTCAGCGTGTTGCGGCACACGCGGAACTCCACCCCGGCCGAGGCCAGCGCGCCCACCGGGCCGTCAAAGGTGTTGCCGCGCGCATCCTTGGCGCCTTCGACCAGGAAATCGATGCCGTAGCCGAACGCCACTACCACGATCTTCGTTCCCGGCGCGCCGTTCAGGTGGTTGCGCAGGTTGCCCATCGCGCGCACCGCCTGGTCGATGCCTTCCGACAGCTGGTACACCACCTTGATGCGCCCGCCCTTGCCCGCAGCCGGCGCGGCCTGGGCCGCGGCTTTTGCCGACAGGCCGATGGCGGCCAGCGCCGCCGATGCTCGAATAAATGCTCGCCGCATGTTGTTCCTTCCCGCCGGGCCAGTCCCGGCATCCGTCCCGAACCTTAGCAGAGGACGGCGTGGCCTGCCGGCCGCGGGAACGGCTGTCAGGCGATGGTCGCTTCGTCGGTGCGCTTGTCGCCCTTGTTGTCGATCCAGGTCACTGCGACCTTGTCGCCCTTGGCGCCGCCCTTGAACTTGAAGTTCAGGAACGGGTCCTTCGACACCGCCGGGCCGAACTGGGCGCGGAACACTTCCTTGCCCTTGCACTGGGCGGTCACGGTCTGGATATGCCAGGCCGGCACGACCTTGCCGGACGCATCCTTGCGCTGGCCGGTTTCCATGTCGTGCTTCATCAGAATCTTGACGTCAACCACGCCGCCGTTTTCGGTGGCGCGTACGCGCATCGGGTCTGCCATGTGTTTCTCCTGTTGCAGTTTGGGAATCTCGATCCGGGGCGCGGCGTCAGCCGCCGCAGCCGCCCAGCGTGACCTTGATTTCCTTCGATGCCACGTACCACTTGCCGCCGGCCTTGACCGCGGCATGCACGACCGAGGTCTGGCCCATCTTCACGCGCGTGGAGACGAACGGCTCGGTGCCGGCCGGGATGATGAAGTCGGCGGCCAGCGTGTTGGGGTTCTTTTCCACCAGGATCGCGATCTGCTCGGTATCCGGGATGGTGCTGGTCACGGCCACCGGCACCACGGCGCCGTTCTCGGCGATATCGGGGGCGGTGAAGGTGATGGCGGTGCTTTTCTCGGTGCCGCTGCCGCCGAGCGCCTTGATCACGTCGGCAACGCTCTTGCCGTCAAAGGCGTTCTTGTTCCACTCGGCCGCCTGCGCCTCGCTGATCAGGCCGGTGGCGGCCATCAGCGACAGGACAGCGGTAACCCGCAGCACTTCTCGTCGTTTGGAATTCATGTTTCTGCTCTCCGGCTACTCCGTTCCAGTCGGTAAATGACCGCTTCGGGGATTCTTCTTCATGCGGCCGGTACATGGCCGGCCGCTGGTCTGTCCTGGCCGCGCGGCATTCACCGCCCGGCCTGGTGCATCGGCGGACTGCCCGCCTGGTCGGTAAGGCTTACTTGGCGGGGGCGCCAGCCAGCACCCACTCGACCACGGTCTTCAGGTCGGCGTCGCTGAGCGACGCGTTGGCGGGCATCGGCACCGGGCCCCAGACGCCCGAGCCACCGCTCTTGACCTTCTTGGTCAGCGTCGCCAGGGCGTTCTTGTCGCCCTTGTACTTGGCGGCCACTTCCTTGTAGGAAGGACCGACCAGCTTCTTGTCGACCTGGTGGCAACCCATGCAGGCGTTCTTGTTGGCGATCTCCTGTGCCTTGGCGGCATCGACCGCGTGGGCCGATGCGGCGGCGCCGAGCATCAGCGCTGCGATGACAAACTGCTTCATTGTTAAGCTCTCCAAGCTCTGTAAAGCCGTGGGGACGGCAAAGGCCGCTGGGCCGTACTGCAATGGCTTCGCGGCACACACTGGCCGCCGCCCGGGGGCACTGCGGTGGCCAGTCCGCTATTTTGCCTCAAGAATCCAGCCCACCATGGCCTGCACGTCCGAATCCGGGATCTGCGGCTGCGCCGGCATCGGCACGCTGCCCCATGCGCCCTGTCCGCCCGCCTTGACCTTGCGCGCCAGCGCGCCGTGCGCGTCCTGGCCCTGGTACTTGCCGGCGATGTCGGCAAAGGACGGCCCAACCAGCTTGCGGTCCATCGCATGGCAGGCCATGCACTGGTACTGGCTGGTGAGCCGCGCGCCCGGCGCGGCCGGCTCCGAAGGAGCTGATGCAGCACTTTTCGATATGGTATTGCCCGCGGCCACGCCGCGCACCGGGCCGAAGCTCCGCTGCTGCTGCGCCAGTTCGCCATGGGCATCGCGGGCATAGTCCGGTATCGACGAGGTAATCGCCACCTTGCCGGCGCAATCCTTCATGCAGGCCGTATTGCGCGTGTCCGGGCGGCCGCGCCCCGGCCACAGGCCGTGGCCGGTGGTCATGCCGTCGCGGTTGGGCATGCGCCGCTGGACCTCGGCGATATTGGCGTCGGACAGCGTGAAGTCGGCCGGGACGATCTCGCCCAGGTGCAGCATATAGGCGGTGACCGCGTAGACGTCGCCCACGCTCAGGCTCTTGGGGGCGTTCCACGGCATGGCGCGGTGGATGTAGTCCCACAGCGTGCTGACGGTGCTGACCTTCATCAGCGTGGTGCGGTACGGCTGGTTGCCGGTCATGCCGGCCACGCGGCCGCGCCTGATGTCTTCGGCGGTGGTGCCGCCGACCAGCGGCGTGAACACCTCGTTGGATTCGCCGAAGTCGCCGTGGCACGACGCGCACTTGCCGTCCCAGACCTTCTGCCCCTGCGCCACCGTGCCGCTGCCCCTGGGCAGGCCCTGGAAGTCCGGGCGCACGTCGATGTCCCACGCGGCGACTTCGGCGGGCGTGGCGGTGCGGCCAAGTGCCGCACGCGCGTCGGCCGTGCCCGCCCATGCCGGGGCGGCGCTGACGGCTGCCAGCACCAGGGCGGCGGCGGTCCTGAGTTCAGCCCACATGGACATTGGACACCTCGCCGCCTGCCGCCACCTGCCAGCTCTGGATGGCGTTGTTGTGGTAGATCGAGCGCGTGCCGCGCACCGCGCGCAGCTGCCCCAGCTTCGGCTGCACATAGCCGGTGTCGTCGATGGCGCGGCTTTGCAGGATGGCGGGGCCGCCGTCCCAGACCCAGTCCAGGTTGAAGCGCGTCAGGCACTTGGACAGCACCGGCGCCTCCAGCCGCGCGCTGCGCCAGTTGCGCCCGCCGTCGGTCGAGACATCGACACGCCTGATGCGCCCGCGCCCCGACCACGCCAGCCCGCTGATGCTGTAGAAGCCCTTGCCCACCAGCTGCTGTCCGCCCGAAGGCGTGGTGATGACCGACTTGCACTCCTGGATCGAGGTGTACTGGCGCAGCTTGCCGTCCGGCATCATGTCCACGTAGTGAATGGTCTCGTCCTTGGCATTCCAGGGCTGGTCGCCCAGTTCCAACCGGCGCAGCCACTTGACCCACGACACCCCCTGCACGCCTGGCACCACCAGCCGCAGCGGATAGCCGTTCTCGGGGCGCAGCATCTCGCCGTTCATGCCCCAGGCGACGATGATCTCGTCGGCCAGCTCCATCGGGATGGTGCGCGTCATCGACGAGCCATCGCCGCCTTCGGCCAGCAGGTAGCGGCCGCGGCGCAGGTCGGCGCCGGCATCGTCCAGCAGCACCCGCAGCGGCACGCCGGTGAACTCGCAGCACGACAGCATGCCATGGGTGTACTGCACCGTGGGCACGGCCACGTTGCCCCATTCCATGCCGGTGTTGGCGCCGCATTCGATGAAATGCATGCGCGACACCGCCGGCAGGCGCATCAGGTCGTCCATGGTGTAGACGCGCGGCGTGCGCACCAGGCCGTTGAGCATCAGGCGGTGGCGGGCCGGGTCGAGATCGTGCCAGCCCTGGTGGTGGCGCTCGAAATGCAGGCCGTTGGGGGTGATGATGCCGAAGAAGCCCTGCAGCGGCGCGAAGGCCACCGAAGCAGCGGAGACGCGCGTCAGGCCCGGCGATTCGCGCCGCACCAGGTTTTTCTCATGCACGGAGGGCTGCCCGTACGGGCGTGCCGCCACCGGTTGGCCGAGCGAGGTGGCCCAGGGCTGCGGCTGCAGGATGGCGGGATCGCCGTCGGCTGCCAGTGCCTGACGGCCTGCCGTGGCGGCGGCAATCCCCGCGGCCGCGCCCAGGAAGCTCTTGCGCAGGAAGTCGCGCCGCGGCGCGTCCAGGCCGTGCCGGCCGATGTCCTGCTGCAGCGATGCGCTGACGAAGTGCTCGGGCGCGGGCACGATGCGCCCGGGCCGGTTCCGTTCCTGCAAATCGGTCTCCTCCGGCGCGCTCGCCACGGTCCCATGGACCGGTCGGCGTGCCTGTTATCGGGCCGCTGCAGCGGGTGCGGCAGCGATCCGTTTACCGGAAGAGCTGAGCTAGCCTGCGGTGCGCCGCCTGCGCGCCGGGGCTTCGGGTGCCGGCTGTGCCATGAAGCGGTCGACCACGCCGGAGGGCAAGGCGCTGTCCTCCAGCCGGCTCGCCACCTGCACGCAGACCGTGCGGCACAGCTCGATCACGCTTTCGTCCGCAATGGCGTAGAACACCAGGTTCGCCTCCTTGCGGCGCGACAGCACGCCCGAGCGGTACATCGCGTTGAGATGCCGCGACACATTGGTCTGCGACGAACCCACCGTCTCGACCACCGTGCTGACCGGCTTCTCGCCATCGCACAAGGCGTGCAGGATCTTCAGCCGCGTCGGCTCCGCCAACAGGCTGAAGTAGCCCGATACCTTTTCGAATACGCGATCCAGCTCTTCCATGGCATCCAATATATTCGTATATGCGTGAATGCGCATATAGTGTTTACCCACTGATGCAGCACAGCATAAGCGCGGCGGGAGAATCAGCGGCGCGCCAGCGCCCTGCCCGCCCACAGGCGCTGGCCGAACACATTGAGCAGCAGCCCGGCCATCACCACTGCCGCGCCCGCCCACTGCGCGCCGGAAAGGTCCTCGCCCAGCAGCACATGCGCCGACACCAGCCCCACCACCGGCACCAGCAGCGTCAGCGGCGCCACCTGGCTGGCCGGGTAGCGCGTCAGCAGCCGGCCCCACATGGTGTAGCCGAACACCGTCGCCGCAAAGGCCAGGTAAGCCACGGCGAACACGGCCATGCCCGACACATGGGTGACGCTCTGCACGATGCGCGCCGGGCCCTCGACCCACAGCGACAGCAGCGCGAACGGCACGATCGGGATCAGCGCGCCCCAGATCACCAGCCCCAGCAGGTCGACCGGGCCGATCTTCTTGCTGACGATATTGCCGCTGGCCCAGCAGAACGCCGCGCACAGCGTCAGCACGAAGCCCGCCACGCTCATGCCGCCGGCGCTGCCGGCACCGGCCCCGATCAGGGCCAGCCCGCCCGCCGCCACCGCCATGCCCGCGATGTTGTGCCAGCGCACCGGCTCGCCCAGCCACAGCGCAGCAATGGCCAGCGTGAAGAAGGCCTGCGACTGCAGCACCAGCGAGGCCAGGCCGGCCGGCATGCCGACCGCCATGGCGTAGAACAGGAAAGCGAACTGGCCCAGGCTGATGGTGACGCCGTAGGCCAGCAGCAGCCGCCACGGCACGCGCGGGCGCGGCACGAAGAAGATCGCCGGGAACGCCACCAGCAGGAAGCGCAGCGCACCCAGCAGCATCGGCGGCATGTCCGCCAGGCCAACCTTGATGACGACGAAGTTGACGCCCCAGACGCAGACGATGGCGAGGGCGAGTAGACGGTCTCTGGCTTGCATGAGGGGGCTGGGGGCGCGGCCCGGCGCAGTGCCGGACAAAACCCGTAGGGTAGCAGCCCCCGGCCTTCGGGGCATGGCCCCCTGCACCTACCCCAACATCTCCGCCCAGATGCCCTTGGCCCATGCCAGTGCGTAGTCGCCTTCGAGCTGGTTCGGCGCCTCCGACAGCCCGCCCGATCCCGGCACCGTGACCATGGTCTTCTGCGCCGCGTCATAGCGATGCACGCTGGCCACGTGCACCGCCTCGCGGTCGGAGGTGAAGCTGTAGCAGGTGTTGTTGTAGAGCGGCTGCGGATCGGGTGCCCGGCCCGACAGCAGTGCGACCATGGCCGCGGCCGCGACCTTGCCATGCTGGTTGGCCATATGGCCCGACTTGGGCATCAGCGGCGCGATCTGGATGGCATCGCCGATCACGTGGATATTGGCCGCGGCGCGCGACTCGAAGGTGACGAAGTCCACCTCGCACCACTTGCCATTGGCCGTGGCCAGCCCCGCCGACACCGCGATCGCACCGGCGCGCTGGGGTGGCAGCACGTTGAGCACGTCGGCACGCTCGTCGTCCTGCACATCGAACTTGAGCGTGCGCGTGGCGGGGTCCACATCCACCGCGTTGAACTGCGGCCGGTATTCCACCATGCCCGGGTACTGCGACGCCCACACCTTGCGGAACAGCCCGGCCTTGGAGGTGATGTCGGGGTTGGCGTCCAGGATCAGCACCTTGCTGCGCGGCTTGTGCTGCCTGAAGTAGTACGCCACCTGGCAGGCGCGCTCGTAGGGTCCCGGCGGGCAGCGGTACGGCGCCAGCGGGACGCTGATGGCATAGGTGCCGCCGTCCGGCATGGCCTCCAGCTGGCGGCGCAGCGCCACGGTCTGCGGGCCCGCCTTCCAGGCGTGCAGGACCTGGTCGCCGCCGGGCTGCTTCAGCCCGGGCAGCGCATCGCTCATCATTTCGACGCCGGGCGACAGCAGCAGGCGGTCGTAGGGCAGCGTGGCACCGCCTGCGAGGCGCACGGTCCGTTTGGCCGGGTCGATGGCCACGGCGGTATCGCGCACCAGGCGCACGCCGTGGCGGCGCACCAGCGCGTCGTACGGCAAGGTCAGGTCCGCCAGCTGCCGGCTGCCGCCGAGCACCAGGTTCGACAGCGGGCAGGAGATAAAGGCCGGATTGGGTTCGACCAGCGTGACCTCGATCGCTTGCCCGCTCCACTCGCGCAGGTAGCGCGCGGCGGTGGCGCCGCCGTAGCCGCCACCCACCACCACCACCCTGGCCGGCGCCGCGGCGCGTGCCGCCCGGACCCCGACCGAACCCAGTACTGCGGCGCCCGCAGCGCCCAGGAAGCTTCGTCTTTGCATGGTAGTCCCCTGCTGTCAGCGCACCGCGGCGAACCACGCCGTGATGGCCGCGATCTGGTCGTCGCTGTAGCCCTTGGCAATCTGGTGCATCACCGTGGCCGGCCGCGTGCCGGCCTTGAAGGCCTGCATCTGCGCGGCCAGTTCCGCCTGCGGGCGGCCGGCCAGCGGCGGGATCGTGCTGCCCGCCGGCGCGCGCCCGGCGGGGCCGTGGCAGCTGGTGCAGGCGGCGGCCTGGCTGCGCGCCCGCAGCGCGGCATCGGTGGCAGGGGCGGCGCTGTCTGCCGACAGCGCCGGCTGGGCGCCGCACAGCGCCGCGGCCAGCAGCGCCAGCCGCAGCAACACAGCGGGCCGGGGGAAGATTGTCATGGTCTCGCTCCGTGTGGGACCGGCGCTGGGTTCCGCTTGGGGGCGGCCGGCGTGGCTACCGTAGCACATCGGGCAGGGACCGTGTGCGGTGAAAACCGCAGAAGGACAAACGGCGTCCGCATGAGCGGACGCCGTCGGGACCGGCCCCGGAAGCTGGACCGGGCGCGTGCTCAGGGCAGGTTGCGGCCCGGCGGCAGCGTCACCGGCGAAGTCACCGGTGCGGCGACCGGGCTGGTGGTCGCGGTGGTGCCCGTGGCGGCCCCGGCCGGCGCATCGATCGGTCCGCCCACGCCCGGCACCGACTGCACCGGCGCCGGCGTACCGACACTGCCGTCGAACGACGGGTTCTGCGAGGTGGAAGCCGAGTCCAGGCGCGCGCGCTCGGTGTCGTTGACGTAGTCGAAGGCCTTGACCACCTTGGTCACGCCCGAGGCATTGCGCGCCACGTCGGTGGCGCGGTCGCCCTCGGCGGCGGTGACCACGCCCAGCAGGTAGACCACGCTCTTCTCGGTGGTGACCTTGATCGAGTTGGACGGCACGCCGTCGGCGGTCATCAGCAGGGTCTTGACCTTGCTGGTCAGGTAGGCGTCCTGGCTCTGGGTCATGAAGCCCGGCGAGCTGACGACCTCCAGCTCATTGATCACCACGCGCGCATTCTGCAGGCCACGCACATACTGCTCGACCTGCTGCTTGACGGTGTCGTTGCTGGCTTCGCCGGTCAGCAGCACTTTGCGGTTGAACACGGTCACGTTGACGCGGGCCTGGCCGCGGTAGCGCGAGTTGATGGTGTTTTCGGCCTCGAGCTGCAGGCCGCGGTCCACGGTCTGGGTGGCGGCCGGGCGGCGGTCGGTGGCCATGGCCACGCCGGTCCCCATGGCGCCGGCGATCACGGGGAAGCAGCCGGCGAGCTGGGTGGCGCAGACCAGCACGGCCGCCGCGGCCAGGCTGGCGCGGCCAAGACCGGCGGTGCGGGAAGGATGGCGCGCGCCGGCGCCGTTCCGGGGGGCTTGCGTAGTGGGCAGGTTCGTCATGCGGTCCTTGCTGTGGCTGGATGTTGGGAATGGGAGGAAGGCAGCATCAGGCTTCCCCGAGCAGTGCCTCGTCGATGCCGTCGCACAGGCAATGCAGGGTCAGCAGGTGCACTTCCTGGATGCGCGCGGTGCGCTCGCTCGGCACGCACAGGTGGATATCGAATTCATCGAGCAGGCCGGCGATGGTGCCGCCGCCCTTGCCGGTCAGCGCGACCACGGCCATCTCGCGCTGGCGCGCGGCTTCGATGGCGGCGATCACGTTGGCCGAATTGCCCGAGGTGGAAAGCGCCAGCAGGATGTCGCCGGGCTGGCCCAGCGCCTCGACCTGCTTGGAAAACACCTTGCTGAAGTCATAGTCGTTGCCGATCGCGGTCAGGATCGAGCTGTCGGTGGTCAGCGCGATCGCGGCCAGGCCGGGGCGCTCGCGCTCGAAACGCCCGACCAGTTCGGCGGCAAAGTGCTGCGCATCGGCTGCGGAGCCGCCGTTGCCGCAGGCCAGGATCTTGTTGCCGCTGGTCAGCGCGCCGACCATGCGTTCCACGGCGGCGTTGATATAGGGGGCCATCACCGCCGCGGCCTGTCGCTTGGTCTCGGCGCTGTCTAGAAACTGTTGCTGGATACTGTCGATACTCATGGCTCTGGGGGCCTTGTTGTTGCCATTGCGATCCGCGGATCGTACCTTAGGGTCTGCCGCGCATTATGAACCAGCCCCGGCGGCATCCTGGTCAAAGGCATGCTGCAGCCAGTCCAGCCGGCCGGGTTCCAGGGCCACCACGTCGAAGCGGCACGGCGGCACCTGCGCCAGCGTGGCCAGGTAGTGCGCTGCCGCCAGCAGCACGCGCCGCTGCTTGGCCGGCGTGACGCTGGCGGCCGCGCCGCCGAAGCCCCGCCCGCTGCGCTGGCGCACCTCCACGAACACCAGCGTGCCGTCCGGCGCGCGCATGACCAGGTCGATCTCGCCGCCTTTGCAGCGATAATTGCGGACCACGGGCTCCAGGCCCTGGCGCCGCAGGTGTGCCAGGGCCCGGTCCTCCGCCTGCGCACCGCGTAGCTGTGTGGATTGCAACTGCGTGGTGGATTTGAATGATGGCATCAACGGAAGTTCTCAAGCATGAGTGACTGGATCTCCCTGGCGGCCAGCCAGTCCTACCCGGCCGGCACCCTCTATGTCGTGGCCACGCCCATCGGCAACGTCGCCGACCTGTCGCTGCGCGCGCTGCATGTGCTCGGCCTGGCCGACGCCGTGGCCTGTGAAGACACCCGCAATACCGGCCAGCTGCTGTCGCGCGTGGGCCTGCAGCGGCCGCTGGTGGCCGTGCACGAGCACAACGAGCGCGAGGCCGCGGGCCGCATCGCGGCGCGCCTGGCGGCCGGCGAGCGCATCGCCTACGTCTCGGACGCCGGCACGCCGGGCATCTCCGACCCGGGTGCGCGCCTGGTCGAGGCGGTGCGCGCCGCCGGCCATCCGGTGGTGCCGCTGCCCGGCCCCAGTGCCGCGGTGGCCGCGCTGTCGGTGGCGGGCGACATGCTCGATGCCGGCGAAGGCCGCTTCACCTTTGTCGGCTTCCTGCCCAGCAAGCCCAAGGCGCGCACCGAGGCCATCGCCCGGCTGGCGGCGCTGGACCACGCCTGGGTCTGCTACGAGGCGCCGCACCGCATTGCCGACACGCTGGCAGCGCTGGCCACGGGCCTGCCAGCCGAGCGCCGGCTGCTGGTCGGGCGTGAACTGACCAAGCTGTTCGAGGACATCGCGGTGCTGCCGGTGGCGCAGGCGCCGGCCTGGCTGGCCGCCGACCCGAACCGGGCCAAGGGGGAATTCGTGCTGGTGGTGGAAGGCGCTGGCGCCGCAACTGCCGCGGATGGCTTGCCGGATGCCGAAGCCCAGCGCGTGCTGGCGCTGCTGCTGGCGGAACTGCCGGCCAAGCGCGCCGCCAAGCTGGCGGCCGCGATCACCGGCGCCGGCACCGATGCGCTCTACCAGCTGGCGCTGGCGCAGCGCGCGGGGCAGGCAGAGGACTGACGCGGTGCGCGCGTGATCCCGGGATTGGGAGGAGCAAGGTAAAGCAGAAGTGTCAGCGCGCGGCGGCATGCGGCGGCGCTGCCCTGGTCAGCGCCGTGTGCGCTTGACGGTCTTGCCGCCGGCCTTGGTCGACTTGCGCGCCTTGGCGGGCGCCAGCGAGTTGGCCAGTTCCGGCACGGATACGTCGTCGTCGCCGCTGCCGTCGCCGGCCTCGGTGCCGCCGGCATCGATCTGCGGACCCAGCGCGGCCACTTCGGTGCGCGTCAGGCGGCGGATTTCGACGTTGGTGGCGCCGCGTTCGACAAAGCCGAGGCGGCGCGCGGCGCCGTAGGACACGTCCAGTATGCGGTTGCCATGGTACGGCCCGCGGTCATTGATGCGCAGCACTGCCACCTTGTTATTGCGCAGGTTGCGCACCAGCACCCAGCTGTCGAGTGGCAGCGACGGATGGGCGGCCGTCATGGCGCGCATGTCGAAGCGTTCGCCGTTGGCGGTCTTGCGGCCGTGGAAGCCCTTGCCGTACCACGACGAAACACCGCGCTGCTCGAACGTGCCGATATCGGCGCGCAGGCCGTCCAGCGAGCTGCCGCTGCGGCCTTCGTCAGCGTCATAGCCGAACAGGTTCCAGCTGCCGCCGTCCGAGGCACGCGCGGACTTGTTGTCTGCGTCGGTGCGATCGGTCTTGCCGGCCTTGCCGTTCTTTGCCGCGCGCGTGGGCACGGCGCCAGCGTTGTCGTTGCTTGCGTTGTCGCCTTCAGGGGGCGTGGCACAGGCGGCCAGCACCACGGCGCATGCGGTGCATGCGCCGAGCTTGGCGAGCCGTTGCCAGCGCTTGGCGAGAGCGGAGATCCGTAACATGGGCGGCAGTCTAACATTGAGTCTTTACGACTATCTCTTTCATTTTGTTACGAAATCTGTGCGATTTCGCACCATCGTGACCTATCTGCCCGGAATCCCGCTTGTGGCAAGGGATTCCCGCCCGAGACGGGGTTTTCGCGCGGATAACGCATAAAGCACCCGACCTGCATCGCGGGCGGTGAATCGCCGCCCGGCGCTACAATGCTGGGCACCCGCCCGCCGTCCGTGCGGGCCAGTCCGTGGCACCCCGCCAGAAGGCGCCCGGCGCACAAGAAATCGTCCATGAAAGCCCTGCTCATTCCCGTCACGCCCTTCCAGCAAAACTGTTCGCTGCTGATCGATGAAAGCACCGGCCGCGCCGCGGTCTGCGATCCCGGCGGCGACCTGGACCGCATCCGCGCGGCGGTCAGGGAGCAAGGCGTCACGCTGGAAAAGATCTTCCTGACGCATGGCCATGTCGATCATTGCGCCGGCGCCGCGGCGCTCGCGCGCGAGCTGGACATCCCCATCGAAGGCCCGCAGCAGGACGAGCGCTTCTGGATCGAGCAGCTGCCCGAGCAGACGCGCCGCTTCGGCTTCGGCCACGCCGAGAGCTTCGAGCCAGACCGCTGGCTGGAGAACGGCGACACCGTGCAGTTCGGCAACGAGACGCTGGAGGTCTACCACTGCCCCGGCCACACACCCGGCCACGTGGTGTTCTTCTCGCGCGCCAACCGGCTGGCGGTGGTGGGCGACGTGCTGTTCGCCGGCTCGATCGGCCGCACCGACTTTCCGCGCGGCAACCACGCCGACCTGATCCGCTCGATCCGCACGCGGCTGTGGCCGCTGGGCGAGGACGTGACCTTCATCCCCGGGCACGGGCCGGTCTCCACCTTCGGCGAGGAACGCCGCAATAACCCGTTCGTGGCCGATCACCTGACCGACGTGGGCTGAGGCCGTGGCCAAGCGACAGGCGCCCGACACCCGCCCGGAGATCTACGTCAGCACCGACGTGGAAGCCGACGGCCCGATCCCGGGCCCGCATTCGATGCTGTCGTTCGCGTCCGCGGCAATGCTGGCGGACAAGACCGTGGTGGGCACGTTCTCCGCCAACCTCGAGACCCTGCCCAGCGCCGCCGGCCACCCGGTGCAGATGCAGTGGTGGCAAACCCAGCCCGAAGCCTGGAGCGCCTGCCGGCGCGACCTGCAGCGCCCCGAGGACGCCATGGTCCGCTATGTCGAATGGGTCGAGAGCCTGCCCGGCAAGCCGGTCTTCGTGGCCTTTCCGGCCGGCTTCGATTTCACCTGGATGTTCTGGTACATGATGCGGTTCGCCGGGCGCTCGCCCTTTGGCTGGGCCGCCCTCGACATCAAGACGCTGGGCTTTGCGCTGACCGGGCGCCCCTACCGCAAGACCGTCAAGGCGGCCTTCCCGGCCGCCTGGATGGATCCGCTGCCGCACACCCATGTGGCGCTGGACGATGCGCTCGAACAGGGTGCGCTGTTCTGCAACATGCTCGCTGCGCTGCGTGAGCGCGAGACCGCACTGACCAGCCTGGCGTCCGATGCCGCAGCGGACGCTAGCGAGCCCTCACCTTCGTCCGGGCAGCCCTGAACGGTTGCTGCGCCGCGGCAGCCACGGCGGCACGCCCCTTGCAGGCTTTGCGTTCGCATCTCACGCCAGCGCGCCTATAGTAGAAGCGGATATGGCGTACCGGGCGAAACGAGCCACAGACTATCCGGCGCACTTGCGCAGCCACGCCATATGCCGTTTGAGCCATGTTGCCCGGATCGCGCGGCGCCTGCCGAGGAGGTGTCGATCATGCGTTTTCATACCGACCTGCACTTGAGAGACCTGGCCGGCCGGATCCATTGGCCGCATGCCACGCGGGGCGCCACGCCCATCACCCATCGCCACACCTCGGATGAGGACGCCGAAGTCGCCAAGGCCACGCTATACGTCAGCACGGTGACGCTGGTGGTGCTACTGGTCGTGCTGGCGGCCATCGCTTTCGGTCAGGAGGCCATGCACTGGCTGGGTGTTCATTAGACGACCCGCCTGAAGCTGTTTGCCTCAAGCACCGGCCGGCCCCCACCACGTGGGGGCCGGTTTTATTTGGTGCCGTGCATGGCCTGGCTCAGGCCAGCAGCGGCGCCACGTTCTCGGGCGGCCGGCCGATCGCGGCGCGGCGGTTGCGCACCACCACCGGACGCTGCAGCAGGATCGGGTTGTCGGCCACGGCGGCCAGCAGCTCGGCCTCGGTCAGGCCGGGATCGGCCAGGCCCAGCTCGGCGTACGGCGCTTCGTTGTCGCGCAGCATCTCGCGCACCGGAACGCCCAGCATGGTGTGCAACTGGCGCAGCGTGGCCAGCGACGGCGGCTCTTTGAGGTATTCCACGATTTCCACCGGTTCGCCCAGCCGCTCGCTGGCGGCCTGGACCAGGGCGAGCGTTTCGCGCGACTTGGAGCAGCGGGGGTTGTGGTAGATGGTGATCATGGCATGGTCCTTTCTTGTCGTTGCCGTGCCCCGCCCCGGGGCGTTGGCACTAATGCGGTGCAAATCAATCCGCACTATATACAAGACACCGGCCCTCGCGCAGCATCACGCTGGTGCATGTGCCCGGCACGCATCCTGCGTTGCCCCAAGTCCTTGCATAGGGCACCATTCCCGATGACTTCCACTACCGTTTCCGCCACGACGCCGTCCGCCGGTACACGCAAACCCTTCACCCTGCGCGACGCCATACCCGCCGACGTTCCTGCCATCCACGCCATCTACGCGCACCATGTGCTGCACGGCCGCGCCTCGTTCGAGGAAACGCCGCCAAGCCTGGACGAGATGCAGCTGCGTTTTGCCGAAGTCCACCGCAAGGGCTTGCCCTACCTGGTCGCCGTGCGCGACGGCGAGGTGCTGGGCTATGCCTATGCATCGTCCTACCGCGCGCGCAGCGCCTACCGCTTTGCCATCGAGGATTCAATCTATATCGACCACCGCCGCGTCGGCGAGGGCCTGGGCCAGGCCCTGCTGGCCGAACTGGTCGCCCGCTGCGAGACCGGTCCCTGGCGCCAGATGGTCGCCGTGATCGCCTGCACCGCCGGCGGCGAAGGCGCCGGTTCGCTGGCCGTGCATGAGCGCCTGGGCTTCCGCACCGTCGGCCGGCTGGAGGCGGTGGGGTTCAAGCACGGGCAATGGATCGATACGGTGCTGATGCAGCGGATGCTGGGGGTGGGGGCGACGACGCTGCCGGCGTAGGCGGATCGACCTGCACGGCTTCAGCCAAGCCCCAAAGAACAAAAACGCCACGGATTCCTCCGTGGCGTCTTGCGCAGCAAAGCCCGGCGCCTGCCGGCGCCCAAGCCTTACTTCATCAGGTCCGACAGCGCCAGCGCCACCACCTTGGTCGCGCGGTTCAGGTCGTTCAGGCGCAGGTTCTCGTCCGAGTTATGGCCGCGGGCTTCCATCAGCGTGCGCGGGCCGGCGCCGTACAGCACGGTCGGGATGCCGCGCTTGGTGTAGTGGCGCGCGTCGGTGTAGAGCGGCACGCCTTGCACCGGGATCTCCACGCCGAACACGGATTCGGCACGGCTCTTCAGCGCGCCGATCAGCTTTTCCACGCCCGGCAGTTCCGATAGCGGCTCGGCCAGGATGATGCGCTCGACCTTCACCTCGATGCCCGGACGGTCCTTGGCGGCCTTTTCCACCACGGCGCGGATCTCGCCTTCGGCGTCGAAGCCGATTTCCTCGGGGATCATGCGGCGGTCGACGCGGAAGGTCACCAGGTCAGGCACCACGTTGGTGTTGATGCCGCCCTTGATCAGGCCGACGTTCAGCGTGGCGGTGTCGATGCCCGGCACCTTCGACTTGCGCGTGGCCAGCTCGGCGCGCAGGCCGTAGATGGCTTGCAGGATGTGGGTGGCGGCTTCGATCGCGTCCACCCCCGTATGCGGCATGGCGGCATGGCCCTGCTTGCCCTTGACCGTCACTTCGACGTGCAGGCAGCCGTTGTGCGACGAGGTGATGCCGTACGAGAAGCCGGCCGAGATGGCGTAGTCGGCCTTGCTCAGGTTGTTGTCGAGCAGGAACTTGGGACCGATGTCGCCGCCGGTTTCCTCGTCATAGGTGAACTGCAGCTCGACCGCGCCGTTGATCCTGGCGCCCTGCTTCTCGGCTTCCATCAGCGCCAGCACGGCGTAGGTGTAGGTGGCGAAGTCAGACTTGGACACCGCCACGCCGCGGCCGTACATGACCGGGCCGTGCTCGCTGTCGGCCACTTCACCGCCGTACGGGTCCTTGGTCCAGCCCAGGCCCGGGGGCACCACGTCGCCGTGGGCGTTCATGGCGATGGTCGGGCCGCCCGTGCCGAACTGCTTGCGCACGATCAGGTTGGTGGCGCTGATCATGCCGGCTGCCTTCACCAGCTCGTCCGGCACCTTGTGCGCCTCCACCGTGAAGCCCACGCCCTCCAGCAGTTCCTTGGCGCGCTTGCCATGGGCGTCGCAGTCGCCTGCGGGGTTGTCCGAGGGCACCTTGACCAGTTCGGCCAGGAAGGCTTCCTGTTCCGGACGGTGCTGGTCGATGAACTGCGTCAGCGTGGTTTCAGTGGGGTTCATATTGTCTCGTGCGGTCATGACTTGTTCTCTCAACTACGGAGGGGTTCGGGTGGGTTCCGGGGAATCTGCGCTGGCTTACTGCGGCAGGCGGAAGTGCTCGACGAAATCGCTGAACACGCGCGCGGACAGGGCGGCGTCCTCGGCGGTCATGGTTTCGGTGGGATGGTGGCTGATGCCGCCGTTGCCGCAGCGCACGAACAGCATGGCGACGTCGGCGATGGCGGCAATGGCCATGGCGTCGTGGCCGGCGCCCGACGGCAGGTGGCGCACCGGCACGCCCTCGCGGGCAATCGCGGCGGCCCATTGCTCTTGCAGCCACGGGGCGCAGGGAACGCTCTTCGCCTCATGGGTCTTGCGCACCTGCGTGCGCACGTTGCGGCGCGCGCACACGCGCTCGATCTCGGCCAGCACGTCGTTGACGGCGGCCTCGCGCTCGGCGTCAGCGCCGGCGCGGATGTCGATGGAGAACACGGCGCGGCCCGGCACCACGTTGGCGGCGCCGTTGGGCACGTTGAACTGGCCGACCGTGCCGACCAGGCCCGGCTTGCCGCCGCAGCGCTTCTCGATATACAGGCCGATCTCGGCCCCGGCCATGGCGGCGTCGCGGCGCATGTCCATCGGCACCGTGCCGGCGTGGCCGGCCAGGCCTTCGAGCTCGACGATAAAGCGGGTGGCGCCGGAGATGGCGGTCACCACGCCCACCGGCAGGTTTTCATTGAGCAGCACCGGACCTTGTTCGATATGGACTTCGATGAAGGCCGCGACCTTGCTGGGGTCATGCTTGGCGGCGGGCAAGGCAGCGGCGTCGAAACCGGCCTCGCGCATCACTTCACGCATGGTCTTGCCGGAGTCGTCGACGTTGTCGAGCACGTTGTTGTCGAAGGTCCCGGCGATGGCGCGGCTGCCCAGCAGCGTGGCCTTGAAGCGCACGCCCTCTTCCTCGGCAAAGCCGACCACCTCGATCGCAAACGGGAAGCGCTTGCCCTGGCGGTTCCATTCGGCCACGCACGCGGTCGGCAGGATCACGCCGAGGTTGCCGTCATAGCGGCCGCCGTCGCGCACGGTGTCGAAGTGCGAACCGGTCAGCAGCGCGGGCGCGTCGGGCGTGGTGCCCTCATAGCGGCCGATCACGTTGCCGGCGGCGTCGCGCCGCACCGTCATGCCGGCCTGCTGCATCCATTCGGTCAGCTGCGCGGCGGCGCCGTGGTGGGCCTCGGTCAGGTAGGTACGGGTGAGCATGCCGGGCTGCTCGGTGTGGACGGCCAGGGCGTCGGCCCAGGCCATGATGCGCGTGCCAGTCTCTGCGGCGGACGGCGACGGATTTGCTGCCATGCGTTGTCTCCTGCTGGAAGTGCGTGAACGCCGCGGCGGGTGGTCCGGCAAGGCCCGCCGGCGTCTGCCGCAAGGCCTGCCGGCGCGGGCGTGGCGCCCGGGCCGAAGCTCTATTCTGTGCGATTCATGTTAGCACAGTGAATTCAAAAATTGCATACAAAAATGATATGCACTATATTCGCTTCCACGTTCAGACAATTTGCCTCGGACAATCCGGTCCGGACAGGCGATTGCGTGGATTCCGCCTCAACAGGGGGGCTGTCCGCGAAGTGGCGCGCTCCCGACCCGGAAGCCCCGCACGGAACGTAAGGCCGGCAGCCACCCGCCAGTAGAGCAGTACGGGGCCGCCGGTGATTCCTGGATCAGATGGGCCAGCCAGCGCCAGCCAATGGACAGGCGCCGGACCGGCCCGGTACGGAGACAACCATGCAGCATGCAGTTCCCTCGCAGCCCCGCCCCGGCGCCCCCCAGCCCCGTTTGCATATCCGCTTCACCCGTTCGCTGTTTGGCCAGGTGCTGATTGCCCTGGTGATTGGCACCGCACTCGGCTTGGCATTCCCTGAATTCGCCGCCAAGCTCAAGCCGCTTGGCGATGCCTTTATCAAGCTGATCAAGATGCTGATCGGCCCGATCGTGTTCTGCGTGGTGGTGGCCGGCATCTGCGGCGCCGGCGAGCTGAAGAAGGTCGGCCGCGTCGGCATCAAGGCGGTGGTGTACTTCGAGATCGTCACCACCATCGCGCTGGCGCTTGGCATCCTGCTGGCCTATGTGTTCCAGCCCGGCGTCGGCATGAATGTCGACCCGCGTTCGCTCGATGCGTCGGCCATCGCCGGATTTATCGACAACGCGACCAAGGTGAAGGACCAGGGCACGGTCGACTTCCTGCTCAAGCTGATCCCCAATACCGTGTTCGGCGCCTTTGCCAACGGCGACGTGCTGCAGGTGCTGCTGGTGTCGATCCTGTTCGGCTGCGCGCTGTCGCTGGTGGGCGAGCCGGGCCGGCCGCTGGTCAGGCTGATCGACACCTTCTCGCACACGCTGTTCAAGATGATGGGCTTCATCATCAAGCTGGCGCCGCTGGGCGTGCTGGGCGCGGTGGCCTTCACCGTGGGCAAGTACGGCATCGGCTCGCTCAAGCAGCTGGGCTTCCTGGTATTCCTGTTCTACGGCGCGGTGATCATCTTCGTGCTGTTGGTGCTGGGCACGATCATGCGCGTGTGCGGCTTCTCGGTGATCAAGCTGATCCGCTACCTGCGCGCCGAGCTGCTGGTGGTGCTGGGCACGGCCTCGTCCGACAGCGTGCTGCCGCAGGTGATGAAGAAGCTGGAGTTCATGGGGATCAAGAAGTCGGTGGTGGGCCTGGTGATCCCGACCGGCTACTCGTTCAACCTCGATGCGTTCTCGATCTACCTGACGCTGGCCGCGGTCTTTATCGCGCAGGCGACCAACACGGCGCTGGCGATGGGCGACCTGCTCGGCATCCTGGCGGTGGCGCTGGTCACCTCCAAGGGCGCGCACGGCATCCCCGGCTCGGCCATCGTGATCCTGGCCGCGACACTGTCGGCACACCCGGCGATTCCCGCCATCGGGCTGGTGCTGGTGCTGTCGGTGGACTGGTTCATCGGCATCGCGCGTGCACTGGGCAACCTGATCGGCAACTGCGTGGCGACCGTGGTGGTGGCCGCCTGGGAGAAGGATATCGACCGCGAACGGGCCCATGGCGTGCTCAACGGCACCATTGAAGCGACCGACCTGGATGCGGGTCTGGCCGCGATGGCGGAGGACGGCGTGGACGCCGGATCTCCGGTCGCCGTGCCAGGGCGGTAGTCCACTGCATCAGATGAGCTCGCCCCCGCTGGACTGCGCCTCGGGGACGATTCATCTGCCGCAGTAGACTAGAATCACGCATCTCCCCAACCGCGCAGCCCCTGCGCAAGTGCGCTGCCATGCCCGAGCATATCGATCCTGACATGACCGCCGAAGCGATCGCCGAAGACATAGTCGCGGCCATCGTTTCGCACCGCCTGCCGCCCGGCACCAAGCTGCGCGAGGAGGCCCTGGCCAGTGTCTACCGCGTCAGCCGCACCAAGGTGCGCGCGGCGCTGCTGATGCTGTCCAAGGACAAGGTCATCCAGATCGTGCCCGACAAGGGTGCCTTCGTGGCCAAGCCCAGCGCCGAGGAGGCGCGCGAGGTCTTCGCGGTGCGCCGCATCCTGGAAGCGGCGCTGGCGCGCGAGTTCGTCGCCAAGGCGACCCCGGCCGACTACAAGCGCATCGACCGCCACCTGGCGGCCGAACGCAAGGCGCTGGCTGGCAGCGATGCGCAGGTGCGCACCCGGCTGCTTGGCGACTTCCATATCGTGCTGGCCGAGGTGGTCGGCAACGGCGTGCTGACCGAGATGATGCGCGAGCTGTCGACGCGCAGCGCGGTCATCACCATGCTGTACCAGTCGCGCCGCGACGCGGCCTGCTCGTCGGACGAGCACCGCGAATTCATCGAGGCCGCCCGTGCCGGCGATGTCGAGCGGGCCGTCACGCTGATGGTGGACCACCTCGGCCACGTGGAAGGTGCGCTGCATTTCGAGGAAACCGCGCCGGTGTCGCGCGGCAAGGACCTGGTGACCGCGCTGCTCGCGTAGGCGTCTGCTTGACGTGAGTCAAAGCGGCCACTGCCGCCCGCGCGCACACTTGACCCCGCCATGAAGACGCGGGGGCGCACTTCATGAGCACTCTGCCTTCCGGCACCTCATCGTCGGAAGGCTGCCCGCACGCTGCAACGGTGTGCGGGCTTTCTTTTTTCTGAGGACTGGGTTTTGCGCTGCGGAATGGCGCCCTGTCCCGCCGCTTGGCCGCGACGCAGTCCCGCACCCGTTTTTTCCTTTCCCGCCAGCTAGTTGCAGCGCCTGGAAGGCATTCCCGGCGCCGCCATTGTTGCGTCCGCGGTGGCCGGCATTGCCGGCAATACGCGAGATCGAATCCCGGCTTCGGGTTAGGATGCCGGAGGCCCGAGCCAGAGGCCGGCGCCGCCCCCCGCAGGATCCGGGGCGGACGCACACCAGAACAGAAACATGGAGACCGTCATGCGCCATCGCGCGATACCTGCGCTGCAGCCACGCCGCCGGCGCTAGCTCTCCCCTGCATTTCGCAACGCCACGGTCCTGCCTGACGCCGGATCGCGGCCCGCATCGCCTGACCATCGATCGAGAGGACTTCCCATGCCCAGTGCCTTCCGCCCCGACGCCTTTGCCGGCAAGACCGTATTCGTCGCCGGCGCCTCCTCCGGCATCAACCTCGGCATCGCGCACGGCTTCGCGCGCGCCGGGGCGAAGCTGGCGCTGATCAGCCGCACCGCCGAGCGCATCCAGGCCGCCGCCGACACCATCACCGCGGCCGGCGGCACCGCCATCGGCATGGCCGCCGACGTGCGCGACTATGCCGCCGTGGAAGCGGCCTTCGCGCGCGCCCAGGACGAACTGGGGCCGATCGACGTGGTGATCTCCGGCGCCGCGGGCAACTTCCTCGCGCCCGTGGTCGGCATGTCCGCCAATGCCTTCAAGACTGTGGTCGATATCGACCTGCTCGGCACCTTCAACGTGTTCCGCGCCAGCTTCGACCACCTGGCCAAGCCGGGTGCGTCGCTGATCGCGATCACCGCGCCGCAGGCGGTCAACGCCATGATGTTCCAGGCCCATGCCTGCGCCGCCAAGGCCGGCATCAACATGCTGATCAAGTGCCTGGCGATGGAATGGGGCCCGGCCGGCGTGCGCGTGAACGGCATCTCGCCCGGCCCGATCGCCGACACCGAAGGCATGGCCCGGCTGGCGCCCACGGCCGAGATGGAGGCGCGCTACAAGGCCCGCCTGGCGCTGCGCGACTACGGCACCAAGGACGATATCGCCGATGCCGCGATGTACCTGAGCAGCGACAACGCGCACTACGTCACCGGCACCATCCTCGACTGCGACGGCGGCAGCAAGCTGGGCGACGCCTCCGCCGACGCGCTGAAGAAGCCGCAGTAAGTTTCCGCACCCGCACCGAACCACGACCAAGCAACAAGGAGAACCACCCATGACGGCATCCGTCCTCTATCAAGCCAGCGAAAGCGTGGCCACGCTGACCCTGAACCGCCCGGACGTGCTCAACGCGATGAACGGCGACCTGATGCGCGAGCTGCGCGAGGGCGTTGAGCGCGCCGCCGGCGACGCCGGCGTGCGCGCCGTGCTGATCACCGGCGCGGGCCGCGGCTTCTGCGCCGGCGCCGACCTGGCCGCGCGCGGCAAGGATGGCATCTCCGATTCCGGCACGCTGCTGCGCGAGCGTTACCACCCGATCATCATGGCGCTGCGCCAGATGCCCAAGCCGGTCGTCACCGCTGTCAACGGCGTGGCCGCCGGTGCCGGCATGAGCCTGGCGCTGGCGGGCGACGTGGTGCTGGCGGCCCGCTCGGCCAGCTTCCTGCAGGCATTCTCCAAGATCGGCCTGGTCCCGGACGCCGGCAGCACCTACTTCGTGCCGCGCTATGCCGGCGAGATGCGCGCCCGCGCACTGGCCATCCTGGCCGAGAAGATCGATGCCGAGGAAGCACAGCGCATCGGCCTGGTGTGGAAGGTCCACGCCGACGACGCGCTGCAGGACGAGGCCGGCAAGCTGGCCCGCCACCTGGCCACCATGCCGACCATGGCCTACGGCATGATCAAGGAAGCCTTGAACCAGAGCTTCGACAACGACCTGGCCGCGCAGCTCGAAGTGGAAGCCACGCTGCAGTCGCGCGCCAGCCGCAGCGATGACTGCAAGGAAGGCGTAGCCGCCTTCATGGAGAAGCGCAAGCCGCAGTTCAAGGGCCGTTGAGAACCCGCATCACAAGGAGCCAGCGCATGAGCGCCAGCAGCAACGAACGTATCCTCGTCACCATCGAAGACGGCGTCGCCGACGTCCGCCTGAACCGCCCCGACAAGATGAACGCGCTCGACCAGGCCATGTTCGACGCACTGATCGAGACCGGCGAGCAACTGGCGCGCATGCCCGACCTGCGCGCCGTGGTCCTGTCAGGCGAGGGCCGTGCCTTCTGCGCGGGGCTGGACATGGGCCGCATGGCGGGCATGTTGTCGGACGGTGGCGGCGAATCCCACAACGACAGCATCGGCGCGGGCCGCCTCGGCAAGCGTACCAACGGCATGTCCAATCGCCCGCAGTACGCGTGCATGGTCTGGCGCGAACTGCCGGTGCCGGTCTTCGCCGCGGTCCACGGCGTGGCTTTCGGCGGCGGGCTGCAGGTGGCGCTGGGCGCTGACGTACGCTACGTCGCGCCCGATACCAGGCTGTCGGTCATGGAAATGAAGTGGGGGCTGGTGCCCGACATGGCCGGCATGGTGCTCACGCGCGGCCTGGTGCGCCCCGACGTGCTGCGCGAGCTGATCTACAGCGCGCGCGTGCTGAGCGGCACCGAAGCCTGCGAACTGGGCCTGGGCACCTACCTCGCCGACGACCCGCGCGCCGCGGCGCTGGAAGCCGCGCGCCAGGTGGCACAGAAGAACCCGGATGCGATCCGCGCAGCCAAGCGCCTGATGGCGGTGGTGGAGCGCGGCGACAATGCCCTCATCCTGCAGGCCGAGTCCGACGAGCAGGACCGGCTGGTCGGCTCGCCCAACCAGCGCGAGGCAGTGCTGGCCAATATGCAGAAGCGCGCGCCGCGCTTCGAGCCGGCGGGCTGAAGCAAGCCGCTCAGTGGTGGTGCCGCGCGGCTCGCCGGCGGCGCCACCACAACGCATAGGCCACCACATTGACCACCAGCACCACCGCGCCGAGCCACAGCTGCACCGCGGGCGTGAGCCCGGCCGGATAGATCAGCGGCAACAGGTAGCGCTCGACAAAACCGCCGCTGTAGCCCGCCTGTCCCGCGGCCCGGCGCAGCATGTTTTCCAGCGGCGTCAGCGGGCAGATCCAGCCGGACCATTCGATCAGCACGCCCCACACCGCCGCCGGCAGGTGCAGCCATGCGACACGCGGCCAGCGCAACACCAGCAGGCCGCCCGCCACCACGAACAGGATAAACAGCCCGTGCACGAGGACCACCAGGTCGGCCAGCCAGGCTGTGATCGGCATCGCGCTCGGCGGCGGCCTCAGTTGCCGCCCGCCGTGTCCATCCAGTAGCCCGGGCGCGCGAACTGCGCCTTCAGGTGCTCGATGAAGAAACGGATCTTGGCCGGCACCGGGCGCTGCTGCGGGTACACGGCAAGGATGTCGTAGGCCGGCAGCGCGTATTCGTCCAGCACCGTGATCAGCTCGCCGCTCTCCAGCTGCGGCAGGATCTCCCAGGTCGAGCGCCAGCCCAGGCCCAGGCCCTCGCCGGTCCAGCGGTGCAGCAGCTCGCCGTCGTTGCAGTCCAGGTTGCCGTTGACGCGCACGGTCACGGTCTTGCCGTTCTGGCTGAAATACCAGCCGCGCTGCTGGCCGCCCTGCAGGTTGAACGCCAGGCAGTTGTGCTGGGCCAGGTCGTCCAGCGTCTGCGGCACGCCGTACCTGGCGAAGTACGCCGGCGTGCCGCACACCACGCGCTTGTTCGAGGCCAGCTTGATCGCGACAAAGTTCGGGTCGATGGCGCCGCCGATACGGATGCCGACGTCATAGCCTTCGCGCACCAGGTCGACCACGCGGTCGGTCAGGTTGAATGAGATCTGCACTTCCGGGTTGGCCGAGAGGAACGCCGGTGCGTGCGGTGCCACGTGTTTGCGCCCGAACGCCGCCGGTGCCGAAACGATCAGGTGGCCGGTGGCCTTGTGCTTGCCTTCGGCGATCAGCATCTCGGCGCGGTCCAGGTCGGCCAGCGCCTTCTTGCACTGCTCCATGAACACCGCGCCCTGCTCGGTCACGGCGATGCGGCGCGTGGACCGGTGCAGCAGCTTGACGCCGATGCGGGCTTCCAGCGCGTTGATGCGGCGGCCGATCATCACCGGCGTCACGTTCTGCGTGAGCGCCGCGGCCGCCATGCTGCCGTGCTCCACCACGGCGATAAAGGCTTCGATTTGCTTGAGTTTGTCCATCGGATATTCGTCTCCCGGGCGCCATTGTGCGGCATCCCCGGGGATGTGGCATCCCTGCGCGGCTGATGGGCAGGATCGCGGCATCCGCATACGGCTGTGTCAGGGCCGCTGCCAGGGGCAGGTCGCGTCACCCGCAGCCGGTGCGGAATCAGGCGGCCGGAGCCGCGCGCGCCCTGACCTGCGCGTTCATCTCGGCCGCTTCGCCCAGCACATGGGCCAGCCGCCGCAGCGGCCGGCTGCATTGCACGTGCAGGTACAGGTAGCAGGCCGCGCCGGTCACCACCATCACGCCGTAGAGCCACAGCAGCGTCCCGGCCATGGCCTGCTGGCGCGGCAGTGCCGCCACCACGGCCGCGGCCGGCGCCAGTGCCAGCAGCCCTGCCAGGGTGCGCGCAGCACCTTCCCACAAGCGCAGTTGCAACACCACGCGCCGCTGGCGCGCCTGCAGCTGCGGCGGCGGGATGCGCGCCAGCCGGCGCAGCAGCGCATCCTCGGCTGCGCTGTGGCGGTCCATCTCGGCGGCCTGCCAGCGCAGCGGATGGCGCAGCCTGGCCAGCACGGTGCCGGCGCGCGTGAGTCCGGCGCCGACATAGCAGGCGGCCGACAGGGCCAGCAGCACCTCGAAGGTCCGCAGCGACCACGGCGGCACCGGGTGCTTGAGCCACAGCCGCCAGACGGCCAGGGCCACGCCGCTCAGGATGGTCGCGGCCAGCGCCGCGATAAAGCCCACCCACAGCACGCGCCCGAGGCGGCCGCCCGGCATCGGAGGGTCGGCGGCCGGCCCGGGCGGGACGGCGGCAAGCGCTTCAAGCAGTTCGTAGGTAGACGGCAGCCTGGAATACATGGTCGGCCCGGATGGCGAAGAATCCCGTCATTTTGCCGCACTGCGCTGCGGCGGCCGGCCGGCGCGGGCGCGTACCCACCGCTGCACTGCGTGCCCGCACCGTCACACCACATATCCAATTGCGTACCCCGGCGTACCCCCGCCGACCGTCCGATCTGGCTTCCAAGGCGATATTGCGTACCCCAGGTATCGAATCAACTGATCTCCCTTCTGTTTATCCCACCCCGCCTGCGGGAATAGGATCGACTCCAACGGAATTCACACCATCACTGGAGACAAGATCATGGCAAAGATGAGAGCAATCGACGCGGCAATCGCCGTGCTGGAGAAGGAAGGCGTGACCACGGCATTCGGCGTGCCGGGCGCGGCGATCAACCCGTTCTACTCGGCAATGCGCAAGTCGGGCAACATCAACCACGTGCTGGCCCGCCACGTCGAGGGCGCCTCGCACATGGCCGAAGGCTACACCCGTGCCGAGCCGGGCAACATCGGCGTCTGCGTCGGCACCTCGGGCCCCGCCGGCACCGACATGATCACCGGCCTGTACTCGGCCTGGGCCGATTCGATCCCCATCCTCTGCATTACCGGCCAGGCCCCGCGCGCCCGCCTGTACAAGGAAGACTTCCAGGCCGTCGATATCGAATCGATCGCCAAGCCCGTGACCAAGTGGGCCGTGACCGTGCGCGAGCCGGCCCTGGTGCCGCAAGTGTTCCAGCAAGCCTTCCACATCATGCGTTCGGGCCGCCCGGGTCCGGTGCTGATCGACCTGCCGTTCGACGTGCAGGTGGCCGAGATCGAATTCGATGTCGACACCTACCAGTCGCTGCAGCCGTACAAGCCGGCCGCCTCGCGCGCCCAGATCGAGAAGGCCATCTCGATGCTGAACGCGGCCGAGCGCCCGCTGATCGTGTGCGGCGGCGGCGTCATCAACGCTGACGCTTCGGACCTGCTGGTCGAATTCGCCGAGCTGGCCAACGTGCCGGTGGTGCCGACCCTGATGGGCTGGGGCGTGCTGGCCGACGACCACCCGCTGCAAGCCGGCATGGTCGGCCTGCAGACCTCGCACCGCTACGGCAACGCCACGCTGCTGGCCTCCGACTTCGTGATGGGCATCGGCAACCGCTGGGCCAACCGCCACACCGGCAGCGTCGATGTCTACACCAAGGGCCGCAAGTTCGTGCACGTCGACATCGAGCCGACCCAGATCGGCCGCGTGTTCGGCCCGGACCTGGGCATCGTGTCGGACGCCAAGGCCGCGCTGGAACTGTTCGTTGAAGTTGCCCGCGAAATGAAGATGGCCGGCCGCCTGCCGTGCCGCAAGTCGTGGGTGGCCGACGTGCAGAAGCGCCGCCGCACCATGCAGCGCAAGAGCGATTTCGACAACGTGCCGGTCAAGCCGCAGCGCGTGTACCGCGAGATGAACCAGTACTTCCCGCGCGACGTGCGTTATGTCAGCACCATCGGCCTGTCGCAGATCGCCGCGGCCCAGTTCCTGTCGGTCAACGAGCCGCGCCACTGGATCAACTGCGGCCAGGCCGGCCCGCTGGGCTGGACCATCCCGGCCGCGATCGGCGTGAAGACCGCCTCGCCGGACTCGGATGTGGTGGCGATCTCGGGCGACTACGACTTCCAGTTCATGATCGAAGAGCTGGCCGTGGCCGCGCAGTTCAAGGTGCCGTACATCCACGTGGTGGTGAACAACTCCTACCTCGGCCTGATCCGCCAGGCGCAGCGCAACTTCGAGATGGACTACTGCGTGCAGCTGGCCTTCGACAACGTCAACTCGCCAGAACTGAACGGCTACGGCGTGGACCACGTCAAGGTGGTCGAGGGCCTGGGCTGCAAGGCGATCCGCGTGTTCAAGCCGGAAGACATCGCCCCGGCCTTTGCTGAAGCGCGCGACCTGATGGCCGAGTTCTCGGTGCCGGTGGTGGTCGAGGTGATCCTGGAGCGCGTGACCAATATCGCGATGGGCACCGAGATCGACAATGTCAACGAGTTCGAGCCGATCGAAGACCTCGAGGACATCGAGGAAGCGATCCTGAAGGAAGAAGTGGAAACGGCGTAAGCAGCACCATTCCAACATGGAAGCGCGGGCTACGGCCCGCGCAAATCCAGCGCCCCTGCATCACCGGTTCTGCACCGGCAGAACGACAACACAACTAAACCGGAGAGACTCATGACTAAACTTGCGGCCAACCTCACCATGCTGTTCAACGAAGTCGGTTTCCTCGACCGCTTCGAAGCCGCCGCGCGCGCGGGCTTCCGCGGCGTGGAATTCCTCTTCCCCTATGCCTTCCACGCGGACCAGATCGCTGACCGCCTGAACCGCTTCCAGCTGGACCTGGTGCTGCACAACCTGCCCGCCGGCAAGTGGGAAGCGGGCGAGCGCGGCATTGCCTGCCACCCGGACCGCGTCGGCGAGTTCCAGGACGGCGTGGGCGAGGCCATCAAGTACGCCAAGGTGCTGGGCGTGCGCCAGCTGAACTGCCTGGTCGGCATCCAGCCGCAGAACGTCAAGCGCGAGCAGGCCCAGGAAACGCTGGTGGAAAACCTGCGCTTCGCCGCCAGCGCGCTCGCCGCCGAGCATATCGACCTGCTGGTCGAGCCGATCAACACCTTCGACATCCCTGGCTTCTTCCTGTCGCGCACGCAGCAGGCGGTGGACCTGATCAACCAGGTCAATGCGCCCAACCTGTACGTGCAGTACGACATCTACCACATGCAGCGGATGGAAGGCGAGATCGCCAACACCATCAAGGCCAACCTGCCGAAGATCAAGCACGTGCAGCTGGCCGACAACCCCGGCCGCAATGAACCGGGGACCGGCGAGCTGAACTACCGCTTCCTGTTCAAGTTCCTGGACGAGATCGGCTACAACGGCTGGATCGGCTGCGAGTACAAGCCGAAGACCACCACCGAAGCCGGCCTGGGCTGGCGCGCCGAGCACGGCGTGCAGTAACGGGTTACCACCTACGCCAACCAAGACAGACTTAATCTCATTCAAGGAGACATCAACATGGCAAACCAACGCAACGTCGGCTTCATCGGCCTGGGCATCATGGGCGCACCGATGGCGGGCCACCTGCGCGCCGCCGGCCACACGCTGTTCGTGCATGACGTCAACCCGGCCCCGCAAGCGCTGGTCGATGCAGGCGTGACCGTCTGCACCAGCGCCGAGGAAGTCGCCAAGCGTGCCGACATCATCGTCATCATGGTGCCGGACACCCCGCACGTGGAAGCCGTGCTGTTCAGCGAAAAGGGCGTGGCCGCCGCGTTCAAGGCCGCCGGCAAGGAAGCCAGCCACAGCAAGATCGTGGTCGACATGAGCTCGATTTCGCCGATCGCCACCAAGGACTTCGCCGCGCGCATCAACAAGCTGGGCGCCTCGTACCTGGACGCTCCGGTGTCGGGCGGTGAAGTGGGCGCCAAGGCTGCTTCGCTGACGATCATGGTCGGCGGCCCGCAGGAAGCCTATGACCAGGTCAAGCCGCTGTTCGACCTGATGGGCAAGAACGTCACGCTGGTCGGTGGCAACGGTGACGGCCAGACCACCAAGGTGGCCAACCAGATCATCGTCGCGCTGAACATCCAGGCCGTGTCCGAAGCCCTGCTGTTCGCCTCCAAGGCCGGCGCCGATCCGGCCAAGGTGCGTCAGGCGCTGATGGGCGGCTTTGCGGCTTCGCGCATCCTGGAAGTGCACGGCGAGCGCATGGTCAAGCGCACCTTCGACCCGGGTTTCCGCATCGAACTGCACCAGAAGGACCTGAACCTGGCGCTGCAGGGTGCCAAGGCACTGGGCGTGGCACTGCCCAACACCGCCACCGCGCAGGAGCTGTTCAACACCTGCGCCGCCAACGGCCTGGGCAAGCAGGACCATTCGGCCCTGTGCCGCGCGATCGAGATCATGTCCAACCACCAGATCGCCAAGTAAGCAGCAACCACGTCGTCCCCGCCCTGCGGGGACGACTAGCTTTCCCCGTCAGCACCAGGACTTTTCATGCTCGCCACCGAACCTCAAGCCGCCCTGCTCTCGCCCCAGCGCGCCGCAGCGCATTTCGCACAGTCCGACGCGCGCGCGCTGCTGCGCGACCTGTTCGACACCGCGGTCGCTTCCGTCAGCGCCAGCCACTGCCTGCCGCCGCACCTGCCCACGCCGCCCAAGGGCCGCACGGTAGTGATCGGCGCCGGCAAGGCCGCTGCCGCGATGGCGCAGGCGGTCGAGGCGAACTGGCAAGGCGAGCTGTCGGGCCTGGTGGTGACGCGCTACGGCCATGGTGCCGATTGCCAGCGCATTGAAGTGGTGGAAGCCGCGCACCCTGTTCCCGACGAAGCCGGCCAGCGCGCCGCGCAACGCATGGTGGAACTGGTGCAGGGCCTGACCGCCGACGACCTGGTGCTGTGCCTGATTTCCGGCGGCGGCTCCGCGCTGCTGGCCGCGCCCGCGCCGGGCCTGACGCTGGCCGACAAGCAGGCCGGGAACAAGGCGCTGCTCAAGAGCGGCGCCAGCATCGGCGAAATGAACTGCGTGCGCAAGCACCTGTCCGCGCTCAAGGGCGGACGCCTGGCGCTGCACTGCGCCCCGGCCCGCGTCGAGACCCTGCTGATTTCCGATATCCCCGGCGATGACCCGACCCTGATCGCAAGCGGCCCGACGCTGCCCGACGCGACCACCTGCGCCGACGCGCTGGCCGTCATCGCCAAGTACGGCATTGAGGTCCCCGCCAACGTGCGCACCCACCTGGAAAGCGGCGCCGGCGAAACGCCCAAGCCCGGCGATGCCCGCTTCGAAGGCCACCGCAACGTGACGCTGGCCACCGCGCAGCAATCGCTGGAAGCCGCGGCCGCGCGCGCGCGTGAACTGGGCTACGAGGCCCACATCCTGTCCGACTGCATCGAAGGCGAAGCGCGCGAAGTGGCCGAAGTGCACGCCGCCATCGCGCGCCAGGTGGCGCAGCGCGGCCAGCCCTTCAGCAAGCCCTGCGTGATCCTGTCCGGCGGCGAGACCACCGTGACCGTGCGCGGCAAGGGCCGCGGCGGGCGCAATGCCGAGTTCCTGCTGGCGCTGGCGGTGGCGCTCGACGGTCTGGCCGGCGTGCACGCGATCGCCGGCGACACCGACGGCATCGACGGCTCCGAGGACAACGCCGGCGCGCTGCTGTCGCCCGACACCCTGACCCGCGCCACCGCGCGCGGGCTGTCGGCGCGCGCGCACCTGGACAACAACGACGGCTACGGCTTCTTTGCCGGCGTGGGCGACCTGATCGTCACCGGCCCGACCCGCACCAACGTCAATGACTTCCGCGCCATCCTGATTGTGTAGGCCGGCAGTCGTCAGCGCAGCATCGCCGTACCGAAGCAGTCGTTCACCTGAACAGCATTACCCGGCGCGCCACGTGGCGCGCCGTCCGAGAATGGAAGAGGAGACATCATGAGACGCCAGCGCAAAGCGAAGATCGTTGCCACGCTTGGACCCGCAAGCACCGACATCGCGGTGATCCGCGAACTGTTCGAGGCCGGCGCCGACGTGTTCCGGCTGAACTTCAGCCACGGCACGCACGAAGACCACCGCGCGCGCTACGACGCCGTGCGCAAGATCGAGGCCGAGACCGGCCGCCCGATCGCGATCCTGGCCGACCTGCAGGGCCCGAAGCTGCGCATCGGCACCTTCGCCGCCGGCAAGGTCGCGGTGCGCGCGGGCGATGTGTTCGTGCTCGACAGCGATCCCACCCCGGGCGACGGCACCCGCGTCTACCTGCCGCACCCCGAACTGTTCGCCGCCGCGCAGCCGGGCCAGTCGCTGCTGATCGACGACGGCAAGGTACGCCTGTCGATCGAAGCGGTGACCACCGGCACCATCACCACGCGCGTGGTCAACAACGGCACGCTGTCCGACCGCAAGGGCGTGAACGTGCCCGACGCCGTGATCCCCATCCCCGCGCTGACCGAGAAGGACCGCAAGGACCTGGACTTCGCGCTGTCGCTGGGCGCTGACTGGATCGGCCTGTCGTTCGTGCAGCGCCCGTCCGACATCGTCGAAGCGCGCGAGATCGTCGGCACCCGTGCCGGCATCCTGTCCAAGATCGAGAAGCCGGCCGCGCTGCAGCAGCTCGAAGAGATCGTGCGCGTGTCCGATTCCGTGATGGTGGCGCGCGGCGACCTCGGCGTGGAGTTGCCGCCCGAGCGCGTCCCCGGCGTGCAGAAGCGCATCCTGCGCGTGTGCCGCCAGCTGGGCAAGCCGGTGGTGATCGCCACGCAGATGCTGGAATCGATGATCGACTCGCCGGTGCCGACCCGCGCCGAAGCGTCGGACGTGGCCAGCGCCATCTATGAAGGCGCCGACGCGGTGATGCTGTCGGCCGAGTCGGCCAACGGACGCTACCCGGTGCCGGCGGTGTCGATGATGAACCGCATCGTCACCGAGGTCGAACGCGACCCACTGTACCGCAACCTGCTCGATGCCCAGCATGAGACCCCGCTGAACACGCGCCAGGATGCAATCTGCGCGGCGCTGCGCGAAGTCACGCAGATCATCGGCGCCGCCGCGACCGTGACCTACACGTCCTCGGGCGCCACCGCGCTGCGCGCCGCGCGCGAGCGGCCGTGCGCGCCGATCGTCAGCATCACGCCGAACCTGGAAATCGCGCGCCGCCTGGCCATTGCCTGGGGCGTCCACTCCACCGTGAGCCCGGATGTGCAGAGCGTGGATGAAATGGTCGAAGCCGCCACACGCGCGGCGGTGGCCGAAGGTTATGCCGTGCCGGGCGACCAGATCACCATCGCCGCGGGGATGCCGTTCGGGCAAGGCGGGACCACCAACCTGCTGCGCGTGGCTGAAGTTGGCGCCAGCGCGGTGGCAACCGCACCGGCTGCGCGCGAGGCTGCCTTGGCCTGACCGCGCTGCTTGCGTTCCCGTCCCGGAACGTTCAGGTCATGACGGAACCGGGTGCAGACCCGGTTTCTTTGTTTTGCCGCACACCGCCTGCGTTGCCCGTCTCCAGGGCGAGTGGGTGGTGTTTTTTTATTCGGGCCTGGTGTCCGGCACCGAAAACAGCAGCTGACACCGGATTGCTATACTGCTTGCCATCCTCCCACCCCGCAATTCCCCCTCCCCCCGGAGCCCCCCATGCGCCTAGATGACGAAGCCGAAAGCCAGCACGTTGAAGACCGCCGCGGCGGATTCGGCGGTGTCGGCGGCAAGACCATCGGCATCGGCACGGTCATCGTCGCGCTGGCGGCGTCCTATTTCTTCGGCATCGACCCGATGCTGATCATGCAGGGCGCCTCGGTGCTGCAGGGTTCCGGCCCGCAGCAGCAACAGCAGCAGGCGAACCGCCCGCCGGCGACGGATCAGATGACGGTGTTCACGCGCAAGGTGCTGGGCAATACCGAGCGCACCTGGCAACACATCTTTGAAACCCAGCTGAACCGCCGCTATGCGCCCCCCACGCTGGTGCTGTTCTCGGGCGCCACGCCCACGGCGTGCGGCACCGGCCAGTCGGCGATGGGCCCGTTCTACTGCCCCGGCGACCAGAAGGTCTATATCGACCTGGCCTTCTATGACGAGCTGCGCCAGCGCTTCGGCGCCAGCGGCGACTTTGCCCAGGCCTATGTGATCGCGCACGAGATCGGCCACCATGTGCAGAACCTGCTGGGCGTATCGGACAAGGTCGACGGCGCGCGCCGCCGCATGGGCGAGGCGCAGGCCAACCAGCTCTCGGTGCGCATGGAACTGCAGGCCGACTGCCTGGCGGGTGTCTGGGCCGCCACCGCACAGCGCGCCAACCAGCAGCTGCTGGAGCCCGGCGATATCGAAGAAGGCCTGAAGGCCGCCGCCGCGATCGGCGACGACCGGCTGCAGCGCCAGTCGCAGGGCTATGTCGTGCCGGAGGCCTTTACCCACGGCTCCAGCGAGCAGCGCGTGCGCTGGCTGCGCCGCGGCATCGAGTCCGGCGATATCCGCAAATGCGATACCTTCGCCTCGCGCGACCTGTAAGCGCAGGCTCCACCCCCGACGTCGGAAGGCTGCCGGCAATGTGATGTTTGCGTTGCCCGGACTTTGTTCCCTGTCTATAATCGCCGGCAAGGCCGCATTGCGACGGCCAGTCGCCGGCGTCGATCCTCACCGATCCTTCCTGCCGCAGCGCCGGGTTCTCCCCTCAGGACCCCTGCAAGCGCCGCGGTGCACGCCGGCCCCGGTCTGCGGGCCACGCGCCCCCCGACCGACAGGCGACCCGACACGCGGCCAGATCTGCACCATCAGCAACATCGGCCCGGCTTTGCCGCGACTCGACGCCTCTTGCCGCTAAGCCTTACGGCGTCTCCACACCCAAGCCGTTCCGTTCCAACCGCACCGGAGCCACGGCCGATCTTCACTTGCCGTGCGCCCGTGCCAGCCCTGACCTGACATGGCGTCGTTTTTCCTGAAGCGCCCGGCGTTTGCCTGGGTGCTGGCCATCCTGACCGTGGTAGCGGGCCTGGTGGCCCTGAACCGCATCCCCATCGCCCAGTACCCGGCGGTGGCGCCGCCCACGGTGATCATCTATGCCGATTACCCGGGTGCGTCCGCGCGCACGGTGGAGGACCGCGTCACGGCGGTGCTGGAGCAGCAGATGCACGGCATCCCCGGCCTGCTCTACCTGGATTCCAGCAGCGAGGGCGGCACCGCCACGGTGACGCTGGGCTTCCGCCAGGGCACCGACCCGCAGCTGGCGCAGGTCAACGTGCGCAACCGCGTGGCGCAGGCCGAGCCCTTGCTGCCCGAGGCGGTGCGCCGCGGCGGCGTCTATGTCGACCAGGCTAGCAGCAGCGCCTTCATGTACGTGTCGCTGGTGTCCGACAGCGGGCAGCTGGACGAGACCGCGCTGGGCGACTTTGCCGCGGGCTCGATGCTGCCGCTGCTGCGCCGCCTGCCCGGCATCGGCAAGGCCGAGCCATACGGCGCCGAGTACGCGCTGCGGATCTGGTTCGATCCCGACAAGCTGCACGCCTTCAACCTGACCACGGCCGAGGTCGAGGCCGCCATCCGCGCGCGCAACGGCAACGTGACCCCCGGCCAGCTGGGCGCCGCGCCGGCAGTGCCGGGCCAGCCGTTCCAGGCGATCGTGCGCCCGCCCGCGCCGATGAGCGATGCGCAGGCGTTCGGGCGCATCGTGGTGCGCGCGGCCACCGACGGCTCGGCCGTGCTGCTGCGCGACGTGGCGCGGGTGGAGCTGGCCGCCAGCGACTACCGCTACGGCTCCACGCTGAACACGCGCAACGCCGCGTCGATCGGGCTGAAGCTGGCCGACGGCGCCAACGTGCTGCAGACCTCGCGCACCGTGCGCGCCGCGCTCGATGCCGCCAGCAAGGGCTTCCCCGGCGACGTGCGCCATGAGATCTCTTACGACGGCGCCAGCTTCGTGCAGGCGTCGATCTCGCGCGTGGTGCTGACGCTGGTCGAAGCCACGGTGCTGGTGTTCCTGATCCTGTACCTGTTTCTGGGCAACCTGCGCGCCACGCTGATCCCGTGCATCGTGGTGCCGGTATCGCTGCTGGGCACGGTCGCGTGCCTGTATGCGCTGGGGCTGTCGCTGAACGTGATCACGCTGTTCGGCGTGGTGCTGGCGATCGGCATCCTGGTGGACGACGCCATCGTGGTGGTCGAGAACGTCGAGCGCATCATGCGCACCGACGGCGTGGGCGCGATGCAGGCCGCGGCGCGCTCGATGCGCGAGGTCTCGGGCGCGCTGGTGGCGGTGACGCTGGTGTTGTGCGCGGTGTTCGTGCCGATGGCATTCTTCGGCAGCGCGGTGGGCGTGATCTACCGGCACTTCGCGGTGACGCTGGCGGTATCGATCGCGTTCTCGCTGTTCTTTGCGCTGACGCTGGCGCCGGCCATGTGCGCCAGCCTGCTGCGCCACAGCGCGGCGCCGGCGCGCGGGCCGCTGGCCTGGTTCGATGCGCGCTTTGCCGCCTTCACCGGGCGCTATGCCGGCTGGGTGCAGGCGCTGCAACGCAGGCGGCTGCGCTGGCTGGCGGTCTACCTGGCGTTGACGCTGGCATGCGGCTACGCCTTGTGGAAGATGCCCAGCGGCTTCCTGCCGGAAGAGGATACCGGCGAGATCGTGGTCGATGTCGAGCTGCCCGCCGGCAGCACGCAGGCCGACACGCGCCGGCTGGTGGCCGGGCTGGAACAGTGGATGCGTGACCAGCACTACCCGGTGCATTCGAGCTTTGCCGTGCTGGGCTGGTCCAGCGGCGGCAGCGGCGAGCAGCGCGCCAGCCTGTTTATCGGACTGACCGACTGGAAAGCGCGCGGACGCAAGCACACGGCCCAGGCCGTGCTGGCGCGGCTGTCGGCCGGGCTGGAAACCTGGCCGGGCCGCGGCGCGGCGCAGCTGTTTGCGTACAACAGCTCGGCGCTGCCTGAACTGGGCAGCATCGGCGGCCTGGACATGCGCCTGGTGGCGCGCCAGCCGGTGGGGCGCGAGGCGCTTTTCGCCGCGCGCGACAAGCTGCTTGAGCGCGCCAGGCAGGACCCGGTGCTGGGCGAGGTGCGCGCCACCACCGGCCAGCCGGTGCCCGCGCTGGACCTGAAGATCGACTACCGCAAGGCCGAGGCCTTCGGCGTCGATGCCGATACCGTGCACCACACGCTGTCGGCCACGCTGGGCTCGCGCTATATCGATGAAGTCGCGCGCGAGGGCCGCGTGCGGCGCGTGATCCTGCAGGCCGACGCGCCCTTCCGCATGCGGCCGGACCAGCTCGCGCGCGTGCACGTGCGCAACGCACAGGGCGCGATGGTGTCGCTGGCCGCGTTCGCCTCGCTGGAATGGGGGCGCGGCGAGGTGACGCTGGAGCGCTTCGACGGCTTCAGCTCGGTGCGCATCAATGCCGAGGTCGCGCCGGGCCACACCACCGGCGCGGCCATGACGCGGCTGGCCGAACTGGTGCGCGAGCTGGGGCCGGAATACGACGTGCGCTGGACCGGGCGCGCCTTCGAACAGGAGCAGACCGGCACGCAGGCGCCGTGGCTGTTCGCGCTGTCGCTGCTGTTTATCTTCCTGTGCCTGGTGGCGCTGTATGAAAGCTGGACCCTGCCGCTGGCGGTGATCGCGATCGTGCCAACCGGCCTGATGGGCGCGGCCGCGGCGATCTGGCTGCGCGGCATGCCCAACGACGTCTACTTCAAGGTGGGCGTGGTGGTGATCATGGGGCTGGCGGCCAAGAACGCGATCCTGATCGTCGAATATGCCGAGCAGTTGCGGCGCAGCGGTGCGGGCATGGGCGCGGTGGAGGCTGCAACGCGCGCGGCGCGCCAGCGGCTGCGGCCGGTGGTGATGACCTCGCTGGCCTTTGTGCTGGGCGTGGTGCCGCTGGCGATCAGCACCGGCCCGGGCGCGGGTGCGCAACAGGCGGTCGGCACCGGCGTGCTGGGCGGCATGCTGGGTGCGACGGTGCTGGGTACGCTGGCGGTGCCGCTGCTCTATGCCGCGATCGCGCGCAGGTTGCCGCGCGCGCAGCCGGAACCCGGACACGACGCGACCGCCACGCAGCCGCCTTCGGCATGAGGGGCATGCCTGCGCGCTGACGCGGTCACGAGCCGAGGGAAGAGAAAAGCGCCTGCCTGGCGAAGAGAGAAGGAGGAGGAGGTCAGCCGGGCAGGCGGGAGAGAAAACTTGCGGCCACCGCAGTGGCCGCACGAGGTCTTTGGGAAGACCTGCGAGGATCAGACGCGATAGCCGTACAGCGAACCGTCACCCGTGCGGGAATTGTCGAGCGCACGATCGGCAATATCACCGGTGAAGGTGTGCGCACCTTCGCTGAAGGTATCGAACTTGTCCTTCTTCGAGATCTCGCCGCTGAAGCTATGCGAGCCTTCGGTGAAGCTGTCGAACTTGCCGTCGCGGCGCGAGCCTTCCGAGTACGGGTCGAAGCGGCCGGTGCGGGCTCCGTCCGTGTACGTATCGAACTTGCCTTGCTTGGCGCCGTCCGTATACACGTCGTACTTGCCGGCCTTCAGCGCATCGGCATAAACATCAAACTTGCCAACCTTGCTGGCAGCGGGGGCAGCCAACGCCACAGCGGACGCGGCGACCGCCGCGAACACGAGCGCGCCGCCAAGGATACGTCTGGCGATCATTTGGGACTCCTTCAACTGATTTCGTCGTTCTTTCTTTTACGGACCGGGATGAGACTCCGGCCGCTCTGCAATCTATGTTGCGATGCGAGCACGGACTGAAGATTAGTCACAGTCCGCGCAAGCAGAAATACCGCTGCGACGAATGGTGCGTTGCGAGTCGTGAAACGTCTGGCTTGCCGATGAATGGTGTCGATGGATTGCCGGGCACACGCGGCGCGGGACGCGCCTGCGTGGCCCCGGCAGCACGCCTCAGGCCGCTGGGATTTGGCTCGGGATGCGGGTCAAAGCGTGTACTGGCCGCTGGCTTCCGGCTGGAACGCGATCCCGGTGACGCTCACCTGCTGCTCGCGGCCGTCGGGCAGCCGGTAGCTGACGGTCTGGCCGGCGCGCGCGCCCAGCAGCGCCTGGCCCACCGGCGACAGCACCGACAGGCGGCCGGCATCGAAGTCGGCCGCGTCGGGGTACACCAGCGTCCAGTTGCGCGGGGCCTGCTCGCCCGGCAGGTTGCAGACCAGGCGCGTGTTCATGGTGACCACGTCGGTCGGGATCTCTTCGGGCGCGACGATGGTGGCGCGCGCCAGCAGGCTGTCGAGCATGTCCTCAAGCTGCGCCGAGCCGGCGCGGCTGGCGATGCGCTCCAGGCGGGTCACGTCGAGTTCGGTCAGGTACAGGGTGGCGGTATTCGTTTTGGTGGCCGTCATGGCGGGTCCTCCGGCAGTCAGGTGGTTGGCGCGGCCCGGCCAGCATGGCAGGCGGCGGCGGTCAGGTCTTGCAGGTTGGCGTGCCGCGCAGCAGCGCGGACATCAACGGATCGGCGAAAGCCTTGCGGCAATTGCCGGCAACAACGGAAACGCTGGCTCGGGCCCGGTTCGGCCCGGGCCCCGCTTATGGGAGACGAATCAGGCTGGGAACCGGGCGGAATCAGGCGGTGCGCTGATCCGGCGGGGAGAGACCGCGCGCATGGCGCGCTGGGGCAGGATGTTGGCCGTGGCGATCGCGCATGCGTGCGCGCGGCCGGTCCGCATCAGGCGGACAGGCGCATCGGGCATCGGCGTCAGGCGATCAGTCATGGTCATGCAGAAGGTTGGATAAGGGGCAGCGGATGGTCCCCTGAACAGGCGAGCCGCGTAAGTCGTTGCTCACTACATCGCTCACTGGCTGCGCTGCCCCGAACCCGTGCACCGCAGTGGTGCGATCACGGGAACAGCCATCGTAGCACAGCGACGCGCCTGCGCGCGTCACCCGTTGGCAGCAGGCGCGGCCTCGTGCGCGCCCGCATGGCATTCGCAGGCCGCGCCGGCGGCGGCCTGCTGCAGGTTCTGCAGGATGCCGCATTCACTGGCGGGCTGGTGGTGGTGGCAGGTCTCGCGCAGCGCGCGCAACTGCCCTTCCAGCGCCTCCAGCGCCACCCGCTGCGCATGGATCTGCGCGATCTGGCGGTCCAGCAGCGTATTGATGTCGTCGCAGTCCTGCGACGGATTGCGCTCGAACTCGCGCAGCCGCCGCACATCCGACAGGCCCATGCCGAGCGAGCGGCAGTGGCGCACGAAATTCAGCTGGACCAAGTGGCCGTCGTCATAGCGGCGATAGCCGTTGGCCTCGCGCCGGGGCGCGTCGAGCAGCCCTTCGCGCTCGTAGTAGCGGATGGTTTCGACGTCGCAGCCGCTGGTACGGGAGAGTTCGCCAATGCGCATGGTTTGTGATCCTGGGCAGCAAATCCCTGTAACCACTACAGGGTTAGCCCTAGTGTAGGACAGTCTGGCAACGCTTGCACCCAGCATGCTGGCGCACGTTTGCGGCAGGTGGGGAGCCCCACAGGCAATCCGTTGCACATGGTGTGCTATGCCTCACGCGGGGCGCCGGCGCCATCCCGCATCCTGTAGAATTCCTTGAACGTTTACTGACATACTGTCCTCGCGTGCGCTCAATCCGGCTCCTCCTGCTGGTCATGATGCTGGCCTTCCTGCCCCTGCCGGGCTGGACGGCTACGGTCGCGCACGACGTGGCGTCCGCCGCCGATACGCCGGCCGAGCCAACCATCGCCGATGCCGGCAGCCCAGATGCCGCCGCGGGCCAGCCATCACCGTCGTCTGAAACCGCCGAGCCGCAGCTGCAGCCCGGTGCCGATCTCGCCGAGCAGCTCCTGCCGGCGGCTCCATTGCGTCTAGCGGCCTCGTCCGGTCGCGCCGGGCCGCCGCGCTATGCCGGCGCCCCGCTGCCCGACCCGGACCTGCCGCTGCAGCCGCGTCCGCCGCGCGCCTGATGCCCCCGGCGCGGCCTTGCCCGCGCTCGCCCGTTCTTGTGTGCCGTGCCCCACGAGCGGCGCGCGCCTGCGGCTCGTCCGCGTTTTTCCGTCGTACTGCTCCACCACATACTCATGAAACGCGTATTACTTTTCCTGGCGACCAACCTCGCCGTCATGCTCGTCCTCAGCTTCACCGCCAGCGTGCTGGGCGTGAATCGCTACCTGACCGCCAACGGCCTGAACCTGGGCACCCTGCTCGCGTTCGCCGCGCTGATGGGCTTCGGCGGCGCCTTTATCTCGCTGCTGATGTCCAAGACCATCGCCAAGTGGTCCACCGGCGCGCAGGTCATTACCCACCCCAGCACCAGCACCGAGCTGTGGCTGGTGCAGACCGTCGAGAAGCTGGCGCAGCGCTCCGGCCTGCCCATGCCTGAAGTGGCCATCTACGACGGCGAACCCAACGCCTTCGCCACCGGCGCGACCAAGAACAGCTCGTTGGTGGCGGTGTCCACCGGCCTGCTGCAGTCGATGTCGCACGACGAAGTCGAAGCGGTGCTGGCGCACGAGGTGGCGCACGTGGCCAATGGCGACATGGTGACGCTGACGCTGATCCAGGGCGTGGTCAACACGTTCGTGATCTTCCTGGCGCGCGTGGTCGGCTACTTCGTCGACTCGATGTTGCGCAAGAGTGACGAGGAGTCGAGCGGGCCGGGCATCGGCTACATGGTCACGGTGGTCGTCTGCGAAATCGTGTTCGGCATCCTGGCCAGCATCATCGTGGCCTGGTTCTCGCGCCACCGCGAATTCCGCGCCGACGCCGGCGCGGCCGGCCTGATGGGTTCGCCCACGCCGATGGTGTCGGCGCTGCGCCGCCTCGGCGGCCTGGACCCGGACGGCCTGCCGCAGAACATGCAGGCGATGGGCATCGCCGGCGGCAAGTCGTGGCTGGCGCTGTTCTCGAGCCATCCGCCCATTGAGCAGCGCATTGCCGCGCTGCAATCCGCGCGCTGAAGCCCGGGGCAAGCAATGCCCCCGGCGCCGCGGCCTGACACTGGCGCGGCGCCGGCTACCTGACAGGGAGTTTTCGATGCGATCGAGCGTGCTGGAACCGACAAGCCCCGTGTGGCGCGACACGCTGGCGCGATGTCGCCATGATTGCTACCACACGCCTGGCTGGCATACTGCCGCCGAGCGCAGCGACCACGGCAGCGCCGCCGCGGTACTGGTGCGTGACGGCGCCCACGAGTTGCTGGTTCCGCTGGTGCGCCGGCCCATTGCCTGCGGCAGCTGGGATGCCACCTCGGCCTATGGCTACGGCGGCCCGGTGTTGAGCACCGATGTCCCGGCCGGCTTTGCCGAGGAGGCACTGGGCGCGGCGCTCGCGCTGCTGCGCGAGTGCGGCTGCGTGTCGTGGTTTATCCGCCTGCACCCACTGCTCAATGCCGACTGGAACAGCCGCCTCGGGCTGGTGGTGGATCAGGGCGAGACGGTATCCGTCGACCTGACCAAGAGTGCCGAGCAGCTATGGCACGAAACGCAGGCGCGCCACAGGCTGGGCATCAACCGCGCCCGGCGCGCGGGCGTGAGCGCACGCCTGGACCGAGATTTCGCCATGCTGCCGCGCTTTATCGCGCTGTACAACGCGACCATGGCGCGCTTGGGCGCGTTGCCCTACTACTTCTTCGACGCGCAGTACTACCGCACCCTGGTGCGCGCGCTGGGCGACGACCTGCTGCTGTTCGTGGCCGAGGAAGACGGCTGCATGATCGGCGCGGCGCTGTTCACCGTGGCCCGGGGGACGGGCATCATGCAATATCACCTGTCCGCCTGGGACTGGGCGTACCGCCACCTCCAGCCGACCAAGACTGTGATCCATGCCGCGCGCGAATGGGGCCGCACCAACGGCCTGCACTACCTGCACCTGGGCGGCGGGCTGGGTTCGGCCAAAGACTCCCTGTATGAGTTCAAGCGCGGCTTTTCGCACGATACGCATGTGTACCGGACCCAGCGCCTGGTGGTGGACCCCGACCGGTACGTGGCGCTGTCCGGCGGCGACAAAGCCACGCTGGATGACCTGGATGGCTTCTTTCCGGCTTACCGGCGCCCGGGCGCGCGCTTCGAGCCGCCGCAGGCGGATGCCGGCGACAACGTGCCGGCGCTCGCGGCATTCAAGACCGGGACCTGAAGCCGGACTGCTGCGGCGCTAGTCGACCACCCGGCCCCGCAGCACCTTGACCTGACTGCGCTGGCTCTTGGATTCCAGCCGGCGCCGGCGCGAGGCCAGCGTCGGCCGCGTGGGCCGGCGCACGCGCGGCGGCGCGGCCACGCTGCGCACCAGTTCGTGCAGCCGCCGCACCGCTTCGTCGCGGTTCTGGTCGAGGCTGCGGAACTGCTGCGCCTTGATCACCACCACGCCGTCGCGCGTGATGCGGTGGTCGTGCAGCGCCAGCAGGCGTTCCTTGTGGTCAGGCGCGAGCGAGGAGGCATGCACGTCATAGCGCAGGTGCACGGCATTGGACACCTTGTTGATGTTCTGGCCGCCCGCACCCTGCGCCCGGATCGCCGTGATCAGGTATTCGTGATGGGGGATGACGAGGTCGTCGGTCATGGTGGGATCATAGCAAGCGCTGGTGGCACTACCGCCACGCATAGCCGATACCGACCCCGTAAGTGACCTGGTTGCGCGTACCGCGCTGGGTCACGATGGGGCTGTCGGCAGCATCGCTGGTCAGGCGCTGGCCGTAGACCATTACCCCCCGTAGAGCAACGCCAGCCAGCCGGTGAACTGTTCCAGGCCCCCGCCCGGGCTATAGACAGGCAGGCCGCTCGCCGCCGAATCCGATGGGGTGACGCCGAAATAGGTGCAGTTGAAACTGCCGCTGACCCACGCCGCGCCCAGTCCGACCCCCGCATAGACCCGCGGGTGCAGCGGCACCCACAGCGAACCCGTTGCAGCGATATGCATGCCGCCGTAGACGATGCCGGCATTGGTCATCACGTTGACGCCGCCGCCCAAGCGCCAGGGGACGCGGCCCTGGTTCAGGTATTCATAGCCGAGGTAGCCGCCGGCCTCGACCGTGGTGTCGATCTCGTGCAGGCGCGAGACCACCGGATCGTCAACGTCGTTGCGGCCCTTGCCGCCGGCAAACTCTGTGGTGGAGCCGATGCCAAGCCCGGCCATATTGGGGAGCGAGCCCGGCAGGCTCAGCGGTGCGGCGGGCACGGAGCTTGGCGCGCCGGCGAGCAACAGTGCCGCCAGCGCGCTGCGCGGCTTTGTCGAAATTGCCATGGTGGTTTCCGGGAGCGCGGCACACGGCCCGCCGCGCGAGATTGCGTGAATCGAGTGAATCTATCAGCACTGGCGCGCCACACAGCGAGGTGCGTGCAGAAAGTTTTCAGCGCGCGATTTAAGCCGCGCCGCTGTGCTGCCCCGGTGACGTAAATTGCATCCGTGACGGTACTTGCCAGGGCTAGATTATTCCGAACTAAGCAATGGGTAGTCGCCCCGCTTTGTCTTTTGTTTCGGGCGGCGCATGATAAGCCCAGCTTCGCTGATTGCCCTCGCTGTGCGGCACTATCCGTGATTTACGATGCGCAGTGTCCGCGTGCCCGCCGAAGCCTATTGGAACTTCACCATGCGCCCCCGCCTTGCCACTCTGCTCGACCGCCTCTGGGAACAAGCCGTGCGCACGCCGCAGCGCTTTGTGGTGCTGTCGTTTGCAGTTGCCTCGATGTTGCTGGTGATGCTCTCCGTCCATGGCCTCGGGCTGCTGCGCGATCACGAGATCCGGTCGCTGCAGCAGGGCCAGCAACTGCAGGTCGCCGGTATCAGTTCGGTGCTGAATGTCGAAGCCGAGCGGCTGATGAGCGTGCGCAGTTTTGCGCAGCACCTGATCCGCCTGCAGACGGGCCCGCACGCGATCGAGCCTGACCCGCCGCTGAAGGCGGCCTATGAGCACCGTAACGACGACGTCTGGGAACTCCCCGCACCGGAAGGCGATGCGGTCTTGCTCGGCGTCAGCCCCGCCCTGCTGGCGGGCCTGGAAGGCTTCTCCCGCCGCGACGGCGACCTGCTGGCGGGCCTGTACGTGGCCCGTGGCCTCAGCCAGCTCATCAGCGCCGAGCCGGTCAACCCGCTGGTGGCGCGCAAGCTGACGTACGTTTCGAACAATGGCTTCTTCGTCGCCTATCCGCCGGTGCCGCCCGCTGACGCCGCCGCCACGCTGCGGCGCGTCGCCGCCACCGGCTATATCCGCGAGCACCTGCCCGAGGCCAATCCCGACCAGGGCATGCGCTGGAACTTCGGCCCCGTGGCCGACGGCAGCGACGATATGTACTTGTCGCTGAGCGTGCCGGTCTACCTGGACCACCAGTTCCGTGGTGTGGCCATCACCGAGATCTCACAGCACAGCATGGACGCGTACCTGACCCGGACCACACCCGAAGGAGTACAGCGCTTTCTGGTCGATATCGACGGCAACCTGGTCGGTGCCAGCACCCGCGACGTCAGGCGCGGCGAGAAGCTGTCCGCCATCCTGCCTGCCTCCTGGCACGAAGCCACGGCGCGGGAAATGTTCCGGCGCGGTTCGGGCACGCTGCGCGCCGCCGACGGCAGCCGCATCATGTTCCAGCGCATCGGCAGCAGCACCCTGGCGCTGGTCGACTACTTCTCGGCCACCGACCTGCTGCTGCGCACGGCGTCGCACCTGAGCGCCGTGCTGGCCGCCAGCGCGCTGGCGCTGGCGTTGCTGATGTGGGTCACCTTGCAGGGCATCGGCAAGCTGTTCTCGCACTACCAGGCGCGCGGCGAGGCGCTGCGCGAGCTGGCCGAGACCGACGCGCTGACCGGCCTGACCAACCGCCGCGAGTTCGAGGCGCGCTTCGGCATCGAGTACGAGCACTGCCTGCGCGACAAGACGCCGATGTCGATGCTGATGATCGATATCGACCGCTTCAAGCGCATCAACGACAACTGGGGCCACGCCAGCGGCGACCGCGTGCTGCGGAAGCTGGCCGACGTGGTGCGCGCGACCGTGCGCGCCATCGACGTGCCGGCACGCGTCGGCGGCGAGGAATTCGCGCTGCTGCTGCCGCGCACATCGCTGGACGAAGCCACGCAAACCGCCGAGCGCCTGCGCAAGATCCTGGGCCAGACCGTGTGCGAGCCGGCCGCCGATGCCACTGCCAAGGGCAATATCCAGTTCACGGTATCGATCGGCGTGTCCGACATGGGAGTGGACGGCACCGACAACCTCGACACCATGCTGCAGGTGGCGGACCGCCGGCTGTACGCGGCCAAGGCGGCCGGCCGCAACCGGGTGGTCAGCGACGATCGCGTGCCGGAGCCTGCGCCGGGAATCGTCCCGGCTCCCGCCGGCACGAACTGACGGCCGGCGCATGCGCTTGCTTCAGGGCCAGCATCATGGCACGACATATCGGGAGGAAATTTGGCGCGCCCGGCTGGGATCGAACCAGCAACCCCTGCCTTCGGAGGGCAGTACTCTATCCATTGAGCTACGGGCGCACAGGACGGTTTTGCAACCGGTTTGTGGGTACAGCGGTTGCGGCGGGCGAGTGCCGCCGCAGGAAAGTCGCATAGGATACCGCGTTTGCCCCGTGCCGTCCATGCGGGCCCGCCAGGGGCTTCAGGGAACGTCTCGCAACCGCCGCTTTTTGGCACTGGCGGGGGGCCTTTGGCGCTATAATCGCCAGCTATTTGCGTCAAATCGTGCCCGCCACACCGCCGATGCAATGAGTCGACCGGGGTCAAGGCCGCGCGGCTTGTTGTCGGCGACAATCAGGCCCGGTCCGGGAGACAGTCCGCAGCGCGCAAATAGCAACAGACCCAAGTCAGGCAAGGGCCGCAGCCAGCACGGGCGGCCCGGATGGGGCCGGACAGCGGTCAGCGAGTGACCAAGACCGGGCCAGAATAAGCAAGCCGAGCGTAAGCGGCCAGAAGGTTTCCTGCAAAACTGAGAGTTCTGTATGAGCGACGTCCACAACGAACACGACGAACACGAGTCTCCCATCAAAACCCCGAAGCAGCTGATCGCAGTTGTGATCGCGGCTTTCCTGGTGCCGATCATCGTGATCATTCTGCTGGTCAACTTTGTCGGACACGGCTCGACTGAAAGCGCCGGCGCCGCCACCACGGCGGAAGCCGTCAACGACCGCATCAAGCCGGTCGCCTCGCTCGAAATCAAGGATCCCAATGCGCCGCGCGTCTTCAAGACGGGCGAGCAGGTCTACAAGGAAATCTGCGCCGCGTGCCACGCCACCGGCGCAGCGGGTGCACCCAAGTACGCCAACGCTGGCGACTGGACCGCGCGCATCGGCCAGGGCTTTGACGGCCTGATGAAGTCGGTGATAAACGGCAAGGGCGCGATGGCCGCGCGCGCCGGCACCACGCCGGACGACTACGCCGACTACGAACTGGCCCGTGCCGTGGTCTACATGGCCGACGCCGGCGGCGCCAAGTTCCCGGAACCGGCTGCCCCGGCTGCCGCCGCGCTGGCGACCGCCGCAGCCCCTGATGCCGCCGCCGGTCCGGCCGCCGCTGCCGCGCCTGCACCGGCCGCTGCAGCGGCCCCGGCAGCCGCTGCCGCCGCACCTGCTGCTGCGCCGGCCGCCTCGGCCGACGTGGGCAAGAAGGTCTACGAGCAGGTCTGCGCCGCCTGCCACGCCGCCGGCGTGGCAGGTGCGCCCAAGTTCGGCGACAAGGCCGCCTGGGCGCCGCGCCTGAAGGAAGGCATGGACGCGGTCCACAACTTTGCGCTCAAGGGCAAGGGCGTGATGCCGCCCAAGGGTGGCTACGCCGGCCCGGACGCGGACGTGATCGCCGCTTCGGACTACATGGCCAACGCCGCCAAGTAAGTCCGCCTGCTGCAAACGAAAAGCCCGCGCATATTGCGCGGGCTTTTTTTCGTCCGTACCGCCTGCGCGGCCGCTACACCACGCGCGAGTACCGCGCCCGCGGCACGAAGCGCACCGGCTGCGCGCCATCGTTGGCGGCAACGGCCTGGGCACCGGTGTCCGCGGGCCGCGCGGCGTCCTCGCGCAGGTAGTGGTCGAACACCATCGCCACGCGCCGCACCAGCAACCGGCCCAGCGGCGTCACGGTGATGCGTTCCGGCGCGCATTGCACCAGCCCGTCAGCGCCCAGTGCAGCAAGGTCGGCCAGTTCCGGCGCAAAGGCCGTGCCGAAGCGGATGCCGTGGCGCGCTTCCAGCGCCGGGATATCGAGCACCCCATTGCACATCAGGTCGCCGATGATCTCGCGCCGCAGGTGGTCGTCGACGCTCATCGCCACGCCGCGCGCCAGCGGCAGGCGGCCGTGGTCGAGCGCGCCGTAGTACTCGTCCAGCGTGCGCGCATTTTGCACGTAGCGCCCCGCGATCGCGCCGATCGCGGAAATGCCGAGCCCGACCTGGTCGTAGCCGGCGTGCGTTGAGTAACCCTGGAAGTTGCGCTGCAGCCGCCCTTCGCGCTGGGCCACGGCGAGGTCGTCGTCGGGCAGCGCGAAATGGTCCATGCCGATATAAACGTAGCCCTCGGCGGTCAGCCGCTCGATGGTGGAGACCAGGATGTCGAGCTTCTCGCCGGCGGGCGGCAAGGCGTTTTCGTCGATGCGGCGTTGCGGCTTGAACACATGCGGCAGGTGCGCGTAGCTATAGACCGAGAGCCGGTCGGGACGCAGCGCCAGCACCTGCTCGATGGTGCGGCCAAAGCGCGCCGCGGTCTGGTGCGGCAGGCCGTAGATCAGGTCCAGGCTGACCGAGCGGAAACCCAGCGTGCGTGCGGCATCCACCACGGCGCGGGTCTCTTCGAACGGCTGGATGCGATGGATGGCCTGCTGGACCTCGGGATCGAAATCCTGCACGCCCAGGCTGACGCGGTTGAAGCCCAGCTCGGCCAGCAGCGCAATGCGGGCGTGGTCGACGCGGCGCGGATCGATCTCGATCGAATGCTCGCCCTCGGCCGCCAGCTCGAAATGCTCATGCAGCAGCGCCATCACGCGGCGCATCTCGCCGGGGTCGAGGAAGGTCGGCGTGCCCCCGCCCCAGTGCGACTGCAGCACCTGGCGGCGCGGCCCGAGCCGGTCTGCCACCAGCGCCATCTCGCGGCCCAGGTAGTTGACGTAGCGGGCGCTGCGGCCATGGTCGCGCGTGATGATCTTGTTGCAGCCGCAGTAGTAGCAGATGTTCTCGCAGAACGGGATATGCAGGTACAGCGACAGCGGCGCCGGCGCGTCGGCGCGGCAGGCGGCGAGTGCGTCGTGGTACAGCGACAGGTCGGGCCCGTTGCGGAAGCGGTCGGCCGTCGGGTACGAGGTATAGCGCGGGCCGTTGCCGTCGATGCGGCCGGCCAGCGCGCGGAAGTCGGACAGTGCGCGGCGGTCGGGCGCAGGGAAAGTCATGGCAGACGGGATCATGGGGGCGCGGGGGTATGGGTGTATGACGGCCCATCGTAGGGCCGCACCGCCGCTGGCGCGTTGACCGCCGTCAAGCGCGGGCATTGGACCTGCGGGCGGCGGGCGTCACATTGGTGTCATGTGTGGCGGATACGCTGCGCGCCACCGCCGGCCCGCGCGTCACCTGCCCCTGCAATGCCAACTCCCGACCAGACATCAACGCATCCGCCGTACCCACCGCTGCGCAGCCACCTGGCAGCACCGGCCCGGCACCGGCGCCGCCTGCTTGCCGCCGCCGGCGCGGCCCTGGCCCTGCCCGCCTGGCCAGCTCTGTCGCAGACGCAGGCGCGCCGCACGGTCGTGGTCGGCCACCTGCTCGACCGCGGCGGCGCGCAAGCCGACCTTGCGCGCGACTACCTGGCCGGGGCCAAGGTCATGTTCGATGCTGTCAACGCCGGCAACGGCCCGGTGCGCATCGCGCACGTGGTCCGTGACGCCGATCCCGACCCGCGCCGCGCGCTGGCGCAGGCGGTGTCGCTGGCCGATACCGAACGCGCCGAGCTGCTGTTCGGCCCGGGCGACCGGCTGTTGCCGGCGCTGGCGGCATCGGCCGAGCTGGGCCGGCGCGGCGTGCAGATCGTGGCGCCGCTGTCGGGGCTTGCGCTGGCGGCCGACAACGTCTGGTTCACCCGTGCCGACTACCAGGCCGAACTGGACGCGGCGGTACGCCAGCTGCGCAGCTACGGCCTGACCAGCATCGCGCTGGCCCTGGCGCCGGACTTCGCCGCCCCGTCGCTGGCCCGGCTGGAGGCGCAGACCGGGACGCGCGCAGTGCCGCTCGACGCCAATCCCGAGGCCGCCGCCCGGCGCATCGCCGCCACTCGCCCGGGCGCGGTGATCGTGGCGGGCGATACCCTTGCCTACGCCGGGCTGGGCCGCGCGCTGGCGGTGCAGGGCTGGTACGGTTTCCTGGTCGGGCTGTCGTCGGTCAGCGCCACCGCCGCGCGCGAGATCCTGGGCGCTGGCTACAACGGCGGCATGGTGCTGACCCAGGTCGCGCCCGGGCCGCAACAGGCAACGCTGCGGGTGGTGAAGGAACACGTGGCGCGCATGAAGCAATACCTGGATGAGCCGCCGTCGCCGGCCACGCTGGCTGGCTATATCGGCGCGGCATGGCTGGCGCGCGCGCTGGCCGGCCTGCGCGGCAGCGGCGCGGCCGAGATGCGGCGGGCACTGCAGGGGCGCGTGGACGTGGGCGATTTCCCGCTCGACTTCACGCACGGGCAGCGCGGCTCGCAGTACGTCACGCTGGCGGCGTCAGCCGCGCGGTAGGGACAGGCGCGCGCGCAGGCCGCCTTCGGGGCGGTTGCTCAGGGTCAGCTCGCCGCCATGGCGCGCGGCAATGTCGACCGCGATCGACAACCCCATGCCGACCCCGCCGGTGGCGCGGCTGCGCGAGGATTCGACGCGGTCGAACGGCGCGAGCAGCACAGCCGCCATACTAGGCATGCCTGCACCCCGCGTCTTGTCAGCCTGGTAGGCCTTTGTATCGGGACTGTAGCGCCCGTTCAGCCCGGGGCTGTCTTGCCGCCGTTTCCCAGCAGTGCCTTGAGCGCGCCGAGCCGGTCCTTGGGGCTCATCGCCGGGGTTTCATCCACCGGCGCAGGCGCCTCCTCCAGCTTCATCTCGCCGATAAAGCGCGAAGGCTGGCACGAGTAGGTCTCTCGCGCGCGCTTGCGCTTCTTGCACCAGCTGACATGCAGGCTGCGCTGGGCGCGGGTGATGCCGACATACATCAATCGCCGCTCTTCCTCGATCTTCTCGTCGCTCATGTCCTCTTCTTCGCGGCAGTGCGGCAGGATGCCCTCCTCCACGCCGACCAGGAACACGTGCGGATACTCCAGCCCCTTGGACGCATGCAGCGTGGACAGCCGCACCGCGTCGGGATCTTCCTCGCGGCCTTCCAGCATGCTCATCAGCGCCACGGTCTGGGTCAGCTCCAGCAGGTTCTTGCCTTCGCTGCCGAGGCCGTCGGCATTGTCGAAGCCGGTGGCTTCCTCGCCCTCGGCGCCTTCGGGCTTGGTGCCCTTGCGCTTGAGCCAGTCGAGGAATTCCAGCGTATTGGTCCAGCGCGACTGCGCCTGCCGTTCGTCGAAGCTGTCGTACAGGTAGGCCTCGTAGTGGATCCCTTCCATCAGGTCGTCCAGCACCACGGTGGCGGGATCCTTGGCCGCGCGGTCGGCCAGCCGTACCATCGATTCGCAGAACACGCGCAGCGGCTCCAGCTGGCGCGGCTGCAGCTTGCCTTCGATGCCGCCCATCATCGCGGCCTCGAACAGCGACACCTTGGCCTGTCCGGCAAAGGTGCCCAGCGCTTCCAGCGTGGTGTTGCCCACGCCGCGGCGCGGCGTGGTGATGGCGCGGATAAAGGCGGGATCGTCGTCGGGGTTGGCAATCAGGCGCAGATAGGCGCAGATGTCCTTGATCTCGGCCTTGTCGAAGAAGCTCTGGCCGCCCGACAGCACATAGGGAATCCGTTCGCGCCGCAGGATCTGCTCAAACAGCCGCGCCTGGTGGTTGCCGCGATACAGGATGGCGTAGTCGCGGAACTGCGCGCGGCGCTCGAACTTGTGCGCGGACAGGCGGAACACCACCGACTCGGCCTCGTGCTCCTCGTCGTTCATCGGGTGGATGGCGATGGGGTCGCCCATGCCGTGCTCGCTCCACAGCTTCTTGTCGAACAGCTTGGGGTTGTTGGCGATGACCGCGTTGGCGGCTTCCAGGATGCGCACCGTGGAGCGGTAGTTCTGCTCCAGCTTGATCACCTTCAGGTCCGGGAAGTCGGTCTGCAACCCGCGCAGGTTGTCCAGCGTGGCGCCGCGCCAGCCATAGATGGCCTGGTCGTCGTCGCCGACCGCGGTGAAGGCCGGCGCGCGCAGGTGCGAGCCGCCTGCCAGCAGCTTCAGCAACTGGTACTGGCAGGCGTTGGTGTCCTGGTATTCGTCGACCAGGAAGTAGCGCAGGCGGTTCTGCCACTTGAGTTGCACCGTTTCATTGCGCGCGAACAGCTCGGCGGGCAGGCGGATCAGGTCGTCGAAATCCACCGCCTGGTAGGCGTGCAGCGTGGCCACGTAGTTGCGGTAGACCAGCGCGGCCTGGTGCTCGTCGGCATTGGCGGCCTGCGCGATCGCTGCCTCCGGATCGACCATGCCGTTCTTCCATAGCGAGATCGTGCCCTGCACGCCGCGGATCAGCTTCTTGTCGGTGGTGCCCAGCTGCTCCTGGATCAGGCCGAAGCAGTCGTCCGAATCCATGATCGAAAACTGCGGCTTCAGGCCCACGTGCTCGGCCTCCATGCGCAGGATCTGCACCCCGAGCGAGTGGAAGGTACAGACCGTCAGCTGTTTGAGCGGAATGCGCTTGCCCTCGCGTGTGGTCTTGCCCTCCATCAGCTTGCCGATGCGCTCCTGCATCTCCTTGGCGGCCTTGTTGGTAAAGGTGACGGCGGCGATATGGCGCGGCTCGAAGCCCTTGTCCTCGATCAGATGCGCGATCTTCTGCGTGATCACCCGGGTCTTGCCGGAGCCCGCCCCGGCCAGCACCAGGCAAGGGCCGTCCAGGTAGCGGACGGCTTCGGATTGGGCGGAGTTCAGGCCATGGGTCATGCGTGGGATGCGGTTGGAGGCAGGGAAATCGGCAGGAACAGCGGCAGGCCAGGCGGGACACGCCAGCACCCAAAAAACGGGCATGGCAGCAAAGCTGCCGATGTTAACACGCTGGCCGCGGCAGGTCAGTCAGCGCAAACCGCGTTGACACGGCCGGTTGTGTCACCGGCGTAACACTTCGTAAAGGCCGGAGCCAATCGCGCAACCAAACGCTCTAACTAGTATGTCCCCTGGCCTGCGCGGCGGGGTTGACATGCTTGAATCATCACATCGGAGCCAATAATGAAAACCCTGCAGACTTTGACCAAGGTGACCCTGATCGGCGTGACCGTCGCGGCCTTTGCCGGTTGCGCGGATATGACCCCGAAGCAGCGTAATACCGCCATTGGCGCGGGCGCGGGCGCCGTGGGCGGCGCCATCCTCACCGACGGTAGCGCGCTGGGTACGCTGGGTGGCGCGGCCGTGGGCGGCGTGATCGGTAACGTTGTCACCGACGACAAGAAGAAGTAAGCCAGACCACCGCAGCGACAGGTACGGCAGGCTCCCCTGGCCGGTTTGACAAAGGCCGGGGCCTCCCGTACATTGCGCGCATCCGACCGGGAGAGCGCGCATCGCCTGCGCCGCCGAAGGGGTATCACCCGAAAACTCTCAGGCACCACGGACCGATCGGATCGGCATGCAATATGCACACAATGCATGCCGAACTCTGGAGAGCGGCACCCGCCATTCGTGGCGAGCGTGCCCACCGAAGGGGCGCACGAGGAAGGGGTCCGGCAGGATCCGCCTTGTAATCTCTCAGGTATCGAGGACAGAGGGGTCATCCGCCGCAGCGGATTGCCACGCCACATTCAGGCGCGGCGAGCGTTGCGGCGGATGGCCCTTTTTTGTTTTCGCCAACCGAGACTGCCCCAGAGGATTCCATGACGCTCCAGGCCACGCCCCTCAACGCCATCCACCGCGCCCTCGGCGCCCGCATGGTTGATTTCGGCGGCTGGGACATGCCGGTCAACTACGGCTCCCAGATCGAAGAACACAATGCCGTGCGCACCGACGCCGGCATGTTCGACGTGTCGCACATGTGCGTGGTCGACCTCGCCGGCGCCAATACCCGCAGCTTCCTGCGCGGCCTGCTGGCCAACAATGTCGACAAGCTGCGGACCCCGGGCAAGGCGCTCTACTCCTGCATGCTGGATGAGAAAGGCGGCGTCATCGACGACCTGATCGTCTACTTCTTTGCCGAGGACCGCTTCCGCCTGGTCGTCAACGCCAGCACCGCGCTGGGCGACATCGAATGGATCCGCGCGCGCAATGCCGCCACCGGCAGCGATGTGACCATCACGCCGCGCCGCGACGATGTTGCGCCTGCAGGCGCGCAGCCTCTGGCCATCGTCGCCGTGCAGGGGCCCAACGCCCGCGCCAGGGTGTGGAGCACCTTCCCCTCGACCCAGCCTTCGGACACGCTCAAGCCCTTCAACGCCGCCGTGGTCCAGGACCCGGCCATCGGCGAGATCATGGTGGCGCGCACCGGCTACACCGGCGAAGACGGCTTCGAACTGGTGGTGCCGGCCGAGAACGTCGCCGCCGTCTGGGAAAAGCTGAACGCCGCCGGCGTGCGCCCCGCAGGCCTGGGCGCGCGCGACACGCTGCGCCTGGAAGCCGGCATGAACCTGTACGGCCAGGATATGGATATCAACACCTCGCCGCTGGATGCGGGCCTGGCCTGGACGGTGGACCTGCAGAGCGAGCGTGACTTCACCGGCAAGGCGGCACTGGCCGCGGCCGGTTCGCGCCAGCAATTCCTCGGCCTGATCCTGCGTGACAAGGGCGGCGTCCTGCGCGCCCACCAGAAAGTGATCACGCCGGCCGGTGACGGTGAAATCACCAGCGGCACCTTCAGCCCGTCGCTGTCCCAGTCCATCGCCTTTGCCCGCCTGCCCAAGGATGTCGCCGTGGGCGATACCGTGCAGGTGGAGATCCGCGACCGCAAACTCAACGCGACTGTGGTTAAACTGCCGTTTGTGCGTAATGGCAAGGCACTCGTGAGCTGAGGCTCACCCAACGGTCGCCCTCGCCTGCCGGCAGCTTCGCCGGGCAGGCATCACCCAACAAGAAACAAATCTGTATCCGGAGAACCTTCATGAATTTCCCCGCTGACCTCAAGTACACCGAGTCGCATGAGTGGGTACGCGTCGAAGCCGACGGCACGCTCACCATCGGCATCACCGACCACGCGCAGGACGCGCTGGGCGACATCGTCTTCCTGGAACTGCCCGAAGTGGGCAAGTCGGTCGGTGCCGGCGATGCGCTGGCAGTGGTGGAATCGGTAAAGGCCGCTTCCGACATCTACGCCCCCGTGGCCGGCGAAGTGATCGCCGTCAACGAGGCCGCCACGGCTGCCCCGGAGAGCGTCAACGCCGACGCCTTCGACGCGTGGCTGTTCAAGCTCAAGCCGGCCAACGGCGACGACGTCAACGGCCTGATGTCGGCCGACGCCTACAAGGCCAGCGTCGGCGCCTGACGCCGGCCGCGCCGGTCCATGGTTGGACCGGCCACTGCAGACTGACGCGCGCCGTCCCGGCTGACCACCGGCCGGCGCGCACCTCACGAGGTTCTTGCCAATGAACGCCCCGCTTCCCATGAACGCCGCCCAAGTGAACCGGCCCACGCTGGCCGAACTGGAGGCGCGCGACGCCTTCGCCGCCCGCCATATCGGCCCCGATACCCCCGAACAGCAGCACATGCTGAAGGTGCTGGGCTATGACAGCCGCGCCGCGCTGATCGACGCCGTCATCCCCGCCGCCATCCGCCGCCGCGACGGCATGCCGATGGGCGAGTTCACCGAGCCGCTGAGCGAGGAAGCCGCGCTGTCAAGGCTGCGCGGGCTGGCTGGCAAGAACAGGGTGCTGAAGAGCTTTATCGGCCAGGGCTACTACAACACCGTCACGCCCGGCGTCATCCTGCGCAATATCTTCGAGAACCCGGCCTGGTACACCGCCTACACGCCCTACCAGCCGGAGATCTCGCAGGGCCGCCTGGAGGCGATGCTGAACTTCCAGCAGATGGTCACCGACCTGACCGGGCTGGATATCGCCAATGCGTCGATGCTGGATGAAGGCACTGCCGCGGCCGAAGCCATGACGCTGCTGCAGCGCGTGAACAAGCACGATTCGAACACCTTCTACGTGGCCGACGACGTGCTGCCGCAGACGCTGGAAGTGGTACGCACGCGCGCGCTGCCGATGGGCATCGAGGTCAAGGTCGGCCCCGCCGCCGATGCCGCCGCGGCCAACGCCTTCGGCGTGCTGCTGCAGTACCCGGGCGTGAACGGCGACGTCAACGACTACCGCGCCATCGCCGACGCCGTGCACGCCGCCGGCGGCCTGGTGGTGGCTGCCGCCGACCTGCTGGCGCTGACGCTGATCGCCGCGCCGGGCGAATGGGGCGCCGATGTGGCCGTGGGCAACTCGCAGCGCTTCGGCGTGCCGCTGGGCTTCGGCGGCCCGCACGCCGGCTATATGGCGGTGAAGGACGCGTTCAAGCGCTCGATGCCGGGCCGGCTGGTGGGCGTGACCATCGATGCGCAGGGCAACAAGGCCTACCGCCTGGCCCTGCAGACGCGCGAGCAGCATATCCGCCGCGAGAAGGCCACCTCGAATATCTGTACCGCGCAGGTGCTGCTGGCCGTGATGGCGTCGATGTATGCGGTCTACCATGGCCCGCAGGGCCTGAAGCGCATCGCGCAGCGCGTGCATCGCCTGACCGCGACGCTGGCCGCCGGCCTGGAAAAGCTCGGCTTCGCGCGCACCAACGCCAGCTTCTTCGATACGCTGACGCTGGAAACCGGCTTCAACACCGATGCCATCCATGCCGCGGCCACCGCGCGCGGCATCAACCTGCGCCATATCAGCGCCACGCGCGTCGGCATCTCGCTGGACGAGACTGCCACCCGTGCCGACGTGGTCGCGCTGTGGGAAGTCTTCACGCAAGGCAAGCCGCTGCCCGCGGAAGTGGACTTCGACAAGCTCGAAGCTGTCGTGCAGGACGCGTTCCCGGCGGAACTGGCACGCACCAGCGAATACCTGACCCACCCGGTGTTCAACACGCACCACGCCGAACACGAGATGCTGCGCTACCTGCGCATGCTGGCCGACAAGGACCTGGCGCTGGACCGCACCATGATCCCGCTGGGCTCGTGCACGATGAAGCTGAACGCCACCAGCGAGATGATCCCGGTGACCTGGCCCGAATTCAGCCAGATCCACCCGTTCGCGCCGCTGGACCAGACCGTGGGCTACCGCGAGATGATCGACCAGCTCGAGGCCATGCTGTGCGCCGCCACCGGCTACGCCGCGGTCAGCCTGCAGCCCAACGCCGGCTCGCAGGGCGAGTACGCGGGCCTGCTGATCATCCATGCCTACCACGCCAGCCGCGGCGAAAGCCATCGCGACATCTGCCTGATCCCGTCGTCCGCACACGGCACCAACCCGGCTTCGGCGCAGATGGCCGGCATGAAGGTGGTGGTGGTGGCCTGCGACGAGGACGGCAACGTCGACCTGCAAGACCTGGCGAAGAAGGCCGAGCAGCACAGCAAGAACCTGGCGGCGATCATGATCACCTACCCGTCCACGCACGGCGTGTTCGAGCAGGGCGTGCAGCAGATCTGCGAGATCGTGCACCAGCACGGCGGCCAGGTGTACGTGGACGGCGCCAACATGAACGCGATGGTCGGCACCGCCGCGCCGGGCCAGTTCGGCGGCGACGTGTCGCACCTGAACCTGCACAAGACCTTCTGCATCCCGCACGGCGGCGGCGGCCCGGGCGTGGGCCCGGTCGCGGTCGGCGCGCACCTGGCTGACTTCCTGCCCAACCAGGACAGCGTCGGCTATCGCCGCGACGACCGCGGCATCGGCGGCGTTTCGGCGGCGCCGTTCGGCTCGGCCAGCATCCTGCCGATCTCGTGGATGTATATCGCGATGATGGGTTCGGCCGGCCTGACCGCCGCCACCGAGAATGCGATCCTGGCCGCCAACTATGTCGCCAAGCGCCTGGCGCCGTACTACCCGGTGCTGTACACCGGCCAGCACGACCTGGTTGCGCACGAGTGCATCCTGGACCTGCGCCCGCTGCAGAAGGACACCGGCATCAGCAATGAAGACGTGGCCAAGCGCCTGATGGACTACGGCTTCCACGCCCCGACCATGAGCTTCCCGGTGCCGGGCACGCTGATGATCGAGCCGACCGAGAGCGAGGCGCTGCACGAGCTGGACCGCTTTATCGACGCGATGATCGCGATCCGCCAGGAAATCGGCCGCGTCGCCGACGGCACCTTCGACCGCGACGACAACCCGCTCAAGCACGCGCCGCACACGGCCGCGGTGGTGACCGCCGACGAGTGGACCCACAAGTACACGCGCGAGGAAGCCGCGTACCCGGTGGCATCGCTGCGCACGCAGAAGTACTGGCCGCCGGTCGGCCGTGCCGACAACGTGTATGGTGACCGCAACCTGTTCTGCGCCTGCGTGCCGGTCAGCGACTACGTGGTGGACTGAGGCGTAGCGCCGCCGCAGCCGCGGCGGCTCGCCAACGAACTATGCTCGAGATGACGGGCATCGCGGTGTCGCGGTGCCCGCCGCAGCCATGCCAACCGACCAAGAAGAGCCTCTTCAGGGCCATCCCATTGCTGGAGACATTCCGTGGCAGTCAGCGTCTTTGATCTGTTCAAGGTGGGCATCGGCCCGTCGAGCTCGCATACCGTAGGCCCGATGCGCGCTGCGCTGATGTTCGCGCAGGGGCTTGAGCGCGACGGCCTGCTGCCGCAGGTGGCGAGCGTGCGTGCCGAGCTCTATGGCTCGCTGGGCGCCACCGGCAAGGGCCACGGCACCGACAAGGGCGTGATCCTCGGCCTGATGGGGGAAGCCCCCGACACCATCGATCCCGATTCGATCGACACGCGCCTGGCCGCGCTGCGCGCGGGCCGCGAGCTGTCGCTGCTGGGCCAGCATGTCGTGCCCTTTGTCGAGAAGGAGCACATCGCCTTCTACCGGCGCGAAGCGATGGCCGAGCATCCCAACGGCATGAAGTTCCATGCCTTCGACGCCAGCGGCGCATCGCTGCGCGAGGCGCGCTACCTGTCGGTCGGCGGCGGCTTCGTCGTGACCGCGGGCGCACCCAATACGCAGGTGCTCAATGCCGCGCAGCAACTTCCGCACCCGTTCCGCAGCGGCAAGGACATGCTGGAGATGGCCACCGCCAGCGGCAAGAGCATTGCGCGGCTGATGATGGAAAACGAGCTGACCTGGCGCAGCGAGGCGGAAGTCACCAGCGGCCTGCTGCATATCTGGGATGTGATGCAGGCGTGCGTGGCGCGCGGCTGCCGCACCGACGGCGAGCTGCCGGGGCCGTTCAGGGTCAAGCGCCGTGCGCCGGAACTGTTCCGCAGCCTGACCGAGCGCGCCGAGCGCACGCTGTCGGACCCGCTCTCGGTGATGGACTGGGTCAACCTGTACGCCATTGCCGTCAATGAAGAGAATGCCGCCGGCGGGCGCGTGGTCACCGCGCCGACCAACGGCGCCGCGGGCATTATCCCGGCGGTGCTGCACTACTACGACCGCTTCGTGCCGGGTGCCAGCAAGCAAGGCGTGGTCGACTTCCTGCTGACCGCGGGCGCGATCGGGCTGCTGTACAAGCTCAATGCGTCGATTTCCGGCGCCGAGGTCGGTTGCCAGGGCGAAGTCGGCGTGGCCTGCTCGATGGCCGCCGGCGCGCTCGCGGCGGTGCAGGGCGGCAGCCCGGCGCAGGTCGAGAACGCGGCCGAGATCGGCATGGAGCACAACCTCGGGCTGACCTGCGACCCGGTTGGCGGACTGGTGCAGATCCCGTGTATCGAGCGCAACGCAATGGCCTCGGTCAAGGCGGTCAACGCGGCGCGCATGGCCTTGCGCGGCGACGGCACGCACTACGTATCGCTCGATTCGGTGATCAAGACCATGCGCGAGACCGGTGCCGACATGAAGACCAAGTACAAGGAGACGGCGCGCGGCGGGCTGGCGGTGAATATCGTGGAATGCTAATGTCCGCGCGCAGCGCGGCGTATCATGGCGGCGTTCCCCGAACGAAAAACAAGAGGGCAGCCATGCAGACCTTCCACCAGCTGTTCGACGAAACCTCGTCCACCTTCACCTACCTGCTGATCGACGCCGCCACCGGGGACGCGCTGCTGATCGACCCGGTCGACCACCAGCTGGAACGCGACCTGGCGCTGCTGAAGTCAACCGGCGCGCGGCTGGCGTGGGTCATCGAGACCCATGCCCATGCCGACCACATCACCTCGGCCGGCCACCTTGCGCTGCAGACCGGCGCGCACACTGCGGCGCCGTCCGGCTGCGATATCAAGCCCGCGCAGAAGCAGCTGATCGACGGCGACACTGTCGCCTTCGGCAAGCAGGTGCTGCGCGCCATCCATACGCCCGGGCACACCGCCGGCAGCATGAGCTACCTGTGGGAAGAACCCACGCCCGACGGCATCGTGCGCCGCGTCTTCACCGGCGATGCCCTGCTGATCGACGGCTGCGGCCGCACCGACTTCCAGTCGGGCGACGCCGGCACGCTCTACGACAGCCTGACCAGGAAGCTGTTTGCGCTGCCCGACGACACGCAGGTCTATCCGGCCCACGACTACAAGGGCCGCACCTCGTCCACCATCGGCCAGGAGCGCGCCCACAACAGCCGCGTCGCCGGCCGCACGCGCGAAGAGTTCATCGAGATGATGCGCAACCTGAACCTGCCGCGCCCGAAGCTGATCGATGTCGCCGTGCCGGCCAACCAGCGCCTGGGCCTGCGCGACGGTGAAAGCGTGCCGCACGGCGCCTGAGGTTTTCCTAACGTTAGGAGTCTTTGCATGTCCACATACACCGCTGAAGTCCTGTGGCAACGCGACGGGCAGGATTTCGCCGGCAACCGCTACAGCCGCAGGCATCTGCTGCGCTTTGACGGCGGCGCAGAAATTCCGGGATCGTCGTCGCCCCATGTGGTGCCGCTGCCGATGTCGGATGCGAGCGCGGTCGATCCCGAGGAGATGTTCATCGCCTCGCTGTCCAGCTGCCACATGCTGTGGTTCCTGTCGCTGGCGGCGAAGCAACGCTTTGTCGTCGACCGCTACCTGGATGCGGCCACTGGTGTGATGGCAAGGAACGCGGACGGGCAGATGGCGATGACCGTGGTGACGCTACGCCCTCAGGTGACGTTTGGCGGCGAGCGCGAGCCCACGCGCGAAGAACTCGATGCCCTGCACCACGCCGCGCATGGCGCCTGCTTTATCGCCAACTCGGTCAGGACCGAGGTGCGCTGCGAACCGGTGTTCGCCGGCGCCTGAGCGCGTTGCCATGCCTGCCATCGTCCCGGCACCGGCGCCAGCGCAGCTGGTGCCGCCGCGGACTGAATCGGTTCGCCGCAGGGTGCTGCGCTGGCTCGGTGCGGGACTGGTCCTGCTTGCCGGAATCAGCATGATGCAGGATCACTTCCTCTACTTCCCCGACAAGGCCTCGGTCGACGACATGGTCTCGCCCGGGTTGCGCGCCTGGCCGGGGCCGCAGGACTTTCGCGGCCTTGTCGCCGAACCGGCCGGACCGGCGCGCGCCACCGCCATGGTCTTTCACGGCAATGCCGGGCACGCCGGGCATCGCGGCTACTACGCCAGCGCGCTGACGAAGCTGGGCATTCGCGTGATCCTGGCCGAGTACCCGGCCTACGGCCCGCGCACCGGCGCACTCGGCGAGCGCAGCTTCGTGGCAGACGCGGAACAATCGATTGCGCTGGCCCGGCGCCAGTTCGGCGGCCCGCTGCTGCTGGTCGGCGAGTCGCTGGGAGCGGGCGTGGCCGCAGCGGCCGCGGCGCGCCAGCGCGAGAGCGTCGCCGGCGTGCTGCTGATCACGCCGTGGGACAAGCTTGCGCATATTGCCTCGCATCACTATCCCTGGCTGCCGGCCGGCTGGGTGCTGCGCGACCGCTACGAAAGTGCGGCCAACCTGGAAGGCTTCGGCCGCCCGGTGATGGTCGCGGTCGCCGAACGCGACACCATCGTGCCGGCACGCTTCGGCCGGGCGCTCTATGCGTCGCTGGGCGAACCGCGGCGGCTCGCGGTGATCGGCGGCGCCGGGCATAACGACTGGGCCGGGCATGTCGATACGGCCTGGTGGCAGGAAGCGGTCGCGTTCCTGCTGTCCCCGCCACCCACTACAAACAAATAACATCGGGCCGTCAAAACGCTGATTTGACTTACCCCTGCGTGCCGCAAATACTGGCCTTCACAGAACGGCTCGCCACTTGCGCACCGGTCGGTGCGTCCAGCGTTGCGTAGCCGACATCCGTGGGGGAACATCATCATGAAGCAATGCCAGCATCGCAAGCTGTACCGTGGCCTCGGCGTACTGGCCGCGGCGATCGCGCTGACCCCGGCGCTGATCCCTGCCCAGGCCATGGCGCAGAACAAGCCCATGGCCTATCCGGCCAAGGGCCAGAGCCAGCAACAGCAGGCCAGCGACGACGGCGCGTGCTACAGCTGGGCCAAGCAGCAGACCGGCGTGGATCCGGCACAGGCCGCCAACGCCCCGCCGCCGGCCCAGGCGCAGAGCGGCCAGCGCGTGCGGGGTGCCGCGGGCGGCGCCGCGGCCGGTGCCGTGGTGGGCGCGATGGCAGGCGATGCCGGCAAGGGTGCGGCGGTCGGCGCTGCAGCGGGTACGGTGGGGGGCGGCGTGGCGCACCGGCAGTCGCGCCGCCAGGCGAACGCGGCCAACCAGCAGGCGGCGGCCAATACCAGCCAGGCGATGGGCTCGTACTACCAGGCCTGGGGCGCCTGCATGCAGGGGCGCGGCTACAGCGTCAAATAAGACAAGGGGCAGCCTGGCGCAGGCTCAGGCAGCCCACCGGTCACACGCCTTGCGCACCGTTTCACGCTGGCTGCGCGCATCGGCATCGACCTGGCGCAGCCACTCGGCGTCGCCGTCGCGGCGCTCGGCCAGCGCGCGGATATTGGCCAGCGCCTCCAGCGAGCCGAGTGCCTCGGCGTGCGGCACCAGCGCGTCGCAGATCGACAGGATGTGGTCGGCGATCGGCATGCGCGTCAGTTCGTTGGGATGCACGTACTCCCCCTCCAGCCCGAAACGGCAGGCCTGGAAGCGGTTGAAGGTGTACACCAGGTAATCGTCTTCCTGCGGCATGAAGGGGCGCGACAGCAGCAGGTAGCGCGCCAGCATCTGGATATAGGCGGCGATATCGCAGGCGCGCTGCACCGTCAGCGGCGTGTCCATCACGCGGACCTCGATGGTGCCGAACTCCGGCTTGGGCCGGATATCCCAGTAGAAGTCCTTCATGCTCTCGATCACGCCGGTATTGCGCATCTTCTCGAAATACGCGGTGAAGGCGTCCCACGTCAGCAGGAACGGCGCCCGCCCGCTCATCGGGAAGGCCGCGACCGAATTCAGCCGCGCCGAGGCAAAGCCGGTATCCACGCCCTGCACATAGGGCGAGGATGCCGCCAGCGCCACAAAGTGCGGCACATAGCGGCCGATGGCATGCAGCAGGAACAGCGATTCGTCGGCGCTGGGGCAGCCGATATGCACGTGCTGGCCGAACACGGTGAACTGCTTGGCCAGGTAGCCGTACAGCTCTGAGATGTACTGGTAGCGCGGCGAATCCGAGATGGTGCGGTCGGCCCACTGCTGGAACGGGTGGGTGCCGCCGCCGGCAATGCCCAGGTTCAGCGAGCGCGAGGCCGCCACCATCAGGTCGCGCATCACGGTCAGCTCTTCCAGCGCCTGCTGGTAGCTGTGGCAGATCCCGGTGCTGATCTCGATCATCGACGGGCTGATCTCCGGCTTGATGTCGCCGGCATGCTCGGCGCCCTTGAGCGCGCGCAGCAGGTCGGGCGCGAACGGGGCCAGGTCATAGTCATGCCGGTTGACCAGCTGCAGCTCCAGCTCCACGCCGAAGGTCAGCGCCTCTGAGTGCTTGAACGTTTCGAGCGACATCAGCGCCCTCCTCCATTGGCCCGGATGTCGACGCGGACTTCGCCTGCGTAGCGCAGCGCCCAGGCCGCGATCACCGGACCGAAAAGTTGTTCGATGGCCAGCGCGCACAGGATGATGGCCGCCAGCGGCTGGCCGGTACCGGGGTAGAGCCGCGCCACGTCATGCATCAGCAGGTAGGCCAGGCCCGACATCGGCGCCAGCGCCAGCCCCAGCGCCATGCACTGGCGCAGGCTCAGGCCCGAGAACGAGCCCAGCGACACCACGCCCGCCAGCTTGGCCACATGGCGCAGCACCACCAGCGCGATGGCGTAGACGCCGCCCACGGCCCAGTCCTGTGCCGTCAGCGGCAGGCCCAGCGAGACCACCATCACGATGATCAGCAGGCTGCCGGCGCTGCCGAAATGCGGCGGCCACACATGCGGCTGGTTGTCCTGGTGCTTGAACACGACACCGGCCAGCATCAGCGTCAGCGGCATCGACAATTTTAGTACCCGGGTCAGCGCCAGCGTGAACAGCACCAGGCCCACCAGCACCAGGAAGCTGTAGTGGTCGTCGGCCGACATGCGGTCATAGATGGCATGACCGAGCTTGCCCACCACCCACGCCAGCAGGCACGAGCCCACCAGCAGGTACAGCGGATGCAGCAGCGCGGCGCCAAGGTTGCCGTATTCCGAATGCAGCCAGCCGGTGGCGACCTGCACGATCGCGGCGGCGTAGATGCTGTTGAGCGCGGCCATCGCCATCAGCCGCTCGGTGACCTGCCCTTCGGCGCGCAGTTCGTTCTTGAGCTGCAGCACGATGGTGGGCGAGGTGCTGACCGCGATGCCGCCTGCCAGGATGGCCACGCCGGGCGAGGCGCCGATCCACTGCAGCACCGCCGCCACCAGCCCCCAGGTCAGCAGGCTTTCAAAGGCGCTGGTCAGCAACAGCCAGCGGTTGGCGCGCAGCCAGGTCAGCGAGAGGCGATGCCCGAGTTCGAACAAGGCCAGTGCCAGCGCCATATCGATCAGGATACGGGTCTGGTTGATCATGTTCTCGTCGACGATGCCCCGCCCCAGCATGCCGGCGCAAAGCCCCGCCGCGGCATACCCGACGATGCGCGGGCAGCGCAGCCAGCGCCGGCTCAGTTCACCGGCCAGGCCGGCGCCGACCAGCGCCAGCCCGACCCAGAACAGGCCGCCGGGCGCGAGCGGGAGGCTTGGAAAAAGTTGGCTCAGTCCATTCATGGCGACATGGTAATGTAAGCACTTCACAATCCATGTCAGTGATTGTCCGACACCGCACAAAACACGCGCACAACTTCTGTCATCTGCACGTAAAAAACGCCATCTCCAGATGGCGTTTTTTACATCCCTTACATGTTCAGACCGTTCGCCGGACCGGAGCGACGTTTCAGACGCCCCAGACTTTCCACATCGGCCGGGTTGCCTTGAGCGCGGCCTCCACCTGTGCGCACAAAGTGCGCGTCGAGCCCTGCGCGGCCCCGCGGGCACGGGCCTTTTCGAAATACCCCAGCGCGGTTTCACGCTGGTCCAAGCCAAGCGCCGACTGCACCGCGCGCAGGTACACCTCTGCATCCCAGTCGTCACGCACGGCGAAGGCGGCGACAAAGTCGGCCAGCGCGGCATCGTGGCGCCGCGCTGCGTGGTGGACCAGCCCGCGCTGCACGCGCGGGCCGGCCTGGTCCAGCGGATCGCCCTCGGTCAGCGCCACGGCCTGTTCGAACAGCGGCAGCGCGCGCTCGGGCTCGCCCGCGTCGCGCCAGACCTGGCCGAAGCGGTTGTACAGCCAGGCGTCCTCGACCAGCAGCGCGCGGCGCTGCTGGGCCTCGATCTCGGCCAGGGCATCGGTGCGGTCGTGCTCGTCCATGCCGGCCACCTGCGCCTGCAGCAGCGCGGCAAAGTGCGCGCGCGCATGCGCCATCGGGTGCGCGGCCTCGCTGCGGGCTTCCACCGGCAGCGCGTCCAGCCGGGCATCCATATGCATCATCGCGGCACGGGCGGCCTCGGTCGGCTCGGCGCCGCCCATGGCCTTCCAGGCCGCGATCATGCGGCTGAAGGCCCAGGTCACGTCGGCCGGGTTGCGCTCCAGCGGGTAGCGGTTGAGCACCTCGCCGGCCAGCTCGGCCACTTTCTGGTGCTGGCCGGCGTCGGCGTGGCAGTCGAGCAGGTCGATCCAGTGATCGATGAACTCGCTGGCGGCCATGCCCTGCTGGTGCAGCGCGATGCGCGCGTCCACGTGCGCGGCGTCGGCCGGCAGGCTGCGCGACAGCAGCCGGCACAGCAGCGAATAGACATGCGGGTCGGCATTGCCGCCGTGCGCCGCGGCATCGCCCTGGCCGGTGGCGAAATACTGGTCGAAGCGCGCCACGCCGGCACGGCCGGCCTGCACCAGCACCGGCCGCAGCGCGGCCTCGGCGGCCGGCACCTCGTCGATGAACTCGCCCAGCGCCATGGCGGCGCGGTAGTAGCCGGCACCGTCGTCGGACTGGTCGGTCAGCGTAAAGCGCAGCCACGGCTCGCGATCGGCCGGCTGGGTGCTGTCGGCGCGCTGCGCCAGCTGGTGGCGCCAGGCCAGTTCGCGTACCTGGCTCTGCGGGTCGGGCACCTGGCGCAGGTAGACCGCCAGGTCGTCCAGTGCCCCCTGGACGTCGCCCACGCCGTGGCGCAGCGGTGCACGCAGGCGGCGCGCCTCGGGGTGGTCAGGGTGCTCGGCCAGCACACGGGCGGCCTGGTCGGCGGCCACGGCGTCACCGGCTGCGGGATCGAGCTCCAGCAGATGCGGGTTGTCCAGGGCCACGCGGCCCAGGCAGACGCGCATCAGGGGCTCCACCGGCACGCCAGCGGCCTCGGCCCGGGCGATGTAGTCCGTCACCAGCGGTGCGATGTCATCTGCGCCCAGGTCGGGATTGCGGACCATCAGGTCATGCCAGTAGCGTGCCGCGGCGGCCATGTCGCCCATGCGCAGGGCGGCCAGGCCGGCGTGGAAATGCGCGGCCCATTCGCCCGTCAGCAGGCCGCTGCGCTGCGCGGCCTCATGCAGCCACGGGCGCGCCTCGGCATCGCGGCCCAGGCTCATCAGCATGGCGCCGTAGCGGTGCGCGATCACCCCGCGCGAGGCCCGGCGGTGCGGCGGCTGCAGCGGCAGCGTGTCAAGCCGCGCCAGCGCCTCGTCCAGCACCGCCAGCGCGGCGTTGGCGTCACCGTTGTCAAAGTGCAGCCGCGCCCGCAGCGTGACGAAATCAACCACCTCGGGGCGGGCCTGCGACAGCTGGTCGGCAATCTGCAGGGCTTCGGTGAAGCGCCCCTGGTTGGCTAGCCCGATGGCGTGGTCGTAGCTGGCTTCCTGCTCGGACACGTACTGCTCCTATGGATTGAAAAAATGTGCGAGTGCGGGATTATGCGCCAATGGGGGAGATACGGAATTGTCTGGGAGGCTTGCCGCCAAGCGCCCAAAAGAAAAAACGCCACCCAAAGGCAGCGTTCTCCCATAGCCAAAACCAGCCAGCAGCTTACTTCCCGCCAACCGTCTCCAGCACCGTCCACTTGCCGCCAACCACCTTATAGACAGTGATACCACCATCCTTCAGGTCGCCGCGCGCGTCATACGCCAGCGTCTTGGTGGTCACGCCCTGCATATTGGTAGCAGCCAGCACCGGCAGGTAGCGCGCCGGGTCGGTCGAGCCGGCCTTGACCATGGCCGACATCATCGCGGTGGCGCCATCGTAGGCGTACGGCGAGTAGGTCTGCACCTTCGAGCCAAAGCGCTTCTCGTACTTCTTCTCATACGTGGAGCCGCCAGGCATCTGGTCCAGCGGCAGGCCGGCCAGCGACACCACGGTGCCTTCGGCGGCCGGGCCGGCGAGCTTCAGGAAGTTGTCGGTCTTGGACATTTCGCCCGACACCAGCGGGGCCTTCATGCCAAGTTCCTTGACCTGCTTGGCCATCGGCGCGGACTGGGTCTCGGCGCCGCCGTAGAAGATGATGTCCGGGTTGCTGCGCTTGATGTTGGTCAGCACGGCCTTGAAGTCCACCGCCTTGTCGTTGGTGAACTCGCGGCGCACGATCTTGCCGCCGGCAGCCTTGGCGGCCTTCTCGAACTCGTCGGCCAGGCCCTGGCCGTAGGCGGTGCGGTCATCGACGATGGCGATGTTCTTCGCGCCCAGCTTCTTCACCACGAAGGCGCCGATCACCGAACCCTGCTGGGTGTCGGAGGTCATCATGCGGAAGGTGGTCTTGAAGCCTTGCTTGGTGTATTCCGGCGCGGTCGCCATGGCGATCTGCGGAATGCCGGCGCGGTTGTAGACCATCGACGCCGGGATGGTGGTGCCCGAGTTGAAGTGGCCAAGCATGCCCTGGATGCCGTTATCCACCAGCTTCTGTGCCACCACCGAGCCAGTCTTCGGATCGGCCTGGTCGTCTTCGGAGACCAGCACGAACTTGACTTCCTTGCCGCCGATCTTGGGCTTGGTGGCGTTCATGTCCTCGATCGCGAGGACGATGCCGTTCTGCATGTCCTTGCCGTACTGCGCCTGGCCGCCGGTCATCGGGCCGGCAAAGCCCAGCTTGATTTCCTGGGCCTGCGCGAACGCGGCGGAGGCGGCGGTCAGGCCAGCCAGGGTCAGGGCAACGGTCATTGCCGTCTTGTGGAATGTCGAGCTCATCAGATCTCCTTGGGTCCCAAATGGTGCCGATGTGGTGCCGTTGCCGGCAGTTATAGCGGTGCAGCCTGGCAGTGCCGCACCTTGCTTCAATACGCAACGGGGCGGGATCGCCGCCACCGCTGCGTGCTTCGACATGACGAGGTCCGAGGGTTGCCTCAGCCGATCGTCATCAAACTGGCATTGCCGCCCGCGGCTGCGGTGTTGACCGAAAGCGAGCGCTCGATCAACAGACGGTCGAGCGCGATATTCGGTTCACCTTGCGCCAGGCCCTGCACGCCGATGATCGGACCGGGGCGCACCGCCACCTGCTCGCACACCGTGCGCAGCTGGTCGGAATCTCCGTGGTGCAGCACCGCATCGATAGCGATGTCCGCCGCGGTCCAGTCGGCCACCATGCGGACGCGCGATTGTACGCCCTTAGGCAGGCGCGCAAACAGCCCCCGGCTGACAGGGTTTTCCGGCCATACGGCGTCTGCGCCGACGGTCAGCACGGCGCCCAGCTGCAGCGCCAGGTCGGCCTCCTGCGTGGCCAGGCACAGCACGTGCTCGCGCGGCAGCAGGGTGTAAGTGTTGCGCTCGCCGGTGGGGCCGGGCAGCGTCACGGTCAGGCCCGAGGGCGAGGCCTCGGCCAGGCGCTCGCAGGCGGCGGCTGCCGCCGGCAGCTCGGCACTGGCCCAGGCCTGGAAGGCCGCTGCGGCCTCGTCGCGCAGCGTGGCCGCCTCGGCGCCGCCGCCTGCTTCCGATGCGCGCACGCTGCGTACCACCGCATCCTGCGGGCAGACCGACAGCAGGCGGTGCAGGTACAGCGGGCCGCCCGCCTTCGGGCCGGTGCCCGACAGGCCTTCGCCGCCAAAGGGCTGCACGCCCACCACGGCGCCAACGATATTGCGGTTGACATACAGGTTGCCCACATGGGCACGGCTGACGATGTGCGAGATGGTCTCGTCGATGCGGGTATGGATGCCCAGCGTCAGGCCATAGCCGGTGGCGTTGATCTGGCTGACCATGGTGTCCAGCGCCGCGCGCGGGAAGCGCACCACGTGCAGCACCGGGCCGAACACCTCGCGCTTGAGTTCCTCGATGCTGTCCAGTTCGATCAGCGTCGGCGGCACGAAGGTGCCGTTGCGGCAGCTGGCGCCCTGCGCGGCGTTGGGGTCGGCCTGGTGGACACGGCGGCCCTTGGCGCGCATGGCATCGACATGGCGCACGATATTGCCGCGCGCTTCGTCGTCGATCACCGGGCCGACGTCGGTCGAGAGCCGGTCCGGGTTGGCCATGTTCAGTTCCTGCATGGCGCCCTTGAGCATTTCCAGCACGCGGTCGGCGACGTCTTCCTGCAGGCACAGCACGCGCAGCGCCGAGCAGCGCTGGCCGGCCGAATCGAAAGCGGAGCTGAGGACATCGCCCACCACCTGTTCAGCCAGCGCCGACGAGTCGACGATCATCGCGTTCTGTCCGCCGGTCTCCGCGATCAGCGGGATCGGGCGGCCGGCGGCGTCGAGGCGGCCGGCGACGTTGCGCTGCAGGATGCGCGCGACTTCGGTCGAGCCGGTGAACATCACACCCTTGACGCGGGCATCGCCGACCAGCGCGGCGCCCACGGTCTCGCCGCGGCCCGGCAGCAGCTGCACCGCGCCGGCCGGAACGCCGGCTTCGCGCAGCAGGCGCACGGCGGCGGCGGCGATCAGCGGGGTCTGCTCGGCGGGCTTGGCCAGCACCGGGTTGCCGGCGGCCAGCGCCGCGGCCACCTGGCCGGTGAAGATCGCCAGCGGGAAGTTCCACGGGCTGATGCAGACCACCGGGCCCAGCGGGCGGTGGGTCTCGTTGTCGAAGCTGCGGCGCACCTCGGCGGCGTAGTAGCGCAGGAAGTCCACGGCTTCGCGCACTTCGGCGATGGCGTTGGAGAAAGTCTTGCCGGCCTCGCGCATGATGATGCCCATCAGCGACTGCATCTGGGCTTCCATCAGGTCGGCGGCGCGCTCCAGCGCGGCCGCGCGCACGTCCGGCGGCGTCGCCTGCCAGATCGGCGCAGCGTTGATGGCGGCCTGCAGCGCGGCGTCGACCTCGGCCTGGCCGGCCTCGGTGACATGGCCCACCACATCGCGGTGGTCGGCCGGGTTCAGCACCGGCGTGGTGATGGCGTCGGCTGCGCGCGGTACCTCGGCGCCGAGCAGCGGCTCGGCCACGAAGCGCTCGCTGGTGCCTGCCAGCAGCGCCGACGACAGCGACGCCAGGCGATGCTCGTTCGCGAGATCGATGCCGGCCGAATTGGGGCGGCTCTTGCCGTACAGCGTGCGCGGCGACGGGATGCGCGGGTGCGGCAGGCCCAGCACGCCTTCTTCGCGGTGCATGGCCTCGACCACGGCGACCGGGTCGGCCACCAGCTCGTCCAGCGAGATGGTGTCGTCGGCGATGCGGTTCACGAATGAGGTATTGGCGCCGTTCTCCAGCAGGCGGCGCACCAGGTAGGCCAGCAGCGTTTCATGCGTGCCGACCGGCGCGTAGATGCGGCACGGGCGGTTGAACTTGCCGTCCGCGGTGGCGCCAACCACCTGGTCGTACAGCGGCTCGCCCATGCCGTGCAGGCACTGGAACTCATACTGGCCGGGATAGTAGCTGTGGCCGGCGATCTGGTAGATGGCCGACAGCGTATGCGCATTGTGCGTGGCGAACTGCGGGTAGATCGCGTCCGGCACCGACAGCAGCTTGCGCGCGCAGGCGATGTACGACACGTCGGTGTAGACCTTGCGCGTGTAGACCGGGTAGCCCTCCAGCCCGTCGACCTGGGCGCGCTTGATCTCGCTGTCCCAGTAGGCGCCCTTGACCAGGCGGATCATCAGGCGGTGGCGGCTGCGGCGGGCCAGGTCGATCAGGTAGTCGATCACGAACGGGCAGCGCTTCTGGTAGCCCTGCACCACGAAGCCGATGCCGTTCCAGCCGGCCAGCTCGGGCTCGAAGCACAGACGCTCCAGCAGGTCCAGCGAGATCTCCAGGCGGTCGGCTTCCTCGGCGTCGATATTGATGCCGATGTCGTACTGGCGTGCCAGCAGCGTCAGCGACTTCAGGCGCTCGTACAGCTCGCCCACCACGCGCTCATGCTGCGCGCGGCTGTAGCGCGGGTGCAGCGCCGACAGCTTGATCGAGATGCCCGGGCCCTCATAGATGCCGCGCCCGCGCGAGGCCTGGCCGATGGCATGGATGGCCTGCTCGTACGAGGCCAGGTAGCGCTGCGCGTCGGCCTCGGTCATGGCGGCCTCGCCCAGCATGTCGTAGGAGTAGCGGAAGCCTTCGGCCTCGTACTTGCGCGCGTTGGCCAGCGCCTCGGAAATGGTCTCGCCGGTGACGAACTGCTCGCCCATCAGGCGCATCGCCATGTCCACGCCTTTGCGGATCAGCGGCTCACCGCCCTTGCCGATGATGCGCGTGAGCGCCTTGGTCAGGCCCGATTCAGTATGGGTGGCGACCAGCTTGCCGGTCAGCAGCAGGCCCCAGGTGGCGGCGTTGACGAACAGCGACGGGCTCTGGCCCAGGTGCGACTGCCAGTTGGCGCCGCTGATCTTGTCGCGGATCAGCGCGTCGCGGGTGGCCTTGTCGGGGATGCGCAGCAGGGCCTCGGCCAGGCACATCAGCGCCACGCCTTCCTGCGACGACAGCGAGAATTCCTGGATCAGGCCCTGCACCAGGCCCTCGCGGCCGCTGCCGACCTTCTGCTCGCGCAGCCGCGTGGCCAGGGTCTTGGCCATCTTGATGGCGGCCTCGCCTTGCTGCTGCGGCAGGCGCGCCTGCTCCAGCAGCACCGGTACGCAATCGGCTTCCGGGCGGCGATAGGCAGAGGTAATGGCAGCACGCAGCACCGATTGCGGCTGGATGCTTTGGGCGAACTCCAGGAATGGCTGCGGCGCATCGCCATGGACCAGCTCGGCTCCGTCGGCGCCATCCGCATCGGCGCTACCGGCGGCGCCGGTCTCGTGCGGCAGGTGGCCGCGCTCGATCTGCTCGAGGTAGGTGAAGATAGCCTGCTTGATCAGCCAGTGCGGCGTGCGGTCGATGGATTGGGCAACGCGCTTGAGGCGGTCGCGCGAGGCGTCGTCGAGCTTGACGCCGAGAGTGGTGGTGGCCATGCGGGCATTTCTCCGAAAGACTGGAGCCGCCGCCGGTGCTACCTCGTCCATGCCGGCAGGCACGGGCGCGCGACCGGCCGCAGCCTGTGAGCTGGCGCGATCTTACTCCCGAAAATCACCAAGGTGCAACCAAGTGCAACCCTATCGAAAACCCTAATGTCAGGGTTGCACCTTTCACTGCCACGCCAGCTGGCTCAGATCCGCAACGGATCGATCTCAAGCTGCCAGCGCACCCCTTTTGCCTCCGTCCCCACATCTGCGAAAGTCTGCACCCACTCAGCCACAAAGCGTTGCAGCACCGGCCGCGAGGTGGCCTCAACCAGCATCTGCGCACGCTCCCGGTTGAAGATGCGCACCATCGACATCGGCACCGGATCGTGCAGTTGCACCTCGGCCGCCAGCTCGCAGGTTTCGGCATGCCGGCGCGCCACTTCCAGGAACCGCAGCGCGCGCTCCAGCTGGCCGTGGTCGGCAGTTACCAGCACCTGGTAGCAGAACGGGGGCAACCCGGCCTGGCGCCGCTCGCGCAACTGGCTGGCCGCGAATCCATCATAGTCGTGGCGCGTCAGCGCCTGCAATGCCGGGGTGTCCGGGTAGCGCGTCTGGATCAGCACCTCGCCGGGCCGGCCGGCCCGCCCTGCCCGGCCGGCGACCTGCATCAGCGAGGCGAACAGGTGCTCGGCGGCGCGGAAGTCGTGGCTGAACATGGCCGCGTCCGGATGGACGATGCCGACCAGGGTCACGCGCTGGAAGTCGTGCCCCTTGGCCACCATCTGCGTGCCCACCAGGATGTCGACTTCACCGGCATGGACCTCGTCGAACATGGCCTGCGCGCTGCCCTTGCGGCGCGTGGAATCTGCGTCGATGCGGGCGATGCGGGCCTGCGGGAAGCGGGTCGCCAATGCCTCTTCGATACGCTGCGTGCCGCGCCCCAGCGGCGCGATGTCGACGTTGCCGCAGTCCGGGCAGTGGTGCGGCACCGGCGCCTCCAGGCCACAGTGGTGGCAGCGCAGGCGCCGCTCGGGGCGGTGCAGCACCAGGTAGGCCGAGCAGCGCGCGCAGCCCGACAGCCAGCCGCAGCTGTCACAGGCAATCACCGGCGCGTAGCCGCGGCGGTTCAGGAACAGCAGGCTCTGCTCGCCGCGCGCCAGGCGCGCGTCGATGGCTTCCAGCAGCGGCACCGACAAGCCTTCGAACAGCGCGCGCTGGCGCTGGCGCTCGTGGTTCAGGTCGACCAGGCGCACCGTCGGCAGGGTCGCTTCGGCCTGGGCGCGCTCGCGCAGCACCAGCTTGCGGTAAGTGCCCTGCCCGGCCCGCCACCAGGTCTCCATCGACGGCGTGGCCGAACCCAGCACCACGGCAATGCCGCGCTGCTTGGCGCGCCACACCGCCAGGTCGCGCGCGGAGTAGCGCAGCCCTTCCTGCTGCTTGTAGGAAGTGTCGTGTTCCTCGTCGACCACGATCAGCGCCAGCGCCGGCAGCGAGGCCATCACCGCCATGCGCGTGCCCAGCACGATGCGGGCCTCGCCGCGGTGCGCGGCCAGCCACTGCAGGCTGCGCTCCTGGTCAGCCAGGCCGCTGTGCAGCACCGCCAGCGGCAGGTGCGGGAAGCGTGCGGCGATGCGGGCCTGCAGTTGCGGGGTCAGGTTGATTTCAGGCACAAGCATCAGCACCTGGGCCTGGGGATCGCGTTCGAGCAGCGCCTGCATCGCATGCAGGTAGACCTCGGTCTTGCCGCTGCCGGTCACCCCGTGCAGCAGGAACGGCGCGAAGCCCTCGGCCTCGGCAATCGCCTGCACCGCGGCGCGCTGCTCGTCGTGCAGCGGCGGCGCGGCCGATGGCGGCTGTGCGGGGTCGGTCGGCAGCAGGGGGCGCGCGGTGCGGCTGGCCTCGACCCAGCCGGCGGCCTGCCATTCGGCCAACCGGGCAGGTGCCGCCGCGCACAGCACGCGGGCGTCGGCCAGCGTCAGCGGCTCGGCCGCGGCGGCGCGCTCGGCCAGCGCCTGCACCAGCGCGCGCACGCTGCGTGCGCGTGGCGGCACGGCAGCCAGCAAGGCCTCTGCATGCCCGGGCAGCAGGCGGTATTCGTCGGTGCGGGCACGCTGGGCCAGGCCTGGCCAGCCCTCGGGCTCGCGCAAGGCCGGCGGCAAGGCCGGCAGCATCACTTCGCCCAGGCGGCGCTGGTAGTAGCGCGCGGCAAAGGCGGCCAACCCGATCCAGTCGGGCTGCAGCGGCGGCAGCCAGTCCAGGCGCTGCGCCACCGGGCGCAGCCGGTCGGCGGGCACATCGGAGCTGTCGGCGTACGCCACCGCCACGCCGACCATGCTGCGGCGGCCGAACGGCACCACCACCAGGTCACCCGGGGCGACCTCTGGCGTGGCGAGATAGTCGAAGCAGTCGTCGGCGGGGGTGTCCAGCGCGACCCTTATGACTGGCTGCGCGGCGGCTGACGGCATCACGGCGCCCATCGCCGTGCTGCCCCCGACCAGTGGAAGCGCGCCGCTAGCTGGCGCCATGCGGCCCTTCCTGGTGCACCGCCTTTGCGCAACCTTTGTGCAACGGGCGCCTGGCGCAATAAGAGTGGAAATCTAGTGTGCGGCGCAACATCAACTTAAAGTAAAACTTCAAATGTGGCCCTAAGTCGATGATAGATGACTGGTTTTCCACTAATTCCACCGCCCCTGTGGATAACTTTGTTGAAAAGTCGCACTGGCTGGCCGGGAAGCCCCGCGAAACAAGGGATCCACCGGCATCGGGCCTTCCTTTGCAATTCTTCCAAATCCTTAAAAATCAAGGGCTTGCAAACATCCCCCGGATAGGTTAGGGAATAACCCTGTCCCGCACTGCGGCAAACCTATCGGTGTGCATAAGTCAAGTACCGCCAGTCAAGTCCGAGCACCTTTTTGGCGAATGCTGGCGAAAAAGTTAACTTGACAGGGTCCGGCGGCGCGGCTCCCGCAGCACTGGGTACGGCGGCGCGCCGGTGCGCTGCAGCGCAGGGCACCGCAGCAGCAGCCAGACCGGCCGCATACTGTCATCGTCACTTCTGCTCGGCGCGCAGCTTGCGGCTGTGGCGATGCACTTCCTCCACCAGCACCGAGACGTTCTCCGGCGGCGTGAACTGCGAGATGCCGTGGCCCAGATTGAACACGTGGCCATCACTGCCCCCGGCGGCGGCATAGCTGTCCAGCACGCCGCGCACCTGCTCGCGGATCGCGGCCTCAGGGGCGAACAGCACGGTCGGGTCGATATTGCCCTGCAGCGCCACGCGCCCGCCGGTGCGACGGCGCGCTTCGGCCAGGTTGACGGTCCAGTCCAGCCCGATCGCGTCGGCGCCGGTGTCAGCCAGCGCCTCGAGCCACAGGCCGCCGCCCTTGGTAAAGACGATCGCGGGCACCTGCTGGCCATCGTGCTCGCGCTTCAGGCCGGCCAGCACCCGGCGCATATAGGCCAGCGAGAATGCCTGGTACATGCCGTCGGCAAGCGCCCCGCCCCAGGTGTCGAAAATCATCACGGCCTGCGCGCCGGCTTCGATCTGGGCATTCAGGTATGCCGTCACCGCCTGGGCGTTGATCTCGAGAATGCGGTGCATCAGGTCCGGGCGGCCGTACATCATCGCCTTGACCGTGCGGAAGTCGTCCGAGCCGCCGCCTTCGACCATGTAGCAGGCCAGCGTCCAGGGGCTGCCGGAGAAGCCGATCAGCGGCACGCGCTGGCGGCCGTCCTGGACCAGTGCGCGGCGGATCTCGCTTACCGCGTCAAAGACATACTGCAGCGACGCCATGTCCGGCACGGCCAGTTTCTGCACGTCGGCTTCGGTGCGCAGCGGATGGGCAAAGCGCGGGCCCTCGCCCTGCGCGAACGACAGGCCCAGGCCCATCGCGTCGGGCACGGTCAGGATGTCGGAAAAGAGAATCGCCGCGTCCAGCGGATAGCGGTCCAGCGGCTGCAGTGTCACTTCCGTGGCGTAGGCCGGGTTCTTGGCCAGCCCGAGGAAGCTGCCGGCGCGGGCGCGTGTGGCGTTGTACTCGGGCAGGTAGCGGCCCGCCTGGCGCATCAGCCACAGCGGCGTGTAGTCGGTCGGCTGGCGGCGCAGCGCGCGCAGGAAGGTATCGTTCTGCAGTGCGGTCATGGTCATCCTCGTAAGACCGCCATTCTAAGGGATGGCTGCGGCTGGATGCCGCTCAGACGTCGTCGATCATCCCGGCGAAGGCCGCTGCGGCACGCCGCATCCATTCGCGCGCGCGTTCGGCATCGGGCTGCAACCGTGCGAAGCCGTGGGTCATGCCACTGGCCTCGATGGTGACCACCGGGGCGTCGTGGCGCACCAGGAAGTCGGCATAGGCCAGGCCGTCGTCGCGCAGCACGTCGTGCGCGGCCACCATCAGCACGGTGGCGGGCGGGCGCACCGGCGGCGCGGCCATCAGGTGCACGCGGGGGTCGGGGTGGGCGGCGCCCTGCGCCAGGGCCTCGGCGCCGATGAACTGGGTCCAGAACCAGGCCATCTCATCACGCGTCAGGCCGGGACCGTCGGCAAAGGCGCGGTAGCTTTCGGTGCTGAGCACTGGTGCCGTCACCGGATAGACCAGCAGCTGCGCATCGACCTGCACCGCGCCGCCGCCGTTGAGCTGCTGCGCTGCCTGCGCCGCCAGGTGGCCGCCGGCGCTGTCGCCCGCCACGGCCAGGAAATCGGTCGCCAGCCCGAGTGCCTGGCGTTGCCCGGCGAACCACTGCACCGCCTCGGCAGCATCGTCGCAGGGAGCCGGGAACGCGTGCTCGGGAGCGAGGCGGTAGTCGACGCTGGCCACCGCGCAGCCCGTGTCGGCCGCGAGCAACGCTGCAACCGTATGGTGCGTCTGCGGCGAGCCAATCACCCAGCCGCCACCGTGGAAGTAGACCACCAGCCGCGGCGCGGTCTCGCCGGCCGGGCGGAACAGCCTGGCGTCCAGCGAGCGGCCGGGGAGTGCAAGCTCCAGGTCCTGCACTGTGATGCCTGGCGGATCCGGCAACAGCGACGCCGCCGCGATCTCGGCAAAACGGGCCCGCTGCGCGGGAATGTCGGCCGGCGCGGGCGCATTGGCGTAGCGCCCCGCCAGGCGGCGGTAATAGGCAAGCAGTTGCGGATCGATGGCCATGATTGGCGGCTGAAGGGAAAGCGAAAAGTAGAAGCGGCGCCTGACGGGAATCAGTCCAGCCCGAGCTGGCGCGTCAGCTCGACCTTGCTGCAGCAATCCTGCACCGCCAGCAGGCCGGCATCAGAAGCACGGCGCACGGCCTGGTCGTTGACGATGCCCAACTGCAGCCAGACCCCCTGCGCGCCAATGGCGATGGCCTCATCGACCACGCCCGGCGTTTCCTCGGCACGGCGGAAGATGTCGACCCACGCGATGGGGCTGCCTGCCGCCGTGGCCGCGTCGGCGGCTTCGCGCAGCGTGGCGTGGCAGGTCTCGCCCAGAATGCGCTCGCCGGCGTGGCGCGGATTGACCGGCACGATCCGGAAGCCGTGGTCCTGCAGGAATTCCGCAACCTCATGGCTTGGACGCTCCGGGCGGTCGGACAGGCCGACCACGGCCACGGTCTTCCTCGCCAGCATGGCTTGTATGGCTTGCTGCATTTCAGGACGCATTGCATCTCCGGGTGGACAAGGGCCCGCGGACATGCAAAAACGCAACGCGAAGGCCACAGGCGTCCTGAATCGTAACCGGAATTGTCACGCAGAGATTGGTGGGGGAACGAACACGGAAATCGTGGCGTTAAAGATAAGACAACGGCATGTTTTATCGGCTAACGTGACGTGAACGCGTGAAAATATGCCGAACACGCCAGATCCTGATGCGTCAAGCTTTCAACTTCTTGCAAAACGATACATTTTGTTACTGCCATGCCGGGGAGTTTCCCCCACAATACATTGACACACCCGGTGTCCGGCGTGTGGCGCCCCGGTAAATAAGGCTGTGCAGACTTAAAGGGGTGTGGTGAAGAAAGCCTTTTTAAAGCGTTTCTGGCAGTAACCCGATTTTCCGATCCAGCAGATCGCCGCTGGACCGGAGCACCAGGCAGACCTTTGCAGCGCGTGGCCTTTGCGGCCTCTGGTCGGATATTGGATATCCGTTGCGCCTTGATTGTCGACCTGGACCGAACCCGTTCCTTCGAATTGACCCCTCGAAGGGATTTTCCCGTCCGCGCGGAGCCTCCCCGGCCCGCGCGCTTTTTTTTGTCCAGGCGGGATAAAAGCATATCGCCACGCCAAAGAAAAAGGCAGCCGCATGGCTGCCTTTTTTCATTGTCGCGCCAGAAAAACAACAGCGCGACAAGCCACTAATTGCTTACTTCTTACGACGCAGGCGGGCGATGGCAGCCAGTTGGGCAGCCGCCACGGCGAGCTCGCTCTGAGCGCGTGCCAGATCCAGATCGCTGCTCTGGTTCTGCATCAGCTCTTCGGCAGCACGCTTGGCTTCCTGCGCCTTGGCTTCGTCCAGGTCGCCACCGCGGATAGCGGTGTCGGCCAGCACCGTGACGTGCTTGGGCTGGACTTCGAGAATGCCGCCGGCAACGAACACGAACTCTTCGCTGCCGTCTTCCTTCTCGATCCGCACCGCACCCGGCTGGATGCGCGTGATCAGCGGCGTGTGGCCCGGCAGAATGCCCAGCTCACCCGACTCGCCCGGCAGCGCAACGAACTTCGCCTGGCCGGAGAAGATCGACGCTTCCGCGCTGACGACGTCTACAAGAATGGTTGCCATATCAGATCCTTTCTCCAATCGCTTCGCTCAGACGGCCGGACGCGCAAGGCGGCCGGCCATCACTCCCACCGCCAGGCGGGAGTGACGAGCAAGGCTTACTGGAGCTTCTTGGCCTTTTCGAAGGCTTCGTCGATCGAGCCGACCATGTAGAACGCCTGCTCGGGCAGGTGATCGCACTCGCCGTCCACCAGCATCTTGAAGCCGCGGATGGTTTCCTTCAGCGGCACGTACTTGCCCGGCGAACCCGTGAACACTTCCGCCACGTGGAACGGCTGCGACAGGAAACGCTGGATCTTACGGGCGCGGTTCACGGCCAGCTTGTCTTCCGGCGACAGTTCGTCCATGCCCAGAATCGCGATGATGTCGCGCAGTTCCTTGTAGCGCTGCAGGGTCTGCTGAACACGGCGGGCCACTTCGTAGTGTTCCGTGCCGACGACCTGCGGGTCCAGCTGGCGCGAGGTCGAATCCAGCGGATCCACTGCCGGGTAGATACCCAGCGCAGCGATGTCACGCGACAGCACCACGGTCGAGTCCAGGTGCAGGAAGGTGGTTGCCGGCGACGGGTCGGTCAAGTCATCCGCAGGCACGTACACGGCCTGGATCGACGTGATCGAGCCGGTCTTGGTCGACGTGATACGTTCCTGCAGCTTGCCCATTTCTTCAGCCAGCGTCGGCTGGTAGCCAACGGCCGAAGGCATACGGCCCAGCAGTGCGGACACTTCGGTACCGGCCAGCGTGTAGCGGTAGATGTTGTCCACGAAGAACAGGATGTCACGGCCTTCGTCACGGAAGCGCTCGGCCATGGTCAGGCCGGTCAGCGCCACGCGCAGACGGTTGCCCGGCGGCTCGTTCATCTGGCCGAACACCATGGCCACCTTGTCGAGCACGTTCGAGTCCTTCATTTCGTGGTAGAAGTCGTTCCCTTCACGGGTACGCTCGCCCACGCCGGCGAACACCGACAGACCGCTGTGCTGCTTGGCGATGTTGTTGATGAGCTCCATCATGTTGACGGTCTTGCCCACGCCGGCGCCACCGAACAGGCCCACCTTGCCGCCCTTTGCGAACGGGCAGACCAGGTCAATCACCTTGATGCCGGTTTCCAGCAGGTCAACCGACGGCGACAGTTCGTCGAACTTCGGGGCCTTCTGGTGAATCGCGCGCAGCTCGTCCGAAGCGATCGGGCCGGCTTCGTCGATGGGGCGACCCAGCACGTCCATGATGCGGCCCAGCGTGCCGTGACCGACCGGCACCGAAATCGGGGCGCCGGTGCTCTTCACTTCCATGCCGCGGCGCAGACCGTCCGACGAGCCCAGGGCGATGGTACGCACCACGCCGTCACCGAGCTGTTGCTGGACTTCGAAGGTCAGGCCCTTTTCGGCGAACGAGGCGTCGCCGGAGTCTTCCAGCACGAGCGCGTCGTACACCTTCGGCATTGCGTCACGGGGGAACTCGATGTCCACCACGGCGCCAATACACTGCACAATATTTCCGATACTCATTTCGTATCTCCGATAGCTTGAATTCGTGACGCCTTAGACCGCAGCTGCGCCGCTGACGATTTCCGACAGTTCCTTGGTAATCGCGGCCTGACGGGTCTTGTTGTAGACCAGTTGCAGTTCGCCGATCACGTTCTTGGCGTTGTCGGACGCAGCCTTCATGGCCACCATGCGCGCCGATTGCTCGGACGCCATGTTCTCGGCCACGGCCTGGTACACCAGCGCCTCGACGTAGCGGACGAGCAGCTCTTCCACTACGGTCTGGGCGTCGGGCTCGTAGATGTAATCCCACGAGTAGGCGCGCTTCTCTTCTTCGGTCTGAACCAGCTTGTCGGCGGCGAGCGGCAGCAGCTGCTCGACCATCGGTTCCTGCTTCATCGTATTGATGAACTTGGTGTACGCCAGGTACACCGCGTCGACCTCACCATTGGTGAAGGCATCGAGCTGGACCTTGATCGCGCCGATCAGCTTTTCCAGATGCGGGGTGTCACCGAGGTGCACCACGTGCGAGATCACCTTGGCACCGACGCGGCCCAGGAACTGCATGCCCTTGGTGCCGATGGCGGTGGCTTGCACGTCCACGCCGCGGCCCTGCAGGGTCTTCAGTTCATTGGTGACGGCACGCAACACGTTCGTGTTCAGGCCGCCGCACAGCCCCTTGTCGGTCGTGACCACGATCATGCCGACGCGCTTGACTTCGCGTTCCTGCATGAACGGGTGCTTGAACTCGGGGTTGGCCGTAGCCAGGTGCGCGGCAATGTTGCGCACCTTCTCGGCGTAGGGACGGGCACTGCGCATCCGCTCCTGCGCCTTGCGCATCTTGGACGCGGCGACCATCTCCATCGCCTTGGTGATCTTGCGCGTGTTCTGCACGCTCTTGATCTTGGTTCGAATCTCTTTCGTTCCGGCCATATCTTCCTCTCCATCCGAACCAGCGCCGCGCCGGCGTGAGCCAGGCGCGGCGGCGGTGTCGTGGAATCACGCGGTTAGAACGCGGCGGACTTCTTGAAATCCTCGACAGCGGCACGCAGGGCGGCTTCATCTTCCTTCGAGAGCTGCTTGGTCTCTTCGATGCGGTTGATGAGATCTGCGTACTTGGTCTTCAGATGGTCGTGCAGGCCCTTCTCGAACGGCAGAATGTCCTTCACTTCCACGTTGTCGAGGAAGCCGTTGTTGGCGGCGAACAGCGACGCGGCCAGCTGCCACACTTGCAGCGGCTGGTATTGCGGCTGCTTGAGCAGTTCGGTCACGCGGCGGCCGCGCTCGAGCTGCTTGCGGGTGGCATCGTCCAGGTCCGAGGCGAACTGCGCGAACGCAGCCAGCTCACGATACTGGGCCAGGTCGGTACGGATACCGCCGGACAGGTTCTTCACCACCTTGGTCTGGGCTGCACCACCGACACGCGACACCGAGATACCGGCATTGATAGCGGGGCGGATACCAGCGTTGAACAGGTCGGTTTCCAGGAAGATCTGGCCGTCCGTGATCGAGATCACGTTGGTCGGCACGAACGCGGACACGTCGCCGGCCTGCGTTTCGATCACCGGCAGCGCGGTCAGCGAACCGGTCTTGCCCTTGACGGCGCCGTTGGTGAACTTCTCGACGTAGTCGGCGTTCACGCGGGCAGCACGCTCCAGCAGGCGCGAGTGCAGGTAGAACACGTCGCCCGGGTAGGCTTCGCGGCCCGGCGGGCGGCGCAGCAGCAGCGACACCTGGCGGTAGGCCCAGGCTTGCTTGGTCAGGTCGTCATAGACGATCAGCGCGTCTTCGCCGCGGTCGCGGAAGTACTCGCCCATGGTGCAGCCGGCGTACGGTGCCAGGTACTGCATGGCGGCCGAGTCCGAAGCGGCGGCGGCCACGACGACGGTGTATTCCATCGCGCCGTGCTCTTCCAGCTTGCGCACCACGTTGGCGATCGTCGAAGCCTTCTGGCCGACTGCCACGTACACGCAGAAGACGCCCTTGCCCTTCTGGTTGATGATGGCGTCGACAGCGACAGCGGTCTTGCCGGTCTGGCGGTCGCCAATGATCAGCTCACGCTGGCCACGGCCGATCGGCACCATCGCGTCGATCGACTTCAGGCCGGTCTGCACCGGCTGGCTCACCGACTGACGCGCGATCACGCCCGGGGCGACCTTCTCGATCACGTCCGTTTCCTTGGCGTTGATCGGGCCCTTGCCGTCGATCGGCTGGCCCAGCGTGTTGACCACGCGGCCCAGCAGTTCCTTGCCCACCGGCACTTCCAGAATGCGGCCGGTGCACTTCACCGTGTCGCCTTCGGAAATATGTTCGTACTCACCCAGCACCACGGCGCCGACCGAGTCGCGCTCGAGGTTCAGCGCGAGGCCGAAGGTGTTGCCGGGAAATTCCAGCATCTCGCCCTGCATCACGCCGGACAGGCCATGCACGCGGCAGATGCCATCGGTCACGGAGATCACCGTGCCGGTATTGCGCACTTCAGCTTCAGCGCCAAGGCCCGAGATGCGGGACTTGATCAGCTCGCTGATTTCTGAGGGGTTCAGTTGCATCACAATGCTCCTAATTCTTCAATCCGTCGGCCGGTGCGGTCAGGCGGTCAGCGTGGCTTGCATGGCAGCCAGGCGCGAACGCACGGAGGTGTCGAGCACTTCGTCGCCGACCTTGACGCTCACGCCGCCGATCAGGGACGGGTCCACCGCCACCTGCGCGTACAGCTTGCGGCCGAACTTGCGTTCGAGTGCAGCGACCAGGTCGTTCAACTGCGAACCTTCCAGCGGGAATGCGCTGGTGATCTCGACATCCGACGACCCTTCGCGGGCGTTCTTGAGCACATGGAACTGCTCGGCGATTTCCGGCATCACCGTCAGGCGGCCGTTATCCACCAGCAGCTTGACGAAGCGGCGAGCCTCGTCATTCAGCGGGGACTTCAGCACCGACAGGAACAGTTCGGCCAGCTTGTCGCCGGGAACGTTCGGATCGCCGGCTACCGCCTTCATGTCGGGATTGGCAGCAACCTGCCCCATCTCCGACACCAGCTCGGACCATGCACCCAGGTTGCCTGCGCTCGATTCACTGGCGACGCGGAACAGCGCCTCAGCGTAGGGACGGGCAATGGTTGCGGTTTCAGCCATGATTAGAGCTCAGCCTTGAGTTGATTGAGCAGGTCGGTGTGGACCTGCGCGTTCACTTCACGCTTGAGGATCTGCTCGGCACCCTTGACGGCCAGCACGGCAACCTGGTCACGCAGTGCTTCGCGTGCGCGGGTAACCTGCTGTTCTGCTTCGGCCTTGGCCTGGGCAATGATGCGTGCGGCTTCTGCCTGGGCGTTTTGCTTGATCTCGTCTGCCGTCAGCTGGGCGCGCTTCTCGGCGTCAGCGACGCGTTGTGCACCCTCGGTGCGGGCTTCGGCCATAGCCTGGTCCACACGCTTGTTGGCGAGTTCGAGCTCGGCCTTGCCCTTCTCGGCAGCGGCGAGGCCATCGGCGATCTTCTTTGCGCGTTCGTCGAGCGCCTTCACCAGCGGCGGCCAAATGAATTTGGCAACAACCCACCACAGGATGAAGAACACGACCATCTGCGCAAAAAACGTTGCGTTCAGATTCATGGTGTGTTCCTTTCGGTAATCAAACTACAGATAAATGCACAAAAGGCGGCCAGGCTGGTGGCCCGCGCCGCCCGTCAGCATCATGCAGACCGAAAAGAATTACTTGATGACAGCCAGCAGCGGGTTGGCGAAGGCGAACAGCATTGCAACGCCCACGCCGATCAGGAATGCCGCGTCGATCAGGCCAGCCAGCAGGAACATCTTGGTTTGCAGCGGGTTCATCAGCTCGGGCTGACGTGCGCAGGCTTCGATGTACTTGCCACCCATCAGGGCGATACCCAGGCAGGCGCCGATAGCGCCCAGGCCGATGATGATGCCGATACCGATGGCGGTCAGACCCTGGATGTTGGCGAGAAATTCTTGCATGACGACTCCTTTAATTTAGAGAGACTTAGAACCAAAAAACCAAAAAACCAAAAACCGAAAATCAGTGGTGATCGTGAGCCTGGCCGATGTACACCAGCGTCAGCATCATGAAGATGAAGGCCTGGAGCAGGACGATCAGGATGTGGAAGATCGCCCATACCGCGCCCGCCAGCACGTGGCCGACAAAGCCCAGTGCGGACAGGTCGGCGCCGAACGTCCAGATCGAACCCAGCAGCGCGATCAGCAGGAACACGAGTTCGCCGGCGTACATGTTGCCGAACAATCGCATGCCGAGCGAAACGGCCTTGGCCAGGAATTCGATCAGGTTCAGGACCAGGTTGAACGGGGCCAGGTACCACTTGGCGCCGAACGGGGCCGAGAACAGTTCGTGCATGAAGCCGCCGGTGCCCTTGATCTTGAAGCTGTAGTAGATCATCAGCACCAGCACCGAGCACGACATGCCCAGCGTGCCGTTCAGGTCGGCCGTGGCCACTGCGCGGTGGTGGGGGATGTGCAGGTGGAAGATGCCGAGGACTTGATTCAGGCCGTTGACCCAGTCCACCGGGATCAGGTCGATCGCGTTCATCATGGTGATCCAGCAGAACACCATCAGCGCCAGCGGCGCGATCCACGAACGGTCGCCGTGGATGATGCCCTTGGCCTGGTCGTCGACCATCTCGACGATCATCTCGACGAAGGCCTGGAAGCGGCCCGGCACGCCGGCGGTGACGCGGCGCGCGGCAGCGTACAGGAACAGCACGGCGATGGCGCCGCACAGCACGGACCAGAACACCGTGTCGTAGTTGAGCACGGAGAAATCGACCACCGACGCTTGCTTGCCGCCGACCGAGTTCAAGTTCTGCAAGTGTTCGGCGATATAGCCGGAGGGTGTCAGCGCGTGTTCGGCGCCTTGGGTAGCATCAGACATGTCGATACGAACGGTATATTGCGAAATCTTCGGGCCGCGCGCCGCCACTGTCTGGCCAACGCCCGGTACGCAACTTGCATTGCCTTCGGCGGATTCGCCGGTCACCGCAATGCAAGCGGGGTCCAACCTTGGCCGTGTCCGGTGTCACCACTGTGAAACCGGCACGGCAAATCTTGATATTCCGTCTTGGTGCCCCACTTCCGGATGAAGCACCGTCTTCGAGCGGCTGGCCTAGCGGATCACCAGAGCCACCACCAAATATGTCTTTAGCGCCAGCAGGAACGTGACCAGCATCGGCACCCAACGCAGATCCCGGTACAGCACCACCACCAGCACCAGCAGAGCTGCCGTGCCAAAGACCTTGATCGCCTCGCCCAGGACCAGTCCGCCGACCGAAGCCCGGTCGCGCGCCAGCCACAGGCGGAACGCGAAGAACCCGCTCGGCACGAAGCACACCATGCCGCCGAACAGCGCCGACCAGCCATACGGGCCGGCCTCGTTCGCGAACAGCGCCCAGCACAGCGCCGACAGCAGGGTGACCATCACCTGCGCCAGGACAACCTTGCCCGGGGTCATGCGCGAAGGGCGCAACGCGCGCTCACCAAACAGCGTCACCGCCTCGGCGTGCGACAGCGGATCGACAGCCTCTTCCTCACGGTCTGCGCCTTCTTTCCAGTCGTCCCAGTCATCTTCCTGACGGGACCCGGCGCCTCGCTGCTGACGGTCTTGAACCACTACTGCTCGCCTTATTCCAGGCCGGAACTTTTCGGCCCGACCAGAATTCAAACCGCACGATTTTAAGGGGAACTACTGATTCGCGTCAATCTGCTTACATTTAGCTTGCAGCGCGTTGCGCACAACGGTTGCCATCACGAAGCCATGATGGCTTCACAAAAATTGCGCAGCAATAATGTTTGACGTAATTGGATTGCGCAGCGAACCCTGCGCATGATGAGGGATTACCGAGTACGCCGTACGTATCCCGGTCCCGGGAACGGACACTGCAGCGTACACGCAACAGTCATCGCCGCAATGGCCGTTAATCGCACCGAATTGCGCACGCGAAGTTACGCGCGCCTTGGCATCCTGCCTCAGGCGACCTTCTGCTTTTCAGTCGATTCGCGCAGCCGCACGAGCACGCCTTCAAGCGCGTCGTTGTCGCTGAAGTGGATGGTGAGCTGGCCCTTGCCGCGCGCGCCCAGCTTGATCTGCACATCGAGGCCCAGCGCATCGGACAGTTCTTCTTCCAGCCGTGCCACGTCGCGCACGTTGTTGGCGCCCTTCTGCTTGAGCGACTTCAGATCGAACGGCTTGAGCGTGGACGCCACCAGCTTTTCGGTCTCGCGCACCGACAGCCGCTTGTTCACGATCTGGTTGGCCAGCGTGATCTGGTTGGCGCCGTCCACCGCCAGCAGCGCGCGCGCGTGGCCCATGTCGAGGTCGCCCGCCATCAGCATGGTCTGCACCGGCGCGGCCAGGTTCAGCAGGCGCAGCAGGTTCGACACCGCGCTGCGCGAACGGCCGACCGACTCGGCCGCCTGCTCATGCGTGAAACTGAACTCGCGGATCAGCCGCATGATGCCCTGCGCTTCTTCCAGCGGATTCAGGTCTTCGCGCTGGATGTTCTCGATCAGCGCCATCGCGGCCGCGGCTTCATCGGCCACGTCCTTCACCAGCACCGGCACCTTGTCCAGGCCCGCGAGCTTGGATGCGCGGAAGCGCCGCTCGCCCGCGATGATTTCATAGCGGTCCGGCTCGGCCACGCGGCGCACCAGGATCGGCTGCATCAGGCCCTGCGCGCGGATGCTGGCGGCCAGTTCCTGCAGCGCGCCTTCATCCATGCGCGTGCGCGGCTGGTACTTGCCCGGCTGCAACTGGTTCAGGCGCAGCACGGTGGGCGCACCCTCCTGCTTCACCGATTCAACGATTTCGGCCGGCCCGCCCAGCAACGCTTCAAGGCCGCGGCCCAGGCCCTTTTTCTTTGCAGTGCTCATGCTTGCCCTCTCCTTCAGCCCAGCTGCCTGACGCGCGCGATCATCTCGGCGCCGAAATCCAGGTACGCCTTGGCGCCCTTCGATGACGGATCGAACGCGACGCCCGGCATGCCATAGGACGGTGCCTCGGCCAGCCGCACATTGCGCGGGATCAGGGTCTTGAAGACCTTCTCACCGAAGTGCGATTCCAGCTGCGCCGACACCTGCTGCTGCAGCGTGACGCGCGGATCGAACATGACGCGCAGCAGGCCGATCACCTGCAGGTCGCGGTTCAGGTTGGCATGCACCTGCTTGATGGTGTTGACCAGGTCCGACAGCCCTTCCAGCGCGAAATACTCGCACTGCATCGGCACGATCACGCCATGCGCGGCGCACAGGCCGTTCAGCGTCAGCAGCGACAGCGACGGCGGGCAGTCGATCAGCACGAAGTCATATTCGTCATTGACCTCTGCGATGGCCTGCCTGAGGCGGCGCTCGCGCTGGTCCAGCTCGACCAGTTCCACTTCCGCGCCGGCCAGTTCGCGGTTGGCGGGCAGCACATCGTACCTGCCGGTCTCGGAACGCTGGCGCGCCTGCTTGATGCTGGCCAGGCCGACCAGCACCTGGTACACGCTGTGCTCCAGCGCCTGCTTGTCGATGCCCGAACCCATCGAGGCATTGCCCTGCGGGTCCAGGTCGACCAGCAGCACGCGCTGGTCCTGCGCGGCCAGGCCGGCGGCGAGGTTCACCGTGGTGGTGGTCTTGCCTACCCCGCCCTTCTGGTTTGCGATCACGAATACCTTGGCCATAAGCTACTGAGGCTCCTGCTTCAATTCATCCGGCCAGCGCGGGGCTGGCAGTTCGCGGCGCTGCACGCAGCGCCGCGGCGTACGTCATGCGTGGGCGCTTGCGCGCCGCGACAGCACCACCAGGTGGCGCTCGGCATCCAGCCCGGGCACGGTGATGCGGGGCACCGCATCGACCTGCCATTGCGCCATCAGCCCGGCAGCTTCCATGCGGTCCAGCTCGGCCTGTGGATAAACCCCCTTCATGGCGATCAGCTTGCCGTGCGGTGCAAGGAGCTGGCCCGACAGGTTCACGAAATCAGTCAGTTCCGCAAACGCGCGCGAGGTGATCACAGCAAAGCCGCTGGCATCGTCGAGCTTCTCCACCGGCCCCCAATGCGCCGCGGCATTGGAAAGCCCGAGTTGCGCACGGCACTGGGTCAGGAAGGCGGTCTTCTTCTGCACGATGTCCACCATCAGCACCGACACGTCGGGACAGGCGATGGCCAGCGGCAGGCCGGGCATGCCGCCGCCCGAGCCCACGTCCAATACCCTGCCCCGCGCCGGCGTGCCTACCTCTGCGGCGCGCGCGGCTTTGGCCAGTGCCGGCACAGCGGCGAGCGAGTCCAGCATGTGATGCGTAAGCATCTCATCGGGGTGGCGGATTGCGGTCAGGTTGTAGACGCCGTTCCACTTGCGCAGCAGCGCCAGGTAGGCAAACAAGGTGTCGATCTGGGCCGGCGCCAGCGCCAGCCCGATCTCGGCCAGACCGGCTTCAAGGCGACGACGCTGCGTGGCGTCGTCGGTCATGGTGTGTCGCGGACCGGGCACTCAGGCAGCCTCTTCAGAGTTGCCGGAAGGCGCGGCCGACTCAGCGCGCGTGCGCCCCAGCCCCTTCTTCTTCAGGTGCACCAGCAGCAGCGAGATCGCGGCCGGCGTCACGCCGGAAATGCGCGAGGCCTGGCCCAGCGTTTCCGGACGATGCTGGTTCAGCTTCTGGCTGACCTCGAAGCCCAGGCCACGCACTTCGGTGTAGTCCAGCCCTTCCGGCAGGCGCGTCGACTCGTTGGCTTCCAGCTTGTCGACCTCCGCCGCCTGGCGGGCGATATAGCCGTGGTACTTGATGCCGATCTCGATCTGCTCGCGGATCTGCTCTGCCAGCATCGGCTCGGCGTCCAACGGCGTTTCCGGGGCATGGCGGCCACCCTGCAGCGCCATCAGTGCTTCATAGCGGACTTCTGGCCGGCGCAGCAGGTCGGCCAGGCTGTATTCGCGCTCGATCGACTTGCCCAGCAGCGGCACGGCGTCTTCGACCGGAAGCATGGCCGGGTTCACCCATGTGCTCTTCAGGCGCTCTGTTTCACGTGAAACAGCGTCGCGCTTGCGGTTGAAGGCATCCCAGCGTGCATCGTCGACCACGCCCAGTTCACGGCCGACCTCGGTCAGGCGCATATCGGCGTTGTCTTCCCGCAGGCTCAGGCGGAATTCCGCGCGGCTGGTGAACATGCGGTACGGCTCGGTCACACCGCGGGTAATCAGGTCGTCGACCAGCACACCGAGGTAGGCCTGGTCTCGGCGCGGCGTCCACGCATCGCGTTCGCGCACATAGCAGCCAGCGTTGATGCCGGCCAGCAGGCCCTGCGCGGCAGCCTCTTCATAGCCGGTGGTGCCGTTGATCTGGCCCGCAAAGAACAGGCCGCAGATGGCCTTGCTCTCCAGCGATGCCTTCAGCCCGCGCGGATCGAAGTAGTCATACTCGATCGCATAGCCGGGGCGCAGGATATGCGCGTTCTCCATGCCGCGGATCGAATGCACCAGCTCCAGCTGCACGTCGAACGGCAGGCTGGTCGAGATCCCGTTGGGGTAGAACTCGTTGGTGGTCAGGCCTTCGGGCTCCAGGAAGATCTGGTGGCTTTCCTTGCTGGCAAAGCGATGGATCTTGTCCTCGATGCTGGGGCAGTAGCGCGGCCCTACCCCTTCGATCACGCCGGTGTACATCGGTGAGCGGTCCAGCCCGCCACGGATGATGTCGTGGGTGCGGCTATTGGTATGGGTGATCCAGCACGGCAGCTGTTGCGGGTGTTGCTCCGGGCGCCCCAGGAAGGAGAACACCGGCACCGGATCCAGGTCGCCAGGCTGCTCTTCCATCACCGAGAAATCGATGGTGCGGCCGTCAATACGCGGCGGCGTGCCGGTCTTCAGGCGGCCTTGCGGCAGCTTCAGGTCCTTCAGGCGCGCCGACAGCGACACCGCTGCCGGGTCGCCGGCGCGGCCGCCGGTGTAGTTATCCAGCCCGACGTGGATCTTGCCGTCCAGGAAGGTGCCGGCAGTCAGCACCACCGCGCGGGCGCGGAAGGCGATGCCCACCTGCGTCATGGCGCCGACGACGCGGTCGCCCTCCACCATCAGGTCGTCTACGGCCTGCTGGAACAGCATCAGGTTCGGCTGGTTCTCCAGTCTTGTACGGATGGCCTTACGGTACAGCACGCGGTCCGCCTGGGCGCGCGTTGCGCGCACCGCCGGGCCCTTGCTGGAGTTGAGGATGCGGAACTGGATGCCGGACTCGTCCGTGGCGGCGGCCATGGCACCACCCATGGCGTCCACTTCCTTGACCAGGTGCCCCTTGCCGATGCCCCCGATGGATGGGTTGCAGCTCATCTGACCCAGCGTCTCGATGTTGTGAGTCAGCAGCAGCGTCTGGCAGCCCATACGGGCCGCGGCGAGTGCAGCTTCAGTGCCGGCATGACCACCGCCGACGACGATGACATCGAATTCTTTTGGGTAAAGCATGGGACACCTCCTCCGGGAGGCTGGCGGGAAAATACGGGAATGCGAAATTATAGCGGCAATCGACTAGCCGCTTTCCGGCGGTAACCATGTTTCACGTGAAACATGGCGTTGGCGATACCCGGCGAGTCGCTCGAAAGCGACGTTATGTTCCACGTGAAACAAAAAGGCCGAGCACATGGCCCGGCCGGATGTTTCACGTGGAACAAGCGTCTCAGAGCTGCGCGCGGATATACCCCGCAACCTGCCCGGTCAGCTTGCCAAGATCGCGCTGCAAGGTGGCGAACCCGGAATTGCGCTCGCGGCTCACCTCGTCCATATACAGCGGCCGCCGGATCTCGATCTGCAGGCTATTGCGCCGCTCGGCCGGCCGGCCGATCTGCGCGATCAGCTGCACGCCCTTGTACGGGTCGTTGCGCGCCACCGTGTAACCCATGCCGCGCAGTTCCCTTGCGACCAGGTCGACCAGCCCCGGCTCGCAGGTGGTGCCGTCCCGGTCGCCGAGCACAAAATCCGCCAGCGGGTGCGGGCTAGCGATCTTGAGCCGCTCGTAGGCGTTATTGGGCATGGAGTGCAGGTTCAGGTGCCAGAGCGCGCCAAAGCGCTGGTGAGCACCCTCCACGGCCTCGGCCAACGCCGCATGGTACGGCCGGTAGTAGCGGTCGATACGGGCCTGCACTTCCGCCACGGACAGGCGGCGGTCATAGATCGGCGTGCTGGCGTCGACCCGGCTCCAGATCAGGCCGTAGCCCAGCTGCGTCTTCGGCCCCGGGGCCAGTGCCGTCGGCCAAGTGCCGTCGAGCTGGGCCGGATCGATGTCGTCGGGCATCCGGTTCGGGTCGATATAGACCCGCGGGAAGGTGGCCGCCAGCAGCGTACCGCCTGCTGCGGGCACGGCCTCCCACAGGGCATCGACGTGCGTGTCCTCCCCCCCGCGCAGACGCGCGGCAGGAATCGCCGCGCCGAAGTCGGCCGGGTACGCGGTGCCGCTGTGCGGCGAGTCACACACCAGCGGTAGCGCCTCCCCTTCCGGCAAGCGCACGATGACCGGCGGCAGTGCGGCGGCCAGGTGATTCGCTTCAGCCATGCGTCAGTCCAGTTGGATGTTGGCGGCCTTGGCGACGCGGGCATAGCGCGCAATGGCCTGCTGGATCTGGGCCTTGAACTGCTCCGGCGTGGTCGGCACCAACGTGCCGCCGGACTCCTCCACCTTGCGCTTGAATTCAGGGTTCTGCATGGCCTTGAGGATGGCCTGGTTCAGCCTTGCCACGATGGCGGGCGGCGTGCCCGCGGGCGCGACGATGCCGAACCAGCCGCCGTCGCCCATCTCCTTGTAGCCCAATTCCGCATAGGTGGGCACGTTTGGCAACTGCGGCGAGCGCGTGGCGCCCAGCACCGCCAGCGCGCGCAGGCGGCCCGACTTCACATGAGGCAGCGCCGAGGCCAGGTTGTCCGAGATCGCATTGACCTGCCCTGCCACCGCATCATTGAGCCCAAGGCCGGCACCCTTGTACGGCACGTGCAGCAACTCGATCTTCGCCAGCATCTGGAAGTTCTCAAGATTTACGTGGCCGAGGGTCCCTGTGCCCGGCGAGGCAACCGAATACTTGCCCGGATTGGCCTTGGCTAAGGCAATGAATTCCTGCATGGTTTTCGCCGGCACGCTCGGATGCACCGTGAATACGCTCGGCATCGACACCACGTTGGTGATCGGGGCAAAGTCCTTGATCGGGTCGTACTTGAGTTTCGGGAATACGGCGGGGTTGGAGCCGTGCGTGCTGACCGTGGCCATGCCGATGGTGTAGCCATCGGGCGCGGCGTTGGCCACCTGCTCCATGCCCAGCGAGCCGCCGGCGCCGCCCTTGTTCTCGACCACGATCGACTGGCCCAGCTCGCGGCCGGCAAACTCTGCCACCAGGCGCGCCGACAGGTCGGTGGAGCCGCCCGCAGCGAACGGCACGATCAGGCGGATCGGGCGCGTCGGGTAATTGGCTTGCGCGAACGCGTTGCCGGCAAAGGCCAGCGTGGCAGCGGCGGCGGTACCGGACAGCAGCAGCTGGCGGCGGGACATCCTGGCTCGGATCATGGGGTTTCTCCTGTTGGTTTTGTGCATGAACCGGACGAGTGTCAGCCGTTTACCGGGCGGGCACAAACGACTATATTGCACGTTTGCATTACCAAAGATCATCCTGCAGCGGTCGCTCCGGCAGCCGTCCCGCCCTTCCTCCCCTCCCCCGCCATGCGGCTGCATTCCCCATCGATGTCCGAGTTGCACGCCTTTGCCACCGCGGCACGGCTGGGCAGCTTTACGCGTGCGGCGGACGAACTGTGCGTGACCCAGGGTGCCATCAGCCGTGCCATCGCGCGGCTGGAAGCGCATTTCGGGCAGCCGCTGCTACAGCGCAATGCCCACCGGCTGGTACTGACCGATGCCGGCCGGAAATTGCTTGAGGCCGTGGCCGAGCCGCTGGCCACGATCGAGCATGCCAGCGCCGCCCTGCGCGCCGGTGACCGCCGGCACCACCTGACGCTGTCCGTCGTGCCCACGCTGGCCAGCGTCTGGCTGGTGCCGCGCCTGCCGGACTTCCATCGCCGCCATCCGGAAATCCGGCTGGACTTCGTCCCGTACCAGCGCGACGAGGATCTCTCCGGCCCCTCCCCCGACGCCGCCATCCTGGCGGGTGAAGCCGGCAAGTGGCCCGGCCTGCAGGCCGACTATGTGGTGGGACGTGAAATGGTGCCGGTCTGCCATCCGGACCGCGCCCGGGCACGGCGCGAGGCCGGCCACTGGCAGTCTCCCGCGGAGCTGCTGGACGAGCCTCTGCTCTACCACACCACCGCGCCGGCGAACTGGCAAAACTGGCTGCAGGCCGCCGGCGTACCCAACGCTGCGCCAAGGTTATCCACAGCATTCGACCAGGTCTCGATCCTGATCCAGGCGGTGCGCGCCGACATTGGCGTCGCCGTGCTGCAGCGCTGCCTGGTGCGCGACGAAATTGCCGCCGGACGCGTAACGGCGCCGTTTGACCTGCCAATTACGCTGCAACGGGGCTATTTCCTGTGTGCGCCGAAGGAACGGCGCGATCATCCGGCGCTGACATGCTTCCGTGATTGGCTGCTGGAGACCGCAGCGAAGGATACAGGCAGCGGCATCGACACTTTATTCACTGGATGACTTACAGAACAAAAATCTTGTATAAATACATTCATCCTGCAGATAAATTCCCTCAAATTATTATCTAGATAGATAATATTTGATAAATTTGATTACCAAAAATCACTCCAATGGATATTGGCGTGCCTACATCAGCGCGCCAGTAGCGACATCAGTCCGAAGCGCCTCTGAATTGGGTTATCCCCAAAGTTATTCACACCACCAATAGAGAAGGGCCTGCTTCCGCAGGCCCTCATTCCTCTGGCGAAAACCGGGCAGATCAAGCCGCCTTTTTTGCCAATCCAAGATAGGTTTCGATCACCTTCGGGTTCGCAGCCAGCTCGTCGGCCGGCCCTTCCATCGCCATATCGCCGGTTTCGATCACATAGCCGTAGTCCGCCACCTGCAACGCGGCGCGCGCGTTCTGCTCGATCAGCAGCGTAGCCACGCCGGTCTGGCGCAGGTTGCTGATGATGTGGAAGATCTCCTTCACGATCAGCGGCGCCAGGCCAAGGCTGGGCTCGTCCAGCATCAGCAACTGCGGCTTGGCCATCAGCGCGCGTCCCACCGCCAGCATCTGGCGCTCGCCCCCGGAGAGCGTGCCGGCGTCCTGGCGTGCGCGCTCGCGCAGGCGCGGGAACAGGTCATAGACCACGTCCATCTGGTCCAGGTAGTTCTTCTCGCCGGCGCGCTCGCGGCGGAAGGCGCCCAGCTGCAGGTTGTCCTCCACCGTCATCGACGCAAACAGCTCGCGCTTCTCCGGCACCAGGCACATGCCGCGCGCAACGCGCCCCTCCACCGGGATGCCGGCCATGTCGTGGCCGAGGTAGCTGACCGAGCCGCTCGACGACCCCGTCACCGGCAGCGCACCCATGATCGCATTGAGCATGGTCGACTTGCCGGCACCGTTGGGCCCGATCACCGTGACGATCTTGCCGGCCTCCACCTTCAGGTTGGCGCCGTGCACCGCTTCCACCTTGCCGTAGCGGACGTGGAGGTCCTTCACTTCGAGAATCAGGCTCATGTCCGGTCCTTACTCCACGCCACCCAGATAGGCTTCCAGCACCGCGGGGTTCTTCTGCACTTCCTCGGGCACGCCCTCGGCAATGCGCGTGCCGAATTCCATCACCACCAGCCGGTCGGTCAGGTTCATCACGAAATCCATGTCGTGCTCGACCAGCAGCACGCTCATGCCCTCACCCTTGAGCTTGCGTAGCAGTTCGGCCAGGGCCTGCTTCTCCTTGTAGCGCAGGCCCGCTGCCGGCTCGTCGAGCAACAGCAGCGCGGGGTCGCAGCAAAGCGCACGCGCGATTTCAAGAATCCGCTGCTGGCCCAGCGCGAGGCTGCCGGCTTCCATGTACATGCAATCGGCCAGGCCCACGCGTTCAAGCTGGCGCTTCGCTTCGAACAGCAGCTTCTCTTCCTCGGCCTTGTTCATGCGCAGGATCGCGGCAGAGACGCCGCCCTGGGCGCGGAAATCACCGCGCAGGTGCGCGCCGATGGCCACGTTCTCCAGCACCGTCATGGTCGGCAGCAGGTGCACGTGCTGGAAGGTGCGGCCGATGCCGCGCTTGACGATCTCGCGCGACGGCAGGCCCGAGATCACTTCACCGCGGTAACGCACCTCCCCGCGCGTGACCGGCAGCACGCCCGTCACCAGGTTGAAGGTGGTGGACTTGCCCGCGCCATTGGGACCGATCAGCCCGATGATCTCGCCCGCGCGCACGTGGAAGCTGACATCGTTCACCGCCACCAGCCCGCCGAACTCCTTGCGCGCAGCGCGCACATCCAGGATCAGGTCGCCGGCCTCGGGCTTCTGGCGCACGGCCAGGGCCTCGGCCTGCGCCGGCGCCAGCACCGGCGGCCCCGAAGGCACCAGACGCCGCAGGAACGGCCAAATGCCATCGCGCGCGTATTGCAGCAGCAATACCAGCAGCACGCCGAAGACGATGATCTCGAAGTTGCCGTTGGCACCGAGCAGCTTGGGCAGCACGCCCTGCAGCACATCCTTCAGGATGGTCAGGATGCCCGCGCCCAGCACCGCGCCCCACACATGGCCCACGCCGCCGACCACGGCCATGAACAGGTACTCGATGCCGTAGTTCAGGCCGAACGGCGTCGGGTTCACCGCGCGCTGCAGGTGCGCGTACAGGAAGCCCGACACGCACGCCAGGACCGCCGCCACCACGAAGATCACCACCTTCATCCACGCGGTGTTCACGCCCATGGCCTCGGCCATCACGCCGCCGCCCTTGAGCGCGCGGATGGCGCGGCCCGGGCGCGAGTTCAGCAGGTTCTGCATCGCCAGCACGGCCAGCAGCACCACCGCCCAGATCAGGTAGAACATCGAGCGGCCCGACTGCAGTTCGATGCCGAAGAACGACAGCACCGGGATTCCGTTCAGGCCGTCATACTTGCCCAGGAACTCCAGGTTGCCGAACAGGAAGAACAGCGACAGGCCCCAGGCAATGGTCGCCAGCGGCAGGTAGTGGCCGGACATGCGCATCGTGATCAGCCCGATCACATAGGCCGATGCCATCGTGATCACCAGCCCCACCATCAGCCCGAACCAGGGCGACAGCCCGAACTGCGTGGTCAGGTAGGCCGTGCTGTACGCGCCCAGCCCCACGAACGCGGCCTGGCCGAACGAGGTCATGCCGCCCACCCCGGTCAGCAGCACCAGCCCGATCGCCACGATGCTGTACAGGCCGATGTAGTTGCCCAGCGTGATCCAGAACTCCGGCGTCGGCAGCGCCGGCAGCAACACCAGCACCACAATGAAAGCCAGCACCAGGACCCGGTTGCGGTTCAGCCGCGCACGGCTGCCTGCCTCGGCACTGGCCACCCGCGCCTGCTTGTCGGTCAGCATGGTCATGGCTTATTCCTCCTCCTCGACATGCTTGCTCGTCAGCGAGCGCCACAGCAGCACCGGAATGATCAGTGTGAAGACGATGACCTCCTTGAACGCGCTGGCCCAGAAGGACGAATAGGATTCAAGCAGGCCCACCAGTAGCGCACCGAGCGCCGCCACGGGGTAGCTCACCAGCCCGCCGACGATGGCGCCGACAAAGCCCTTCAGGCCCACCAGGAAGCCCGACTCGTAGTACACGGTGGTCAGCGGCGCGATCAGGATGCCGCACAGCGCGCCCATCGCCGCGGCCAGCGTGAACGACAGGCGCCCCGCCTGCGTGGTGCCGATGCCGACCAGGCGCGCGCCCAGCCGGTTCACCGCGGTCGCGCGCAGCGCCTTGCCCTGCAGCGTGCGCTCGAAATAGAAGTACAGCGCCCCGATCAGCAGCGCCGACACGCCCACGATCCACAGGCTCTGGCCCGAGATGCTGAGCGCGCCCACGTCGAAGCGCGCATCCGAGAACGCATTGGTGCGCGAGCCCTCCGCGCCGAACATCACCAGGCCCAGCCCCACCAGCGCAAAGTGCACGCCGACCGAGACGATCAGCAGCACCAGCGTGCTGGCCTCGGCCAGTGGCTGGTAGGCCAGCCGGTACAGCATCGGCCCCAGCGGGATGATGATCAGCAGCGTCAGCGCGATCTGCGCCAGCATCGGCAGCGGCTGCGCGCCATACTGCTGCGCCAGCCAGTGCACCGCGAGCGGGAACACCAGGTATTTGCCGGCCAGCACCGCCAGCCGCTGGCCCAGCGTGCGGCGCAACTCGGCGCTGCGCAGCACCGTGACGGTTTCATAGACGAAGGTCAGCGCCCCCATCGCCAGCAGCAGCCAGCTGGTCTGCGGCGCGTGACCGGCCTGCATCGCCGCCAGCGTCAGCGCGCCGTAGGCAACAAACTCCCCTTGCGGGATGAAGATGACCCGGGTCACCGAGAACACCAGCACCAGGGCCAGTGCCAGCAGCGCGTAGATCGCGCCCGAGGTGATGCCGTCCTGGGCCAGGATGGCAGCGATTGATAAGTCCATTGTCTCCCCGTCTTTTGGAAATACCTGCCTGCATCATATGGGGGCCGACAGGGTGCTGTGCGCTTTGGGATTTACGCAATAGTAAACGGATTGCCTAATGTAGAAATACAGGCAAGCCCTAACGAGAGGTCTGTATCGGGGCGTTTCGCATTGTTGCCATGCGGTTGGATGTCGCTCTCTTGGCAGGCGTGGCGCTTCGCGCAGCGCCCAATGACCGTCAGCGCATTTTGGGCCTGCGCAGCAGCCGTAGGCGTCCCCGCGATGCTGTCGGCAGCAGGCGGCCTACGCCCTGCATGGGGATCGTTCAATAGTGGGCTAACGCAGGCACTGGCACACACTCACGTGGCGTAGCAGGGTCGAACGGGCACCCACGCCCAAACGGCAAGCACCACCGCTCGAACCACCAACGTCGTGGAATTGATTGCCAGCCGCACAGACGACGCGTTTTTGGTTACTTTTTGTCGCTCGGACAAAAAGTGACTCGCCGGCTACGCCGGCGAAACAGCAGCGCTTGGCAAGCGCGACACCCAACCGCATGGCGCCACGCCGCCCCCAACCTTCACTTAGTCAGCAACTTCCACTTCCCATCAACAATCTGCACCATCACCCGCGCCCGCTGATCAAAGCCAAGGTGGTCGGTAGCACTCATGTTCATGATCCCATGCGAAACCGGCAGGTTCTTGGTCTGCTCCATCGCATCCCGCAACGCCTTGCGAAATTCCTTGGTACCCGGCTGGCCCTTCTTCAGCGCCTCAGGGATGGCATGCTGCAGGATCAGCCCCGCATCCCAGGCATGACCGCCGAAGGTCGAGACCTGGCCGCCGAAGGCCTTCTCGTAAGAAGTCTTGTAGGACATGGCCGGCTTCTTCACCGGATTGCTGTCCGGCAATTGCTCAGCCACCAGCAGCGGCCCGGCCGGCAGGAACGTGCCTTCGCAATCCTTGCCGCACACGCGCAGGAAGTCGGCATTGGCCACGCCGTGGGTCTGGTAGATCTTGCCCTTGAAACCACGCTCCTTGAGCGTCTTGGCCGGCAGCGCCGCGGGCGTACCCGAGCCTGCGATCAGCACGGCGTCGGCATTGGCGCTCATCATCTTCAGCACCTGGCCGGTGACCGAGGTATCGGTACGGGCAAAGCGCTCGTTGGCGACCACCTTGATCTTGCGCAGCTCCGCCACCTTGGCGAACTCCTGCGCCCAGCTGTCGCCATAGGCATCCGCGAAGCCGATGAATGCCACCGTCTTCACGTTGTTGTTGGTCATGTGCTCGGCAATGGCGGTCGCCATGTGCGAGTCATTCTGCGGCGTCTTGAAGACCCAGGCGCGCTTGGCATCCATCGGCTCGATGATGCGCGCCGAGGCGGCCATGGTGATCATCGGCGTATCGTTCTCGGCCACCACGTCTACCATCGCCAGCGAGTTCGGCGTCACGGTGGAACCCACCACCACGTCGACCTTGTCTTCGCTGATCAGCTTGCGGGTGTTCTTGACCGCGGTGGTGGTGTCGGAGGCATCGTCCAGCACGATGTACTCGATCTTCTTGCCCGCGATTTCCTTGGGCATCAGCGTGAAGGTGTTCTTCTCCGGAATACCCAGCGATGCCGCCGGACCCGTGGCCGACACCGTCACCCCGACCTTGACCTGTGCCTGGGCTGCACCGGCAACCAGGCTCGCCGCAGCGATTGCCAGCAGGCTGGCGCGCTTGAAATCCATCTTGTCTCCTCGGTTCCTGAAACGGAAAGGCATCCGTCCGGCGTCCACCGGCGGAAGCCCGTTTTTGTCGACCCCTCGGGTCTGACGCAGGCACATCGCCGGCACCTGCGCTACAGCCAGGAACGACGCCAGGCCGCTCCCCAGTTTCCCCGTCCGCACCACTCCCCCGGATCGGCGCGCTCCGGCCATTCACCGACCGCGCGGTCGGGAATTCGGATCGAGTCTAGCACAGCGACTTGGCGCGAAAAGGGAGGATTAACCCGCATCGCAAGCGCCGCCCGGCTTCGCCGTCAGCGCAGGAACGCGTCCCAGGCGGTCTTCAGGATCAGCGCGCTCACCACCACGATAAACACCTTGCGCACGAAGGCGCTGCCGTGGCGCAGGGCCAGCTTGCTGCCCACCTGGCTGCCGGCGATGTTGGCCACCGCCATCACCAGGCCCAGCTGCCACCAGATATGGCCCTTGCTGGCCAGCAACAGCAGCGCCGCCAGGTTGGTGGCAAGGTTGACCACCTTGGTCGAGGCCGCCGCGTGCAGGAAGTCATAGCCGAACACCCGCACGAACGCGATCATCAGGAAGCTGCCGGTGCCCGGACCGAACACGCCGTCATAGAAGCCGATGGCGGCGCCGGCCAGCAGCGCCGCGATGCGCTCGCGCGACCCCGACAGCGTCGGCGCGTGTTCCGTACCCAGGTCCTTCTTGGCCACGGTGTAGACCAGCAACACCACCAGCACGAACGGCAGCGCCTTGCGCAGCGGCTCGGCCGGAATCTTGGTCAGCGCCCAGGCACCGGCCATCGAGAAGATAAGGGCCGCCACCACCGCGGGCGCGGTCGCGCCCCAGTAGATGCGCACGCTGCGGCCGTAGCGCAGCGCCGCGTTGGCGGTGCCCGCGATCGAGCCCATCTTGTTGGTACCCAGCAGCGTGGCCGGCGCGACATTGGGATAGGCCGAGAACATCGCCGGGATTTGTACCAGGCCGCCGCCGCCGGCGACCGCGTCGATCAGGCCGGCGAGAAAGGCGGCAACCGCCAGGAATGCGAATTCCGTCATTGCAGGAAGCAGGGAAGCGAAAAGGAAAGGATCGGAGGAGATCGGTGCGGGCGGGCCGGCGCGCTGCCAGGCGGTATCAGTTCAGCCCAGCGCCTTGGCCGCAGGCACCAGGCTGCGGTGCCACATGCCGTTGCCATGCGGGCTGAAGCCCGGCGGCGCGCCGCCTTGCCCTGCCACCAGCCCCGGCGCCAGCAGCGCATGGCGGATACCGTGCGCGCGGCCCCAGTCGGCCAGCATGGCGCAGCAGGCCTCAAGGCAGGCGCGGCGGGCCCCGCCGTCCAGCCCGGGCCGTACCCACCACTCGATGCCGCAGGCAGCCAGCCCGGCAAGCTCCAGGCTCGGGAGCAGCGCCACCGGCAGGCACGCCAGCAGATCGTGCGGTGCCTGCGCGTCGTTCACCAGGAGGCAGATGCCGCGCCCGGACTGGGCCAGCAGCTCGTCCAGCATCAGCCGGCGCGCGCGCGCGGCGGGCACCGGCAGTGGCTGCACCGTAGCCAGCCAGGCTTCCAGCGTCACTGCATCGGCGCCCAGCCCGAGGCGTACCAAGCCCTGCGGCGCAGGTGTGTCGGGAAGATCCGGAACGGCTGGGGAGTGGGGGGAATCAGGTGCGGCAGGCATGGCGGGCAATGAGAGCGCCCGCATTGTCGCATGTGGCGGGTAGCCAGGTGATGCCGGTGCAGCCTGGATGCCCCATGATGGGGCGAAAGCGCCACAGGAGCGATTGGGAGGCCCAAATGAAAAAAGCGTTGCCGAGGATCACCCGGCAACGCCCTTTATTTATAACGCTGCTACCCGACACCGGGTGCGCGCCTGTCGTCTCCTCGCTTCCGCCTCCATTTAACCTGCGAAAACCGTATATGGAATGTAACGAAGCGGTGCATCGAGGACAAGCTAGAAAAAACCCTAGCCCCAGAATCGGGCATGTCGACCCGCGGTCACTCGTGCCGGGTTACTCCCGCTTGCCCGAGTGGCCCCCGAAGCGCGCCAGCAGCTCGCCCATGATGCCACGGCGGAAAGTCAGCACGCAGATCACGAAGATCACGCCGGTCACCATCGTCACCGACTCGCCCAGCGTGCCGAACCAGGAGATGCCGGTGACCGACGCCAGGAAGTTGCCGATGTCGCCGAGCTTGTTCTCCAGCGCGACCACCACGAAGGCACCGACAATCGGGCCCGACAATGTGCCCAGGCCGCCGACCAGCGTCATCAGGATGACCGAGCCCGACATCGACCAGTGCACGTCGGTCAGCGTCCCGAAGCCCAGCACCAGCGCCTTGATCGAGCCGGCCAGCCCCGACAGCGCCGCCGACAGCACGAAGGCGGTCAGCTTGAAGCGGTCGACGTCATAGCCCAGCGAGACCGCGCGCGGCTCGTTCTCCTTGATCGCCTTCAGGATCTGGCCGAACGGCGAATGCACCGTGCGCACAATCAGCGCAAAGGCGGCCACAATGATCGCCAGCGCCACGTAGTACAGCGTCAGGTCGTCCGACAGCGGCAGCACCCCGAACAGCTTGCCGCGCGGGATGCCCTGCAAGCCGTCCTCGCCACCGGTGAACGGCGCCTGCAGGCAGATAAAGAACAGCATCTGCGCCAGCGCCAGCGTGATCATCGAGAAGTAGATGCCCTGCCGGCGGATGGCCAGCGAGCCCACCACGTAGCCGATCAGCGCGCCCGCACCGGTGCCCAGGATCAGGCCGATTTCCGGGGTCACGCCCCAGACCTTCATGGCATGGCCGGCGGCATAGCCAGCGCCGCCGAAGAAGGCCGCATGGCCGAACGACAGCAGCCCGGTATAGCCGATCAGCAGGTTGAAGGCGCACGCAAACAACGCGAAGCACAGCACCTTGAGCACGAACACCGGATACGCGCCGGCCAGCGGCGCGGCCACCAGTGCCAGCAGCAGCAATCCGTACAACAGTTTCTTCTGCACGCCTTGTCCCTTTCCTGCGTTGCCCGCGTTGGCCGCCACCGTGGATGGCGTCGATGATGTGGAGGGTACGCTCATCACTTCTCCTTCCCGAACAGCCCGGCCGGGCGCAGCAACAGCACGATCACCATGATGAAGAACACCACGGTCGACGATGCTTCAGGATAGAACACCTTGGTCAGGCCCTCGATCACGCCCAGCCCCAGGCCGGTCAGGATCGAACCCATGATCGAACCCATGCCGCCGATCACCACCACCGCGAACACGATGATGATCAGGTTCTGCCCCATCAGCGGCGAGATCTGGATCACCGGCGCGGCCAGCACCCCGGCAAACGCGGCCAGCGCCACGCCGAAGCCGTAGGTCAGCGTCACCATCAGCGGCACGTTGACGCCGAAGGCCTCGACCATCTTGGGGTTCTCGGTGCCGGCGCGCAGGTAGGCGCCCAGCTTGGTCTTCTCGATCACGTACCAGGTGGCAAAGCACACCACCAGCGACGCCACCACGACCCACGCGCGGTAGTTGGGCAGGATCATGAAGCCCAGGTCGGTCGCGCCCTGCAGCGCATCCGGCGTCGAGTACGGCAGCCCGGAGACGCCGTAGATCGAGCGGAAGATGCCCTCGATCACCAGCGTGATGCCCAGCGTCAGCAGCAGGCCGTAGATATGGTCAAGCTTGTAGATCCAGCGCAGCATGGTCTTCTCGATCACCACGCCCAGCGCGGCAACGACCAGCGGCGACAGCAGCAGCATGATCCAGTAGTTCAGCCCGGCGTACTCCATGCCCATCCAGGCCAGCACCGCACCGAGCATAAAGAGCGCGCCGTGCGCGAAATTGATGACGTTGAGCAGGCCGAAGATAACCGCCAGGCCCAGGCTCAGCATCGCATAGAAGGCGCCGTTGACCAGCCCCAGCAATAGCTGGGAAAGCATGGCCGGCAAGGGGATTCCGAAGATGTCCATCGCGGAGTGCCGTTGATACCGCCGTTGTATGACGGGGATTGCTGCGGTTGGTGCCAGGTAATGCGAACGCTGCGGCGAACACCGCAGCAAAGAACCGCGTCCGATGCCGGCGGCACGCAGGTGGCGCGCCGCCGGCGGATCTCACATCAGCTTACTTCTTCAGCATTGCGCACTTCGACTCGGCCACCGTGGTGAAGGCCTGGTCGCCCGGGATGGTCGCGACCACCTTCAGGTAGTCCCACGGCTTCTTCGACTCTGCCGCGGTCTTCACCTGCATCAGGTACATGTCGTGGATGCCACGACCGTCCTGGCGGATATAGCCCTTGGTGTAGAAGTCGTTGATCTTCATCTTCTTCAACTCGGCCATGACCTTGTCCGGATCGTCGGTCTTCGCTGCTTCCACCGCCTTCAGGTAGGTGCTGGCCGCCGAGTAGTCCGCCGCCTGCAGGCTGCTCGGCATCTTCTTCATCTTGCCGAAGAAGCGGTTGGCGAACTTGCGGGTGTCGTCGTTCATGTCCCAGTACCAGCTGTCGGTCATCAGCAGGCCTTCGGTGTTCTTCAGCCCGAGGCTGTGCACATCGTTGATGAACATCAGCAGGCCGGCGATCTTCATCGACTTGGTGATGCCGAATTCCTTGGCCGCCTTGATCGAGTTGATGGTGTCGCCGCCGGCGTTGGCCAGGCCCAGGATCTGCGCCTTGGACGACTGCGCCTGCAGCAGGAACGACGAGAAGTCCGATGCCGACAGCGGATGGCGCACCTGGCCCGCCACCGTGCCGCCGTTGGCCTTGACCACGGCCGCGGTGTCGCTTTCCAGAGAATGGCCGAAGGCGTAGTCGGCGGTCAGGAAGAACCACGACTTGCCGCCCTGCTTGACCACCGCGCTGCCGGTACCCTTGGCCAGCGCCACCGTGTCATAGGCGTAGTGCACCGTGTACGGCGAGCACTCTTCGTTGGTCAGGCGCGCGGTGCCGGCGCCGATGTTGATGTAGACGCGCTTCTTCTCCGAGGCCACCTTGTTCATGGCCAGCGCGGTGCCGGAGTTGGTGCCGCCCAGCAGCATGTCCAGGCCCTGCTGGTCCATCCATTCGCGTGCCTTCGAGGCGGCGATGTCGGCCTTGTTCTGGTGGTCGGCGGAGACGATCTCGATCGGCTTGCCCAGCACCTTGCCGCCGCGGTCCTCGACCGCCATCTTGATGGCTTCCAGGCCGCCGGGGCCGTCGATGTCGGCGTACAGGCCCGACATGTCGGTGATATAGCCGATCTTCACAGTGTCGCCGGACACCTGGGCAACGGCGCTGAAGGAAACCGCACCCATGGCAATGGCCGCCATCGCGGCCGCGAGCCGAGTCTTTTTCATGTCTATGTCTCCTGATTTGCGGCGGCGTGCGCGCCACCCGTTCCTGCCAAACATCAACCCATGATCCGTGCGGATCAGACCCCGAGCAGTTCGTGCAGCACCGGCATCTTGGCTTCCAGCTCATTGGCTGCGAAGCGCTCGACGATGCTGCCATGCTCCATCACGTAGAAGCGGTCGGCCAGCGGCGCGGCGAAGCGGAAGTTCTGCTCCACCATCACCACCGTGTACCCCTTCTGCTTGAGCATCAGGATCATGCGCGCGAGCGCCTGCACGATCACCGGTGCCAACCCTTCCGAGATTTCATCGAGCAGCAGCAGGTTGGCGCCGGTGCGCAGGATGCGCCCGACCGCCAGCATCTGCTGCTCGCCGCCGGAAAGACGCGTGCCCTGGCTCTGGCGGCGCTCCTTCAGGTTCGGGAACATCTCGTAGATATCGGATTCGCTCATGCCCTGGCTGGTGTCGGCGCCCTTCAGCACCGGCGGCAGCATCAGGTTCTCTTCGCATGAGAGGCTGGAGAAGATCGCCCGCTCTTCGGGGCAATAGCCAATGCCGTAGTGCGCGATCTTGTGCGTGGGCAGGCTGATGGTCTCGTGGCCATTGACCTTGATCGAGCCCTTGCGCGCGCCGGTCAGTCCCATGATCGCGCGCAGCGTGGTGGTGCGGCCAGCGCCGTTGCGGCCCAGCAGCGTGACCACTTCGCCGCGGTTCACGGTCAAATCCACGCCGTGCAGGATGTGCGATTCGCCGTACCAGGCGTGCAGGCCCTTGATCTCGAGCGCGGGTGTGTTGGATGTCGTCATATGTTCCCCGGCCCTCTCAGTGCGCGCCCTGCAGTTCCGCGTCGACGGTGCCCATGTAGGCCTCCATCACGCGCGGGTCCCTGGACACTTCGGCATACGGGCCTTCGGCCAGGATCGCGCCACGCTGCAGTACGGTGATCTTGTCGGCAATCGACGAGACCACGCTCATGTTGTGCTCCACCATCAGGATGGTGCGGCCCGCCGAGACCTTCTTGATCAGCTGCGTGACGCGGTCCACGTCTTCGTGGCCCATGCCCTGCGTGGGCTCGTCGAGCAGCATCAGCTCGGGCTCCATAGCCAGCGTGGTGGCGATCTCCAGCGCGCGCTTGCGGCCGTACGGCAGGTTCACCGTCAGCGTCTGCGCGAACTCGGTCAGGCCGACCTGCTCTAGCAGCTCCATGGCGCGCTCATTGAGCACGTCCAGCGAGCGCTCGCTGCGCCAGAACTGGTACGCCGTGCCGAGCTGCCGCTGCAGCCCGATGCGCACGTTCTCCATCACCGTCAGGTGCGGGAATACCGCCGAGATCTGGAACGAACGGATCACGCCGCGCCGCGCGATCTGCGCGGGCTTTTCACGGGTGATGTCGATGCCGTTGAAAAGGATGGTGCCGGTGGTCGGCTCCAGGAACTTGGTGAGCAGGTTGAAGCAAGTCGTCTTGCCGGCGCCGTTGGGGCCGATCAACGCATGGATCGACCCGCGGCGCACCTGCAGGTTGACGTCGCTCACCGCCGTGAACCCCTTGAACTCCTTGGTGAGGTTCCGCGTTTCCAGGATGGTTTCCAGCTGGTTCATGTCTCCTGCCCGCCCTCTTGCTGAACTGCCGGGGTGATGCCCGGCACTGACAATGGTCCGAACCGGCCTTGTAGGCCCTTGCTGCCGCTTGTTCCGCCAGGGTGGCCATGGTTGCGGCCCTGCCTGCGGCTTTCTGTTTTGGTGCGGGGCGGCTCCCGCGCAGGTTGCGGCGATGGCTTCGATGTGCTGCCGACGCACCCTGTGAGGCGTCTATTGTGTGCGCCTGTTGCATCGCAAAACATCGGGGTTTGCACTATGAAACATGAACCAAGTGTCAGTTTTTTTGCAAGCGCACATGAGCAGGCTGCGCCACTCGGTCACGGCCCCGCCCGCGATCGAGTGGCGCGCTCATGTCAGGCGCCTGCAGCGGCTGCCGCCGGCGCCGGTTGCACCACGACTTCCGCCGCCGCCAGGCCCTGCCGGCGGTCTTCGCGGATCAGGTCGCTCGCGCGCTCGGCGATCATGATGGTCGGCGAATTGGTGTTGCCCGACGTGATCAGCGGCATCACCGAGGCATCGACCACGCGCAGGCCGTCGATGCCCAGCACGCGCAGGCGATGGTCGACCACGGCCATCGGGTCGTCGGCGCGGCCCATCTTGCAGGTGCCCACCGGATGGAAGATGGTGGTGCCGATATTGCCGGCCGCTTCGGCCAGTTGTTCGTCGGTCTGGAATGCCGCACCCGGCAGCCATTCCTCGGGCTGGAACGGCGCCAGCGCCGGCGATGCCACGATGCGGCGCGTGAGCCGGATGGAGTCGGCCGCGACCTTCCGATCCTCGTCGGTCGCCAGGTAGTTCGGCGCGATCACCGGCGCCTGGCGGAAATCCGCGCTGCCGACATGGACGCTGCCGCGCGAGGTCGGCCGCAGGTTGCAGGCACTCGCGGTAAAGGCATTGAACGCATGCAGCGGGTCGCCGAACTTGTCCAGCGACAAGGGCTGCACGTGGTACTCCACGTTCGGCCGCGCCTGCGCCGGGTCCGAGCGCGCAAAGGCGCCCAGCTGCGACGGCGCCATGCTCATCGGCCCGCTCTGGTTGAAGGCGTACTGCACGCCGATGCAGAACTTTCCCCACAGGCTCGCGGCGCGCGTGTTGAGCGTGCGCACGCCGCTGACCTTCACCACCGAGCGCAGCTGCAGGTGGTCCTGCAGGTTCTCGCCCACGCCGGCGAGCGCATGGCGCACCGGGATACCCAGCGCCTGCAGGCGCTCGGCCTGGCCGATGCCCGACAGCTCCAGCAGCTGCGGCGTATTGACCGCGCCCGCGGCCAGGATCACTTCCTGCGTGGCCGCCACCGTGTGCGGACGGCCGCCGCCGATATAGTTCACGCCGGTGCAGCGGCGCCCGTCGAAGGTCAGCCCGCTCACCTGCGCCCCGGTGACAATGGTCAGGTTGGGACGCTCCGACGCACGCCGCAGGAAGGCCTTGGCCGTGTTCCAGCGGATGCCGCGGCGCTGGTTCACTTCGAAATAGCCCACGCCGAAGTTGTCGCCGCGGTTGAAATCCTCCGTGCGCGGAATCCCCGCCTCTTCGGCGGCATCGGCAAAGCGCTCCAGGATGTCCCAGCGCAGGCGCTGCCCTTCCACGCGCCATTCGCCGCCCGCGCCATGGAATTCGCTCGGGCCGCGGTGATGGTCCTCGCTGCGCTTGAACAGCGGCAGCACATTGTCCCAGCGCCAGCCATCGTCGCCGGTGAGCCGCGCCCACTCGTCATAATCCTCGCGCTGGCCGCGCATATAGATCATGCCGTTGATCGACGAGCAACCGCCCAGCACGCGCCCGCGCGGATAGCCCAGCGAGCGGCCGTTCAGCCCGGCCTCGGCCTCGGTGCGATAGAGCCAGTCGGTGCGCGGGTTGCCGATGCAGTACAGGTAGCCCACCGGGATATGGATCCAGTGGTAGTCGTCCTTGCCGCCGGCCTCCAGCAGCAGCACGCTGACGTCCGCATCCTGTGTCAGGCGGTTCGCCAGGACACAGCCGGCCGAACCGGCCCCCACGATGATGTAGTCGAATGTCTCTGTCGCTGTTCTCGTCATCATCGTTGCCGCTTATTTCGCCACCGGCATGGTGAACTCAGCGCCCTTGGCGATCGAATCCGGCCAGCGCTGCATCACGCTCTTGTAGCGCGTGTAGAAACGCACGCCCTCCTCGCCATAGGCATGGTGGTCACCGAACAGCGAGCGCTTCCAGCCGCCAAACGAGTGCCACGCCATCGGCACCGGGATCGGCACGTTGATGCCGACCATGCCGATCTGAATCTGCCGCGCGAATGCACGCGCGATGCCGCCGTCGCTGGTATAGCACGATACGCCGTTGCCGTACTCATGCGCATTGATCAGCGCCACGGCTTCGGCAAAGTCATGCACGCGCACTACCGACAGCACCGGGCCGAAGATCTCTTCCTTGTAGATCGTCATGTCCGGCTTGACGTGGTCGAACAGCGTGCCGCCGACATAGAAGCCGTTCTCATGGCCGGGTACGGTATGACCGCGGCCATCCGTGACCAGCGTCGCGCCCTCTTCCACGCCCTTGGCGATATAGCCCTCCACCTTCGCCTTGTGCGCAGCGGTTACCAGCGGACCCATTTCGGCGTCGGACTCCATGCCGTTGCGGATCTTCAGCGAGCTGGCGCGTTCGGCAAGCCGCGGCACGAGCTTGTCGGCGACATCGCCGACTGCCACCGCTACCGAGATCGCCATGCAGCGCTCGCCGGCGGAACCGTACGCCGCGCCGATCAGCGCATCGACCGCCTGGTCGAGATCCGCATCGGGCATCACCACAAGATGGTTCTTGGCACCACCCAGCGCCTGCACGCGCTTGCCGTGTTTGGTGCCTTCCGTGTAGATGTACTCGGCAATCGGCGTCGAACCGACGAACGACAGCGCCTGCACATCCGGATGCGCCAGCAGTGCATCGACCGCTTCCTTGTCACCCTGCACCACGTTGAACACACCATCAGGCAAACCAGCCTGGCGCAGCAGATCGGCAATCAGCAGGCTCGGCGACGGATCGCGCTCCGACGGCTTCAGCACGAAGGTATTGCCGCAGGCGATCGCCACCGGGAACATCCACATCGGCACCATCACCGGGAAGTTGAACGGCGTGATGCCGGCCACCACGCCCAGCGGCTGGCGCAGGTTCCAGTTGTCGATGCCGCCGCCGATGTTGTCGGTGAAGTCGGTCTTGAGCAGGTTGGGGATGCCGCAGGCAAACTCCACCACCTCGATGCCGCGCGTGACTTCGCCTTTTGCGTCCGAGAACACCTTGCCGTGCTCGCGCGTGATCAGCGCGGCCAGGTCGTCGTGGTGCTGGTCGAGCAGCTCCTTGAACTTGAACAGGATGCGCGCGCGGCGCAGCGGCGGGGTGTCGGCCCAGGCGGGGAATGCGGCATGGGCGGCGGCAACGGCGTCGGCCACGTCCTGCGCGGTGGCCAGTGCCACGCGCGCGGCGACTTCGCCGGTGGCGGGGTTATAGATATCGGCAAGACGCTGCGATGCGCCGCGTGTCTGCCGGCCTGCGATGCTATGGCCGATGATGGTCTGCACCGCGCTGGCTTCTGCAACTATGTCTTCCACTTCCGCTCCTGAATGCTGGGTCGCTGACGGCATGCGGCTTGCCCGATCTTTGCGTCTGGTGAAGACGCTGGCGCAAACATCCGCCAGTCTCGCACTGGCATCGATGCCGCGCCGCACAAGGCGTGCCGGGCCGTATTGAGCGCAAGCTTGGTGCAGTTGCGCGGCCCCGTCCAATGATTTATCGTCAATCGCAATATAAGCCACGCAAAATATTGCGCCGCACCACGCCTCGCTCCCGCGCCACCTTTCGCCCCGACACTGCCTTGGACCTCCACCACCTGCGCGCCTTCGTTGCCGTCGCGCGCGAGGGCAACCTGACCCGCGCCGCGCAGCGGCTGCACCTGACCCAGCCCGCAGTCAGCCTGCAGTTGAAAGCGCTGCAATCGGCGTGGCGCATCCGGCTGTTCGAGCGCACTGCCGCGGGCCTGACGCTGACCGCCGACGGCGCCGCCCTGCTGCCGCTGGCCGAACGCATCCTCGACGGCGTGGGCGACCTGCAGCACACCGTCAGCGCGATGCATCACACCGTGCGCGGCCGGCTGGCGATCGGCACCATCCTCGATCCGGAATTCACGCGGCTGGGCCCGATGCTGCGCACGCTGGTGGAACGCCATCCGCAGATCGGCACAGAACTGCGCCACGGTATGTCGGGCTGGGTGCTGCAACAGGTACGCAGCGGCGCGCTCGACGTGGGCTTCTACCTGGGCCAGCCGCCTGACGCCGGCTTCCATGCGCTGACGCTGACGCCGTTCTCTTACTACGTGGTGGCGCCCAAGGGCTGGAAAGAGCGCACCGCGCTGCGCTCATGGGCGCAGCTGGCAACGCTGCCGTGGATCTGGACGCCGCCCGAATCGGCGCACAACCGGCTCTTGTCCGCGCGCTTTGCGCAGGCCGGCGTCGACCCGGCCGGCGTGCCCAAGGTGGCGCATGTCGACCAGGAGGCTTCGATGCTGGACCTGGTGCGCTCCGGCGTGGGGCTGTCGCTGGTGCGCGACGCGATCGCGCTGCGCGAATCGCATGCGCACGGGCTGGTGATCGTTGAAGGGGTCTCGGTGCAGACCGAACTGACGCTGGTATGCCTGGCCACGCGCCGCGACGACCCGGTCGTCGCGGCAGTGTTCGGCGTGGCCGAGTCGGTGTTCCGGACTTAGTGTCCCTGCTGCTGCAGGTGACGCTGCAGCCAGCCGGTCAGCGCCGCGAACACTTCGCCGCGCAGCGGCAGCGCTTCATTGAAGATCTCGTGGTAGCCGTGCTCGAACCAGACCTGTTCGCGCAACTCCGGCGGCGCGTGGTCGAAGAAGCTGCGGCTGCCGGCCGGGTCCACCACGCGGTCGGCGCCGCCGACCAGCATCAGCGTGGGGGCCTCCAGCAGCGCGGCATCGGCCTGGGCCTGCGCCATGCCGCGGATAAAGCTCTCCAGTACGCTGGCGGTGATGGTGGTCTGCACCAGCGGGTCTGAGCGGTAGGCGGCCACCACGGCGGGATCGTGCGACAAGAGCCGCGCATCGATCGGATTGGGCACGCGCAGCCGCGGCGCCAGCGCCAGCAGCACGCGGTGCAGCGCCAGCATCGGGCCCGACAGGCGCAGCGCCAGCGCGGGCGAGGACAGCACCAGCGCGCGCACCGGGCGCACGCGCGCGGTGGCAAAGCGCGCCGCGATCATCCCGCCCATGCTGTGGCCGAGCAGGATCGGCAGCTCGTTCCAGCCAGGCACCGCGGCATCATAGATCTCGGCGAGATCGTCGAGGTAGGCATCCTGATGGTCCGCCACCATGCGCGCGCCGCCGCTGGCGCCATGGCCGCGCAGGTCGTGCGCACGCACGCGCAGGCCCAGCCCGCACAGCACATCGGCCACATGCTGGTAGCGTCCGGCATGCTCGGCAAGACCATGCACCAGCAGCACCGAGCCGAGCGGCTCGGCAAAGCGCGCCGGATCGGGCTGCCAGGTGCGCAGCAGCAGCTCGGTGCCGTCGCGCATGCGCTGGCGGCTCTGCACCGGCGCGTGCGTGCCGGCAGGGGTAGCGGCAGGCATGCCGGCAACACCGGCAATAGCAGGATCGTCCGTCATCGGTTGTTCCATTCGCGCAAGTCTCCTCCCGGCACGGAGCGCCAGCAAAGCGCTGGCGCCGGCTGTCGTTATTCTTTGTGGTGCTGCCTTGCACTGTCTGTCCCGCTCAACCGTGGCAGGCAAGCCTGCCCTGAGCTTCCGGCTGCGCCATATCGGCCAGGATCGGGCAATCCGGCCGGTCGTCGCCGCTGCAGTGCTGCGCCAGCTCGCGCAGCGTGTCGCGCATGGCCGCCAGTTCGGCGATGCGCAGCTCAAGGTCGGCCACATGCCGCAGCGTCAGCGCCTTGACGTCGGCGCTGGCGCGGCCGCGGTCATGCCATAGCGACAGCAGGTTGCGGATCTCGTCGAGCGAGAATCCCAGATTACGGGCGCGCCGCACGAAGCGCAAGTTGTGCACCGCGCGTTCGTCATAGCGGCGGTAGCCGCCCTCGGTGCGCGGCGGTGCCGCCACCAGCCCGATCGATTCATAGTGCCGGATCATCTTGGCCGACACGCCCGACGCCTGCGCCGCTTCGCCGATATTCATCACTCACCTCCTTGCGCGGCAGGTGCCGCACCGGCTTGTGGACGCCAGCGGCGCAGCAGCAGCGCATTGCTGACCACGCTGACACTGGAGAACGCCATCGCCGCACCCGCCACCACCGGATTCAGCAACCCGGCCGCGGCCAGCGGAATGCCTACCACGTTGTAGAAAAAAGCCCAGAACAGGTTCTGCCGGATCTTGCGCACGGTGCGGTGCGAGACCGCCAGCGCATCGGCCACCAGCGCCGGGTCGCCGCGCATCAGCGTGATGCCGGCGGCGTGCATGGCCACGTCGGTGCCGGTCGACATGGCAATGCCCACGTGCGCCGCCGCCAGCGCCGGCGCATCGTTGATGCCGTCGCCCACCATCGCCACCACCGCGCCATCGCGCCCCAGCGCCTGCACCCGGGCGGCCTTGTCCTCGGGCAGCACCTCGGCCTGCACGTCGTCCAGCCCCAGTGCCTGCGCGACGCGAGCCGCCGCGCCGGCATTGTCACCGGTCAGCATCACGGTGCGCACGCCGGCCGCACGCAGCCTGGCGATCGCCGCCGGCGCGCCCGGCTTGATGGCATCGCCGAACGCGACCAGCCCGGCCACGCGCGGCGGCGTGGTTTCGACCAGCCACGACACGGTACGGCCATCCGCGCGCAACTGCTCCGCCAGCGTTGCCAGCGAGCCTGCCGCTGCGCCCAGCGCGTCACGCAGGCGCTCGCTGCCCAGTTGCAGCGCCTGGCCGTCCACCACGCCGGCAATGCCGCGGCCCGGCAGGGCCTGCACCTCGGTGGCCTGCGGCGCGGCAATGCCGCGCGCCTGCGCCGCGGCCAGCACGGCGCGGGCCAGCGGATGCTCGCTGCCGGCCTGCAGCGCGGCCAGCCGCGCCAGCAGCGCGCTGCCGTCGGCATCGGCGGGATCGGCCGCATGCAGCGCCACCACTTCCGGCTTGCCGACCGTGAGCGTGCCGGTCTTGTCGAATGCCACCACGCTGACGCGGTGCGCCACCTCCAGTGCCTCGGCGTCCTTGATCAGGATGCCGGCGCGCGCGCCGGCGCCGGTGCCGGCCATGATTGCCGTGGGCGTGGCCAGGCCCAGCGCGCACGGGCAGGCGATCACCAGCACCGCCACCGCGTTGAGCAATGCGGTTTCCCAGTCTCCGGCAAAGAGGCCCCAGCCCAGCACCGTCAGCAGCGCAATGCCCAGCACCACCGGCACGAACACCGCGCTGACCTGGTCGACCATGCGCTGGATCGGCGCCTTGGCCGCCTGTGCGTGCTCGACCATGCGGATGATGCGTGCCAGCACGGTCTCGGCGCCCACCGCCTCGGTGCGCGCAACCAGCAGCCCTTCGAAATTGATGGCGCCGCCGGTGATGCGGTCGCCGGGCTTCTTCGGCACCGGCACGCTTTCACCGGTCAGCATCGATTCGTCTGCGTGGCTGTTGCCATCGATCACCTCGGCGTCCACCGGGATGCGCTCGCCGGGGCGCACCACCACCTCGTCGCCCACGCGCACCGCCGCCAGCGGCACGCTCTGCTCCACACCGCCGCGGCGCACGCGCGCGGTATCGGGACGCAGCGCCGCGAGTGCGCGAATGGCATCGGCGGTCTGGCGCTTGGCGCGGGTCTCCAGCCACTTGCCCAGGCGCACCAGCGTGATCACCACCGCCGCGCTTTCGAAGTACAGGTGCGGCATGGCGTCGGCCGGCGTGCGCCACATCAGCCACAGCGACAGCCCATAGGCCGCCGTCGTGCCCAGCGCCACCAGCAGGTCCATATTGCCCGCGCCGGCACGCACCGCCTTCCAGCCAGCCTTGTAGAAGCGCCAGCCGAACACGAACTGCACCGGCGTGGCCAGCAGCCACTGCAGCCATGCCGGCAGCATCCAGTGCACGCCGAACCATTCCAGCACCATGGGCGCCACCAGCGGCAGCGACAGCGCCGCCGAGATCGCCACCGGCCAGGGGCCGTCCCAGAAGGCAGTGCCCTGCCCGGCCTGCGGCGCCTGCGATGCGGCATCGGCCACCGGCGTCGCGCCATAGCCGGCGCGCGCGACCGCGGCCACCAGCGCAGCGGTATCCGCCGCTCCGCGCAGCAGCGTGACACTGGCGCGCTCGGTCGCCAGGTTGACCTGCGCCTCCATCACGCCCGGCACGCCGCGCAGCGCCTTCTCGACCCGGCCAACGCATGAGGCGCAGGTCATGTCGGCAATATTCAGCTCGATGGTGTCCTGCGGCACCGTGTAGCCGGCATCGGCCACGGCACGGGCGGCGGCCGGCAGCACCGCGCCCGAGTCGGCGCGCAGCGTTGCGGCTTCAGTTGCCAGGTTGACGGCCACGTCGCGCACGCCCGGCACCCGGGCCAGCGCGTTCTCCACGCGGCGCACGCATGAGGCGCAAGTCATGCCGTCTACCGGCAGGCGCCATTCGGGCATTTCGTCGGCCGGCCGGTCAGCCGGCCTGACAGGTTGTGAAGCGAGCACAGCGCTGGAATTTGGCATGGGTTCTGAGTCATCCACAGTGTCGATGTCAGCATCATGGACCTTACCATCATTGGAAGGTCAAGGTCGGATGCACAGGGTGTTACCGTCACATAAGCGCCAATAAATTCCTCTTGCGCTTCCCACCATGGGAACGTTCAAACTACATCTGTCGCGGCACTCGCCGCCCGTCCCATCCCGTTCAGGAGAGTCCCACCATGATCCAGTTCCAGGTCGAAGGCATGTCGTGCAACCACTGCGTGGGCGCCATCACGCGTGCCGTACAGGCGGTTGACCCGGCCGCGCGTGTCAGCGCGGATGTGCCCGCCCAGGCCGTACGCGTCGAGAGCAGCGCCGACACAGAGGCCCTGCGCGATGCCATCGAAGAGGCCGGCTATCCGGTCAGGTCGGTGGCGTAAGCTGGCCACCGCAGCCGGCGCCAATAAGAAAGGGCACCCCCCGGTGCCCTTTCTGCCGTCAGTGTGCCGCGCTCAGAAGCGGTAGCCCACGTTCAGGAAGGTCACAACGGGATCGATCTTGATCTTGGTGTGCGACTGGATCGTCACCGGGCCCGCCTGGGTGGTGAAGGACGCGCGGGTCGACACCGGCACGTACGAGACCGACAGGCCGACAAACCAGTTGTCGTTGATGGCGTAGTTGGCGCCGATGTTGAAGACCGGGTTCCACGACGGCTTGGCGCTGGCGGTCATGCGCGCACCCGGCACGAACTCGCGGTTGACGAAGTTCTGGTTGGTGATGGTCTCATCGGTGAACCAGGTGTAGTTCACGCCGATGCCGACATAGGGACGGAACCTGGTCTTGGCGTCGAAGAAGTGGTACTTGACCAGCAGCGCCGGGCTCCACTGCTTGACCGAACCGAGCTTGCCATACTGGGCATAGTTGCCGGTGCCCTTGACGTCGTGCTTGGGCGGAATGCCCGCGACGATCTCACCGGAGATGTTGTCGGTGAAGTAGTGCGTGAAGCCCAGGCCCAGCGTGTCGGCGGATTCGATTTCCGCGCCGGTGTTCGGCCGGGTCAGGCCCACCGGGCGGCCGTTGATGCTGTCGACAGTCAGCGGATCGGCGGAGCTGTTCGGCATCACGCGGAACCAGCCCAGGCTGACGATATTACTGCCGGCGGACTGCGCGTGTGCGGCTCCGGCCAGCGCCATGACAGCGCCTGCCGCCAGCATCTTCTTATAGGTCGATTTCATAATCCTCTTACTCCTCTTTCGGTTACTGCCGTGTGCATTATCCGGCCAGCCGGTGCACGACTGTTTCACCGATGACACTGATTCGTAGAGGACGCCCCCTAAAGGGAGGGTTAACCACTAAGAAACCAGCATGGGAGCGGCTCTCAGCGCCGTTCACCGAGGCATTCGCACAACGGTTTATGCCGGGCGCAGGAAAAAACCCTCAGGCAAGAGCGGTTTTATGGGGCGGGCACGCAACAGTGGCCGCGCGCCTGCCCCATCCCTGTGCGGTCAGGGTGTCACGATGCTGAAGTTCGGCTCGGCCTTGTCCATCAGCGCCGTCCACGCCACCAGCGCCTGCGGGTCGCCGTCCACGCGCGCGCGGCCCGCCTGGGTCTCGGCCTGCAGCGTGGTCTGGCCGGCCAGCACGCCCATCAGCACGGCGCGCGGCATGGTCAGCGTGGCCTGCGGGGACGCGTGCTGCGCGTCGGGCTTGTAGCGGAACACGCCGTTCTCAACCGTCAGCGCAAAGCGCTTGCCGGTGTCCGGCTGTACCCAGTTCAGCGCCAGCGTCTTGCCCGCGGCGCGGTCGCCGTTCAGGCTGATCGCCAGGTAGTCCAGGAACATGGTGTCGGTCATGGCGCGCAGCACGTCGGGGCTGCCGGCGCGGCGGCCGGCCTGGGGCGGGCCGCTGCGCAATTCGGCGGCACCGGTCAGGTAGGCATTGCGCCAGGTCGAGGATTCGGCCTGGTAGCCAAGCTGCTCCAGCGCGTCGGCTTCCAGCCGGCGGGCTGCTTGGTTGGACGGATCGGCAAAGACCACGTGCTTGACCACCTCGGCCACCCAGCGGTACTCGCCACGCGCGTACGCTGCGCGCGCCTGCTCCAGCACGCGGGGCGCGCCGCCCATGAATTCGACATAGCGCTTGCCCGCCTCTTCCGGCGGCAGCGGGTTCAGGTTGGCAGGATTGGCGTCATACCAGCCCAGGTAGCGCTGGTACACCGCCTTGGCGTTGTGGCTGACGGTGCCGTAGTAGTCGCGCAGATGCCATTCGGCAGCCAGCGGCGGCGGCAGCTTCACGCGCTCTGCGATCTCGGCCGGCACGTAGCCCATGTTGGCCAGCCGCAGCGACTGGTCATGGATGTACTTGTAGCCGTCGCGCTGCTTGCCCAGGTAGGTGACGATGTCCTGGCGGCCCCAGGTAGGCCAGTGGTGCTGGGCGAACAGGACCTCGGTGCGGCCGCCGAAGCGGTCGATGGTCTCGTCCAGCGCGCGCCACCACTGGTTGGCGTCGCGCACCTGGGCGCCGCGGATGGTGTACAGGTTGTGCAGGTTGTGGGTGGCGTCCTCGGCGGCGCACAGTGCCTTCCACTGCGGGAAGTACATCAGCATCTCGGCCGGGGCCTCGGTGCCCGGCGCCATCAGGAATTCGATCTGCACGCCGTCGATGGTGCGCGTGTCGCCGGTCTTGTGGATCAGGTCCGTCGGCGCAATCAGCGTCACCGTGCCGTGCGCCACGCCCTTGCCCAGCCCCGCATCCACCTGCCCGGTGGCCGAGCGCGGCAGGTTGAAGCCATACATGTACTGCGCGCGGCGGCTCATGGCGTTGCCGGCGAAAACGTTCTCGCTGACGGCCTCTTCCATGAAGCCTTCCGGGGCCAGCACCTTGACCCGCCCGGCCTTGACGTCGTCTTCGCTGATGACACCCTTGACCCCGCCGAAGTGGTCGCCATGGCTGTGCGTGTAGATCACCGCGACCACTGGCTTTTTGGGCCGGTGCTTGAAGTACAGGTCGAGGCCGGCGCGCGAGGTTTCCATCGCCGTCAGCGGGTCGATCACGATCAGGCCGGTATCGCCCTCGATGATCGTCATGTTGGCGATATCGAAGCCACGGATCTGGTAGATCCGATCCGTCACCTGGAACAGCCCGTTGTGCATATTCAGCTGGGCCTGGCGCCACAAGCTAGGGTTCACGGTGGCTGGCGCCTGGTCTTGCTTGAGGAAGCCGTACGGGTCCAGCGCCCACACCACGTTGCCCTTGGCGTCACGGATCTCGGCATTGTCCAGCGTGCCGATAAAGCCACGGCGCGCTGCCTCGAAGTCACGCCGGTCCTGGAACGGCAGTTGTTGCAGCACCGCCGCATTGGCACGGGCGGTGGCATCGGTGGCTGGATTGCCCGCGGTGGCCGGGGCAGGTGCGGCGCCGGCGGTGCCGGCAAGGCTGATTGCGGCTGCAGCCAGCGCGGCGGCGGCTGCGGCAATGGCAGTCGGGTACGACATCTTGGTCTCCTGGAAATCCTGGGCCGGATGTCCGTCTCCGGCCTGGCTTCTGTAATTGTGCTGAACGTTCAGTACAATACTGGAGTTTGCTGGCAGATCCCGGCCGCTGTCAAATAGGCATCCGGCCCGAATACTCTTAAATTGCTGCCGGCACCACCTGTCTTCCGCCCCGCCCATGCCACCGACCCGCCCGGCCGCACAAAAGCCTCCAGCCTCCGTCACCAAGAACCGCCGCGGCCTGGAAACGCGCGAACGCGTCATTGCCGTGACGCGCGGACTGATCAGCGCGCACGGCTACGCCGAGGTGACCCTCGACCAGATCTCCGCCGAGGCCGGCGTGGCCAAGAGCAGCCTGCTGTGGCATTTCGGCAGCAAGGAAATGCTGCTGGCGGAAGCCGCAACCAGCCTGTTCCGGGACATTGGCGAGGGGCTGGGCGCAGAGCCGCACCGGGGCAAGACCGCGGCGCGGCGGCTGGAAAACGCCTTCGACCGGGTGGCCGACTATTTCACGGCCAATCCGGAAGCCAAGGGTGTCGTGCTGGCCCTGCTGTTCTCAGGCAGCGTGCCGCCCAGCGTGCGCGAGGAGATCCGCCGCAGCTGGGACGCGCATGTGCAGGACCTGGTCGATGCGCTGTCCGCCCCGGGGCGCCCACTGCCCGCGCCGATGGCGCGCCTGATGGTGGCGACCATCCATGGCTGTTACTGCCACTGGTATGCCAGCGACCGCAGCGAACCGATCGCCGGCTTCCTGGCGCCGGCGCGCGAGCTTTTCAGCGACTGGCTGCGCGCCAGGGACGGCGGCGAGTAATCAGCCGCGGCTGGCCAGCACGCAAGCGGCCAGGTCCCACAGCGCGTAGCCCACGCTCTTGAACACCAGCGGGCTGCCAGCCCGCGCGCGGATGGCATCGGCCTGCAGGATCGCGGTCTCGAACGGCTGCACGTCGGCCCAGTCGATGCCGGCCTGCAGCAGGTCGCCGGCCTCGTCCTCGATCCCGAACAGGGTATCGGCCAGCAGCCGGCCGCTATCCGCGGCCGCATGGCACAGCGCCGGCGGCAGTTCGCACATGTCGGGCCGGAACGCGCCGACCGCGGCAATGAAGTGATCGTCGCGCCAGAGGCCGCTGTCCAGGTCCGGCAGCACCGGGCTGCGGCTGGACGTGACCGTCACCACCATCGATACCCGGGGCAATACCGCCGCGACCGACTCGGCCACCTGCGCTTGCACCCCCAGCGTGCGCGCGTGCGCGGCCAGCGCCTCGGCCTTGTCGCGCGTGCGCGAATGCAGCCACACCTTGCGCACGCCCAGCCCGGCCACGAAGGCCTCCAGGTGCGTCAGCGCCTGCACCCCGGCGCCGACGATCAGCAACTCGCCATCCTTGCGCGCGGCAAAGCACTGCGCCGCCAGCAGCGACACGGCCGCGGTGCGCCGTCCCGTCACCGTGGGGCCGTCGAGCATGGCGATGCGCGCGCCGGTGTGCGCGTCGGCCACCACCACCTCGCCGAGGATATTGGGCAGCCCGCGCTGCGGGTTGCCGGGATGGACGGTGATGTTCTTGGTCATCACCAGGCTGCGGTTGCGCGCGGGCATCACCAGCAGCGTGCCTTCGCCACCTTGCGCATCGCCCACCGGCAGCGCAATGCGCGGCGGCGCCATGGCGGTGCCGTCGCGCAGCTCGGCCAGCATGTCGGCGATGGCTTGCGCCAGTTCGGGATACGGCAGGCGCGCCGCCGTGCTGGCGGCATCGAGGGGGACGAGGGACATGCGCTGGCTCCGGCAAGACGTTGCGAAGCGCCATTATTGCGCACAGAGCGCCTGCGGCCTCAGCGCTTGGCCGCTGGCACCGCCGCGCGCACTGACGCGCCACGCACCTCGATGCCGATGCGGTCCACCACCTTGCCAGACGCATCGAGCAGCTCCACCTGGTGCCGCCCCGGCCACGGCAGCCATGCCACCTCGCCGCCGCGCCCCAGCGGCTTGCCGTCCATGCGCCAGCTGACCGTGCGCGCGGTCTGGCCGGCCACGCCCTCGGCATGGAACCAGACCCGCTGCGCCGCGGGCGGCATGTCGGGGTCCAGCGCAAACACGGTGCCGTCGGCGGGATTGGCGATCACGGGTGCGGTCGGGCGCGCGGCGGGTGCGCTCACGCTGACGCGCCGGATCGCCGTGCCGGCCAGAAAGACTTCATCGCGTGCCGGCTCCAGCCCGTCGTCGAAGCTCAGCGCCACGCGCTGCACGCCGGCGGGCATGGCGGGCGCGTGGCTGGCGCGCGCGCGGTGCAGCGCTTCCATGATGTCGTGCCAGACCGGCGCTGCGCCCGATACGCCCGAAACCTCGTGCATGCTCGCGCCGCTGGCATTGCCGACCCACACGCCCACGGTGTAGTGCTGTGACCAGCCGATGCACCAGTTGTCGCGCATGTCCTTGCTGGTGCCGGTCTTCACCGCGGTCCAGAAGCGCGTGGTGAGCGGGCTGTCCAGGCCGAAGGTGCGCGCGCGCGCATGGCGGTCCGACAGGATGTCGGCGATCACGTAGCTCGCGCCCGGCTGCATCACCGCTGTCATCGGTGCGGCCGCTGCCCCTTCCCGCAGCCGTGGCGGCGCGTAGCGCCCGCCATTGGCCAGTGCCCGGTACGCATTGGTCAGCGCCAGCAGCGACACGTCGGCGCTGCCCAGCGCCAGGCTGAACCCGTAGTAGTCCCCGGCCTCGGCCAACGGCAGCCCCAGCGCCACCAGCCGCTTGTGGAAGCGGTGCGGGGTCACCATCACCAGCGTGCGCACCGCGGGCACGTTCAGCGACGCGGCCAGCGCCGCGCGCAGGCTGACCCAGCCGGCATAGCGGTGGTCGTAGTTCTGCGGCACGTAGAGCCCGCCGCCGACCGGCAGGTTTACGGGCCGGTCGTCCAGCAGCGAGGCCGCGGTCAGCCGCGTCTCTTCCAGCGCCTGCTCGTACAGGAAGGGCTTGAGCGTCGAGCCCGCCTGCCGCAGCGCCGCCGCGTGGTCCACCTGCGCGGCGCCTGACAGCGTGCCCGACGAGCCCACATAGGCCAGCACGTCGCCGCTGGCATTGTCGATCACCACCACCGCGCCGTCCTCGACATTGCGCCCGCCCAGTTCGCGCAGGTGCCGGTCCAGGCTGGTGGCAGCCACGCGCTGCAGGCGGGCATCGAGCGTGGACGCGATGCGCGCAGGCATGGGTACGCCCGCGGCCAGTTGCGAGCGCGCTTCGCCGACCAGGCGCCGTGCCAGGTGCGGTGCCAGCTGCGGCGACGCCGCCGATGGCGTGGCGGCCGCGGCGCGCTGCGCGACCGGCCCGGTGCGCAGCAGCGCCAGTTGCGCAAAGCCTTCCAGGCCTTCGCACTCGCGCGGCAGGCGCATCTCGCGCAGGATGCCGCAGGCGCGGCTTGCCACCTGGGCGGCCTTGGCATTGGGCGCGCGCACCAGCGCCACCGCCAGGGCCGATTCCCTCGCGTTGAGCCCTTCGGGGTACTTGCCGAACAGCACCTGCGACATCGCCGACAGGCCCACCAGCTCGCCGCGGAACGGCACCAGGTTCAGGTAGCCCTCCAGGATCTGGTCCTTGCTCCAGCTGCGCTCCAGCGCCGCCGCACCGGCGGCCTGCCCCAGCTTCTGCGTCAAGCTGCGGCCCTGCCCCGGAGCGCCCGGCCGGCGCAGGTCCTCATCGAGCAGGCCCGCCAGCTGCATGGTCAGCGTCGAGGCGCCGCGCGTGCGTGTGTTCCACAGGTTGGCCCAGGCCGCGGCCGCCACGCCCTGCCAGTCGACCCCGCTGTGGGCATAGAAGCGCCGGTCCTCCGACAGCACGATGGCAGTGCGCAGCGCGGGCGAGGTATCGGCCAGCGCGACCCAGTCGCCGCGGCGCGCGCGGAAGTCGTCGCGCACGCGGCCCACGGTAGCGCCGTGGCGGTCCAGCACCACCACGTCGGCACTGCGCCAGTCGGTACGGACTTGCTCGAAGGACGGCAGGGCCATGGCCGGCGCGGACCAGATCAACGCCGTCACCAGCATCATGCGAATACAGCGCTGCTTCATGCCTGCTCGCGTCCCGCCACGATGCCCGCCACCAGCAGCACCTGTGCCGCGGCGTAGGTCCACCAGATGCCAAGCTGGAAGGATTCGAACGGCACCAGGAAGCGCGCGATGCCGATCATCATGTCCGATGCGGCAAAACACAGCGCCCCCAGCGCCGCCAGCGGCGTGGGCAGGCGCGCCACCAGCGCGCTGCAGGCCATCGCCGCCAGCACGCCCACGTATACCGCCACCGGCACCGTCAGCGGGCCCATATTGGGCCAGAAGCGGCCCAGCATGGTGCCCGCCACGCCCAGCATCGCGCCGCACGCAATCAGCCGGTGCGGGCGCGTGTCGCCCGCCAGCGGCACCAGCACGCGCAGGTAGGCCAGGTGCGCGAGCAGGAAGGCGCCAAGCCCGCCCATGAACGAAAACGTCAGCGTCGGCAGCGCCAGCAGGAGATCGCCCAGGGCCGAGAACATCAGCGCAGTGACCAGCCAGCGGCGCTCAACCAGCGGCCGGTGGAACCACGCGGCGCGTGCCAGCAGCAGCGCCATCGCGGTCTTCCACGCGGGCTGCATGGCGATATGCCCGGTCAGCGGCGCGCCTTCAGGCAGCTCGATCGCCACCTGCACCAGCAGCGCGCCGTAGATGATGCCGGCCAGCGTGCCCGCGATCCACCACTCGCGCACGCGTGCCGGCATCATCATCGACAGCCAGCTCATGGGCGCGCCCCCACCGCCAGCCGCGCATTGGGCGCCACGCCGAACACGTCGGGCGCGTACATCGCTTCCACGCGCGTGGGCGGCAGCGCGAAGTCGCCGGCGTTGTTCAGCCGCACCGTGTATTCGACCGATACCGTGCCCTTGGGCAGGTAGCCGAAGTACTCGCGGTAGGCCTGCGGCGTGCGCTCGGTGTAGGCCGGCCAGGCCGCGCCCTTGCGCTGCTCGCCGCGCGTGGCGATCGCGGAGTCACGGCCCAGGCCGCTGCCGAGGATGGTGGCGCCGGCAGGCACCGGATCGCTGACCACCACCCAGGTCATGTCGGCCTGCGCATCGATCTCCAGCTTGACGCGGTACACATCGCCGCGCGACCACTTGCCCTGCACCGCCTGCTCCTGCGGCGTCACGGTGCGCTTGATGCGGTAGCCCGCGGCCAGCGGCGCGGTCACCGGCACCGCCGCCAGCGCCTGCACCGTGGCCCACGGATGGCCGGCGCCGGCGTGCTCCACCTGCAGCGTGCCGCCGTCGGCGCCGGTCGGCCACGGCAGCTCGACGCTGCCCTCGGCCACGCCGTCGGTGCGCTGCGCGCGCGCCCAGTCGAAACTGCGCGAGGCGTCGGCCGCATTGCTCACGCTCGCCCGCGTGGTGCCCGCCACCGGTGTCTTCTCGAACGCCTGCGAGAAGCGCGTCACCGCCAGCATGCCCCACGCGTTGGCAGTGGTGGTGCCCCAGGCACCATGCACCTGCCGGCCCAGCAGCCCGGTGGCCAGTTGCGGCGCATCTTCCTTCCAGCCCGGCAGTTCCGACGCCAGCGCCAGCAGGCGCGCGGCATTGGTGTCGCCGCCGGCCATCATCCACCACCAGTTGTCGTTGCGCTCGGTGGAGAACGCCAGGCGCGTGCCCTGCACCGTCAGGCGCGAGCGCAGCAGCTGCTGCGCCTCGGCCAGGCGTTGCTCGCGCTGCGGGATGTCCTGCATGCGCGTGAGCAGCAGGGTCCAGTCCAGCAGCGCCGAGGTCGGCCACTGCGCCGGCAGGATCTGGATCGACCCCAGCATGCGCGCCTGCGCATGGCCGGTGCGCGACAGCGCCTCGAGCGCTGCCAGCTTGCGCGCCTCCAGGTACTGCGTGCCGGCCACCGGCGCCCAGCTGTCGCGGCGGATGCGGCCTTCGACGAAGTCGGTCAGCCCGCGCTCCATCTGCGTGCGCTGCGCGTCGGGGATGCGCAGCGCCAGCCCGGCGCGCGCGGCCTCGTCGGTGACCGCCAGCAGGTAGGCGGTCAGCACTTCGCTGCCAAAGTCGCCGTCGGCGTTCAGCGGGAAGTACGAGGCCAGCCCGTTGGCATCGAGGTAGGACGGCAGCTGCGTCATCAGCGCGTCCCACGCGGCGGTGTCGTTCAGGCCGATGGCCTTCGATGCGCGCTGCTCCAGGCAGGTGAACGGGTAGTTGCGGAACCACTCGCGCACGCCCGGCATACCGCCCGCCAGCGACGACTGGAAGTTCACCTGCAGCCCCCCGCGCACCTTGCCCGCAGGATCCGCCAGCGCGCCCGGCGGCGCCTTGAGCGGCACCGACAGCGACGGCGACACCTGCGCCAGCGTGGCCTGCTGCACTGTCACCGGCACCGCCGGCACGATCTGCTGCGACACCTTGATGCGGTCGGCCGCCCCACCCGTGCCCTGCTCGCTCGCCTGCACTTCCCACATCACCGTGCCGCTGCGCGAGTACGCCAGCAGCGCGGGCGCGGTCACGTCCCAGCCAATCTCGCGCGCTTCGCCGGCGGGGATCTGCACGGTCTGCGCCGGCAGGCTGGCCTCATTGCCGAGCAGCGTGCCGCGCGCGCTGGCCTGCACCGTCATCGCGCGCTTGGTGGTATTGCGCAGCGTAAACATGGCGCGGTAGCGGTCGTCCTCGCGCACCAGCAGCGGCAGGCCGGAAATCACCTGCAGGTCCTGCGTGGCGGCGATGGTGGCGCTGCCCGTGCCGAAGCGGCCGACGCCAAGGTCCGCCACCGCGACGATGCGGAAGCTGGTCAGCGAATCGTTGAGCGGCACCTCGATGCTGGCGCGGCCCTCGGCGTCGAGCTGCACGCGCGGGTTCCATACCAGCAGCGTGTCGAACAGCTCGCGCGTGGGGCTCTTGCCGCCGCCGCCGCCCGCCGGCACCGCCTTGCGCCCGTAGTGGCGGCGCCCGATGATCTCCATCTGCGCGGTCGACGTTTCCACGCCGTAGCCGCGCCGCTGCAGCATCGCATCGAGCAGATCCCAGCTGGTGTTGGGCATCAGTTCCAGCAAGGCCTGGTCCACCGCGGCCAGGGCCACTTCGCCGTTGGCGGCGGGCTTGCCGTCGGGCAGCTTCACCTGGATCGCCACGCGCGCCTTGCCGCGCACCGGATAGCTGGCCTTGTCCGGCGTCACGGTAACGTCGAGCCGGTGGCCCGCATTGCCGACGCGGATCTCGGCCAGCCCCAGCCGGAAGGCCGGCTTGGACAAGTCCACCAGCGCGGTCGGCGCGGCATATTCGCGGCCCTCGCTGCGGAACGCGCGCCACCACTCGCCCGGCTGGCGCCAGCCCCAGGTGAAGAACGAATACCAGGGCACCTCATGCAGGCGCCCGCGCAAGGCCAGCACCGACACGTAGACGTTGGGCCCCCACTCCGGCTTCACATGCACGCGCACGGTGGGATCGCTGCCATGCAGCTCCACCACCTGGGTCTGGTAGATGCCCTCGCGCTCCACCGCGACCAGCGCGGTGGCATGGCGGAACGGCATGCGCACCTGGAACACCGCGGTCTCGCCCGGCGCGTAGGACTTCTTCTCCGGCAGCAGGTCGATGCGGTCATGGTTCTCGCCGCCGAACCAGAGCTCGCCCTGGCGCGTGACCCAGACCGTCGAGGCCGCCTGCGCGGTGCGTCCGTCCTTGTCGCGCGCGCTCGCCACCAGTTCGATCTGGCCGGCCTGCTCCAGCGCCACGTCGCAGCGCGCACGGCCTTGCGCATCGGTGCGGGTCTCGCACACGGTGCCGAGGTCGCGCGTCTCGGAGCGGTTGTCATAGCGGTAGAAGCCGCCCACCACGCGCTTGCGCGCCGAGGTGGTGATGCGTGCCCGCGCGTTGATCTTGACCGGCGCATCCGCCACCGGCTTGCCGTTGACGTCCAGCACCACGCCGTGCACGGCCAGCTTCTGCTTGACCGAGACCCAGCCATCGGTGCGGATGCCGGCCACCACCGCCGCCGGCCACACCGGCACGGTCTGGCGCAGCGTCTGGATCTCGCCGTTGGGGTCGGCAAAGCCGGCTTCGAGCAGCAGGTCGCGCGGGGCTTCAATCTTGGGCAGCTTGCGCAGCGTGACGGTGCCGTTGCCGTTCTTGTCGAGCGTCACCGGCAGCTTGTCGGCGACCAGCTTCTGGCTGTCGGCACTGGCATCGCCCTGCCCGTCCTCATCCATCTCCTCGTCGCCGCTGGCGCTTTCGCGCTGCGCGCGCGGCGGGTTGAACGAGAACTCGTCATAGCCGGGGAAGCTGACGTATTTGTCGCGCAGCAGCGCGGACACGCGCACGGGCAGCCCGGCCGCACCGCCGCCGGAGAGGTAGTGGATCTCCACGCCGACCGGCAGTTCGGCAGGCGCCACCACGGCCCCCGCCTTGCCTGCCACCTGCAGCGTGCCGGCCAGTACCGGCAGGCGGAATGCCTCGACCCGGAAACTGCCGCTGGTGTAGCTGCGCGCGCCACCATTGTCCTGCGCGCCTTCGCCCTTCTGCGTTTCCAGCTCGACGCTGTAGACCCCCAGCTTGGCCGCCGCCGGCACCTGGAAGGTGCTCTCCGCGCTGCGCCCGCCGGTCGCGGTCTGGCGCCATTGCAGCGGCAGCTCGTAGGTCTGGCCGCTGCCTTCATGGCGGATCACCACGCGCGTGGGCAACGGGCGGCTGGCCGGCGGCAGGGCAAAACCCTGCGCGGTCTCGGCACGGATCAGGTGCTTCATCGACACGGTCTCGCCGGCGCGCAGCAGCGTGCGGTCGAAGATGGTGTGGGCGCGCACCGTGGGTGCGGTGCTGGTGTCGGTCGGCACATTGAAGCGCCAGCTCTCGATGCCGCGGTTCCAGTCCGACATCACGAAGGCCATGTCGGCCTTGCCGCGTGCCTGCGGGTGGCCGGCGGCGATGCGCGCCGAGACGAAATATCCCGACAGCCCGTTCTGCTCGCAGGCGCTCTCGGGCGCGGCAGCCAGCCTGGCAAAACGCACCACGCCGCTGGCATCGGTACGCCCTTCGCCCAGCAGGCGGCCGCTGCAGTCGCGCACCGCCACGGCGGCATCGGCAACCGGCTTGCCGTCATCCAGCGTGGTGACCCAGGCCAGCCCGCTGCGGCTGCCGTCGTCTTCATTGCCAGCGCTGCGGCCCAGCTTGAAATGCACGCCCAGGTTGGTAACCAGCGCCGCGGTGCGCACGTACATCGGCGCGCGCTTGCCCAGCAGCGACTCGCCCAGCATCGGCGAGGCGATCTCCACCACATGGAAGCCCGGTTCCGGCAGCGGGATGCCCATCACCTCGAACGGCCGCGGCGCATCGCCCGAAGGCTTGGGCACGGCCAGCTTCTGCACGCCGGGGGCGCGATCCAGCAGAGACACCGAGCGCGTCTCGATCGACACCGCATTGCGCGGGTTGTTGACGCGATACGGGGATCGGCCCGCCAGCACGGCGTCGAGCTCGGCCCGGGTATAGCTGGCCTCATGCATGCGGCGCACCAGGCCAAACCATTGCATCACGGCCGTGTCGTCGTCCACGCGCAGCTTCATCACGGTGCCGGCCCTGGCCTGCACGCCGCGCACGGCGAGGTCGGCCTCGACGTTGCGCAGCGTCACCGGCAGCAGCGGCGGGTAGTCGGCCGGCGCCTTGCCGCGCGGCAGCTCGCCGAAGCGTTCCACCACGCCAAACGGCGCCGCGGCAAACTTGGCCAGCGGCGGCATCGATGCGGTGGCCACCTTGAGCGGGAACAGGTCGGCATTGGCCAGCGTGCGGCCGCTGTCGTCCTTCAGGTTGCGCGGCACTTCGATGGTGAACTGGGCCTTCTCCGCGAACGGCGCGGCAAAGGTCAGCGCGCTGACGCTGGCGTCCGGCGCCAGGTCGGGATCGAACTGCGGCGCGCGCGGGCCGGACGGCGTCTTCAGCACCACACTCTCGGCCAGCTTGCGCGGCACCGGCGAGGAGAAGCTGACCGACATCGGCCGCAGCGGCGTGCACGGCGACTGCGCGTGTTCACGCTCGCAGCTGAAGCTGGCGGTGAAGGGTTCGCGCACGGTGTAGTCAAAGCGGCGCTCGTCGCGCGTGGCCACGCCGGACGGCGTGGCAATGCCCGCGCCCAGCACCAGTTGCACCCGCGCCGCGGCCGGCAGCCGCTGCTGGCAGGCAAGCAGGTGCACGGCATCGGGCGCCTGCCTGGCGATGCGTTCCCAGTGGATGGCGTCGAGCACGGCATCACGCTCCTTGCCGGCAAGCAAGCGCACCGGGATGCGCTCGCCCAGCCCCTGCGCCTGGCACCAGGCGTGCTCGCGCACCGAGGCCGCGGTGGCGGCGCCATTGAAGCGCAGCGCAAAGACCTGATCTTCCTCGATCTCGCCGCCCGAAGGCCGGCTGGACACGACCGTCGGGCCCCCGGTCTCGAACCGGTACTCCGGCTTGCCGGCATAGGCGGTGCCGGCCACGCTGCGCAGGCCGGTGCGCATGCGCACGGTGCAGCGCACCCCCGGCGGCAGGTCGCTGGCAAAGTCATAGACCCAGTTCTTCGCATCGATCCAGCGGGCCTGCCCGCCGGTGCCGGCACCGGTGCAGGAAACCGCCGCGGGCGCGGTGGCCTGGACGTCGCCCATCGGCACCATGGCCTCGTCGAAGCGGATCGCCACCTGCCGCACCTGCCCGACCGTGCCTTCAGGGGAGAAGCGCGTCACCTGCGCGGCCTGCGCGCCGCCCGCTGCCAGGATTCCAAGCGTGGCCACCAGGGCCAGGACTGCGCGCCGCGCATGCAATTGCGTTGGCATCCTGCCAAGACCCCGATCGGCTCGGGCGACGATTCCCTTCATCCTGCCATCCTCCGTTCCCGCCACGTTTGCGGCACCTGGCGAGGGTGACACGCACGCCACAGGAGCGCAAGACCGGCACGCAAACCTGCAACGCGCCGCAGGAAAAGATTCAGCGCAGGTGCGACAGCGGCAGCGGCCCGTCGCACTTGATCGCGGTCAGGACGATATTCGAACGCACGCTTTCCACGCCGGGCACGCGCATCAGCCGCTTCATGGTGAATTCGGCCAGCGTGGGCAGGTCGGGCACGACCACGCGGATCAGGTAGTCAGCCTCGCCGGCCACCGAATAGCACTCCTGCACCTCTTCCAGCAGCAGGATCTCTTCGCGGAAGCGTTCGATGATGGTGTCGGCATGGTGGGCCAGCTTGACGCTGATAAAGACCATCACCCCCAGGCCCAGCGCCTGCGATGACAGGTTGACGCGGTAGCCGGTGATGACGCCGTCGGCTTCCAGCCGCGCCAGCCGGCGCCCGACCTGGCTGGGCGACAGGTGCACGCGTTCGGCCAGCTGCTGGTGGGTGGTGCGGCCGTCGGCCTGCAGGACGGCCAGCAGCGCGAGGTCGAAGGGGTCCAGGGAGACGCCGGAGGCAGTCATACACAAATCCCGCACTCTTTATTTGAACGATGCACATTATATGCGCCGCCGCACCAAAACAAGCGGATTTTGCGGCCATTCTGCGCGCCTGGCTGTCTAAACTACGCAGTAAATCCGCATTCATGCTGCCGCCGATGCAGCAAGCACGCATTACAAGGAGACGCGCACCATGTCCATCGCCACGGCCACCGAAGCCCCCGGCGCCTTCCAGGGCACCCTGACCGACAAGCTCAAGGAACAGTTCGACGCCGGCCTGCTGTCCGGCCAGGAACTGCGCCCCGACTTCACCATCGCCCAGCCGGTGCACCGCTACACCAGCACCGACCACGCCATCTGGCGCAAGCTGTACGAACGCCAGGCCGCGATGCTGCAGGGCCGTGTCAGCGATGAATTCCTGCAGGGCCTGGCCACGCTGGGCATGGACAAGGACCGCGTCCCCGATTTCGACCAGCTCAATGAAACCCTGATGCGCGCCACCGGCTGGCAGGTCGTGGCCGTTCCCGGCCTGGTGCCGGACCAGGTGTTCTTCGAACACCTGGCCAACCGCCGCTTCCCGGCCAGCTGGTGGATGCGCAAGCCCGAGCAGCTGGACTACCTGCAGGAGCCGGACTGCTTCCACGACGTGTTCGGCCATGTGCCGCTGCTGATCAACCCGGTCTTCGCCGACTATATGGAGGCCTACGGCAAGGGCGGGCTGAAGGCGAACGGGCTGGGCGCGCTGGACATGCTGTCGCGGCTGTACTGGTACACGGTTGAATTCGGCCTGATCCGCACGCCGCAGGGCCTGCGCATCTACGGCGCGGGCATCCTGTCGAGCCAGGGCGAGTCGATCTACAGCCTGGATTCGGCCAGCCCCAACCGGATCGGCTTCGATGTGCGCCGCATCATGCGCACGCGCTACCGCATCGACACCTTCCAGAAGACCTACTTCGTGATCGACAGCTTCGAACAGCTGTTCGACGCCACCCGGCCGGACTTTGCGCCGCTGTACGAAGAACTGCGCGCGCAGCCGACGCTGGGCGCGGGCGACGTGGCCCCGGGCGACCAGGTGCTCAATGTCGGCACCCGTGAAGGCTGGGCCGACACCGAAGACATCTGATCCGGCCCTCGCCGGCAAACCCGGGGCGCGCTGCCCCGCTTCCCGCTTTGTGAAACAATGCCGGCATGCCCGCCGCCACGGCGCGGGCGGGCCGGCTGTCCGCATTGATTTGCGGCCTTCGTTTTCGTTACGACCAGATCGAGCCCCTTATGACCCCTCTTTCCCCGCAAGCCCGTGTCACGCTGCTGGCAGACCTGCCCGGCTGGACCACCGTCCCGGACCGCGACGCGATCTTCAAGCGCTTCACCTTCCATGACTTCAATGCCGCCTTCGGCTTCATGACGCGCGTGGCGATCCAGGCCGAGAAAGCCGACCACCACCCGGAATGGTTCAACGTCTACAACCGCGTCGACATCACGCTGTCCACGCACGATGCCAACGGCCTGACCCAGCGCGACATCGACCTGGCCCACTTCATCGAGCGCGCCGCCGACGCGGTGACGGACTAAGCGCGGGCGCGGCGGCAGCGCCGGATCGGGCCGCTGTAGGCAATCCGTAAGGAAGCGGAGGCCCGCGGCTAGTACAATCTGCGGCAGGCCCGCACCTCCCGTGTGCGCCAAGAGGCCTTCCCTCCAGCCATGCCCAACTTCCTGCCCGAACTGCCGCCATGCGTATCCTGCTGATCGAGGACGACCGCCAGATTGCCAGCGGCGTCGAAGCCGGCCTGTCCCGCGCTGGCCACCAGATGCGCGTCGTCCACGACGGCGTCTATGCCACCGAACACCTGCTGCGCGAGCAGCACGACCTGGTCATCCTGGACCTGGGCCTGCCCGGCATCGACGGCATGACCCTGCTGGCGCGCTACCGCGCCCGCAACCGCACCACCCCGGTCATCATCCTGACCGCGCGCGACGAGCTGGAAGACAAGCTCTCGGGCCTGAACGCCGGCGCCGACGACTACCTGATCAAACCGTTCGCCCTGCCCGAGCTGGAAGCGCGCGTGCGCGTGCTGCTGCGCCGCAGCCAGCACGGCGAGGCCGCCCCCGAGCGCGACGTGCGCCTGGGGCGCCTGCGGCTGTCGGGCAACGACCGCCGCATGTTTATCGACGCCCGCCCGCTGGAGCTGTCGCCGCGCGAGTTCGCGGTGCTGGAGCTGCTGCTGCAGCGCCAGGGCCGCGTGGTCAGCAAGGCGCAGCTGCAGGACCACCTGGCCACCTTTGCCCACCCCGCCGGCGAAGGCGGCGACACCGTGGGCGACACCGCGATCGAGGTCTATGTGCACCGCGTGCGCAAGAAGCTCGAGGACAGCGATGTCGAGATCGTCACCGTGCGCGGCTTCGGCTACCTGCTGCAGATCCGCGCCGGACAATGAAACCGCTCCGGCCGCCGCGGTTATCCGACACGCGGCCCTGCCTTTCGGCCTAGCCGGCAATGTGGCCTCGCTCCCGCACCTCCTCCCGGGTTTCCTGGCGCACGGCCTCCCGCATCGCAACGCGGAACGTGCCCCCGGCTTCCGCCGCCGCTGACGCCGCCGGCGACACCCCTGCGCCCGCGGCGACGCGCCAGGCCTCCCGCCCCGGCTCCAACATCAGCCTGCGCGCGCACCTGCTGCGCGCACTGGCCACGCCGCTGTTTGCACTGGTGCTGACCAGCGGCTCGCTGTCGTACTGGCTGGCGGCGCACTACACCACGCAGGTGTTCGACCGCGCGCTGTATGGCGTGGCCAACAACATCGCCCAGCAGATCCGCATTGCCGGCCCGCGCCTGGAGCAGGACATCCCGATGATCGCGCAGACGCTGGTCGAGGCCGAGGGCACCGACCGCATCTACTGGCGCATCCACGGTCCCGACGGGCTGATCGGCGGCATGGACACCTGGCTGGGCTACGGCACCGGCCAGACCACGCTGCACGATGCGCGCCTGTTCTACGCCTGGTTCAGCGGCCGCCAGGTGCGCGCGGTGCGGCTGCCGGTGATGCTGCCCAGCGCCGCGGTGGACGAACTCGGCACCAGCGAGGCCGGCAAACCCGCGCGCGGGCCGATCGTGGTGGAGGTGGCGGAGCTGCTGGACCGGCGCGAGACCGCCGCCAACGAGATCCTGTTGTCGGTGTCGGTGCCGCTGATCCTGCTGCTGCTGGTCGGCAGCCTGATCCTGTCGCACGTGCTCAAGGAAGAGCTGGTGCCGCTGCAGATCCTCGCCGACAAGCTCAACCGGCAGACTGCCCGTTCACTCGCCGCGCTCGACGAGACCCAGGTGCCGGCCGAGGTGGCGCCGCTGATCCGCGGCCTCAATGCGCTGCTGGCGCGGCTGCGCGACGCGCTCGACGCGCAACGCAAGTTCATTGCCGATGCCGCGCACCAGCTGCGCACCCCGCTGACCGCGGTCAAGCTGCATGCCGACCGGGCCCAGGAAGCCGATTCACTGGAAGTCGCCCGGCATGCGCTGCGCGAGGTGCAGACCGCCGCCGACCGCGCGGTACGGCTGTCCAACCAGCTGCTGTCGCTGGCGCGCGCCGAGCCGGGGCTGTCGCTGGAGCGTCTCGGGCCGGTGGAACACTTCGACCTGGCCGAGCTGGCCTTCGAGATCGGCGCCGAGTGGGTGCCGCAGGCGCTGGCGCAACGCATCGACCTGGGCTTCGAGATCCTGCCCGGCCCCACCTTCACCGGCAGCGCGCCCGCGGTGGTGCGCGGCAACCGGCTGCTGATGCGCGAGGCCCTGTCCAACCTGATCGACAACGCGGTGAAGTACGTGCCCGCGGGCGGGCGCATCACGGTGCGCGCCGGCGGCGAGGCCATGGGTCACCGCGGCATGGCGGTGGTGATGGTCGAAGACAACGGCCCCGGCATCCCGCCGCAGCGGCGCGAGGAAGTCTTCAAGCGCTTCTTCCGCGGCGACCGCGCCCCCGAGCCGGGCGGCGGGCGGGCGGCCCACAGCGGCGGCGCCGGGCTGGGGCTGGCCATCGTCCATGAGATCGTGACGCTGCACCAGGGCACCATCCGCATCGAGGACGTGCCGCCGGTTCCAGGTGCGGCCGGCGATGCACCGGCCGCGGACGGCGCGCCCGAACGGCGGCCGACCATGCGCTTCGTGATCCGGATCCCCTGCGAACCGCCAGGATCGGTGGCCTGAACCCGCCGCTGCGCTGGCGGCGGCGCGGGTTGGGACGCGCGCCTTACTTGGCCTTCTTCTTCTTTTCCTTCGGTGCCAGCATGGTGCCGCGGCATTGCGGGCTGCCGCAGCGGCACTCGAATTCCTTCCTCAGCTTGGCGGTATAGCGCGCGTCGATGACCAGGCCGTAGTCGTAGAACAACTCCTCCCCCTGGGCAATGTCGCGCAGCGCGTGGATAAACACGCGGCCCTTCTTCTCGCGCGCCTCGCAATTGGGTTCGCAGGCGTGGTTGATCCAGCGCGCGCGGTTGCCGCCGTACTTGGCGTCGATCACGCTGCCGTCGTCCAGGCTGAAGTAGAAAGTGTGGTTGGGATCGCTGGGATCGTGCGGATGGCGCTCCAGCGCCTTCTTCCACGAAATATGCTCGCCCTTGTACTCGATCACGCGTTCGCCTTCGGCGATCTGGCCGATCGCATAGACCCCCTTGCCGTGCACGCCTGACTGGCGCACCTCGATCCGGTCGCTCGCCGTCTTCTTCTTGCCCTCGTCCGCTGCCTTGCGCTTTGCCTTGTCCGCCATTTGCCTTTCCGTGCTCGTCGCCTGTTGTGCCTGAGTGGCCCGCTGTGCCGGCCGTTCCGGCGCGAGCGGGGATGATACCGGTGCAACCGTGACACGTATACGTAACACCCCTTTCCGGCGGCCTCACCGTATACGCCTTGGTTGCAATTGGCACGTATACGGCACCCCGTTTCCGCCTCAGCCGCCGCCCGTTTACGTCCCCGCGTGTGGATAACCCCGCCTCGAACTGTGGACAAGCACGCGGATTGGATGTGGGCTGCCTGGGGCTGGCATGGGGATGCCTCAGGCATAAGTCGGAGGGCTTGCGGCACTGGCCTCCTCCGGATGGCTGAGTCATCCACCTCGACCAACATTGGATACGACCACTTCTCGTTTACGTAAACCGTTGAACCGAAAGACGTTTACGTGGTTTTCCACAGCAGGAGCGGGTGTTTACTTACTACTACTATTTGTATACATGAAAGAAAAAGGTAAACCGAAAGAACGAACCAACGGCGTCGGCAACAGAATGCCCCCAAGGCATCATCCGAATGGCCGGGACCGTAAACGTCGCGATAGCGCGAAACTTTGTGGTTTTGGGTTTGAAGATTGGGCGTATACCTCGGGCGTATACGCCCAATCACACCGACTTGCGCGTATACGCTGCCAGACAGTATCTGGAGCCGGTCCGTAAACCGATCCTGCAAGGCGCCATGCATGCCCCGAATAGCTGCTCTGTTCGCTGTCAGGCCCGGTGATCCGATAACATGCAACATAGTGCAGTCGGTGCCTCCCGAGGCTGCCAGAGCGTCTGCAAGCGCTTCTGGCCGTCGCTGGCTCTCCAGGCCTGTCCAATACGCCTCGGCGTGCGCAGAGGGCCTCTGAGAGCCTCTGGTGAGGGATGGGTGAGGGCACAGGCACCCGGTCCGCGCGCCATCGCGCCTGCGCGGCTTGGGTGCCCTGCCCTGTCAGCTTAGGGCGCTTTCGTCACCTTCCGCCGCTTGCGATGGCTGTACCCAGCTGCGTCGATTTGCCGCGAAGCCCAGCCTGGCGCGGCCTCGCGGAAACTGCCAGGTAACAATCTGTTCCCGGTGCGCCTTGTCCGACACGGTATCATGTGGCCCGCGGCGTCTTTGCCGGAGCGGTGCCAGTCAGGCCGCCCGGCATGCGGACGCCTGTGTTTTATCAACTCGATACGGAGTGAAGCATGACGAAAACCGAACTGATCGACGCTATCGCAGCCGGGGTGGACGGTCTGACCAAGTCCAAGGCGGAACAGGCACTGAACGTGACCCTGTCGGCCATCATGGACGCCGTGGCCAAGGGCGAAACGCTGAGCCTCATCGGCTTTGGCACGTTCAGCAAGGGCGAGCGTGGCGAGCGCATGGCGCGCAACCCGCGTACCGGCGAAGAAATCAAGGTCGAAGCAGCCAAGACCGTGAAGTTCAAGGCTGGCCAGAAGTTCAAGGACGCTGTCAACCAGTGAGCCTGACGGGCTGCACTGCAGGGCCCGAATTGTCAGACCCCGCCATGCCGCCGCCCGGTGCCCGAGGGTGCAGGCGAGCGCCAGGCGGGGGACGTTATCCACAGCAGTAAGCTGATTTTCTGCAGTATCCGCCGCATCGCTGAATCCGCCATCGGGGCGATCGCGCGCGAAGTCTTCCAACAGGCGTCCAGCCGTGGCCGTGACAGGCCGGACCGGGTGCCGTGCCACATGGGGCCTCCATGCTTGCCCGTCCGCCGCGCCGCAGATCTCCACAGCGTTATGCACAGCGCTTTCCACAGCCGGTTCCACAGCTTTCTCCACAGGCTGCAGGCGCCATGCGCGCGGCCTGCGTTGCCGTGGCGCTGGCACTGCTGAGTGCCTGCACCACCGTCAGCGAGCCGGTGCGGCCGCAGGCGAGCGCCCTGCCCGACACCGAAAGGCCGGTGACGCGCCCGGGCGCCACGCCGCGCGAACGCATCGTCGAGATCGCCACGCAGGAATGGGTCCGCTGGGGCGGGCAGGTGGTGCGGCTGGGCCGGGACGACACCTCCTGCGTCACCTACAGCCCGGTGCCCGCACCGGAACTGCCTGCGCCACTGCCAGAGATCCCGGAGGCCCAGCCAGCTTCCCCCGCGGAGGCCGGGGCACCCGCTGCCGCCACCACCGACACCGAATCCAAGACCAACGGCAATCCGCCACCCGCCGCCAGCTGCCTGTCCTTTCCGGACGGCACCGGCATGGAAGCCACGCCCCTGGGCTGCTCGCTGGCGCGCCGCTACTGGGGCATCGTCGGCGAAGCGCCCGGGTGCCGGCAGGTGACGCAGGGGTCCTGGGCCTGGTCGGCGGTGTTTATCTCATGGGTGCTGCGCAAGGCGGGGCTGGACGAGCGCCAGTTCCTGACCGGGCAGTCGCACTCGATGTACGTGGTCGATGCCCGCGACGGCATCCTGCCCAGGCCAGCCTTCCATATCGAGCCCGTGCCCGCCATGCCCAGGCCCGGCGACATCATCTGCGCCGGGCGCGGGCGCGACCGCTATCTCGAGGACATCGCCGAAATCGGCTTCGGGACCACCCCCATGCATTGCGACATCGTGGTCGGCGTGGATCCGGCAACGCGCGTGGTGCGTGCCATCGGCGGCAATGTCCAGCAGTCGGTGTCGATGGAGGAGATCGAGCTGGGCGATTCGGGCCGGCTCGACGGCGTCACCAATTCGCATATGCCGTGGCTGCTGGTGATGCGCAACGACCTGCAGTAGCTAGTTTATTGATGCGATTTATCAGGGTGTCCTGATTTTATCTGCGTTGATTATTCGTAGGAATAATCATGCGGTTAGTCGAACAGTTCCAGTTGCGACGTATCCCGGTCGCTGGTCCCTACCCCCACCCCCAGCAGCCGCACCGGCAAGCCCCGGCGCGCATGGCCCTCGGCCAGCAGGCGCGCGTAGACGGTGCGGTCCGGCGCGTGGCCGCGGCATTCCACCGTGGTCTGGCGGAAGTCAGAGAAGCGCAGCTTCACGGTCAGCTTGTCGATGGTGTCGTGTGCCTGAGCCCGGTCGATGCGGGCTTCGAGCATGGCGATCAGCGGTTCCAGCTCGGCCATGCAGGCCTGCAGGTCGGGCAGGTCGTTGGCATAGGTCTCTTCCACGCTGATCGACTTGCGCTCGCGCTCGGGCGTGACCTCGCGCTCGTCGACGCCGCGGCACAGCTTGTAGAGCCGCGCCCCGAAGACCCCGAACTCGCGGTGCAGCCGGTCCGGCGACCACGGCCGCAGGTCGCCGCAGGTCTCGGCACCCAGGCGCCGCAGCTTGGCCGCGGTGACCTTGCCCACGCCGTGGATGCGCTCCACCGGCAGCGCGGCGACAAAGCCATCGACCGCCGCCGGCTTGACCACGAACAGTCCGTCGGGTTTGTTCCAGTCGCTGGCGATCTTGGCCACGAACTTGCTCGGCCCCACCCCGGCCGACACCGTCACCCCCACTTCATCGCGCACACGCTGGCGGATTTCCTCGGCGATGCGGGTGGCGCTGCCGGCGTGGCGGGTGCAGAGGCTCACGTCCAGGTAGGCCTCGTCCAGCGAGAGCGGTTCGACCAGCGCGGTGTATTCGCGATAGATCGCGAAGATCCGGCGCGAGACCTCGCGGTACTTGTCCATCGCCGGGCGCACGATCAGCAGGTCCGGGCAACGCTTGAGCGCCTGTGCCGACGGCATCGCCGAACGCACGCCGAAGGCGCGCGCTTCGTAGTTGCAGGTGGCAATCACCCCGCGCCGGTCGGGCGAGCCGCCCACGGCCATCGGGCGGCCGCGCAGCGAGGGGTCGTCGCGCATCTCGACCGAGGCGTAGAAGCAGTCGCAGTCGCAATGGATGATCTTGCGCTGGACCGAGGGAGTGGCATCAGGCGGGGCGGACATGGTGGCCAGGCACCGTATTGGTTATCCGTGTGACGAATGAAATGGTTTGATTTTTAGTTGGTTTCATTGATCGATTGGATGATAGTGGGCTTCTGCCGCGCATTCATCCATAGCCCCTCGGCCGCATACAAGGCCAGCGACAGCCAGATCAGCGCGTAGCCGACCTGCTTCTGCGCCGGGAACGGCTCGTTCCACAGCCACACGCCCAGCAGCAGCTGCAGCGTCGGCCCGGTGTACTGCAGCAGGCCCAGCAACGACAGCGGAATGCGCCGCGCGCCGGCCGCAAAGAACAGCAGCGGCACCGCCGTGACCGGCCCGGCCAGCAGCAGCAGCCACTGCGTACCCGGCGCTGCGTGGGTGAAGCTGTCCTGGCCGGTGGCGAACAGCCAGGCCAGTGCCGCCGCGGCCAGCGGGAACAGCAGCAGCGTCTCCAGCGACAGCCCTTCCAGCGCACCCAGCGCGCCAGTCTTGCGCAGCAGGCCATAGCCGCCGAAACTGGCCGCCAGCCCCAGCGCGATCCACGGCAGCTGGCCTGCCGCCACCGTCAGCCAGGCCACCCCGGCGGCGGCTACCGCGATCGACAGCCATTGCACCCTGCGCAGCCGCTCGTGCAGGAACACCACGCCCAGCAGCACGCTGAACAGCGGGTTGATGAAGTAGCCCAGGCTGGCATCGACCACGCGGTTGGCCGACACCGCCCAGATGTAGAGGAACCAGTTGGCGCACAGCAGCGCCGCGCTGGCGCCGAACGACAGCAGCAGGCGCCGGTCCCTGAGCACCCGGCCCAGCCACGCCCACTGGTGCCGCCAGGTCAGGATCAGGCCGAGGAATACCAGCGACCACACCATCCGGTGCAGCAGGATCTCCAGCGGTGCAATGCCGGGCAGCGATTTGATATAGAGCGGGAGCAGCCCCCAGATGACGTAGGCCAGGAGGGCGTAGAGAATGCCGAGTTGCATAGGGATTTCCGGTAGATGCCGGCGATTCTACCGGCGCCGCGCGATCCCCGCCCGACGGGCGCCCGCCTGCCGTGGCCAACAAAAAACCCCATGCTCCCGAGGGAACATGGGGTTTGCGGCAGGCCCCGGGGCAGTGTGCCGCTTACAGCTTGCGCGCGAAGCTGAACTGGGCGAAGCCCTGTTCGGCCACGTTGAACCAGGCGGCCTGGTTGTTGCGGAACACGCGCCAGTCGTCGTAGATCTTCTTGAACGACGGGTTCTTGGCGGTTTCGTCGGCGTAGGATTCCTGGGTCGCCTTGAAGCAGGCCTCCATGATCTCCTTGGAGAACGGGCGCAGCTTGACGCCGTTTTCCAGCAGGCGCGCCAGCGCCTGCGGGTTGACCGTGTCGTACTTGGCCATCATGTTGGTGTGCGCCTCGATGGTGGCGGTTTCCAGCGCGCGCTTGTACAGCGCCGGCAGCTTCTCGTACTCGGTGGCCGAGGCGTAGAACGACAGCTGGGCGCTGCCTTCCCACCAGCCCGGGTAGTAGTAGTACGGCGCCACCTTGTAGAAGCCCAGCTTCTCGTCATCGTACGGGCCCACCCACTCGGCCGCGTCGATGGTGCCCTTTTCCAGCGCCGGGTAGATGTCGCCGCCGGCGATCTGCTGCGGCACCACGCCCAGGCGCGACAGCACCACGCCGGCAAAGCCGGCGATGCGGTACTTCAGGCCCTGCAGGTCGGCCACGGTCTTGATTTCCTTGCGGAACCAGCCGCCCATCTGTGCATTGGTGTTGCCGCCCAGGAAGTTGACGACGTTGTATTCCTTGAAGAACTCGCGCATCAGCTTCATGCCGTTGCCCTGCATCATCCAGGCGTTCTGCTGGCGTGCGGTCAGGCCGAACGGGATGGTGGTGTCAAAGCACAGCGTCGGGTTCTTGCCGAAGTAGTAGTAGCCGGCGGTGTGGCCGATCTGCACGGTGTTGTTCTGCACCGCGTCCAGCACCTGCAGGCCCGGCACGATTTCACCGGCGGCAAACACCTTGATGTTGAACTTGCCGTCGGTCAGTTCCTTGACGCGGGCCGACAGCAGCTCGGCACCGCCGTAGATGGTGTCGAGCGACTTGGGGAAGCTCGAGGCCAGGCGCCATTCCACGGCCGGGTTGCTGCCGACCACGGCCGGCGCTGCCGGGCCGCTGGCGGCGGCAGGTGCTGCCTTCTCTTCACCCTTGCCGCACGCGGCCAGTGCCCCCGTGGCGGCCACGGCCGACGCTTTCAACAGAAAGGAACGACGTTCCATCTCCACTTCTCCTCTTATAGATATTGATTCGGATGCAGGCTCGCGGCTTGCATGATGCCGCGCGCCGGACCGTGACGCACCAGCCGCCGGGGTACAGCGGCTTGCGCAACGCTGTGCCTGTTGCGAACGGGCACGGCGGCGTGCCCTGCATGCCTGGCGCCGGTCGCGGGCCACGGCAAAGGGCTGTCTTACCCGAAAGACAAGCCAGCCGATTATAGCGGTGGCTCTTTCGCCACGGGGTATCGCGCAAGTGCGGGTTTTCGCTAGTCAATCGCGCCATATCCCGGGGTTTTTCGCATTGTGAGACGGCGCACAGTGTGATGGATTTTGTAACCCGGCTTGCGGTCAAATGGGTCGGCTGATAAAAAACAGTCCCGCCTCCGGAGCCCTTGCCTGCTCCGGCCATCGTTGTTGCTTGACTGAATTGCTGTCCGAATTGCCGCCAGTCTCCCGTCGAATTCCCGCCATCCCGCTTTGTCCCGGCCCTGCCGGACGCGGTGGCCTGCCCCTGCGCCGCCTCGGTTTTGCCGTGCTGGCCGCGTGGGGCCTGGTCGCGTGCGCGCAGACCGGGGATGCGACGACCAGCGCGACCACCCCGCCGCCCCGCATCGAACCGCGCCCGGCGGTGCCGCCGGTGGTGACCGCTGGTTCGGCGCAAGCCGCCGGGCCTGCCACGCCGGCCACGGCAAGCACGGAGGATCCGCTGGCGGCGCTGATCGCCGGCGAAGCGGCACCTGCGGCCAGCGTGACCGTGCCAGCGGCACCGGCGCCAGGCACCACGGGCGAGCCGGCTGCCCAGCCCGGCGTGCAGCCTGACGGCAGCGCGCCGGCAACCCTGGCCGGCACCAGCCCCGCTGCCGACCCGAGCTTCGTCGGACCGCCTGAACTGCCACCCCAGCCGCCGCCGCCACTGGTGCTGTTCCCGCCCCGGCTCGGCCAGTTCCAGGCCGAGGCGCCCGCCGAGCCGGCGGACAGCACCACCGGTGGCACACCGCCGGACGCCCCGCCGGTACTGCACTCGCAGCTGCCCGCCGACGACCCCGCCGGGGATTCCGTGTGGCGCCTCGGCTACAGCGGCCGCGCCGCGGCCGAGGAACGCCCGGCCACCATGCGCGCCTGCCCCGGCGGCGCGCTTTCCACCGGTATCGGCAACGGGCTGGCCTGCCGCAGCGCCGGCGAGGTCAAGATCCGCGAATCGGTGCTGGACCTGGATGGCGGCGCGCAGGTGATGCTGATCGCGCAGGCGCGCGGCACCGACGCCACCACGGTCAATGGCCGCCCCGCGGCGATCGATCCCTACGCCCTAGTGCCGCAGTTCTATACCGCCGTCAGCGGCCTGGCGGTGCTGGACGGCGCCACCATGTGGGCCGGCCGGCGCGACAATGCGCCGTTCCTGCTGTCGTCCGGCCTGCTGCCGCCCAATTCCACGGCGATGCGCTTCGGTGTCGACAACGCCAAGGTGATCGGCGATATCGGCCTGAGCTACCAGTACACCGCGCGCGCCGACCAGAACGGCCAGAACCTGCCCAGCTACCACTCGCTGCGCACCGCGCCCATCAATACCAACGAACAGGGTTCGATCCAGCTCGGCTTCACGCGGGTGGAGGCGCAGCCGCTGGTGGAAGACCCCGGCGGTGCATGGTGGGCGTCTGCGTTGCACGAGCAGAAGGGCGTGCTGTTCGGCACCAACCGGCTCGGGGTGCAGTTCGGATCGGGATCGCGCACCGCCATGACCGGCTACACCGGCATGGGACCGGCGCTGTCGCGCACGCGCGTGGCGGAATCGATGGAATGGAAGGGCCGTTCAGGGCTGAGCGGCGCGGTGGAGCAAAGCCTGCAGTTCGACCGGTCGCCGGTCGGCACGCTGCAGTGGACCACCACGCGCTTGCGTCCTGCCTACGTTGCCAGCAACCAGTTCCGCCTGAACTTCGAGGTCTCGCACGACCAGATCTCGTCCGGCTTCGGCGTCAGCGGCCAGCGCACCGCGCTGACCGTGGCGCCCACGCTGACGCTGGGCAAGTCGGCCGGCAATGCCAACCTGCGCGCCTTCTACACCTATAGCCGTGCCAGCGACGTCGACGGCATCGGCTACACCGCGCCGGCCGACGCGTGGGCCTCGCAGGCGAGCGGCTCGATCTTCGGCGTGCAGCTCAATCGGCGCTGGTAGGGGCGCTGGCGGGCGCAGCGCGCCAGTCGGCCTGCGCCGTGGCGGCCGCAGCGGGTTTGCGGCACAGCCAGTGGAACAGCAGCGTGGCTGCCAGCCCGCCGCCGATCTGGGCCAGCACGAAGCCCGGCACGTCCTGCGGCCGGATCCCGGTAAAGGTATCGGTCAGCGCGCAGGCGATGGTCAGCGCCGGGTTGGCAAACGAGGTCGACGACGTGAACCAGTAGCCCGCGGTGATATAGCCTGCCACCACGAACGGCACCAGCTGCGGCCGGCTGCGCAGCGTGCCGATGCCCACGCCGACCAGGCCGAAGGTGGCCACGCACTCGCTCCACCACATCGCCGCGCCGGTGCGGCTCTGCGCCGACCAGGCCAGCGCCGGCTCGCCGAACATCGCATGGGCGGCCAGCACGCCGCAGACGCCGCCCGCCACCTGCACCATCACATAGCGCAGCGCATCGCGCGGCGGCAGCGTGCCCTGCAGCAGCGCCGACAGGCTCACCACCGGGTTGAAATGCCCGCCCGAGACCGGGCCCAGCGACACCAGCAAGGCCACCAGCCCAGCCCCGGTGGCCAGCGAATTGGCCAGCAACGCCAGTGCGGTGTCGCCTGCGGCGAGGCGCTCGGCACGGATGCCGGAGCCCACCACGATCGCCACCAGCAGCGCCGTGCCCAGGCCTTCGGCCACCAGGCGGCGTGCGAGCGTACTCATCGCTGCGCTCCGTTGACGGCGCGCGGCAGCGATAAAGCGGAGCAACGAACGGGATACGAGAGCGGCCGCGAGGTCGCGGCAAAGGCAGTAAGGAAAACGTGCAGCGGCAAGATGGACAACGTCGCCTGAGACGACGCCTCGAACGGTGGCGGTTCAGTAGCAAGCCCGCGCGCACGCGGTGAGCGCGGACGCGACAGTGTTCCGCTCGCGCATGGAGCGCGTCAATGCGTGGCCGCTTTGTTGTGTGCAGACGCGCGGTATCGAATCGCCGCCCTGGCCGCGGGCCGCTACCGGTTGCTGGCCGCCAGCCGCAGGCCGAAGCCGACCAGCGCGATCCCGGCCAGTCGCGTTGCCAGCGTGCGCGCGAACGGCAGCGCCCGCAGCCGGCTGGCCACTGCGTTGCCCGCCAGCACCAGCGCTGCCTGGTAGGCAAGGCTGAGCACCGTGACGTGGGCCATCATCGCCGCCAGCGTGGCCGGCGACGCATCCGGGCGCAGGAACAGCGGGAAGAACGCGACGAAGAACAGCACCACCTTGGGGTTGGTCAGGCTCACCGTGAAGCCCTGGCGCAGGTATACGCGCGCAGACTTGCGCGGCTCGGGCGCGCCGGCGTCCGTGGCAAAGCGCGTACGCAGCAGCTGCACACCCATCCAGCACAGGTACGCGGCACCGAACCATTGCAAGCCGTGGAACAAAAGCGGATTGGCCTGCATCACCGCCGCCAGTCCCGCCACCGCGGCGAGCATGTACACGAGGTCGCCCAGCAGCGTGCCGCAGACCGCTCCCATGCCGGCCGCCACGCCATTGCGCGCGGTGGCGTTGAGAATGGCGATCGTGCCCGGCCCGGGGATCAGCTGGAACACCAGGATGGCGAGCACGAAGCTGGTGTAGTTCTGGATGTCGAACATGGCGGCCTGGCAGTGTTGGATGCGAGCGCGGGATGCTTCGCTGCCGCCATGTTAGTGCAGCCTGGCTTATCGCGACAAAGGGAATGGCTTCACCGCCGCAAGGCGCCTCAGCGCAGCAGGAACGCGATGTCCTCGACGCGGATCTGTGCCACCGGAATGCCCTTGCGGCGCTGGAACAGGATGTGCTGCTGCACGCGGCTGCGCTGCTCGGCAAAGGCCGCGGGATCGATCGGCGCGCCCAGGCGCATGTAGTGCTGCACCAGCAGCTTGTAGGCGCGGTGGCGCACCTGCATGGCCTCAGTCTCTGCGCGCAGCCGCCGGATCTCTGCCGGGCTGCGGTCGATTGCCTGGTGCAGCTCTTCGACCGTGCGCGCATGCAGCTCGCGGTAGACGTCGCGCTCGGCCTCCATCTGGTGCAGCTCGTCGCGCAGCGCGCGGATCTTGTGCTGCAGCTTCAGCGTTTGCGAGACCGCCTGCTGCACCCGCCCCGCCGCTCCCAGCGCGTGGCTGGCCGCGGCCATGGTGCTCTTCCACAACCCGCGCTCGTCGCCCGCAGTCTGCGGCGGCCAGCGGTTGTTTGTCCCGATCAACGTATCCATCAGACCCCCCGGTAAGAAAGTAAGCCCTGGACCGGGTGTCCGCGTTATGGGTGCGGCTTGGCCGGCTCGGTCCGCGCCGCCGGGCGGCAGCGCATCAGGGCATCGTAGAGATACATAGATCGGCTGCCAAGTAGAAGATATTTACTTCTGGGTTGGCTGTTGCGCGTTGCTGGCGTTGAGCCGGGATGTGTACGCCGTTGCGGCGACAGGACGGGGACGTGAGTCCGGATGCGTTTATGACACTGCGCCCCAATGCAAAAAGCCCGGCTGCGGGAGCCGGGCTTTTCTTGTTCTGGTGGCCTGGGACGGAATCGAACCGCCGACACAAGGATTTTCAATCCTCTGCTCTACCGACTGAGCTACCGGGCCAAAGAAGCGAAACTATAACTGGACTTTTTTGGTCAGTCAAGCGTCATGTGCGTCACAGCCTCATTGCTCGGCCGGCTCGGGCTTGTTGCGGCCCAGTTCGACGCCGAGCTGCTTGAGCTTGCGGTACAGGTGGGTGCGCTCCAGCCCGGTCTTCTCGGCCACGCGGGTCATGCTGCCGTGTTCGCGCAGCAGGTGGTATTCGAAGTAGGCGCGCTCGAACAGGTCGCGCGCTTCGCGCAGCGGCATGTCGAAGGAGAACTGCATCTCGGCCTCGGGCACGCGCGCGGGGCTGCCGTTGGCGGCGGCCTCGGCGGTGGCCTCGGGCACGATCTCTGACGAACCGGGTTCGGCAGACGGTGCCGTGGCGGGCGCGGCGGTGGTGGCCGAGCTGCTGCGCGGGCGTTCGATGCCGCGGGCCAGGCCCTGCTCGACCGCGGACAGCAGCTTCTGCAGTGCGATCGGCTTCTCAAGGAAATTGAGCGCGCCGATCTTGGTCGCCTCGACCGCCGTATCGATGGTGGCGTGGCCCGACATCATGATGACGGGCATCGTCAGCTGTCCCTGCGCGGACCATTCCTTGAGCAGGGTCACGCCATCGGTATCGGGCATCCAGATATCGAGCAGCACGAGGTCGGGCGTACCCGCTGCGCGGTATTCGCGCGCTTGCAGCGCGTTCTCCGCGAGTTCAACCACGTGGCCTTCGTCGCTGAGGATCTCCGAGAGCAGCTCCCGGATTCCCATTTCGTCATCGACTACGAGGATCGTTGCCATACTTCCCCTCTTAACCCCACCGCAGCGTTCCGGGACCGGACGCCATTGTTGACTATGTCAGTTTAACGAACAGGATCGAGATCTGTGCACCGACGATCTCCGCACCTTCCATGCGATTGCGCATCTCGATTCGCGCGCCGTGTTCGTCAATGATCTTCTTTACCATCGCGAGCCCCAGGCCCGTGCCCTTGGCTTTCGTGGTCACGTAGGGCTCGAACGCACGGCTCAGGATTCGTGGCGCAAAACCGGGACCATTGTCCGCAATGGTGAGCTTGACGGCCTGCCGGTTTTCGCCGGCAGAATCTTTGTATTCTACAGTCTCGGTGTTCAGAGTGATATGGGGCGCCGCCCTACCGGCCGCGACGTTCTCGGTGGCGGCATCCTGTGCGTTCTGCAGCAGGTTGTGGATGACCTGGCGCAACTGCGTCGGATCGCCCTTGATCTCGGGCAGCGCCGTGCCCAGCGTCGGATGAATCACCGGATGCTCGTGCACTGCGGGATCATCGATGCCATACAGGTGCAGCACTTCCGCCACCAGGCTGTTGAGCTGCAGCGACTGCAGCACCGCGGGCGGTGTGCGCGCGTAGTCGCGGAAGTCATCGACCATGCGCTTCATCGCGGCCACCTGGTTGACGATGGTGGCGGCGCCACGCTTGAGCACATCGGCGTCGGTGCCTTCGAGCTTGGGCGAGAGCTTCATCTGCAGGCGCTCGGCCGAGAGCTGGATCGGCGTCAGCGGGTTCTTGATCTCGTGCGCAAGGCGCCTGGCCACCTCGCCCCAGGCCACCGAGCGTTGAGCGGAAATCACATCGGAGATATCGTCGAAGACGATCACGTAGCCGGGCTCATCGCGCTCGCCGCCGGGCAGGCGTGCGCCGCGCACCAGCAGCGTAAGCGGCTGTTCCTCGCCCTGCGGCAGCTCGATCTGCTTCTGCCAGTGCTCGGCGCCGCCCAGCACCTCGCTGGTGTTCTGGTCCGAGAAGGCCTGGCGCACGATCTCGCCGAACGGCCCCATGCCAGGGATCTGCTCAACCGGCAGGCCCAGCACCGCGCCGAACGGCTGGCGGAAGATGCGCTCCGCGCCCGGATTGGCGGTAATCAGCACGAAGCGGCGGTCGAACACCAGCACGCCGGCGGTCAGGTTCTGCAGCACGCTTTCCAGGTAGGCCTTCGATTGCTCGAGCGCGGTGCGGTTCTCTTCCACCGCCAGCCGCGCCTCGGCCAGCTGGCGCGTCATCTGGTTGAACTGCTGCGTGAGCATGCCGAGCTCGTCGCGGCTTTTCAGTTCGCGCTTGGGCGAGAGGTCGCCCTCGGCCACTTCCTTGGTCCCCTGCAGCAGCATCAGCAGCGGCCGCGCCAATTGCCCGCCCAGCAGCAGCGCCAGCATCACCGCGATGAACACGGCCAGGAACAGCGTCAGCGTCAGCGTGCCGATATACATCTTGCGCAGGCCGGTGCGGCCCAGCGCCTTCTCCTGGTATTCCTGGTATGCGCGCTGGACCTCGTCGGCATTGCGCGCGAGCACCGCCGGCACCGGGTGCAGCACCTGCAGGTAACGCTCTTCGCGCACGGTCTCGCCAACCAGGCCGAAGCCGCTCGACGGCGATTCCTCCGGGCGGCGCTCGACGGACAGGCCGGAACCGGCCCAGCGCGGCGGCTTGGCCAGCGCGCGCGGGGCGCTGCCGCCTGCCGCGTCATCCTGTGCCGTGGTCGGGCTGGCGCCCAGCGGAATGATCACGCGCAGCCGGTACAGGTGGCTGCTGTCGACGCGCTCGGGGCTCGGGCTGCCGTCGCCCGACGGGTCGGTGCCGCCCTCCACCGCCGCGTAGCCGCCGGCCAGCCGTGCCTGTTCGGCCAGCACGCCCGAAGGCAGGTCCGGCACCAGCGACGCGTAGTTGCTGGACGCCGTGGCCAGCACGCGGCCGCTGCCGGTGAAGATGGCGGCTTCCTGGACGCCATACTGCTCGCGCAGCCGGTTCAGCTGCAGCGAGGTGGCCACGCCGGAGGCGCCGGCGAGCTGCTCGGCCATCAGGCGTGCCTTGACCTGCAGGTCGGCGAGCGAGCTGTCGATGGTGGAGCGGCCCAGGTTCAGGCCGGCCTCGAGCGCGGTTTCCACGCGCACGTCGAACCAGGACTCGATGCTGCGCGAGACGAACTGCAGCGATACCAGGTAGATCAGCACGCCGGGCAGCACGCCCACCACGCCGAAGAACACGGCGAGCTTGGTCATCAGCCGCGTGCCGAACTTGCCGCGGCGATAGCGCAGCCACAGCGTCAGCGCCAGCGCACCCACGATCAGCACCAGCAGGGCGCCGATCACCAGGTTCACCTTGAACAGCAGCGTGAAATAGCGATCGAAGAATTCGGTGTTGGCCGATGCGCCGGCCAGCAGGCCCACCAGCACCAGCGCCAGGAAGACGATGATCCCGGCCACGACGCGGTACAGCACGCGCCGGAACCGGCTGTCCCACAGCGAGTTGTTCATGGCTGGCTCGAGGCGGGCTGCAGCAGCAGTGCGGGCGACAGTCCGTACGACACCGTCTGCATGGTCAGGCCGCGTGAGTCAATGGCAGCGGCAGGCGCCGACGCAGGCGCGGGTACGGCGGGCGAGGCCGGCAGCGCCGGCGATGCGGGCCCTGGGGCCGGCGCGGGCGGCGGCGGCGCTGCGGGCGGCGGGGGTGGCGGCGCTGCGTTCAGGTCCGTCGGCACCGTATAGGCGAAGCGCCGCCAGTCGGAGGCCAGGTTCCATTCACGCGTGTTGACGGCGTTGATCTGGAACGGCTTGGGCAGTTGCGACAGGTCCAGCCGCATGCGCACTTCCGCGTGGTAGGTCTCGCCCGGCTTGACCACATTGCGCTCGAACACGCGCCAGCCGCGCACGCGCTGGATGAACTGCAGCGCGCCCTTCAGGCGCGTGAACGGCAGCTGCAGGCCGCCGGTGGAGACACGGTACTGGCGCGTCAGCGGCTGGTACGACAGGCGCACGCTGCGGGTGGTGTTGACCGGCTTGTCGTCGAACCAGTACCAGCGCGAGCGCGAGAGCTGGAAGTCGACCGCGAAATAGAGGGAGATGCCCTTGTGCAACGCGTCTTCCAGCGCGGGCGGCAGGTCGAAGTCGAAGCTGGCGGCGAGCTCGAAGCCGCCGTCCTGGAACTCGATGCGCGCCTCGGTGGCCTCGATGACCTGCGCGCGCGCGACGGGCGGCAGCCACAGTAGCGAGGCGAGCGCCAGCACCAGTGCCAGCCACCACTGCGCCAGCAGGCCACGCCTGCCCGCGCTGCCGGGGCGCAGATGCAGGCACGCCCGGTCCGCGGCAGCGTCCACGTTCGTGTCCACCATGACGCGGAAGTCTGACAGGCGCGGCGTGCTCAGCATCGGATCAGATCAGGCGCGTTTCTGGAAGCGGGCGTAGAAGAAGCCATCATGATCCGACGGCAGGCTGGTGCCGGCAGTGGTGTCCTTTTCGCCATTGGCGCCGGCGGCTTGCGTGGCATGGGTGCCGGGCAGCAGCTGCCCCGGCGCCTGCAATCGTATCGCATCTGCCAGCTGTGCACCAAACCAGCGCGCCTGCTCCTCGCCTTCCGTTGGGAAAATAGAACAGGTGACATAGACCAGGATGCCGCCCGGTTTGAGCAGCGGCCACAGTTGCGAGACGATGCGGCGCTGCTCGGTGATGAGCTTGGCAATATCGGTCTCGCGGCGCAGCCAGCGGATATCGGGATGGCGCCGCACAATGCCCGAAGCCGAGCACGGCACGTCGGCCAGGATGCGGTCAAAGGGCTGGCCGTCCCACCAGTCGGCGGGCCGGCTGGCATCGCCGACCACGATCCGCGCTTGCTTGCCCAGGCGCGCCAGGTTCTCGGCGATGCGGGTGGTGCGCTGCGGGTCGCTTTCCACCGCGGTGACTTCAATATCGGCCAGTTCCAGCAGGTGCCCGGTCTTGCCGCCGGGCGCCGCGCAGGCATCCAGCACGCGCATGCCGTCGGCCACCTCGAGCAGCGGTGCGGCCAGCTGCGCGCCGGCATCCTGCACCGAGACCACGCCTTCGGCAAAGCCCGGCAACTGCGTCACCGGCACCGCGCGCACCAGGCGCACGGCCTGCGGGCCGACCACATGGCCAGCCAGGCCGGCGTTGGCAAGATCGGTCTGGTACTGCTGCACGGACACGCGCGCGGTGTTGACGCGCACCGTCATCGGCGGGCGCACATTGGCGCTGGCGGCCAGGGCCATCCACTGGTCCGGGTAGGCCTCGCGCAGCATGCGCAGCCACCACGGCGGCAGGTTCCAGCGCGCCTGCTCGTCGCGGTTGACCTCGGCCAGCAGCGCCTTGCGTTCGCGCAGGAAACGGCGCAGCACCGCGTTGACCAGGCCGCGCGCATGCGCAGTCTTGGGTTCGGAGGCGGCGGCGCTGACTGCCTGGTCGACCACGGTGAAGGTGCTGTAGCCCGGGCGGCCGGCGTCCGCGCCGTCCTGCTTGTCGCGCGGGCCCGGTGCGTGCTCCAGCAGCAGCGCCAGCGCCACCGCCAGCAGCGAATCGACCTGCGCGCCCGGCGGGCGCGTGACCAGCTTTGTCACCAGTGCGCGTGCCGTGCCGAACTGGCGCATGGTGCGATAGGCGATGTCCTGCAGCGCGCCGCGCGTGGCGGCATCCTGCACGCGGTCCAGCCGCAGCTGCGCGGCGGCGTCCTCGATCGCCTGGGGCAAGGCTGTGCCTTCGCTGACGGCGCGCACCGCGGCGGCGGCGCCAAGCATCTGGAAGGCAAGCGAATCGGGAGGCAGGCGCATATCGGTCAGGCGGCGGATCAGGCGTTGGAATCGGGAAGCAGGCCGGCGCGGGCACAAAAAAAAGCCCGCCGGTCCATGCGGAACAGCGGGCAGTTTACCCTGTGCGGGGGCCCTGCCCCGGATTTCCGGCCGCTCAGGCGGGATAGGTGCCGGTCTGGGCCATCTGCATCAGGCGCGCGATGCGCTCCTCGGTGGCCGGGTGGGTCGAGAACAAATTGGCGATGGCGCCGCCCGAGAGCGGGTTCATGATCATCATCTGCGCCGTGGCCGGGTGTTCTTCGGCCGCCTGGAACGGGATGCCCTGGGCGTAGCGGTGGATCTTGTCCAGTGCGCTGGCCAGTGCCTGCGGGTCGCCGCTGATCTCGGCGCCGCCGCGGTCGGCTTCGAATTCACGTGCGCGCGAGATTGCCATCTGGATCAGCGATGCCGCCAGCGGGGCCAGGATTGCCACGGCAATGCTGGCGATCGGGTTGCTGCGGTTGCCGTTCTCGTCGCGGCCGCCGAAGAACATTGCCATATTGGCCAGCGCCGAGATCGCACCGGCCATGGTGGCGGCGATGGTCGAGGTCAGGATGTCGCGGTGGCGCACGTGCGCCAGTTCATGTGCCATCACGCCGCGCAGTTCGCGCTCGGACAGCACCCGCAGGATGCCGGTGGTGGCCGCCACCGCGGCGTGCTCCGGGTTGCGGCCGGTGGCAAAGGCGTTGGGCGCGTCTTCGTTGATCAGGTACACGCGCGGCATCGGCAGGCCGGCGCGCTGCGCCAGGTCCTGCACCATGCCGTAGAACTGCGGCGCGCTGCCGGCGTCGACTTCCTGCGCGTTGTACATGCGCAGGACCATCTTGTCCGAGAACCAGTAGGAGAAGAAGTTCATGCCCAGCGCAAGCAGCAGCGCCATCATCATGCCGCTGCGCCCGCCGATCATGCCGCCGATGACGATGAACAGCGCCGTGATGGCCGCCATCAGCATGAAGGTCTTGACCCAGTTGAACATTGCGGTGATCTCCGTGTAATCGTGAGGCGCGTCCCGGGGGAAAGCGGGCGCGATGACCGTTAGATAGGGGGCGATACCCGAAAATTCAACGGCTGTTCAACGGCTGTTCAACGGTTTCAGGGGGGAGCCGTGGCCGCTTGCGCCGGCCGGGGCGGTGCCGCCGGCACTTATGCCGCCATGTGCGGCCAAGGCCCGTCCGATCATGCCTGCGCGGCGCCGTTGCCGGGTACCGCGCAGCGCGTGCCCGGCGGCAGCGGCAGGGCCTGCAGGAACTGCTGCGCCGGCTGGCGGCGCCCGCCCGGCTTCTGCAGCTCGGTGACCTGCAGTGCGCTGCCCTCCCCGCAGGCGATGATGATGCCGGCGGCGTCGGCCGCCAGCACCGTGCCGGGCGGATGCGGCAGGCTGCTGGCGGCGGCCAGCGGCACGGCCTGCCAGCACTTGATCACGGTATCGCCGACCTGCACCGTCGCGCCCGGGAAGGGGTTGAACGCGCGCACCTGGTTGGCCAGCGCCGCGGCCGGGCGGCGCAGGTCCAGCGGGGCCTCGTCCTTGGCGATCTTCTCGGCGTAGGTGACGCCTTCGGCCGGCTGCGGCGTGGCGGCCAGCGCGCGGCCGGCGGCCAGCTTCTGCAGCGCTGCCACGGTCATGCGCGCGCCCAGCGCGGCCAGCGTGTCGTGCAGCGTGCCGGTGGTGTCGTCCGGGCCGATCGGCACGGCCTCGCGCGTGAGCATGTCGCCGGTGTCCAGGCCTTCGTCCATCTGCATCAGCGTGATGCCGGTCTCGGCATCGCCCGCCTCGATGGCGCGGTGGATCGGCGCCGCGCCGCGCCAGCGCGGCAGCAGCGAGCCGTGGATATTCAGGCAGCCCAGGCGCGGCAGGGCCAGCACCTCGGCCGGCAGGATCAGGCCGTAGGCGGCCACCACCATCACGTCGGGGGCGGTGCCGGCGAGCGCGTCGATGGCCGCGGCGGCGTCTTCCGGGTACTTGCCCTGGCGGCGCAGCGAGCGCGGCTGCAGCACCGGCCCAAGGCCGCTGGCGGCGGCGAACTGCTTCACCGGGCTGGCCTGCAGCTGCAGGCCGCGGCCGGCGGGGCGGTCAGGCTGCGTCAGCACCGCCACGACGGGAAAACCGGCGGCGTGGATAGCTTCCAGCGCGACGCGCGCGAACTCGGGCGTGCCGGCAAAGGCGACACGCAGGGGTCTGGCTTGGGACATGGCAGGTTCCGTGGCCTGAAACAGGACCGGCCGCTATCGCGGCCGGTTCTTTTGTTCTTCGGAAGTCATAAAGATAACAGACCCCGCGCGGGTGCCGCGCGCTGGCGGCGGGATTCCGGGCGGGCTGTTACATCTTTGTGGAAGGGCGCCGCTTACATGCGGGTGCGCTCGCGCTTCTGCAGCTTGCTCTTGATGCGGTTGAGCTTGAGCGGCGACAGGTATTCGACAAAGACCTTGCCGCGCAGGTGATCGATCTCATGCTGGATGCAGACAGCGAGCAGGTCGTCGGCCTCGAGCTCGAAGCTCTCGCCCTTCTCGTTGAGCGCGCGCACGCGCACCCGGTCGGGGCGCTCGACGCGGTCATAGACCTCGGGCACCGACAGGCAGCCCTCTTCCCAGACCTTGCGGTTGTCGCTGGCCCAGACGATCTCCGGGTTGATAAAGACCTGGAGCTGGTCGCGCGTTTCCGAGACGTCGATCACCACCACCTGCTCATGCACGTTGACCTGCGTGGCGGCCAGCCCGATGCCGGGCGCTTCGTACATGGTTTCAGCCATGTCCTTCACCAGCTGGCGGATGCGGTCGTCCACTGCCGCAACGGGTTTGGCAACGGTGTGCAGACGGGGATCGGGGTAGGTCAGGATATCGAGTTTTGCCATGATGCTCAGGCGCAACGCCGGCCGCTGCCGGCAACCGGGCCGCGTTGCGGCGGCGGGTGTTTACATGCAGAATCGGGGCGCAAGTACAAAAATTCAAGGCGCGCCGAAACAGGCACGCTCTCCCGGGTCAATCCGGCCGAACCACCGGCCGGTCAGGAAAATGCGCGATCTTACCAAAGAACTCCAGGCGGCGTCGGGCCGCAGGCTGCACGCGTTCATCCCTAAGCTTGCCTATGCGTTGTTGAGTGTCGCCGGCTTCACTGCCGCGGCCACGCTTCCGGCCCTGGCCGCGGACCTCACGGTCACGCCGGCACAGCAGGCCGAAGCCCAGCGCACGGCCCAACAGGGCATCCCCGTTTCAGACCTGGCTGCCAATGCGCCGTCGCAGTACACCGTGCGCACGGGGGACACGCTGTGGGGGATCTCGGGCCGCTTCCTGCGCCAGCCATGGCGCTGGCCTGAGCTATGGGGCATGAACCAGCAACAGATCCGCAACCCGCACCTGATCTATCCGGGACAGATCCTGTACCTGATCCAGCGCGACGGCCGCGCCTGGCTGTCGACCACGCCCGCCGGCAGCGGCACGGTGCGCCTGTCGCCGCAGATACGCGGCAACGCCGCCGACGGCGCCGCCATCCTGAGCATCGCGTCCTCCGATATCGAGCCCTTCCTGATCCGCCCGCTGGTGGTCGACCAGGATACGCTGGCCACCTCGGCGCGCATCGTCGCCGTGTCCGAGTCGCGCGTCATCCTTGGCCGCGACGACACCGGCTATGCGCGCGGCATCCCCGCCGACGCGCCGCAAGGCAGCGACTGGCAGGCCTACCGCCCGGTCACCCCGGTGCGCGACCCCGTCTCCAACGCCGTGCTCGGCTACGAGGCCGAATACGAAGGCAACGTGCGCCTGGCGCGCGGTGCGCAGGGCCCGGATGCGGTCTCGACCATGCAGGTCACGCAGGCCAGGCAGGAAATGGGCGTGGGCACGCTGCTGATGCCGCAGCCCGCGCGCGAAGCGGCGCGCTATGTGCCGCACGCGCCCGATACGCAGCTCGACGGCCGCGTGGCCAAGGTCTATGGCGGGGTCGAGTTCGGCGGCGCCAAGCAGGTGGTGGTGCTCAACCTCGGCAGCCAGGCCGGGGTCGAGCCCGGGCATGTGCTCGCGCTGTCGCGCACCGGCGAGACCGTCGCCGACAAGACCGACAGCAACCGCGCCATCCGCCTGCCTGATGAGCGCTACGGCCTGGCCTTTGTCTTTCGCGTGTTCCCGGGGGTGTCGTATGCGCTGGTCACCGACGCCTCCAACGTGATCGCGGTCGGCGACCGGGCGACCTCGCCGCGCTGAGCCGGCCTTGGCGACATCGCAGGCGGCCCCGGCGGCCGCCGCTTCCCTTTGCCATGCCGGCGCTGCCCGGCAGCTCACCATGCGCGATCCCGACGAGCTGAAGGCGTGGCTGCAGCTCGCCTGCGCGCCCGGCGTCGGCCCGGTCACGGTGCGCCTGCTGCTGACCGCATTCGGGTTGCCGCAGCAGATCCTGGCGCAGAGCGTGGCAGCGCTGTCGTCCGTCGTCCCCAAGAAACACGCCCGCGCGGTGCTGGCCAGGCCCGGCACCGGGCTGCCGGCACTGGTCGAACGCACTCTTGCCTGGCTCGGCACGCCCGGCAACCACTTGGTCACGTTTGGCGACGACGCCTACCCTGCCCGCCTGTTCGACCTGCCCGACCCGCCGCCGCTGCTATATATCAAGGGCGATCCCGCGCTGCTGGCGCGTCCTGCGGTGGCCATCGTCGGCGCGCGCGGCGCCACCGAGCAGGGCAAGCGCGATGCGCAGGCGTTTGGGCGGGCGCTGTCCGAGTCGGGGCTGGCGGTGGTCTCGGGGCTGGCGCTGGGCGTCGATGCCGCCGCCCATGCCGGCGGGCTGCAGGGTTGCGGCGGTACCGTCGCTGTTACGGGTACGGGGGCCGACCGGGTCTATCCGGCCGAGAACCTGGCGCTGGCGCACGAAGTGGCCGCGCGCGGCGCCATCGTTACCGAATTCCCGCTCGGCATGCAGGGCCTGCCTGCCAACTTCCCGCGCCGCAACCGCATCATCGCCGCGCTGGCGCGCGGGGTGCTGGTGGTGGAGGCCGCGGCGCGCTCGGGCTCGCTGATCACCGCACGGCTGGCGGCCGACCTGGGGCGCGAGGTATTTGCGGTGCCGGGCTCGATCCACGCGCCGCTGTCAGCAGGCTGCCACCTGCTGATCCGCCAGGGCGCGAAGCTGGTGGAGCGCGTGGAGGATGTGCTGGAAGAGATCAACCTGCTGCCGGCACCTGCCCGCCCCGCTGCCGCGCGCGTTCCCGCGTCCGTACCGGAGCAACCAGATCTTTCTGACTTTGCCGGCCACGCCGACCCCCTGCTGGCCGCTCTCGGCTACGATCCGGTTACGCTGGATGCGCTGTGCGAGCGCAGCGGCCAGCCGCCGGAAGCCGCCGCGGCGCGCCTGCTGGAACTGGAACTGGCCGGGCACGCCGAGCGTCTACCGGGAAACCTGTTCCGGCGGCTTGGGTGAGCTGCAGCGCAATACCGATACAATCGCCGGCAGCCCGCGTGCCGCGGGCGCCTCATGTTTCCGATGCCATGACCGTTTACTTTCCAGAACGTGACGCAGGCGCCATTGCCGGGTGCCTGGCAGCGCGGCCGCAGGGCCGCCTGGTGGCCTGCCTGTGCGCGCAGTGGTGCGGCACGTGCCGGGACTACCTGGCGGCGCTGACCGCGCTGGCCTCGCGCCATCCGGAGGATTGCTTCGTCTGGATCGACATCGAGACGCACGCGGATGCGCTTGGCGATATCGATATTGAGAATTTCCCGACGCTGCTGGTGCAGCCTGCGTCGGGCGGCACGCCCCAGTTCTATGGCACCCTGCTGCCGCACATCGAGGTGCTGGAACGCATGCTGAGCCGCGGTGCGGCGATGCCGGCGAGTGCCGAAGACGTGCCGCAGGTGCTGGACTGGTTGCTTGCCGGGGGGAGCAGCGCCGCCTAGGCGGCGACTGGGTCGGCGGCGGGGCTTGCTTGCACCGCCGTCGAAAGCGCGCTTATTATTGGCGCCTCATAGCCCCCCGGCGTTCTGATTACTTCGTTTGTAGTGCAATTCGCGGGTTGCCGGATGCAGCTCGCAAGGACCCTTCCCATGTCAAAAGCCCTCATCATCGCGGAAAAACCGTCGGTCGCGGCGGATATCGCCCGTGCCCTCGGGGGGTTTACCAAGCACGACGAGTATTTCGAGAGCGACGACTACGTGCTGTCCTCCGCCGTCGGCCACCTGGTCGAGATCGCCGCGCCGGACGAATACGAGGTCAAGCGCGGCAAGTGGAGCTTCGCCAACCTGCCGGTGATCCCGCCGCATTTCGACCTGCGCCCGATCGCCAAGACCGAGTCGCGCCTGAAGGTGCTGAACCGGCTGATCAAGCGCAAGGACGTCACCGCCCTGATCAACGCCTGTGACGCGGGGCGCGAAGGCGAGCTGATCTTCCGGCTGATCGCGCAACAGGCCAAGGCCAAGCAGCCGGTGCGCCGGCTGTGGCTGCAGTCGATGACGCAGCAGGCGATCCGCGATGGCTTCGCCAGCCTGCGCGAAGACGAAGACATGCTGCCGCTGGCCGACGCCGCGCGCTGCCGCTCCGAGGCCGACTGGCTGGTCGGCATCAACGGCACCCGCGCCATGACCGCCTTCAACAGCAAGGGCGGTGGCTTCTTCCTGACCACCGTGGGCCGCGTGCAGACGCCGACGCTGTCGATCGTGGTGGAGCGTGAAGAGAAGATCAAGCACTTCGTGCCGCGCGACTACTGGGAAGTGCGGGCCGAGTTCATCGCCGCCGCCGGCCTGTATGAAGGCCGCTGGTTCGACCCCAGGTTCAAGAAGAGCGAGTTCGATCCCGAGGCGCGCGAATCGCGCCTGTGGAGCGAGGCCGAGGCCAAGAGCATCGTCGCCGCCTGCCGCGACAAGACCGGCACGGTCACCGAGGAATCCAAGCCGTCGACGCAACAGTCGCCGGCGCTGTTCGACCTGACCACGCTGCAGCGCGAGGCCAACTCGCGCTTCGGCTTCTCGGCCAAGAACACGCTGGGCCTGGCGCAGGCCCTGTATGAAAAGCACAAGGTCCTGACCTACCCGCGTACCGATGCGCGCGCGCTGCCCGAGGACTACCTGGACACGGTCAAGCAGACCATGGACATGCTGGCCGACAGCTCGCCCAACTACCTGCCGCACGCCAAGAAGATCCTGGCCCAGGGCTGGGTCAAGCCGAACAAGAAGATCTTCGACAACAGCAAGATCAGCGACCACTTCGCCATCATCCCGACGCTGCAGGCGCCCAAGAACCTGTCCGAGCCGGAGCAGAAGCTGTACGACCTGGTGGTGCGCCGCTTCCTGGCGGTGTTCTTCCCGGCGGCCGAGTTCCAGGTCACCACCCGCATCACGGAAGTCGCCGGCCACCACTTCAAGACCGAAGGCAAGGTGCTGGTCAACCCGGGCTGGCTGGTGATCTACGGCCGCGAGGCGCAGGGCGACAAGGACGCCGCCAACCTGGTGCCGGTGGCCAAGGACGAGAAGGTCAAGACCGACAAGGTCGAGAGCGTCGGCCTGACCACCAAGCCGCCCGCGCGCTACAACGAAGCCACGCTGCTGTCGGCGATGGAAGGCGCCGGCAAGCTGGTGGACGACGACGCGCTGCGCGAGGCCATGGCCGGCAAGGGCCTGGGCACGCCGGCGACGCGCGCGGCCATCATCGAAGGCCTGCTGACGGAAAAATACCTGGTGCGCGAAGGCCGCGAGCTGATCCCGACCGCCAAGGCGTTCCAGCTGATGACGCTGTTGCGCGGCCTGGGCGTGCTGGAACTGACGCAGGCCGAGCTGACCGGCGAATGGGAGCACAAGCTCTCGCAGATCGAACGCGGGCGCATGAAGCGCGACGAGTTCATGCTCGAGATCGCGCAGATGACGCAGCAGATCGTCAAGCGCGCCAAGGAATACGACAGCGACACCATCCCGGGCGACTACGCCACGCTGGACACGCCGTGCCCGCAATGCGGCGGACAGGTCAAGGAGAACTACCGCCGCTTTGCCTGCACCGCGTGCGAGTTCTCGATCAGCAAGATCCCGGGCGGGCGCCAGTTCGAGATCGAAGAGGTCGAAGAACTGCTGCTGAAGAAGGAAATCGGTCCGCTGCAGGGCTTCCGCAGCAAGATGGGCCGTCCGTTCGCCGCCATCCTCAAGCTGGGCAAGGACGACGAAGGCCATTACAAGATGGAATTCGACTTCGGCCAGAACGACGACGACAACGACGGCGAGCCGGTCGACTTCAGCGGCCAGGAGCCGGTGGGCACCTGCCCGAAGTGCGGCGGCTCGGTGTTCGAGCACGGCATGAAGTACGTCTGCGAGAACAGCACGACCAGCCCCAAGAGCTGCGACTTCACCACCGGCAAGATCATCCTGCAGCAGGAAATCAGCCGCGAGCAGATCGGCAAGCTGCTCACCGACGGCAAGACCGATCTGCTGACGGGGTTCAAGTCGTCGCGCACCGGCCGCAACTTCAAGGCCTTCCTGGTCAAGCAGCCGGACGGCAAGATCGGCTTCGAGTTCGAGGCGCGCGAGCCCAAGGCGGGCGCCAAGACGGCGGCGAAGACCACGGCCAAGGCGGCATCGAATGGCACGGCCGAGGCGGCGCCGGCAACCAAGACGGCAGCGAAGACCGCGGCCAAGACGCCAGCCGCCAAGGCTCCGGCCACCAAGGCACCGGCCAAGAAGGCGGCAGCCAAGAAGGCCCCCGCCAAGACCGCCGCGGCCAAGAAGTCGCGCGCGGCGGCCGCCGGCGAGTAAGCGTCAGCGCGTCACGGCAAAACGCCCGGCATCACCGGGCGTTTTGCTTTGGCTGGCTCGGCCGGGCAGCCGCTCAGGTGCGCACGGCTTGCGCGCCGTGGCTGGCGGCTGGCGCCGGCTGCGCTTCCTTGCCCCGTACCTGCCCTTCTTCGAGCAGGAAGTCGATAAAGGCGCGCACCTTGGTCGGCAAGAACTTGCGGCTCGGGTAGACCACGCTGACGTCGCGCCGCGGCAGCTGGTATTGCGGCAGCACATGCACCAGCTTGCCGGATTCGATATTGGGACGCGCCAGGTAGGACGACAGCATGGCCACGCCCATGTCGGCCAGCGCCGCCTGGTGGGCCAGTTCGGCATTGCTGCACAGCAGCCCGGGGCGGATCGGCACGGTCACCTCGCCTTCCGGGCCCAGCAGCGTCCATTCGTGCTCGGCGCTGGGCAGGCGCATGGCAATGCAGCGGTGGTGGCTGAGTTCATGGGCATGGCGGATCGGCGCGTGCGCCGCCACGTAGCCCGGCGACGCGCACAGGATCACCTCGGCCGACAGCAGCGGGCGCGCCACCAGGTGCGAGCCCAGGCCCAGGTCGGACAGCATCACGGCCACGTCGCGGCCTTCTTCGACGATATCGACATTGCGGTCCGACAGGATCACGTCGAACACCACGTCCGGATACAGCTGCTGGAAGCGCGCCAGCAATTCCGGCAGCAGGTGCAGGCCGAACATCACCGGGGTGACCAGCCGCAGCGTGCCTGACAGCGACTGGCTGCGCGCCGTGACCACGCTTTCGGCTTCTTCCACGTCTTCCAGGATCTGCTGGCAGCGCTGCAGGTAGGTTTCGCCGGCGTCGGTCAGCGACAGGCTGCGGGTGGTGCGGTTGAGCAGGCGCGTGCCCAGATGGCTCTCCAGGTCGGCCACGTAGCGCGTCACCACCGCGTTGGACATTTCCAACTGCTGCGCTGCACGCGCGAAGCTTCCCAGTTCCACCACCTTGGAAAACACACGCATCGATTGCAGGCGATCCATGACACAGTCTCCCGGTTCTGCGCTGAATTCTTACGTAATCAGCCTATTTTATTGTTCGAATCAAAACTAATCATTGTGGATCCTGATATTTATTGATATGAGGGAAATGCCTAATATCTAGCCATCGGATGCCGCAATGCAACATAGTCTTTCGTCGAAGTGATGAATCAGGCATCCATGCAATAGAGAAGGCCTGAATCATGAAAACCAACCGCTACGCCCTGATCGCTGTCGCTACCCTCGCCGCCGCCTTGTCGGCCGCACCGGCCTTTGCCAAGAACGGCAAGTTCGATGTGTTCACCGACGGCGCCAAGGTAGCCAAGTTCGATCCGTACACCGACGGCGCCCGCGCCGGCAAGTTCGATACCTTCGCCGAGGGTGCCCGCGCCGGCAAGTTCGACACCTACACCGAAGGCGGCAAGTACGACACCACCACCGATCGCGCGCCGCTGTAAGGCCGCCTGGCCACCCCAGGCCCGTCTCCCCGGCGGTCTCTGGCAGCGCGATCCCCGGGGCAGCTTCCTCCCCTTGTGCGGCCCCGCCTGCTTCAAACCTGGTCTCCACAGGTCCTTGGGGGAGCGCCTAGCAGCCTCTCCGCCTTTATTGGAGAAGAAGCCCGCACCGGTTCCGGTTGCGGGCTTCTTTGTTTCTGCATCCGGCAGGTTTGCAACCACTGGCGAACGATTATGCCAGACGCCGCAAATGAAAAACGGGCCATGACGGCCCGTTTTGCTGACCCCTACGGCTTCTTAGTCGTCGTAGTGGTGGCGATGGTGGTGCTTGTGCTTCTTGCGCTTGTAGCTGCTGTTGTAATAGCGGCGGTCATTGTCGTACGAGTTGCTGCGCGAGACGTTGCCGCCCAGCGCCGCGCCCGCGCCACCGCCCAGGCCGGCGCCGATCAGGCCGCCGGTGCGGCCGCCCATGGCATTGCCAGCCGCGGTGCCGGCACCGCCGCCCAGCGCGCCGCCGATGATGGCACCGGTGCGCTCGCGGCGGTTGGAGGTAACTGCGCCACCGGCGCCGCCGCCCACTGCACCACCGATCACTGCGCCGGTGCTACCGCCCAGCGCGCCGCCCACGGCGGCACCGGCGACCCCGCCGAGTGCGCCGCCCAGGGCGTTGTTCATGTCGCTCGCGACGGCCGGCAGCGCGCAGGCCGCCAGGGCGAGGGCAATGGTCAGGTTGCGAACGGGATGGCGAGTCATATCTTTTTTCCTCGAATTGCCATGATGTGTCGCAAGTGTAGAGAAGGTGCCGCACCCTTGCTGTAACCACCTGTAAAGCCCTGTAACCCGCTACAGAAACGGTATCCGTGCATTACAAAAGCGCGGCAAACACGCAACACTTCATAAAAAGACAGGCGATCAAGTGATCGCCTGTCTGCTTTGTATGCCGCCGGCCCGCAGGACGGCGGCGTTCAGCGTGTGCTCAGCAGCACTTGCCCTGCCCGCCGCCGTAGCGTGCCTCCTGGCGCTCGCGGAAGAACTCCTCGTAGCTCATCGGCGCGCGGTCCGGGTGGGTGCTTTCCATATGGGCCACGTAGGTCTGGTAGTCGGGCAGCCCGACCATCAGCCTGAGCGACTGCCCCAGGTAGCGCCCCATCGTTCCGAGTTGTTCCAGCATGGCGGGCTCCGGTATCAGGACTGGGCCGAGGCGGCGCCCGGCAGCGGCTCGAACGGCGTTTCCTTGTCGGTCGGGCGCTTCGCGGCGCGCGCCTGCAGCGCGGTCTTGAAGCCGTAGAACACGATCGACAGCACCACCAGCATGAACAGCGCGCACAGGCCGGCGTCCAGGTAGTCGTTGAAGACGATGCGGTGCATCTGCTCCATCGACTTGGCCGGGGCCAGCACCTTGCCTTCGGCAATGGCGGCGCTGAACTTGGCGGCGTGGGTCAGGAAGCTGACCTTGGGATCGGCGTGGAACAGCTTCTGCCAGCCGGCGGTCAGCGTGCAGATCAGCAGCCACACGGTCGGCACCAGCGTGACCCAGGCGTACTGGCCGCGCTTCATCTTGACCAGCACGCAGGTGCCCAGCACCAGCGCCACCGCGGCCAGCATCTGGTTGGAGATGCCAAACAGCGGCCACAGCGTGTTGATGCCGCCCAGCGGATCGACCACGCCCTGGTACAGGAAGTAACCCCACGCCGCCACGCACAGCGCGGTGGCGGTCAGGTTGGCGATCAGCGAATCGGTCTTGCGCATCGACGGGATAAAGCTGCCCAGCAGGTCCTGCAGCATGAAGCGGCCGGCGCGGGTGCCCGCGTCGACGGCGGTCAGGATGAACAGCGCCTCGAACAGGATGGCGAAGTGGTACCAGAACGCCATCATGGCCTGGCCGCCCACCACCTGGTGCAGGATATGGGCGATGCCCACGGCCAGCGTCGGCGCGCCGCCGGCGCGCGAGAGGATGGTGTTCTCGCCGACGTCTTTGGCGGTCTGCACCAGCACGTCCGGCGTGATCACGAAGCCCCAGGTCGAGACCGCGTGCGCCACCGCTTCCGGCGTGGTGCCGATCACGGCCGCCGGGCTGTTCATGGCGAAGTACACGCCCGGCTCGATCACCGAGGCGGCCACCAGTGCCATGATCGCGACGAACGATTCGGCCAGCATCGCGCCGTAGCCGATAAAGCGCGCGTGGGTCTCGTTCTCCAGCAGCTTGGGCGTGGTGCCCGACGAGATCAGCGCGTGGAAGCCCGACACCGCGCCGCAGGCGATGGTGATAAAGAGGAATGGGAACAGGTTGCCCGACCACACCGGCCCGCCGCCTTGCGCGAACTGCGTGAAGGCCGGCATCTTCAGGTCCGGGGCGACGATCAGGATGCCGACCGCCAGCGCGATGATGGTGCCGATCTTCAGGAAGGTCGACAGGTAGTCGCGCGGCGCCAGCAGCAGCCACACCGGCAGCACGGCGGCGATAAAGCCGTAGATGATCAGCATCCACGTCAGCGCCTTGCCGTCATAGGTGAACAGCGGCGCCAGCACGGCGCTCTCGTGCACGTACTGGCCGCCGATGATGGCCAGCATCAGCAGCACGAAGCCGATCACCGACACCTCGCCGATGCGGCCCGGGCGGATATAGCGCGTATAGATGCCCATGAACAGCGCGATCGGGATCGTCACCGCCACGGTGAACGTGCCCCACGGCGAGTCGGCCAGCGCCTTCACCACGATCAGCGCCAGCACCGCCAGGATGATGACCATGATCATGAAGCAGCCGAACAGCGCGATCATGCCCGGGATCGTGCCCATCTCGGACTTGACCAGGTCGCCCAGCGAGCGGCCGTCGCGGCGCGTGGAGATGAACAGCACCATGAAGTCCTGCACCGCGCCGGCGAACACCACGCCGGCAAGCAGCCACAGCATGCCCGGCATATAGCCCATCTGCGCGGCCAGCACCGGGCCGACCAGCGGGCCGGCGCCGGCGATGGCGGCGAAGTGGTGGCCGAACAGCACCGCCTTGTTGGTCGGCACGTAGTCCAGGCCGTCGTTATGGCGCCACGCGGGCGTCATCCGTTTGGGATCGAGCTGCATCACCTTGTCGGCGATAAAGCGGCTGTAGTAGCGGTAGGCGATCAGGTAGATGCAGAGCGCGGCAACCACGATCCACAGCGCGCTGACGGCCTCGCCGCGCGCCAGCGCGACAGTGCCGAAGGCAAACGCGCCAAGGACGGCGACAGCCAGCCACACCAGGTGTTCTCCGATGCGATTCATAGTGAAGGGTCTCCTCAGACCGGGATATGGATAGCCTGCGGCGGCGAAAGACTGGTAACAGGCAACTGGCAGGATCGGCAGCGGGGGTGCGCCGAGGGCGGGCAGCGGGGGCAATCCGGCGGTGAGGTGTCTCCTGGGATAGCTGCTGCGCGCCCGGTTGTGTCGTCGTTTCCGGATCTCGTCTTGCAGGCAGGCGACGCACCGTCCGGGTGTGGACGGTGCACCAGCTGCGTCCGCGCATGCGCCCTGCTGGGGCGGCGGCGCGTTCGGCGTGTAGTATTGACACCCGCCAAACCCCGCACAAGCGCGTAACTACGCAGCACTTCTGCGTAGTACTACGCAAATCGACGGTGGCATGCCGCCTGCGCGGCATCGGTGTTTACCCCCGGTCCCCCCGCACCTGTATGAAACTCCGCCAGAAGATCCTGTTGCTAGCCGTGGCGCCACTTGCGGTCGCCATGCTGGGCATCGCACTTGCCGTGCGCTTCCAGGCCACGCAGCTCGCGCAGCATGAACGCGCGCTGGTCGAGGCCGCCTACCTGCAGAGCAAGGAAACCGAGCTGCGCCACTACGTAGAACTGGCGCAGAGCGCGATCGCGCCGCTGGTGCGCTCCGGGCGCACCGACGCCGCCACCCGGCAGGCCGCGATGGAGGCACTTGCGCGGCTGGACTACGGCCCCGACGGCTATTTCTTCCTGTATGACCTGCACGGCCGCAACCTGATGCACCCGCGCCAGCCCGAACTGGTCGGCCAGGACCTGTGGACGCTGCGCGACCCGCAGGGCGCGCTGACCATCCAGCAACTGATCGCCGCGGCCAAGGGCGGTGGCGGCGCGGTGCGTTACCTGTGGAGAAAGCCCTCGTCGCAGCAGCTGGCGCCCAAGCTCGGCTATGTGGTGGCGGTGCCCGAATGGGGCTGGATGGTGGGCACCGGCATCTACCTGGATGACGTGGAAAGCACGCTGCGCCAGCTCGACGCCCGTGCCGAGACCGATATCCGCCAGACCATGGCCTGGATCGGCGTGATTGCCGGCATCAGCATCCTGCTGGTCGCCGCCAGCGGCCTGGCGCTGAACGTCAGCGAGCACCGCGAGGCCGACGCCAAGCTGCGCCAGCTGGCGCAGCGCGTGGTGCAGTCGCAGGAAGAAGAGCGCGCCCGGCTCTCGCGCGAGCTGCACGACGGCATCAGCCAGCTGCTGGTGTCGGTCAAGCTGGTGCTGGAAACCGCTACCAACCGCCTGCGCCTGGCCCCGGCCGAAGGCGCCGCGGTGGCGCCGGTGCTGGGCATGGCGCTGAACCGGCTCGATACCGTGTTCAATGAAGTGCGCCGCGTGGCGCGCAACCTGCGCCCCGCCCTGCTCGACGACCTGGGCCTGCACGCCGCGCTGCAGCACCTGGCGCGCGAGATGCAGGGCGGCAGCGGGCTGGAGATTGCGGTGACCCAGAGCGGCACCCCGCGCGAACTGCCCGACGAGCAGGCCACGGCGCTGTTCCGCATCGCCCAGGAAGCCTTGACCAACGTCGAGCGCCATGCCGGCGCGCGCCGGGTCGCGGTGGCGCTGGCCTTCGATGCCGATGCCACGCGCCTCACCGTGCGCGACGACGGGCATGGCTTCGACGTGGCGCGCATGCAGGAGGACCCGCAGCGCGGCATCGGCCTGCGCAACCTGCGCGAGCGCATCGCCGCGCTGTGCGGGCAGTTCGACATCGTTTCGGGCACGGGCGGCACCCAGCTGGTCGCTTCACTGCCGCTGGCCAGGCCCGCGGCCATTGCGCACGATCCCGTTTCAGCAGGACCCTCGCCGTCATGACCCAGTCTTTTGCCGATTCCACCGAAGTACCCGCCCGCGTGCTGCTGATCGACGACCATGCGCTGGTGCGCGACGGCATGCGCATGCACCTGGCGCTGCAGCCCGGCCTGCGCGTGGTGGGCGAAGCCGACGATGGCGAGGCCGCGCTGGCGTGGCTGGACCGTGCCGGTGCCGCCGAGCTGCCCGACCTGGTTATCACCGATATCGGCATGCGCGGCATGGGCGGCATTGCCTTGGCCGCGGCGCTGCATGACCGCTATCCGGAGCTGGCGGTGCTGATCGTGTCGATGCACGACAACCTGGAGTATGTGCGCCAGGCGGTGCGTGCCGGTGCGCGCGGCTATGTGCTCAAGGACGCGCCCGCCGACGAGCTGATGGCGGCGATCCACTCCGTGCTGGCCGGACGGGTCTTCTACAGCGCCCGCATTGCACGCGGCATGGCCGAGCAGAGCCCCGCCACAGGGCCGCTCGATGCGCTCACGCCACGCGAGCGCGACATCCTGCGCGGGATCGGGCGCGGCCTCGCCAACAAGGAAATCGCGGCGCAGCTGGGGGTGTCGGTGCGCACGGTGGAGACGCACCGGCTGAACCTGAAGCGCAAGCTGGGGATCGAGGGGCGGGCGGGGTTGGTGAAGTACGCAGTGGAGACACTGGGGGATAGCGAGGCGGGATAAAAAACGCCCGTCTCGGCAGAGACGGGCGTCTTTATCGCGAACTGCGCGAACCGTGGCGCGATCAGCCGTCCAGCCGCTTGCCCAGTGCCGCCCGCACTTCGGCCAGCGCCTGCGGCAGCCGATGCCGCAGCTTGGTGAACAGCTCGTCATGCAGCGCCAGCTCCTGCTGCCACGCATCGCGATCGATCGAGGTCACCTGCGTGAACTGCGCCGGCGTGAAGTCCACGCCATTCCAGTTCAGGTCCTGGTAGCGCGGGGTGGTGCCGAACACATGCTCGGCGCCCTGCCCCTTGCCTTCCACGCGGTCGATCATCCACGACAGCACGCGCATGTTCTCGCCGAAGCCCGGCCACACGAAGTTGCCGTCGGCATCCTTGCGGAACCAGTTGACGCAGTAGATCTTCGGCAGCTTGGCGCCCGCGGCTTCCAGCTTCTTGCCGAGTTCGAGCCAGTGGCCGAAGTAGTCGCTCATGTTGTAGCCGCAGAACGGCAGCATGGCGAACGGGTCGCGGCGCACCACGCCCTGCTGGCCGGCGGCCGCGGCGGTGGTTTCCGAACCCATGGTGGCGGCCATGTAGACGCCTTCGGTCCAGTTGCGCGCCTCGGTCACCAGCGGCACGGTGGTCGAGCGGCGGCCGCCGAAGATGAACGCATCAATGGGTACGCCGGCCGGGTTGTCCCAGTTGTCGTCGATCGACGGGCACTGCGATGCCGGCGCGGTGAAGCGGGCGTTCGGGTGTGCAGCCTTGGCGCCGGTGGCCTTGGCGATTTCCGGGGTCCAGTCCTTGCCCTGCCAGTCGACCAGGTGCGCCGGCGCTTCCTTGGTCATGCCTTCCCACCACACGTCGCCGTCGTCGGTCAGCGCCACGTTGGTGAAGATGACGTTTTCCTTCAGCGTCGCCATCGCGTTGTAGTTGGTCTTCTCGCTGGTGCCCGGGGCCACGCCGAAGTAGCCGGCTTCCGGGTTGATCGCGTAGAGGCGGCCGTCCTGGCCCGGCTTGATCCAGGCGATGTCGTCGCCGATGGTGGTGACCTTCCAGCCCTCGAAGCCCTTGGGCGGGATCAGCATGGCGAAGTTGGTCTTGCCGCAGGCCGACGGGAACGCGGCGGCGACGTGGTATTTCTTGCCCTCGGGCGAGGTCACGCCGAGGATCAGCATGTGCTCGGCCAGCCAGCCTTCATCGCGGCCCATGGTCGATGCAATGCGCAGCGCAAAGCACTTCTTGCCCAGCAGCGCGTTGCCGCCGTAGCCGGAACCGAACGACCAGATCTCGCGCGTTTCCGGGAAATGGACGATGTACTTGGTGGGGTTGCACGGCCACGGCACGTCTTTCTCGCCGGCGGCCAGCGGCTTGCCCACGGTGTGCACGCACGGCACGAACTCGCCGTTGGTGCCCAGCACGTCGTACACCGCGCGGCCCATGCGCGTCATGATGCGCATATTGACCGCCACGTACGGCGAATCGGACAGTTCCACGCCGATATGGGCGATCGGCGAGCCCAGCGGGCCCATCGAGAACGGCACCACATACAGCGTGCGGCCGCGCATGCAGCCGTCGAACAGGCCGTTCAGCGTCTGGCGCATCTCGGCGGGTGCGGTCCAGTTGTTGGTGGGGCCGGCGTCTTCCTGCTTTTCAGAGCAGATAAAGGTGCGATCTTCCACCCGCGCCACGTCCGAGGGGTCCGACAGTGCCAGGAAGGAGTTCTTGCGCTTGGCCGGGTTCAGCCGCTTCATGGTGCCGGCGGCGACCATCTGCTCGCACAGGCGGTCGTATTCTTCCTGGGAGCCGTCGCACCAATAGATATTGTCAGGCTTGGTCAGGGCGGCGATTTCCGCGACCCAGGCCACCAGCTTGGGGTGCTTGACCCAGGCCGGCGCATTGACGGGCGCCGTACCTTGCATCGTGGGGTGGTTCATACTGCAAACTCCAGGTTCGTAAAGGGAAGGAAGGGAAGGAATCCTTGCAAAGCCTGGCCAGCGGGCAGATGGGGCCGTCACACGCCCGGAGTGATGGTCGCACTCGGATCGACACATCCCGTTACAACTCCGCGGCGGCCCCGTTTAGGCAAAAGGTCGCGGCGGTCCCTGCGGCTGCGCTACAGTTGCGCTTCGCGCGCGCAGGGGTGGCTGCGCGGGCTGGCCGGACTTTGTCCGGGTGCGATCGCGTGGCGGGAGCAAGGCTCGACCGACAATCCGCAGCGGCACCGGAACGGGCAAGGATACCACTGGCGCACCCCCCTGTTTTTTGCTATGCAACAATCGCCGCCACCGGCCGGCGCGGGTTTTTCGATATTTCTCAACAATACTGTTGGCCGGCGCGCTGCTCGGTGGCCGCGCGCACCAACCGGCACAAGACCGTTACATAACCAGAGTTGCCGATGAAGATTGCCGTACTCGACGATTACCAGGATGCCGTGCGCAAGCTGCCTTGCTTCAGCCTGCTGGAGGGGCACGACGTCAAGGTGTTCAACAACACCGTCAAGGGCGTGGGCCAGCTGGCCGCACGCCTGTCAGACGTCGAAGCCGTGGTTCTGATCCGCGAACGCACCCGCATCACCCGGCAACTGCTGGAAAAACTGCCCAAACTCAAGCTGATCAGCCAGACCGGCAAGGTCGGCGCCGGCCCCGGCAGCCATATCGACCTGGATGCCGCCACCGACCGTGGTGTGGCGGTGCTCGAGGGCGTGGGTTCGCCGGTGGCGCCGGCGGAACTGACCTGGGCGCTGATCATGGCGGCGCAGCGGCGCATTCCCCAATACGTCGCCAGCCTGAAGCATGGCGCCTGGCAGCAATCGGGGCTGAAATCGACGACGATGCCGCCCAATTTCGGCCTGGGCCAGGTGCTGCGCGGCCAGACCCTTGGGATCTGGGGCTATGGCAAGATCGGCCGGCTGCTGGCTGGCTACGGCCGCGCGTTTGGCATGAAGGTGCTGGTGTGGGGCCGCGAGGCGTCGCTGGAAGGCGCCCTTGCCGACGGGCTGGGCGTGGCCGAATCGAAGGAGCAGTTGTTTGCCGACAGCGATGTGCTGTCGATGCACCTGCGCCTCAATGACGACACCCGCGGCATCGTCAAGATGACCGACCTGACCCGGATGAAGCCCACGGCGCTGTTCGTCAACACTAGCCGTGCCGAACTGCTGGAAGAGAACGCGCTGGTCACCGCGCTGAACCGGGGCCGTCCGGGCATGGCGGCGATCGACGTGTTCGAATCCGAGCCGATCCTGCAGGGCCACGCGCTGCTGCGCATGGAAAACTGCATCTGCACGCCGCACCTGGGCTATGTTGAGCGCGACAGCTACGAGCTGTACTTCCGCACCGCGTTCCAGAACATCCTGGACGTGCTGGCCGGCAACCATGACTGCATCGTCAACCCGAAGGCGCTGGCGCCGGTGCTGACGCGCTGAGGGTTTTCTCCGGCCGCCCGGTATTCCCCCTCTCACGCAGGCGGGCGAGGGGAGCCTCGTTCGCACGGTGTTGGCTGCAGCGGGCATCAATCCCCCGCGAACGCGAATTCCACGAAACCGCTACACTCGGGACTTCCCTTACCGCCCGGCCTGCCACGGCCCGCGGCAGCCCAGACAACAACAAGGCGCCCTCCTGCGCCAATCCCTATTCCCAAGGCCGGCATGGACCCCAGGCTAGTGACGCTCTGCGTCGGCAACTTCGTCATTGGCACCGGTGCGATGATCGTTACCGGCATGTTGAACGACATTGCCGGCGATTTCGGGCTGGGCGCGGCCAGTGCCGGGCAGCTGATCTCGGTGTTTGCGCTGGCCACCTGCATCGGCGCCCCGCTGTTTGCCACGCTGGGCTCGCGCATCGACCGCCGGCTACTGCTGGCCGGGTCGCTGCTGGTCTATGGCGTGATGCACCTGGCCGCCGCGTTTGCGCCCAGCTTTGCGGCGCTGATGGCGATCCGCTTCCTGACCGCGATCGGCGCGGCCATCTATACGCCCCAGACCGCCGCCACATTGCCGCTGCTGGTCAACGCGCAGACGCGCGGGCGTGCCATCAGCTTTGTGTTTCTTGGCTGGAGCATTGCCAGCGTGGTGGGCGTGCCGCTGGGTACGTGGATTTCCAGCACGCTGGGCTGGCGCGTCAGCATGGCGCTGGTCGGGGCCCTGGCGCTGCTGGTGTCGGCGGCGGTCTGGCGCGCGCTGCCGCGCGGGCTGACCGTGCCGCCGGCCGGGCGCGAGGCCTGGGGCGCGGTGCTGCGCCACAAGCCGATCATGCTGGTGGTGCTGACCACCATGATCTCGTCGGCGGGCATGTTCACCGTGTTCACCTATATCGCCCCGCTGATGCGCGACGTATACGGCATCAGCGGTGGCGCGCTCAGCCTGATGTTCCTGGCCTACGGCGCCTGCGGCGTGTTCGGCAATGCCATGGCGGCGTCGCGCATGGACCGGGTCACGCCCAGCCGGATCGTGCAGGTCACGCTGCTGACCTCGATCACGGCCATGGTGCTGTGGCCGCTGGCCGGGTTGGGCAGCGTGGCGCTGGTGTTGCTGTTCATGCTGTGGGGCGTGGGCGGGTTTGCCACCAACAGCGCGCAGCAGGCGCGGCTGGTGCTGCTGGCCCCGGAGCGGGCATCGGTGTCGATCTCGCTCAATTCCTCGTCGATCTACCTGGGCCAGGCCGCCGGCGCCATGGCCGGGGCTGCCATCTATACGCTGGCCGGCGCCGATACGCTGCACTGGGGCGCGGCGGCGCTGATGCTGGTGGCGCTGGCGGTATCGCAACGCGCCCGGGCGCTAGGCTGCCAGTGGCAGCGGCCGCAGGCGGCGCAGCAGGTGTGATGCAAGGCTGAAACCCGAGGCGGTTCCCCGCCGCCAGGTTCCTTGTGAGGGACCGCACCAAGCACTTGTCCACAGTGTTATCCGCCCCGTTATCCTCAGGCATATCCGCAGCTTATCCACAACCCTTTCCACAGCCGGAAGGGCAACCACGAAGCGGGGGCGCACGTGAGCGAATCCAGACCTCGGCCGGGCCTTGCGCGCGTGCTGGCGGTAAGCCTGGGCAAGGCCATCCCGCTGGTGGTCGCGGGGGCTGGCACCGAGGCGGTGGTGCTGTCGGGCATTCGCAAGCACCCTGTCAGCACCCTGCTGCACCCGTTGCGGGTACAGGTGCAGCCGCTGGGCCTGGCCGGCGACGAACAGGGCGACCTGACCGTGCACGGCGGCCTGGACAAGGCGGTCTACGCCTATCCCTTCGAGCACTACCCGTGGTGGAACGCGCGCCGCCGCGCGTGCGGGCAGCCTGAGTCAGGCCCGCCGTTGCCGTTTGGCGCCATCGGCGAGAACCTGACCCTGGAGGGGCTGCTTGAATCGCAACTCTGGATCGGCGACCTCGTGCGCGTGGGCACGGCCCTGCTGCGGGTGGAGTCGCCGCGCAAGCCCTGCTACAAGTTCAATGCCGCGCTGGGCTACCGCCACGCGGTGCGCGACATGATCCAGAGCGGCTACTCGGGGGTCTACCTCAGCGTGGTGCTGAAGGGAGAAGTGCGCGCCGGCGATGTCGTGGTTGTGCAGGCCGGGCCACGCGAACTGTCGGTCGACAGCGTCAATCAGTGGCGCCGCGATGGCCGGCGGCAGCTTTTCTGATAATGTTTGTCTAACCATACAAGCGCCCCGCCACACACATCTCCGGCATCCCCTGTGGCCCGGACGGCGTTTGCCGGTGCCGGGCATTACCAGACCCTTGCAACCCTGTAACGGACTGTAATACGCGGCGCTGGCTCCGGCGGGCGAAGCGCGGTACTAGTAGAGTCTTTGCGCGACGCGCACCGGCAACATCTGGGCACAACCAGCCGGGCGATTACGGGGAGTGGCGCGAAGACGCGGTGCAGAGGGTCCACACAAATATGAAATCTGACAGGATCGACCAGCCCAAGGGCTTCGTCGACAGCAACTGGAGGGCGGCCGCCGGAACCGGGCGCGGCCGCGTGTCGCCGTGGGCGGTGGTGGCCGTGGTGCTGGTGATTGCCGGCCTGGGCTGGTTTGCCTGGCGTACCTGGCTTGCGCCCAAGCCGGCGCCCAAGGCGCCGGCAGCCGTGGTGGTGTCCACCGCGCGCGTGCAGCAGGGCGACGTGCCGCTGCAGGTCACGGCCAATGGCAATGTCACCGCGCTGTCCACCGTCGAGGTGCGCCCGCAGGTGTCCAGCACCGTGCGCACGGTCCATATCAAGGAAGGCCAGACCGTCAAGCCGGGCGACCTGCTGTTCTCGCTCGATACCCGCATGGACGAGGCCAACCTGGCCAAGGCGCAGGCCCAGTTGCTGCGCGACCAGGCCGACCTGGCCGATGCCCGGCGCACGCTCGCGCGCAGCCAGGAGCTGCTGCAGCGCAACTTCATCTCCAAGAGCGCGGTCGACACCGCCCAGGCCAAGGTGGATGGCTTTGCCGCCACCGTGCGCGCCGACCAGGCCGCGATCGAAGCCAGCCGCGTGGCGGTCAGCTACGGCGCCATCCGCGCCACCATCAGCGGCCGCACCGGCGTGATCAATGCCTTCCCGGGTTCGCTGGTGCTGCCCAACAGCACCCAGCCGATGGTCATCATCGCCCAGGTGCAGCCGATTGCCGTCACCTTCAGCCTGCCCGAGCGGCAGCTGGGCGCGCTGCGCGAGGCGCTGCACGCCGGCCCGGTGCAGGTCACCGCGCTGCCCAACGACGGCAGCAAGACCCCGGTGACCGGCAGGATCACCTTTGTGGATAACACCGTCGATCCGCAGTACGGCACCATCCGCGTCAAGGCGCAGTTCGACAATGAGGAGCAGCGGCTGTGGCCGGGCACCTATGCCAACGTCAACGCCGTGGTGCAGACCCTGAAGGGCGCGCTGTCGGTGCCGCCGCAGGCGGTGGTGACCGGCCCCGAAGGCCGCTTTGTCTATGTGGTACAGCCCGACAGCAAGGTGGCGCGCGTGCCGGTGCAGGTGGTGACCACCACTGCCGCCGCCGCCGTGGTCGAGGGGGTGCAGCCCGGCGCCCGCGTAGTCGTGGAAGGCATGCAGAACCTGCGCCCCGGCGCGCTGGTGCGCGAGGCCCCGGCCGCCGGCGCCTCGGCCGCCGCCGCCCGCCCGGCCACCGCCACTGCGGGGCACTGAACCATGACGCTGTCTGAACTCTGCATCCGCCGCCCGGTGATGACAGTGCTGCTGTGCCTGGCGGTGGTGGTCGCCGGCATCGTGCTGTACCCGACCATCCCGATCGCGGCGCTGCCCAGCTTCAACTCGCCGGTGATCCAGGTCACCGCCACGCTGCCCGGCGCCAGCCCGGAGACGATGGCGGCGTCGGTGGCCACGCAACTGGAGAAGCAGTTCGCGACCATCCCCGGCGTGACGGTGATCAGCTCGCAGAACACGCTCGGCAACTCCAGCATCACCATCGAATTCAACAACGACCGCGATATCGACGATGCGGCCGTCGACGTGCAGGCGGCGCTGTTCCGCGCCCAGCGCTCGCTGCCGATCGAGATGACGGTGCCGCCGTCGTACCGCAAGGTCAACCCGGCCGATGCGCCGGTGCTGCTGCTGGCGATCAACTCGCCGGCGATGAGCCTGGCTGACCTGAACGCCTTTGGCGACAACCTGATCTCGCCTACGCTGGCCACGCTGCCGGGGGTGGCGCAGGTGCAGATCTTCGGGCAGAAGCGCTTTGCCGTGCGTGTGCGCGCCCACCCCGATGCGCTCGCCGCGCGCGGGCTGACGCTGGACGAGCTGGCCACGGCGCTCAATCGCGCCAACGCCAACACGCCGGTGGGCACGCTCGACAGCGCGCGCCAGACCCTGACCATCCAGGCCAACCGGCAGCTGACCAGTGCCGACGCCTTCCGCAACATCATCGTGGCCAGCCAGCCCAGCGGCGCGCTGGTGCGGCTCTCCGACGTGGCCGAGGTCGAGGATAGCGTCGAGACCATCAAGACCGGCAGCTGGCTCAACAACGAGCGCTCGATCGTGCTGGCGGTGCTGCGCCAGCCCGACGCCAACACCGTGGCGGTGGTCGATGCGATCAACGCCGCCCTGCCCCGCCTGATCCAGCAGATGCCGGGCTCGGTCAATGTGTCGGTGGTCAACGACCGCTCGCGCTCGATCCGCGAATCGATCCACGACGTGCAGTTCACGCTGGCGCTGACCGTTGCGCTGGTGGTGATGGTGATCTTCCTGTTCCTGCGCCGCGCCGCCGCCACGCTGATCCCCACGGTGTCGCTGCCGATCTCGCTGATCGGCACGGTAGCGCTGATGAAGGCGTTCGGCTACAGCCTGGACAACGTCTCGCTGCTGGCGATCACGCTCGCCGTGGGCCTGGTGGTGGACGATGCCATCGTCATGCTCGAGAACATCGTGCGCCATATCGAGGAAGGCGTGGCGCCGCTCAAGGCCGCGCTGGTGGGTTCGCGCGAGATGGGCTTCACCATCCTGTCGATCTCGATCTCGCTGGTGGCGGTGTTTATCCCGATCTTCTTCATGCCCGGCGTGATCGGGCTGTTGTTCCATGAATTCGCGGCGGTGGTGTCGCTGGCGATCCTGGTCTCGGCGCTGGTCTCGCTGACGCTGATCCCGATGTTGTGCGCGCGCTTTTTGTCGGCCGAGAACGTGCCGGTGGATGAGTCGCACCACGCCTATGGCGACCATGCGCCGGGCCATGTGGCGCCGCCCGCCGTGGCGCAGAAGCAGACCCTGGGCATGCGCTCGACGCAGTGGTTCGAGAACCTGTTCGAGTTCACGCTGCACCGCTATGCGCGCGGGCTGGACTGGTGCCTGGCGCACCGCCGCTCGGTGCTTGCGGTCGCGGGCCTGACCTTCGTGCTGACCGCGGTGCTGTTCGTCACCATTCCCAAGGGCTTCTTCCCCGAAGAGGACATCGGCCAGATCCGCGTCAACGCCGAAGGCCCGCAGGACATCTCCTTCGACGCCATGGCGGAACGCCTGCGCGACGCCGCCGAGCGCATGCGCGCCAACCCCGCGGTCAAGAGCATCGTGGTCGCCATCGGCGGCGGCCCGTCGCCGGCCATCAACACCGGGCGCATGTTTGTCGAACTGAAGCCGCGCGGCGAACGCGAGGCCATGCCCAGGGTGATCGAGTCGCTGCGGCGCGATGTTGCCGGAGTGCCGGGCCTGGCGGTGTACTTTGCGCCGGTGCAGAACCTGCAGCTGGGCGGGCGCCAGAGCAAGAGCCGCTACCAGTACACATTGCAGAGCGTGAAGGCCGGCCAGCTGCAGGACTCGTCCGACAAGCTGATGGCGAAGATGCGCGCCGATCCGATCTTCCGCGACGTCACCAGCGATTCGCAGCAGTCCGGGCTGGAGGCGCACCTGTCGATCGACCGCGACAAGGCCAATGCGCTGGGCGTGCAGATGCAGGACGTGCGCACCGCGCTGTACTCGGCCTTCGGCGAGCGGCAGGTGTCGACCATCTATACGCCGATCGACAACTACTACGTGATCCTGCAGGCGGCCGATGTCGACCGCACCGACGAGAGCGCGTTCTCCAAGCTCTATGTGCGCAGCAAGACCGGCCAGATGGTGCCGGTCTCAGCCTTCGCCACCACCGAGCGCCGGGTCGGGCCGATCTCCGTCAACCACCAGGGGCAGCTGCCTTCGGTGACGGTGTCGTTCAACCTGGCGCCGGGCGCGGCGCTGGGCGATGCTTCGGCACGCATCGACCGCTACCGGCAGGAGATCGCCATGCCCAGCTCGATCTTTACCAGCTGGGGCGGCGACGCGGCGGTGTTCCAGTCGTCGCAGGCGACGCAGATCGTGCTGCTGGTGGCAGCCATCGCGGTGATCTACACGCTGCTGGGCGTGCTGTATGAAAGTTATATCCATCCGCTGACGATCCTGGCGGGGTTGCCTTCAGCGGCGGTTGGCGCGTTGCTGACGCTGTTCATCTTCAATGTCGAGCTGTCGCTGATCGCCGTGATCGGCGTGCTGATGCTGATCGGCATCGTCAAGAAGAACGCGATCATGATGATCGACTTCGCGCTGGCGGCGCAGCGCGAACAAGGGATGACACCGGCGAAGGCGATCCGGCAGGCGTGCCTGCTGCGCTTCCGGCCGATCATGATGACGACCTTTGCTGCCGTGATGGGGGCGTTGCCGCTCGCGCTCGGCTTGGGCGCCGGTGCCGAGTTGCGCCAGCCGCTGGGGCTGGCGGTGGTTGGCGGCCTGCTGTTCTCGCAGGTGATCACGCTGTTTATCACGCCGGTGATCTACCTCGCGCTGGACCGGTTCTCGGGGACGGGGCCGTTGCAGATCGATTCGGAGGGGAACAAGCTGCCGGAGAAGGCGCCTGGGGAAGCGGTGAAGCAGCACTGAGGCTTTCTTGCTCCCCGTAACCTCGTCTCAGCCTTCTCCCTGGTCTGCCAGCATCTCCCAGGGTACGTCCAGCGCCTTCGCCAGCTTCCGCAGCGCGTCGTGGCTGCCGGGTCGGGAGCGGTTCTCGATCTGGCTGAGATAGGGCTTGCTCAGGCCGCAGGCCCGGGCAAGCGCGTCCTGTGTCATCCGGCGGTAATTGCGCCAGGCCTTCACTGGGTGATCTCCCGCCAGCTCGGCGTCCAGCACCGCGGCAGGCACCCGGAAGCCATCGTCCTCGGCCTTGGCAGCATCGAACAAGGCGACGTCGTCGGCAGCTTCGATGAGATGCTTCACGCGTTCCCAGACCTCGATTGGCACCACCGCAAACTCGCGACGGCCATCCCGCTCGATGAATTGGATTTCGGTCATTGGTAGGCGCCTCCACGGGAACTGACCGCCAGCACCAGGATTACTAGCCGGCCGTCTTCAATCTGGTACAGCACGCGCCAGTCACCCACCCGCAGCCGGTAGCCATCGCGGCCGGCGAGCTTGGTGGCGTTCGGGTTCGGAGCATAGGGATCCACGGCAAGGGCATCGATCTTTGCGCGGATCCTTGCCGCTACGTTCCTGGGCATTGCCTTCAAGGCCTGCACGGCTTGCTTGGTGAACTCGATGGCGTACATGGGTATGTTAGCGAGGCGCTAACACCGTCGCAAATAAAGTTTGCAACGGGTTGCTGGGCCGGTCTCCAACATTGCACACATGTGGTACTGCCGCCACATCCTTTGATCTAAGGGATCCCTCCGACCTGATGCACGGTCGCAAGGCCGGCGGCGAGCTGGGCCTGAACTGCAACGGCATCGACAGCGGCTTCGGCCAGACCGCCGGCCCGTCCGACCCGGCCTGCCTGCCCGGCCTGCGCGCGACCTACCAGTACCGCAACCAGACCAGCGTGCGCATCTACGGCGCCGAATGGCGCGGCACGTGGCGCTTCCTGCCGCAATGGCGCGTCGACGGCGCGGTGGCCTATGCGCACGGCAACAACGAGCAGACCGGCCAGCCGCTGAACAGCGTGTCGCCGCTGCGCGCGAGCGCGGGCCTGAGCTGGGAGCGCACGCCGGGCCGGGGCGCGGGCATTCGCTGGCGCGGCGCGCGTCCGGTCACGCGCACCGACGATACCTCGTTCACCTACTTCAAGCCGTCGGGCTACGGCGTGGTCGACCTGCAGGCGTGGTGGCGCTTCAACCGCTACGTCAGCGTGGCGCTGTCGGTGAACAACTTGTTCGACAAGAAGTACTGGCTGTGGGGCGATGTGCGCCAGACCGGCGTCGCGGCCACCGAGCCCGGCTGGTGGCGACCGACCGCTACGAGGCCCACGGCGTTGACGACAAGCTTGCCGCACAGCTGCATGCGTACTACGTCAACGGCGGCCGTGCCAACTTCAGCGCGATGATGCGCACGCTGGCCGCGCAGCAGTTCCGCCTGCGCGCCGACGGCGATATCCCGGCACCGGTCGCCTTCCCCAAGGCGGCCTACTACCATCCTAAGCTGGCCAACGTCATCACCACCTCGCCGGAAGAAGCGCTGGCTGCGTCCGGCAGCAGCGGCCCGGTGATCGGCATCGCCATCCACCAGGCCTATGTCTCGGGGCTGGACAGCGCCTTTATCGACGACCTGATCCGCCGCCTGGAAGCCCGCCATGCGCGCGTGCTCACCTTCTACGGCCCGGTGATGGATGCCGACGGCATCCTGCGCATGGCCATGCCCGAAGGCAGGCGCCTGGTCGACGTGCTCATCAACGGCCAGATCATGCTGAACCCGCAGGGGCGCAAGGCCGAGTTCGAAAAGCTCGACGTGCCCGTGATGCAGGTGATGCCCTACCGCAAGGGCGATGCGCAGGCGTGGCAGGACGGCTTCGGCATGCAGGCGCCGGCGGCGCCCCGCGCTGCCAAACCTGCCGCGCCGGCAAGGCCCGCTGCGGCCGAACCCGCACCGGTGCCGCCGCCAGCGCCGAACCGGTCCCAACCCCAGCCCGTGCAGGGCATGCAGCTGGTCGAGCGCCAGCCGCCCGCGGCCGCCATCGTGCCGGTGCTGTCGTGGCTGGCCGGCGCCGTCGCGCTGGCAGCGGCCATCGCCGGCGGCGCCATCAGCGCGCGGCGCCGCCAGGCGGCTGCCGGCGGCAGCTGGATACCGGGACCGCGTTGAACGGTTGGCCAAAGCATCCATTGAATACTTGAAAACGACCCACCATGACCCCTACCCTGCTTGAAACCCTGATGTACGACGTCGGCCAGCTGTTCCTGATCCCGACGCTGGCGCTGATCGCGCTGCTGTTCCTGTATGCCTTCTGGGCGCTGGGCGAGTTCGCCATGCAGGCCTGGCTGCGCGCGCGCCATCCGATTGAAAGCGGGCGCGGCTACGTGCTGGTGACGTGGGCGCGCCGGCACAAGGTGGCCAATGCCGATGCGCTCGACGTTGCCGCGCACCGCCTGCTGGAACGCCCGCGCATCGCCACGCGCGTGGCGCCGATGCTGGGGCTGGTGGCCACCATGATCCCGATGGGTCCGGCGCTCAAGGGCCTGTCCGGCGGCAACCTGGCCAATGTGGGCGAGAATCTCACCATTGCCTTCTCCACGGTGATCCTGGCACTGATCGCGGCCAGCATCACCTTCTGGGTGGTCAATGTGCGCCGCCGCTGGCTGGCCGAGGAGCTGGTGTGGCTGGGCCAGTCGCGGCCGCAATGGGAGCCCGCGGAATGAAGTTCCTGGAAGAGAGCGAAGCCGACGACCCGATCCTGTCGGTGGTCAACCTGATCGACGTGTTCCTGGTGGTGATCGTCGCCCAGCTGGTGGCGATCGCGCAGAATCCGGCCAACCCGTTCACGCATGACGACGTGACCATCATCACCAACCCGGGCAAGCCCAATATGGAGATCGTGTCGCGCCAGGGCGAGAAGGTGGTGCGCTACCAGGCCAGCGGGCAGGTGGGTTCGGGCGACGGCATCAAGGCTGGCGTAGCCTATCGGATGAAGGATGGGTCAATGGTGTATGTGCCGGAGCAGGCGGGGCAGCAGGCCGCCGGCCCCACCACCACAACGAGATGAGGAAAGGATCTTGGTGATGTCATTGCGTTTGCCTGTCGCCAGCATGCTGGCCGCCGCTGTTGCTGTGCTCGCTACCGGCTGTGCGGCCACGCGCCCCGCTCCCGAGGCGGTCAGCGCCGCCTTCGCCGGCAAGTCCTACGTGCTGCTGGGCGAGGTCCACGACAACGCCGCCGCGCAGCAGCAGCGCCTGGCCGCGCTCACGCGCGCCATCGAGCAAGGCTGGCGCCCGGCCATCGCCATGGAGCAGTTCGACCGCGAGCGCCAGCCCGATATCGAGCGCGCCCGCCGCGAGCGCCCGCGCGATGCCGACTACCTGATCGCCCAGGCCGGCGGCGGTGCCTGGCAATGGCCGCTGTACCAGCCGGTGGTGGCGCTGGCGCTGCAGTACGACCTGCCGCTGGTGGCGGCCAACCTGTCGCGCGCCGACGCCGGCAAGATCGTGCGCGGCGGACTGGACAGCCTGTTCCCGGCCGGCGAGCGCCGGCAGCTGGGCCTGTCCGGTGCGCTGCCCGACGACCTCGTGGCCGCGCAGACGGCGGTGCTGGACCTGGGCCACTGCGGCAATTTCCCCAAGGCCATGCTGCCCGGGATGCTGGCGGCGCAGGCCGCGCGCGATGCGGTGATGGCGCAGACGCTGCGCCCCTACGCGCAGCGCGGCGCGGTGCTGATCGCCGGCAACGGCCACGTGCGGCGCGACATCGGCGTGCCGCGCTGGCTGGGGGCGGGCGTGGGGCAGGTGGTCAGCGTGGGGTATGTGGAAAACCCGCCGGCCGACGGCGAGTTCGACATGGCCGTGGTGGTGCCGGCGGTGGCGCGCAAGGACCCGTGCCTGCAGGCGAAGCCGGCGGGGTGAGACCCACAACAACGACCAGGCGCACGGTTTTGGATGCACCCAACCCGCCCGGCGCACCCAAAACCGCGCTCCTCTTACACGCAAGGGGGTAAACCCCGAGCCCTTTCCCGGCCGTTTGACAGCCTTTTGACAGTTTCCGCCGCCTAGAATCCGCCCCATGACCGGTAATTCCGGTCTGACGTTCACCAAAAGTCCAAGAACAGTCCCGGCCACGCCCCGCCGCGCCGGACAGGAGACAAGCACCGGCACTGCGCCTTGCGCGCAGTCCGCCAGGCTGTCTTCCCGTCCCCCGCAACGCAGTGGCAGCCGGAACGCCCGGGTCGGATCGCGGCTGCCAGCAGGCTGGCATGGCGCATCCCCGGTAACACCAGGAGACCGCTATGCGCCGTACCTATTCCCGCCTGGCCCATGCCGTGATGGCATCGGCCGCCGTTGCCGCCACCTTCGCCGCCGCGCCGGCCTTTGCGCTGGACAGCGTCAAGGTCATGATCGGCGCCAACCCCGGCGGCGGCTTTGACCAGACCGGCCGCTCGCTGGGCGCCGCGATGATTGCCGCGGGCCAGGCCAAGACCGCTTCATACGACAACAAGGGCGGCGCCGGCGGCACCATCGCGCTGACGCAGTTCGTCAATACCGACAAGGGCAACCCCAATGCGCTGATGGTGGTGGGCGCGGTGATGGTGGGCGCGATCGAGACCAACAAGCCGCCGGTCACGCTGAAGAACGCCACCCCGATCGCACGCCTGTTCGCCGACACCATGGTCATCACCGTGCCGGCCAGCTCGCCGATCAAGTCGATCAAGGACCTGACTACGCAGCTCAAGGCCAACCCGGGCAGCGTCAGCTGGGGCGGCGGCTCCAAGGGTTCGATCGACCACATCCTGGCCGGCCTGATCGCCAAGGAATCGGGCGTCGATCCCAAGAAGATCAACTACGTGCCGTTCCAGGGCGGCGGCGAAGCCTCGGCCTCGATCATGGGCGGCCACGTGACGGTGGGCATTGCCGGTGTGTCGGAATTCCTGCCCTTCATCAAGAGCGGCAAGATGCGCGCGCTGGCGGTGACCTCCAAGGACCGCACCGCCGATATCCCGACGCTCAAGGAGCAAGGCGTGAACGTCGAGATCTATAACTGGCGCGGCGTGTACGGCGCGCCCGGCATCAGCGCCGAGCAGCGCAAGGCCATGATTGACGCGGTGGTCAAGGCCACCGAGAGCCAGGCCTGGAAGGACACGCTGCAGAAGAATGACTGGACCCCGTTCCTGCTGACCGGCGACGAGTTCGGCAAGTTCGTCGACAGCGAATCGGCCCGCCTGGGCGGCTCGCTGCGTGAACTGGGCGTGGCCAAGTAAGTACTGCCGGCAGCACCCAAACCGGCAGTACCGCATCAACCTGCTTTACCTGTCGTGCCTGCCAACCCCGCCGGTGAACCCGGCGGGGGGAAAACGGCGCAGGGCCCGGTGTCCACCTGCGATACCAGACAAATAACCATATGTCGCCGGGCCCTGCCGCCGCGCGGGCAGCACCTGCCAGCGTCGCGGACGCCAGCACCCATGCTGGCGACAAAGGCCAAGGAGTCTCCATGAAACCCTCGCACCTCGCCATCGGCATTGCCGTGCTGGCGCTCTCGCTGTTTTTCTTCCTCGGGCTGTCCGGCATTTCCGGCGACGAGGGCTACGCCGGCCTGTCGCCGCGCTTCGTGCCCACGCTGGTGGCCGTCGGCCTGGCCGTGTGCGGCGCGCTGCTGACCTGGCAGGGCGTGCGCGGCGGTTTCCGCAACATGCCGGAAGAAGATGCCGAGCTGCCCAACGCGCCGCACAACTTCGGCGGCTTCCTGTGGGTGGCCGCGGGCCTGGTGCTGAACATGGCGCTGATAGGCACGCTTGGCTTCGTGATCGCTTCCACGCTGCTGATGGTGTGCGTGGCGCGTGGCTACGGCAGCCGCCGCATCGTGCGCGACGCGCTGATCGGCCTGTGCATCACGGTGCCGATGTGGGCGCTGTTTGAATTCCTGCTCGGCATCAACCTGCCGCTGCTGCCCATCGCCGGCTTCTGAGCCCGCCCGCCCGTCCAGCAAGGAGTCTTCGAATGGATACCCTGAACCAGCTGATGCACGGCTTTGCCGTGGCCATCACGCCGATCAACCTGATGTGGGCCCTGGTGGGCTGCTTCCTTGGCACCGCCATCGGCGTGCTGCCGGGCATCGGCCCCGCGCTGACGGTGGCGATGCTGCTGCCGCTGACCGCCAAGGTGGAACCGACCGCCGCGCTGATCATGTTCGCCGGCATCTACTACGGCGCGATGTACGGCGGCTCGACCACCTCGATCCTGATGAACACGCCGGGCGAGTCTTCCACCATGGTCACAGCCATGGAAGGCAACCTGATGGCCAAGAACGGGCGCGCCGGCCCGGCGCTGGCCACCGCGGCGATCGGCTCGTTCGTGGCGGGCACCATCGCCACGGTGATGCTGTCGATGTTCGCGCCGGTGGCGGCGGACGTGGCGCTGCAGTTCGGCCCGGGCGAGTACTTCATGATCATGCTGCTGGCCTTCACCACGGTCTCGGCCGTGCTGGGCTCGTCGCTGCTGCGCGGCATGACCGCACTGTTCCTGGGCCTGGGCATCGGCCTGATCGGCATGGATTCGCTGTCGGGCCAGACCCGCTATTCGATGAACGTGCAGGAGCTGTACGACGGCATCGACATCGTGGTGGTGGCGGTGGGCCTGTTCGCGGTGGGCGAGGCGCTGTTCAACGCGTTCTTCCCGCAGCCGGCAGGCACCTTCAACAAGCTCAGCTCGGTCCACATGAACAAGTCGGACTGGAAGCGCTCGATCCCGGCGTGGATCCGCGGCACCTTCATCGGCTTCCCGTTCGGGCTGATCCCCGCCGGCGGCGCCGAGATCCCGACCTTCCTGTCGTATGCCACCGAGAAGAAGCTGTCGGACCACAAGGAAGACTTCGGCAAGGTCGGCGCGATCGAAGGCGTGGCCGGCCCCGAAGCGGCCAACAACGCCGCAGTGACCGCGACGCTGGCCCCGCTGCTGACGCTGGGCATCCCCACCTCCAACACCACCGCGATCCTGCTGGCCGCGTTCCAGAACTACAACCTGCAGCCGGGCCCGATGCTGTTCCAGACCTCGGGCGACCTGGTGTGGGGCCTGCTGGCGTCGCTGTATATCGGCAACGTCATGCTGCTGGTGCTGAACCTGCCGGCGATCGGGCTGTGGGTGCGCATGCTGCGCGTGCCCACGCCGCTGCTGTACGGCGGCATCCTGATCTTCGCCGGGCTGGGCGCCTACGGCATCCGCCAGTCGTGGTTCGACCTGCTGCTGCTGTTCGTGGTCGGCCTGCTGGGCATGGTGATGCGCCGCTTCGACTTCCCCACCGCGCCGGTGATCGTGGGCATGATCCTGGGGCCGATGGCCGAGAAGCAGCTGCGCAATGCGCTGTCGATCGGCCAGGGCGACTGGACCCTGTTCCTGCGCCAGCCGATCTCGGCCACCATCCTGGCGCTGACCGTGGCGGTGGTGGTGATCCCGCGCCTGTTGCGCTGGCACGCGACCCGCACCTCGGCGCACGCGCAGGCCGACAACGCGGCCTGATGCACGCGATCTTGCGGTAAGCTTTGCGAGGCCCGCACGCCAATGGTGTGCGGGCCTCTTGTCTTTCGTCTCTCGTTTTCCAAAACAACAAGGCGCCGGCGCTTCCGTGCCAGGCCGCTGAACCATGCGTCTCTTCTCCAACCCCTGGCTGTCCGCGCTGCCCACGCTGGCGCTCGGGCTGGCCGCCGCCCTGCTCTGCTCCGCGCTGCATACCCCGCTGCCGTGGATGATCGGCCCGCTGCTGGCCGTGGCCGCCGCGCGCATGGCCGGGGCCGACCTGCGGGCGCCGTCGCAGGCCCGCAATGCGGGCCAGTGGGTGATTGGCGCGTCGCTCGGGCTCTACTTCACGCCGGACGTGGTGGCGCGGCTGGTGGAGTACCTGCCCTACATCATTGCCGGCTCGCTGTTCGCGCTGGTGCTGGGCGCGGGCGGTGCCATCCTGCTGCGGCGGACCACCGGCGTGGCCTTCAAGACCGCGTTCTTCTCCACCGCCATCGGCGGCGCCTCGGAGATGGCCAACCTGGCCGAGCGCAACGGCGCGCGCATCGACCAGGTGGCGGCCGCGCATTCGCTGCGGGTGCTGATGGTGGTGGTGACCGTGCCGGCCATCTTCCAGTACGGCGGCATCCACGGGCTCGACCCCTATATCCCCGGCCCGCGCGTGGTCAGCGCGCCGGGGCTGCTGGCGCTGGTCGCGATCACGCTGGGCGTGGCGCTGCTGGTGAAGCGGCTGAACATGCCCAACCCGTTCGTGATCGGCACGCTGCTGGCCGCGGCGGTGCTGACCGCGTCCGGGATCGAGCTGTCGGCCATCCCCACCTGGATGAGCCGTGCCGGCCAGCTGCTGATCGGGGTCTCGCTGGGGGTGCGCTTCTCGCGCGAGTTCCTGCATACCGCGCCGCGCTTCCTGTCGGGCGTGGCGCTGTACACGGTGATCGCACTGGTGGTGTCGGCGCTGTTCGGCTGGGGGCTGGCGGCGCTGTCGGGCGCGCACCCGGCCACGGTGATCCTGGGCACCACGCCGGGCGGCATTGCCGAGATGTGCATCACGGCCAAGGTGCTGGAGGTGGGGGTGCCGCTGGTGACCGCGTTCCACGTGATCCGGATGGCCTTCGTGGTGCTGGCCACCGGCCCCCTGTATCATTGCCTCAAACATCGCGTCGCGCCGGAGGAGACAGAGTAGCGGTCCGTCACAGGACGGCTACGGTGCGGCCAGCCAGAACCAGGAGCGCCATGTCCGAAGCCGCACCGCAATTCAGCCTCACCGATATCGATGCCACGCTGGAGCGCGTGCTGGCGCCATGGGTGCGCCAGCTCGGCCTGCGTGCCGAGGCCGTCGATGCCCAGGGCGTTACGCTGCGCCTGCCATTCAGCGAATCGTTCCGCCATGCGGGCGGCGTGGTCTGCGGCCAGGTGCTGATGTCCGCCGCCGATACCGCCATGATCGTCGCCGTGGCCAGCGCGCTGGGCGCGTTCCGCCCGATGACCACGGTCACGCTCACCACCAACTTCATGCGCCCGGTGATCGACGGCGACGTGCTGGTGCGCGCCAACGTGCTGCGCCTGGGCAAGACCGTGGTGTTCGGCGAGATCGAGCTGACTGGCACCGACGGCAAGCTGGCGGTGCAGGCCACCACCACCTACGCCCTGCTCTGATCCGCTCGCAACGCCAGCGTCCATGACTTCCGGCCACACCCATCCCTTCGACCAGGTCGTCTTTGCCGGCGGCGGCAACCGCTGCTGGTGGCAGGCGGGCTGGTGGGACACGGTCGCGCCGGAACTGGAGCTGCGCCCGCGCGTGATCGCCGCGATCTCGGCCGGTGCGGCGACGGCGTGCATGGTCTATGCGCACGACTCGCACCAGACCATGGACTACTACCGCGAGGTGCTGTCCAACAACCGCCGCAATGCCTACTGGGGCAACCTGCTGCGCAATGAGCGCGTGTTCCCGCACTACGGCATCTACCGCACCGCGCTGCTGACGATCTTCGCCGACGGGCGCCTCTCGCACCTGCAGCAGGCGCCGGAGATCCGCATCGGCGTGGCCCATATCCCGCGCTGGAGCGGCCCGCGCCTGGCGGTGGCAGCGGGGCTGCTGGCGTACAACATCGACAAGCATGTGCTCAAGACGCTGCACCCGCGGCTGGGGCGCAAGCTGGGCTTCCGGCCGGAGTTCGTGCGCGCGCAGGACTGCGATTCGCCCGAGCAGCTGGCCGACCTGCTGCTGCAGTCGGCCTCCACGCCGCCGTTCACGCCGGTGCTGCGCCGCGGCGGCCGCCCGGTGCTGGACGGCGGGCTGGTCGACAACGTGCCCGTGGACGCGCTCGATGCCACCCCGGGCAATGTGCTGGTGCTGGTGACAAGGCTGTATCCGCGCCCGCGCCGTTTCGTGCTTGAGCAAGGCGGCCAGCGCCGCCTGTACCTGCAGCCCTCGCAGCGCGTGCCGATCTCGAGCTGGGACTACACCCGGCCCGATGCCATGACGCACGCCTACGAGCTGGGCCGCCGCGACGGGGAAACTTTCCTGCGCGAGTGGCCGTCGATCCTGAATACCGAACTGCGGCCCGCTGCCTAGTGATTCGTTTGCTGGCGCTGGCCTGATTGTTGTCGATGCGGCCCGCGTGCCGCGACAGGAGGCATGGATGACTAAGCGCCAGACAACCCTCTCCGGAACGCAGGGGGCCAAGGAACCGCGGCGCGCCCGCGAGGTCAGCGCGGCGCCGCCGGTGGAGCAGGTGCCGCGCGTGCGCGACGGCCGCACGCGGCGCAACGACAAGGTGCGCAAGGCAGACCTGGTGGTGATCGGCGGCGGCTCGGGCGGCGTGGCCTGCGCGCGGCGTGCCGCCGCGCACGGCGCACGCGTGATCCTGGTCGAGCGCGATGCCATCGGCGGCACCTGCGTCAACCGCGGCTGCGTGCCCAAGAAGATGCTGTCCTACGGCGCCGGCTGGTCGGCCATCCTGTCGGGCTGCCTGTCGCATACCGGCGGGCGTGAGGACTGGCGCGATGCCATCGTGCGCGTCAATGCCGAGGTTGCGCGGCTGAATGCGGGCTACACCCAGCGCCTGCACGAATCCGGCGTGGAAATCCTGCGCGGCGATGCGCTGGTCACCGGCAAGGACGAAGTGCGCGTCGGCGACGAGACCATTCACGCGCGCCGCATCCTGATTGCCACCGGCGCGCGCCCGCGCGCGCTCGAAGTCCCCGGTGGCGAACTGGCCGCCAGTTCCGACGACGTCTTCACCTGGCAGACCGTGCCGGGTTCGATCGCGGTCATCGGCGGCGGCTACATCGGCGTGGAGCAGGCCTCGATCCTGTCGCGCTACGGCGTCAAGGTAGACCTGATCGTTGCCGGCGACCGGCTGCTGCCCCACTTCGACCACGACATCTCCCGGTCGCTGGCCGAGGCACTGACCGCGCGCGGCGTGCGCCTGCACCTGAACGCCAGGGTGCACCTGCTGAGCCAGGCCAACGGGGCCGTTGAAGTTTGCTACCGTCCCACCGACCGCCCGGGCCAGACCGAGGCTGTGCGCGCGCAGGCCGCGCTGGCGGCGATCGGGCGCATTTCCAACGTGCAGGGCTTCGGGCTCGAGGCGCTTGGCGTGGACTTTGGCGACAAGGGCGGCATCCGCGTGGACCGCCAGTTCCGCAGCAACGTGCGCGGCATCTACGCGCTCGGCGACGCCGTCGACGGCCTGCACCTGACCCCGGTGGCCACCGCGCAGGGCCGCTGGCTGGCCGACCGCCTGTACGGCCGGCGCGGCGAACGCGCCGATTTCGACTTCGTGCCCACCGCGGTGTTCTGCGAGCCCGCCATCGGCGCCGTGGGCCTGACCGAGGCCCAGGCGATCGCAGCCGCCGGCAAGCCCGATCGCATCCGCACCGTGGTCAAGCGCTTTGTCTCGCTGGAAAACCGCTTTGCCGGCACCTCCCACCAGTCGATGTTCAAGCTGGTGCTGAACGCGCGCAGCGGGCGCGTGCTCGGTGCGCACCTGATGGACGACGCCGCGCCCGAGATCGTGCAGACGCTGGCGGTGGCATTGCGGCTGGGCGTGCGCGAATCGCACCTGCAGACCACGGTGCAGCTGCATCCGACGGTGGCGGAGGAGTTATATGGTTAGGGGTTATTCGCCGATGGGCAGCTTCAGCACCGCGCGCACGCCGGTGCCCTGCAAGCCGTCGCCAAGCTCCACCGTGCCGCCAAAGCGCGCCGCCATCTCGCGCGAGATCGCCAGCCCCAGCCCGGAGCCCGGCTCCGCATTGCCGACGCGCCGGTAGAAGCGCGCGAAGACCTTCTCGCGCTCTTCGGCCGGAATGCCTGGCCCATCGTCTTCCACCACCAGGCAGGCGGTCTGGTCGGCGCGCGTGGCCGACAGCGTGATGCGGCTGCCGCGTGGCGAGTACTGGATCGCATTGTGGACCAGGTTGGCCAGCGCCTCGCGCAGCAGCGCGGGGTCGGCGCGCACCGGCAGCTTCAGCCCCGGCACCGGCTCCCAGCCGAAGTCCTGCTGCTTGCCGCGCGCCAGCGGCAGGTAGTCCAGCGCCACCTGCTCGGCCACGGTGACGGCGTCGATGATGTCGATGCCATCGGCTTCCTGGGCGGCTTCGCCGTGGTGCTGGCGTACCCGCGCCAGCGCCAGCAGCTGGTTGGTCAGGCGCGCGGCCTGCTCCAGCTGGGTGACGATGCCGCCCACGGCTTCGCCGGCGGCCTGGCGCGCGGCTTCGGGGTCGGGCGCGCGCAGCTGGCGCTGGGCGTATTCGGCCTGGGTCTTCAGGATGGCCAGCGGCGTGCGCAGCTGGTGCGCGGCGTCGGCGATGAACTGGGCCTGCGACTGCGCCATCGCCGCGGAGCGCGACACGTGCAGGTTGACCGCGTCGACCAGCGGGCGCACCTCGGCGGGCACGCGCTCGAACGTGAGCGGGGCCAGGTCGTCCGGCGAACGCGCTTCCACGTCGTCGCGCACGCGCGCCAGCGGGCGCAGCACGTAGGTGACGCCGCCCACCAGGATGCCGGCGCTCAGCAGGATCAGCAGCAGGTCGCGCGCCAGCGCGCTGCGCCAGACCGTGCCGATCAGCGTGGTGCGCGGCTCGGCGGTCTCGGCCACCTGGATGATCACGCGCATGCGCGCGTCCGGGCGGTATACCGGCCGCGCCATCGCGGCGATGCGCACGGCCTCGCCCAAATATTCGGCGTCGTAGAAGCGCGGCTGGTTGTTGACGAGGGTGCCGGCAGGCAGCGGCAGGTCGTCGTAGCCGGTGACGGTCTCGACCTGGCCGGCGCGCTCGGTCGACACGCGGTAGAACACATGGGTCTGCGCCGCGGTCTCGAACATCTCCATGGCGGCATCGGGCAGGGTCAGCTGGACGTTGTCGCCAGCCATGCCGATGGCACTGTCGATGGCGCGGATCGAGCCATAGAGCGAGCGGTCATAAGCCGTGTTGGCGGCGTCGCGCAGGGTGCCGTAGGTGAGCCAGGTGTCGATCGCCATCATCGCCGCCAGCGCCGGCACCAGCAGCAACAGCAGTTGCCGGCGCAGGCTGCCGCGGCGCCAGGACGGGACGCGATGGCGCCGCGCCATCTTCAGCGCCCGGCCTCGGGCTCCAGCAGGTAGCCGAAGCCGCGCAGGGTGACGATGGTGACGCCGTGCCCGGCCAGCTTCTTGCGCAGCCGGTAGACCAGCACCTCGATCGCGTCGGGGGAGACGTCGGCATCCAGCGAGAACACCTTGTCGAGCAGCTGCGCCTTGGTCAGCGGCTGGCCGCTGCGTGCCAGCAGCGCGCCCAGCAGGGTCGATTCGCGCGGGGTCAGCGCCAGCGGGGCGCCGTCCAGCGTGAAGCTGCGGGTCTCGCCGTCGAACACCAGCGTGCCGCACTGCAAGCGCGGATGCGCGCGCCCGCGGCTGCGGCGGATCAGCGCCAGCAGCCGCGCTTCCAGCTCGGCAATGGCAAAGGGCTTGGGCAGGTAGTCGTCGGCGCCCAGGTTCAGGCCGCGCACGCGTTCGTCCAGCGTGTCCTGCGCGGTCAGGATCAGCACCGGGGTGCGGTCGTCGCGCGCGCGCATGGACTTGAGCACGGCCAGCCCGTCCTTGCCGGGCAGGCGCAGGTCGAGCAGCACCGCGTCGTATTCCTCGGCCTGCAGGCGGGCCTCGGCCTGCAGCCCGTCGGCGACATGCTCGATCACAAAGCCGCCCTGCTCCAGCGCGCGGGCGACCCAGCGTGCCAGTTCGATTTCATCCTCCACCAGCAGGATGCGCATGCCGGTCTCCTCCTCTGCCGGTTTGGTCCATGTTTCAGTCGCGGCGGCGGAAAACGTCCGCACAACAGGGGGCTGCACCGATGGAGCGCGCCCGCCGCGGGCGCCTATAATACCCCCGCCCCGCTGGTCCCGGCGCGTGTTGTCCGTGCGCCCGCTCCCTTCCACAGGCAGTTCTTCCGTTTCCGACCACCGTGCCCACGCGTCCACCCCCGCCGTCCCTGCCGTGCGCTTGCGAGCCGCCTGCCTCGGGGCAGCGCCGCCGCCTGCTGGGCGCATCGCTGCTGGCCGGCGCCACCTTGCCGGCTGCGTGGCCCCTTCATGCCCAGTCTAGGCCCCCGGCGCCACCGCCGAGGTATCCGTCCGGGTATGACGCCACCATCGCCGGCGCCATGCGCGAAGGCATGGTCACGGTCTATGCATCGACCGACCTGAAAGTGGCGCAGCCGCTGATCGCCGCGTTCGAGGCGCGCTACCCGGGCATGCGCGTGCACTACCAGGATCTCAACACGATCGAGCTGAACCAGCGCTTCCTGGCCGAGACCGCGGCGCTGGGCGGCAGCCGGCCCGCGCCCGGTGCGGCCTTCGCCGACGTGCTGTGGAGCACGGCCATGGACCTGCAGATCAAGCTCGTCAACGACGGCCATGCGCAGCGCTACGCCTCGCCCGAGCGCGGCGGCCTGCCCGGCTGGGCGGTGTGGCGCGACGAGGCCTGGGGCACCACCTTCGAGCCCGCGGTGATCGTCTATAACCGCCACCACCTGGCCGGCATGCGCCCGCCGCGCAGCCGCAGCGGGCTGGCGCGGCTGCTGCAGGAGCACGCGCCGCGCTGGCATGGCAAGGTGGTGACGTATGACGTGGAGCGCTCGGGCGTGGGCTACCTGCTGGCGCAGCAGGATGCGCGCATGGGCAGCGAGTTCTGGTACCTGGCGCAGGCGCTGGGGCGCGCCGGGGTGCAGCTGTCGGCGTCCACCGCCGAGATGATCGAGCGCATCGCCAGCGGCGAGCTGGTGATGGGCTACAACCTGCTGGGTTCGTACGCGCTGTCGCTGATGGAGCGTGGCGCGGCCATCGACGTGATCGCCCCGCGCGACTACACCCTGGTGATGTCGCGGGTGGCGTTTATTGCCCGGCGCGCGCCGCGGCCCAATGCGGCGCGGCTGTGGCTGGACTACCTGCTCTCGCGCGAGGGCCAGGCGCTGCTCGCCAAGTCGACCTCGCAGCTCTATACCATCCGCACCGATACCGACAGCGTGCACACCGCGGCGGCATTGTCCGAGCGGCTGGGCTACGCGCTCAAGCCGATCAGCGTCGGCCCGGGCCTGCTGGCCGCGCAGGACGCGATGCGCAAGCGCGCATTCCTGGCGCGCTGGCGCGAGGCCATGCGCGGCTGAGCGCGCGGCTCAGGGGACCAGGTCGCCGGTATCGAGCCCGCCCGGCTGGCCGTTCGGGCAGGCCTGCTGGCACAGCGTGGACAGTTCCCGGTCCAGCGCCGCCATCGGGCGCGGCACGTAGCCGTGGCGCAGCGCCGGTGAGAACTTCAGGGTATCGATGAAGGCGTCGGACATGCGCTCGGCGTTGGCGTCGAGGTCGAAGTCCTGCGGCGAGAACAGCCAGTGCGCCAGCACCCCGCCGATGGCGGCATGGAAGGCGTTGACGGCCAGGTCCAGGTCCAGGTCGGCGGGCAGCTGGCCGCGCTCCAGGGCCAGGCGCAGGTGCTCGCGCATCTTGATCAGGCCTTCCTGGTGCGACTGGCGCTGGCGCTCGAAGATGGCGCCGTTGTCCTGCACCATTTCGCACTTGTGGAAGATGATCTCGAACACCCGGCGCCAGCGCGGGTTGACCACGGTCTGGCGCATCACATAGGCGCAGATGTCGCGGATGCCGCCGAGCGGGTCTTCCTGGCGCGCGAGCCGCTCGGGGTCGCACAGCGCTTCCACGGGCAGGTTGACGCGGTCGCACATGGCGGCGAACACATCGCTCTTGTTCTTGAAGTGCCAGTAGATCGCGCCGCGCGTGACACCCGCCGCCTCGGCGATGTCGGCCAGCGACGGGCGTGCCACGCCGCGGGCGTGGAACACGGCTTCGGCCGCGTCGAGAATCCGGTGGCGCGTTTCAAGCGCCTCTTCCTTGGTACGTCTGACCATTTTTGTCTCTGGTGCCGGCGGCATGACGCGATCGAGCCGTCATGGCCAGCCTTGTTAGTTCTCCCTGGGTGCGGCCCCCGCTGTGGCAGCCGCACGGGCCGGCGCACGCGCCGGCGGGTCGTTGTCGTCACATGCCAATGTGCTTGCAGCTTGCGAGCCGACACGACGGCGCGCATCCTAACCCGAGCCGGCGGTTTGCGCCGTGATTCCGAACGGGTAGGGAGGCAATTCGGACTGGCCGGTTGGGTTTGACCGGGGCCAGGATCCGTATTCCAGCGGCCCCGCTGCGCAGGTTGTGCGCCGAAAGGCCCTTCTGCAACATCGACTTAACATACATGCTTGAATGTATATATAATACGCGCTTGCCCGGCATTCGGCCAGCCGCCTTCTGTGACATACCCAGCACAGCTGGCAATCCCTGCCGCAGGCCAGCCGGTCATGAATCCAGTCGTTACATAAAAGCCACCGTTCGTCGCATTTGACATTGCGACGCCGCGAATTGTGGCTAGCATCACGCTTTTGTCCGCCGCAAACCGTGCGGCGGGCTGTGTCGTTTCCGTTTGTCGGATGACAGGTCGGGACGATGCGGCAGATCTCAAATTGCCATCATGGGGTTATCGATGAGGAAGTCCCAACGTATCCGTTGCGTTGCTGCCTATGCACTAGCGGCGCTGTCTGCCGTGGCGCTTGTTGCCTGTGGCGACAAGAAGGCCGAAGGCGGCGCTCCGCCCCCGCCGGAAGTGGGTGTGGTGACCGTGACGCCGTCGCCGGTCGCCGTCGTCAATGAACTGCCGGGCCGCCTGGAAGGCATACGCACGGCCGAAGTGCGTGCTCGCGTCGAAGGCATCGTGCTGTCGCGCAACTACACCGAGGGCGGCGAAGTGAAGGCCGGCCAGGTGATGTTCCGCATCGACCCGGCACCCTACCAGGCCACGCTGGCTTCGGCACAGGCCGCGCTGCAGCGCGCCGAGGCCAATGCCGTCTCGGCGCGCCTGAAGGCCGACCGCTACAAGCCCCTGGTGGCCGTCAACGCGGTCAGCAAGCAGGAGTACGACGACGCCGTGGCCTCCGCCGGCCAGGCCAACGCCGACGTGGCTTCGGCCAAGGCGGCGGTGCGCACCGCCCAGATCAACCTGGGCTACACCACCGTGACCGCGCCGATCAGCGGCCGCGCCGGCCGTGCGCTGGTGACCGAGGGCGCGCTGGTGGGCAAGGGCGAGGCGACCAAGCTGGCGCTGGTGGAGCAGGTCGACCCGATGTGGGTCACCTTCACCCAGCCGGCTTCGGAAGTCACGCGCCTGCGCCGCGCCATCGAGTCCGGCGTGGTCAAGGGCGTCAACGGCGGCGCCAACGTGCGCCTGTTCGTGGAAGACGGCCGCGAGTACGAGCACACCGGCAAGCTGCTGTTCTCGGACATGACGGTCGACCCGACCACCGGCGCGATCACGCTGCGCGCGCAGTTCCCGAACCCGAAGCGCGAACTGCTCTCGGGCACCTTCGTGCGCGTGAAGATCGAGCAGGGCGTGGACGAGAACGCACTGACCGTGCCGCAGCGGGCGCTGATCCGCGGCGCGCAGGGTGCCAGCGTGATGGTGGTGGGCACGGACGGCAATGTCGCGGCGGTGCCGGTCAAGGCGCCGCAGGCCATTGGCGACCGCTGGGTGGTGACCGAAGGCCTGAAGGGCGGCGAGAAGGTGATCGTCGAGGGCCTGCAGAAGGTCAAGGTCGGTGCGCCGGCCAAGGCGGTGCCGTTCAAGCCGGCCGGGGCCTCGGCACCGGCCGCGGCGACGGCCTCCGCCCCGGCGGCGCCGGCCTCGGCCCCCAAGGCCGAGGGCCCGCAGCAAGCCAAGTCTGACGCCAAGCAAGGCTGAACCCTGCCGTACCACCAATACGGCAAATACGGCTAGACCGCTAGACCAAGAGGGAGCCAGTTTATGGCCAAGTTTTTTATCGACCGGCCGGTGTTCGCGTGGGTGCTCGCGCTGATCATCATGCTGGGCGGCATATTGGCGATCCTGCAGTTGCCGATCGCGCAATATCCGAACATCGCCCCGCCGACGATCTCGGTCACCGCCACCTACCCGGGTGCGTCGGCCAAGACGCTGGAGGATTCCGTCACCTCGGTGATCGAGCAGGAGCTCAACGGCGCCCCTAACCTGCTCTACTACAACTCCACCAGCGAGTCGTCCGGCCTGGCGAGCATCACCATCGCCTTCGCGCCGGGTTCGAACGTCGACCTGAACTCGGTCGAAGTGCAGAACCGCCTCAAGCGCGTGGAAGCGCGCCTGCCGGCTGAAGTGCGCCAGCAGGGCGTGCGCGTGGACAAGGCCGGGAACAACTACATGATGTTCCTGACCGTGTCGTCCAAGTCCGGCACGGCTGACGCGATCCAGCTCGGCAACTATGTCTCGGCGCAGGTGATCGACTCGATCCGCCGCGTGCCGGGCGTGGGCCAGGCCGACCTGTTCGGCACCGAGTACGCCATGCGGATCTGGCTGGACCCGGCCAAGCTGACGGGCTACAACCTGACCCCGACCGACGTCACCGCCGCGGTGGGCGAGCAGAACATCCAGGTCGCCGTGGGCGAGCTGGGCGGCACGCCCTCGCCCAAGGGCACCGAGCTCAACGCCACCGTCACCACCGAAAGCCGCCTGACCACGCCTGAGCAGTTCGGCAACATCCTGCTGCGCACCAACCCGGATGGGTCCTCGGTGCGCATCAAGGACGTGGGCCGGGTGGAGCTGGGCGGCGCCGACTACTCGACCCAGGCCCGCACCAACGGCAAGCCGTCGGCGGCCATCGCCATCAAGCTGGCCCCGACCGGCAACGCGCTGGCCACGGCCACCGCGGTGCGCGCCAAGATGGAAGAACTGTCCAAGAACTTCCCGGCGGACTACCAGTACTCGGTACCTTACGACACCTCGGCCTTCGTCAAGATCTCGATCGAGGAAGTGATCAAGACCCTGCTCGAAGCCGTGGTGCTGGTGTTCCTGGTGATGTACCTGTTCCTGCAGAACTTCCGCGCCACGCTGATCCCGACTCTGGTGGTGCCGATCGCGCTGCTGGGTACGTTCGGCGCGCTGCTGGCGTTCGGCTTCTCGATCAACGTGCTGACCATGTTCGGCATGGTGCTGGCCATCGGTATCCTGGTGGACGATGCCATCGTGGTGGTCGAGAACGTCGAGCGGATCATGAGCGAGGAAGGACTCTCGCCACGTGAAGCCACGCGCAAGGCCATGGGCCAGATCACCGGCGCCATCGTCGGCATCACGCTGGTGCTGACCGCGGTGTTCATCCCGATGGCATTCTTCTCGGGCTCGGTGGGCAACATCTACCGCCAGTTCTCGCTGTCGCTGATCTCGTCGATGGCGTTTTCGGCGCTGCTGGCGCTGACGCTGACCCCGGCGCTGTGCGCGACGCTGCTCAAGCCCGTGGAAGCCGGCCATCACCATGAGAAGACGGGCTTCTTCGGCTGGTTCAACCGCACCTTCGCGCGTTCGGCCACCAGCTACCAGGGCGTGGTCGCGCGCATCCTCAAGCGCTCCGGCCGCTACCTGATCATCTACGCGGTCATCATCGTCGGCGTGGTGGTGCTGTTCAAGCGCCTGCCGTCGTCGTTCCTGCCCGACGAGGACCAGGGCTACATGATCACCGTGGTGCAGCTGCCCAACGGCGCCACCCAGGACCGTACCATCGGCGTGCTCAAGCAGATCGAGGACTACTACCTGCAGAAGGAAAGCAAGGTGGTTGACCAGATGATCACGGTGGCTGGCTTCTCCTTCTTCGGCCGCGGCCAGAACGGCGGTATCGCGTTCGTGCGCCTGAAGGACTGGAAGGAGCGCACCGGCGACGGCGAGACCGCGCAGGCGCTGGTCGGCCGTGCCTTCGGCGCGCTGTCGTTCATCAAGGACGCGATTATCTTCCCGCTCAACCCGCCGGCGATTTCCGAGCTGGGCAACTCCTCGGGCTTTGACTTCCGCCTGCAGGACCGCACCGGCCAGGGCCACGCCAAGCTGATGGAAGCGCGCAACATGATGCTCGGCATGGCCGCGCAGAGCCCGGTGCTGATGGGCGTGCGCCCCGAAGGCCAGGAAGATGCGCCGCAGCTGCAGATCGATATCGACCGCGAGAAGGCCAAGGCGCTCGGCGTCACGGTGGCGAGCATCAACTCGACGCTGTCGATTGCGTTCGGCTCGAACTACGTCAACGACTTCATCTATGAAGGCCGGGTGCGCAAGGTGATCGTGCAGGCAGAAGGCTCCGACCGCCGCCTGCCGGACGACCTGACCAAGCTGCGCGTGCGCAACAGCAACGGCGACATGGTGGCGTTTGCCGCGTTCGCGACCTCCAAGTGGGTGATGGGCTCGCCGCGCCTGGAGCGCTACAACGGCATGCCGGCGGTGAAGCTGGCGGGCCAGGCCGCGCCGGGCCGCAGTACCGGTGAAGCCATGCGCGTGATGGAAGAGAACTTCGCCAAGCTGCCGCCGGGTTTCGGCTTCGAGTGGTCCGGCCAGTCTTATGAAGAACGCCTGGCCGGCTCGCAGGAACCGATCCTGTACACGCTGTCGCTGATCATTGTGTTCCTGTGCCTGGCCGCGCTGTATGAAAGCTGGTCGATCCCGTTCTCGGTGCTGCTGGTGGTGCCGCTGGGCGTGCTCGGCGCGCTGCTCGGCGTGACGCTGCGCGGCATGCCCAACGACGTGTACTTCAAGGTGGGCCTGATCGCTACGATCGGCTTGTCGGCGAAGAACGCCATCCTGATCGTGGAATTCGCCAAAGACCTGCAGGCGCAGGGCAAGGGCCTGATCGAAGCCACGCTGGAAGCAGTGCACCTGCGTTTCCGCCCGATCCTGATGACGTCGATGGCGTTCATCCTGGGCGTGCTGCCGCTGGCGATCGCCACCGGTGCGGGGTCGGCCAGCCAGCGCGCCATCGGTACCGGCGTGATTGGCGGGATGATCACCGCCACGGTGCTGGCGATCTTCCTGGTGCCGGTCTTCTTCGTGGTGGTGCGCAAGCGCTTCAAGGGCAGTGCGCGCCAGCGCATGCTGGACCAGAAGTGGCACGAGCCGAAAGAGGAAATCTGAACATGACCAAGACTCTGACCACACTGCTGCTGGTGGCCGGCGTTCTGACGGGGTGCACGCTCGCGCCCCACTATGACCGCCCTGCCCCGCCGGTGGCAGACAGCTTCCCGGTGGCGCCCGAGGGCTACGCCACCGCCGAGGTGAAGAGCGGCGAGACCCGCCGCGCCGTCGACATCGGCTGGCGCGAGTTCTTCCGCGACCCGCGCATGCAGACGCTGATCGCGACCTCGCTGGAAAACAACCGCGACCTGCGCACCGCCGCGCTGCGCATCGAGGAAGCGCGCGCGCTGTACCAGGTGCAGCGCGCCGACCTGCTGCCCACGGTGAACGCGACCGGCGGCTACACCCGGGCCCGCACCACCGCTGCCCAGTCGGCAACGGTGCTCGGCCAGCCCGGCGTGACCGAGGTCTACCAGGTGGGCCTGGGCATCACGTCGTATGAGCTGGATTTCTTCGGACGCGTGCGCAGCCTGTCCAATGCCGCGCTGGCGCAGTACTTCGCCACCGAAGAGGCACGCCGCTCGGCGCAGATCTCGCTGGTGTCGGAAGTTGCCAAGGCCTACCTGGCCGAGCGCTCCTTCGCCGAGCAGTACGACCTGGCGCGCGACACGCTGAAGGCGCGTGAAAGCACCTACGGCCTGGCCAAGCAGCGTTTCGAGGCGGGCGCCACCTCGGCGCTGGACCTGCGCGACAACGAATCGCTGGTGGCGCAGGCCCGCGTGGCCGCGGCGCAGCTGGCGCGCCAGCGCGCGCAGGCGCAGAACGCGCTTGAAGTGCTGGTGGGCAAGCCCATCGGCAGCATCGAGAACCTTCCGGCGCCGGTGCGCCTGTCGGACGAGCGCATCATCAGCGACATCCCGGCCGGCCTGCCGTCGGAGCTGCTCGAGCAGCGCCCCGATATCCGCCAGGCCGAGCAGTTGCTGCTGTCGGCCAACGCCAATATCGGCGCGGCGCGCGCGGCGTTCTTCCCGCGCATCACGCTGACCGCCAGTGCGGGCACCATCAGCCCGACGTTCTCGGGACTGTTCGATGCTGGCACGCGCGCGTGGTCGTTTGCGCCGCAACTGGTGCTGCCGATCTTCGACTATGGCCGCAACCTGTCGAACCTGGACCTGGCCAATGTGCGCAAGAACATCCAGATCGCCAACTACGAGAAGACCATCCAGACGGCCTTCGCGGAAGTGGCCGATGCACTGGTGGCGCGCGGCACGCTGGAAGACCAGGTCACCGGCCAGGAAGAGGTGCGCAACGCGGAACAGGCACGTTATGAACTGGCGCGCCTGCGCTTCCGTAGCGGCATCGCCAGCTACCTGGACGAGCTCGATGCGCAGCGCCAGCTGTTCACTGCCGAGCAGGCGCTGATCCAGGCGCGGCAGCTGCGGCTGAACAATGCGATCGACTTGTACCGGTCGCTGGGCGGTGGCTTGCAGGAGAGCAGTCCGGTGGCGCAGCAGGGGACGCCTGCTACGTCGGGCACCGTCACGCAGTAAGGTCAGCCTGCAGCGCTTCCCGCGCCGCTGGTTTGCTCCCCTCTCCCGCAAGCGGGAGAGGGAGACCACAATCGGTCAATCAAGAACCAGCGGTACTGCCGCTGGCTTTTCTTCTTTCAGCCGTCAGAACTTGTACGAAGCCGCCAAAAAGAACACCAGCGGATTCGGCTCCAGCTTGGTCTTCGACGTCGACAGCACGGTCCCGTCGGCCGCCTTGATCGTCATCGTCGACGTCGTCTTCAGCGGGATATAAGTCACCGCCGCCGTCAGCCCCCAATGCTCGTCGAAGTTGTAGGTGCCGCCGATATTGAACACCGGCGCCCATGACGACGATGCATCCGCACTCACCGACGTCGGCCCCGGGATGCCCGCCCCCGCCGCCAGGATCGCGCCGAGGTTGTTGTTGACCGAACTCGCAAACGCCGGATTGACCTCGATGTTGGTAAAGAAGTTGTATGACACCCCCACCCCCAGGAACGGGCGGAAACGCGTGCCCGGATCGAGGAAGTGGTATTGCACCATCGCCGCCGGGCTCCACTGGCGTGCCTTGGTGACGATGGGGTTCAGCGACGGATCGCCCAGGCTCTGGCGCCCGAGCGCGCCGGCCGGGCCGGGCGGGATCAGTTCGCCGTGGCCGTAGAGCTTGAACTCCGGCGGGATGCCGCCCACCGCGGTGATCGCGATATGGTCGGAGACGAAGTGGCTGAAGGTCAGCCCCAGCGTATTGGCGTTGGATGACGAGATGCTGCTGCCCGGTGCGGTGAAGCTGGATGGCAGCCCGAGCGGGTAGTTGATCGGCACGTCGAGCAAGGTGGTGGTCAGCGGACCGCTCTGGCCGTGGGTCTGGATATGGAACCAGCCCGCGGATACCACGTTGTCGCCCTTCTTCTGGGCATGGGCAGGCAGGGCGAAGCTGGCCAGCGCGGCCAGCATCAGTGTGAGCGTGAGGCGTATGGTTTTCATCTTGTGTCCCCCGGCATTGGATGTCTCTGTATGGTCGAATCGTGGCGCAGTGGCCCGGGCTGCAATGGCCCGGGCCTGGTAGCGTGCTTACTGCACGAATGCGCCGACGGTGAAGTACGGGCCGCTGTCGCGCTGTTCCAGGAAGCCGAACACGCCGCCGGTGAACATCAGCTTGCCGGTCGGCGGCGAGCCTGCGGGTGCATCGCGCCGCGAAGTGCGGACCACGCCGGGCACCTGCTGCGAGAAGTCCAGCCGGTACGGGATGGCGAGCGACGCATCGTGCGGCCGGAACGGATCCATCATGGTGGCCGCGGCGCCGATCAGTGCCGTCACGCGGTAGTTGAAGTTGCTGTCGACGCCGACGTATTCGCCGTTGACCGTGCCCTCGCTGACCGCTACCGCCGGCGCCATCATGCCGATGCCGATCTCGTCGTCGGCACCAAGCGGGCCGTTGGCGAGCGTGTCATTGGCATAGCCCACGCGGATCATGATTGGCACCAGCTGGCCGCGCAGCTTGCCCACGATCAGGTAGGCCTTGCCCAGCGTGCCGCCCAGCGTGGGCGGCTGGCTCTCGGCCTTGTAGTTGGTCGACAGCAGCGCGCCGCTCGCCTGCGGCACGAAGTTGTTGCCCTTGCGCTCGCACGAGTTGGTGGCGTTGTCGCAGACGGTGAACGAACCATCGGCAGCCAGCGCCATGCGGTAGTCCTGCGCCACCAGCTGGAACTGCTTGGACGGCACCTCGTGGAAGCCCGTGCCGTTGTACTGGCCGGCAATCTTCGACAGGTCGGTCTCGGTCTGCGCGAAGCCGATGAACTGGAAATACGGGAAGGTGGTGTCCGGCACCGCGCCTGCGCCCAGCACGCCGTTGAACTGGATGCGCGCGCCCGGGATGGTGCCGCCCACCACGCCTTCGCCGACAAAGAGCTTGGCCGGACGGGTCGGATCGAGGCTGGCGCCGCTCAGCTCGAACGCGCACTGGTTAAGCTTCTCGGTCGGCAACCCCGTCTCCGCCTTCAGCGTGCCGCGCATCACGTTCTGCCCGTTGGTGGGGTCGCTGCGCGTGGGCTGCACGGTGCCGGTCTGGCGCGGCACCGAGGAATCCACGAAGGTCACCTGCCAGGTCTTTTTGGTGGTGTCGATCTGCACCTTCACCAGCTCGCCGGAGCCGGTGCCGCCGGTGAAGGTGGTGGTGTAGTCGAGCGATGCCGGGCACAGCCGCGTCTGCACCGCGGCCGGCGTGGACGGCGCGTCGTCGCCGCCGCCGCCACCGCAGGCGGCGAGCATGGCGGCGGCGGCCACGGCCAGCGCACGCGCCGGCACCGTGGATGGGCGCGAGGCCCGCGGCAGGATCAGTCGATGGGGTTGCATGGCGTGGTCTCCTCGGTCTTGTGTGTTCTTGGTGGACTCAGGGTGCTGCCAGCACGCCGACGCGGAAGGTCGGGCTGGCGCTGCCGGCGCCGGACAGGTGGCTGAACACCCGGCCGCTGGCAATCAGCGCACCGGTGGTGCCGCTGTTGTCGGTGGTGGCGATCATGCCCGGCGCGTTCTGCGTGAAGTCGAGCTGGAAGGCTCCGGTCTGGTTCATCGTCATCGGGTCCAGCAGCTCCACGCGCGCGCCCTTGACCAGCGAGGCGGTGTAGACAAAGTCGCTGCCCGAGCCGATATAGCCGCCGTCAAGCTGGCCGCTGGCCAGCGCCTTCGCCGGCGCCATCAGTGCCAGGCCCGATTCGTCGTCGACATTGACCGTCAGCGGCAGCAGCGAGATCTGCGCGTAGCCGGTGCGCACCAGCAGCGGCACCAGCGCGCCGTTGAGCTTGCCCACCACCATCAACCCCTTGGCGCGGCTGGCGTTGTTGCTGGTGATGGCCGCACTCTGGAACGACGGGTAACGGCGGCTGCCATCGGCATTGCTGCTTTCGAAGGCGCCATCGGCGCTGCGCAGCTTCCAGCTGTTGCCGGTGCTGAGGCAGCTGCCGGCCGCGGCGGTGCAGCTGCCGTCGGCGTTCAGCGTCTCGGTGGTCTGCGCGGTCGCGGGCGTGAAGTGGCTCGACGAAGTCAGCGAGCCGCCGGACGGCACCTGGTGGTAGCCCAGCAGGTTGTAGCTGCCGGCCACCTTGGTGAAGTCGGTCTCGGTCTGCGCGAATGCCAGCACCGGGTAGAACGGGAACGTGGTGGCCGGGATCGCGCCCAGCCCGAGCACGCCCGGATAGGAGATGGTGGCACCCGGGATGCCGCCGCCGGCAACGCCGTTGCCCAGGAAGATCACCGGCGGCTTCGCGCTGTCGATATTCGCCTGCGAGGTGCCGTCAGACGCCGTTGCTGTCTGCAGCGCAACCGCGCAGCGGTTCTGCTCGGCGGTCGGCAGCGAGGTCAGGTTGGCGAAGGTGCCGGTGAAAGTCACGCCTGCACGCGTCGGGCTGACGCTGCCGGGTTGCTTGGGCACCGGCGACTCGATGATCTCCAGCTGGTAGGTGCGGGCCGCGGTGTCGAAGCGCAGCTTGACCAGTTCGCCCGCGCCGGAGCCGCCGGTGAAGGTGGTGCTGTAGTCCAGTGCCGCCGGGCACAACGACCCCGGCGGGCCGCCGATGGTGACCGGCCCCTGCGCGGGGCACGTGCCCGTGTCAGCGCATTGCGGTGCCTGCGTGCCGGCGCGCGGCGCCTCTTCATCGCCGCCGCCGCCACCGCAGCCGGCCAGCGCCGCGGCAAGGCTCACCCCTGTCAAAACCAAAGTACTGCGTCGAAGCATCGACATGGTCATTGCCTGTCTCCTGATTTTTTCTTGGCGACCCCTGTTTCTGGATCTGGTGTCCGGCTCTGCGGCCGGATCCCTCCCGGGTGCGGCGACTCTCGCCGCTCGCGTGTTTTTGCGTCAATAGAGCGGCCGTTCCAAACAGGCGCGCCTGGCGTGCATGCCGCATGTGGCTGTGGATTGCGGGTGTTGCACGGACTGCGCGGCAAAGCGGCGCGGCCACCGATTCAAACGCACGGTGCGCGCCGCTTTGCCGATATCAGAAGCGATAGTCAGGATTGGCCGGATCGAACGCCGAGGCCTCGAAGGTCTTGCGCACCAGCTTGTCGAACACGATCTTCTCGACCATGTTGCCGTCGGCATCCCAGGCCGTTTCCACGCGGATATAGGGATGCTTCAGGTCCAGCATCAGCTGCACCTTCTTGGCGTAGTACTGCGGCGCGCCGGCCGGCAGGTCCCAGGTCAGCGCCACCATGCGCACGCCCTGCTCCTGCACGATCTCGGCCTTGCTGTATTTCTCGGACAGGCCGGCGGCACGCAGGGACCTGGCATCGCGCTCCAGCATCGACAGCACGAACTGGAAGCCCAGGTCGCGCACGGTGTGGTTGGACTGCGAACGCGCCAGCGTGCCGTCCAGCGCGATCCACATCGAGGTGAAGCCCAGCACGCCGCCCAGGTGGCCGTACATCTCGTCCTTGCGGCGGGTCTCGTCGTAGATGATTTCCTGGCCCGACTGCGCGCCGCCGGGCAGCCACTTGGCATAGAGCTGGCGCGGCTGGTGGCGGTAGCGGATCTGCATCTTGGCGGGCTGGTCCTGCCACTGGTTGTTGAGCCGCTCCTGGCGCGACATCCAGTACTCGTACTCGGGATAGCGGTTCATCTCGGCACGGGCCCATTTCAGCAGCGCATCCGGCTGCAGCGCCTGGAACACGGCCAGCACCTGCTCATCGGACAGCCGCGCGAGTTCGCCGCTGGCGACCTGGCGCGAGAACAGTGCGGCTTGCTGTGCGGATGTTTGGCCGTCATAGCCCGTGCCCGCGGCGGCGGTGGTTGTGGCCGTCTGGGCCATGGCCACGGGGGGCATGGCCAGCGGTGCGGCCAGCAGTCCGATGACGGCACCGGCGACGGCGGCAAGGTAAAGCGGTTGGATCGACATGGCAGCTTCCTCCTCAAGATGTCCGCCAGGAGGCGGAGCGCGGGCAACGCAGGGACGAACGGGGCCACCGCCGCGCCCTTGGAAAATCCGATAAGGCGCACGGGGTCCGCGGGGCCTGTGCGTGGCCTCGCTGGATGGATCGACGGTTCAGGTTTGCGTGAGCGCGGTGGCGCCGGCCCGGCGGTAACCGGGCGCGGCGCGCGCCGCTATGTCCTGGTGCGCATTCGCATCCAGTCATCCAGCGGGTTGCTGGGGAAGCTCACGGTCTGCTCGCGCGCGCGGACCGGCATGCTGGTCACGGCTGCGCGTTTGGTGCCCTCATTGCGCACGGTGCGTGCGCTGATGCGGGCCTTGCCGAGGGCGGCGGCGGTCTGGCTGGCCGCATCGCCCATCGTTGCCGCCATTGCGGCATAACTGGCACCCGGGTCATCGGCAGACTGCGCAGCGGCCAGCCTGCTGGCGCGCTGCTCGGCCTGCTGCTGCTCGCCGAGCTCGAACACCGACTGCAGCGCCGAGAACTCATCCGCGCTGGGTTGCGCCACGTTCAGCACGGCTTCCACCATGGCGGTGAGCTGGGCCAGCACGTGCGCATCGCTCATCTGCCGGCCCTGCGTGAACGCCGGCAGCAGGTTGGTGAGTTCTTCGCCGGCCAGCACGCCGGCCAGCGCCTTGAGCGCAAACTGCAGGCGCCAGCCGAGCTCATGCCGCGGCAGCCCCGGAATGGCGCGCGAGAAGGCGTCGAAGAAGCGCCCGTACACCGGGGCGTAGTGCTCCAGCAGGTATTGCTGGATAAAGGGCGAGGTGTCCGAATACACGCGCCCGAGCAGCCGCAGGAACGACGGCCCGCCCACCGACGGGTCGCGTGCCATCTGCAGCGCGGGCACGAACAGCGCACCCATCACGTGTTCGCAGCGGATGCTGTTGCCGGGCCAGCGCGCTTCGCACGCATCGAGCAGCGCCAGGCGCCGCGCGTTGAGCGGGTCCAGCCGCCGGCTCAGCACGGCGTGCATCATGATGTCTTTGCTGCGGAAGTGGTAGTTCACGGCGGCCAGGTTGACGATGGCGCGCGACGTGACCTGCCTGAGCGAGGTGGCTTCATAGCCGACCTCGGTAAACAGCTTTTCCGTGGCGTCGAGAATCCGGGCCTTGGTGTCTCCTGCCGAGCTTTTGCCGGTCTTCATGGGGGCGTCTCTCTTCGTTGCTGCCGTAAACCCCTTAGCAATTTGCTACGCTGTTCCGCTCCCTGCTCTGACGGCATACGGATGCTTGAAACAGCTGTACGAAGCCTATCCACCGCTTCGAGCGTTTCACAAGAGCTGAATTGGAGTGGACATTCTAATTGCGCCACTGGCGTGGGGAATCGCACAACAATGTCGCCCGCAGCCTGCATCGAGCAGCCATGCCGGATGCCTGCAACGCAGGACATTGCAGGCTTGCGCGGCCAATACCTCATGACGTGAGGCGCCGTGCCAGCGCGTGCGCATTCTGTGCCGTCAGCGCGAACACCGACAATTGGGGATTGGCCCCCACGCTGGTCGGGAACACCGAGCCGTCGAACACCGACAGGTTGGCCAGCTGGTGGTGGTTGCCATGGCTGTCCACCACGCCGCCGCGCGCATCGTCGCTCATGCCGCAGCCGCCCATCAGGTGCGCGGTGAACAGCGCGGTGCGGAATGGCTTGAGCGGCAGTTGCGCGATGGCGTCGCGCGCCTCGGGCCAGCTGCGGTACTCGGCGGCGTCCAGGTGGGCGGGCCGCACCCGCTCCGCGCCGGCGGCAAACTGCGCCTGCGCCATGCTCAGCCACGCGCGCCGCACGCCGTCCCAGGCGTAGTCGCTCATCTCATAGTCCAGCAGCGGGCTGCCGTCGGCCGCCAGCCGCACGCGCCCGCCCGTGCTCTCTGGCACGAAGCCGTCGCGCAGCAGTGCCAGCATGGCGTTGGTATGGGGCAGTTGCGCCATGTCGCGGCGCAGCGCCTCGCCCACGCCGTTGAGCACGCCCGCGCTGATGCCGGGGAACATCGGCGGCACCTCCAGCTTGTAGCCCATCGGCCCGGTGGCGCCATCCTTCCACTGGAAGTGGTCGGAAGCGATCGACTGCGGTGCGCCATAATAGGGATCAATGCGCTCTGGCATTTTCGCGATACTGATATTCACCGGGTGGATAAACGTGCGCAATCCCAGCCGCTCATGCGGGTCCGGCACGCGCGAGCGCAGCAGCAGCGCCGGCGTGTTGATGGCGCCGCCGGCGGCGATGAAGTGTTTGGCGCGCACGACCACGCCGACGCCGATGGGCGTATAGCCGTCCGCGCCCAGCGCCTCGCCGGTGACCGACTGCACGCGCTTGCCGTCATGGTCCAGCGTGCGCACGCGCACGCGGTGCACCAGCGTCGCGCCGCTGGCCAGTGCCGCGGGAATGGTCGACACCAGCATCGACTGCTTGGCATTGACCGGGCACCCCAGCCCGCAATAGCCGGAGTTCCAGCAGCCCTTCACGTTGCGCGGGATCACGTGCCATTCCCAGCCCAGCGTCGAGCAGCCGCGCTTGAGCACGTCGTTGTTGGGATTGGGCGCCATCGCCCATGGCGCGATGCCTAGGCGCTCTTCCACTCTCTTGAACCATGGGGCCATGTCGGCCTCGCTGTGGCCGGTGACGGCGTGGTGCGTGGCCCAGTGCGCCAGCGTCTGCGGCGGCGTGCGGAAGCTCGATGACCAGTTGACCGTGGTGCTGCCGCCGACGGAGCGGCCCTGCAGGATGGCGATGGCGCCGTCGGCCGTGGTGCGGGCCGCGGCCTCTTGATAGAGCTCGCGATAGGCGCGGTTCTCGTCCATGTCGCGGAAGCTGTCCGAGGTGCGCAGCGCGCCCTCTTCCAGCAGCACCACGCGCAGGCCCGCGCGGCTGAGCGCCTCGGCGCTGATGCCGCCGCCCGCGCCGCTGCCGACGATGACGACGTCGGCATCCAGCGTGCGCGTGGTGGTGAAGGTGGCGGCGTCCAGTACCTTCCAGCCGGCGGCGATGCCGGCGTCGTAGAGATTGTCGATGGCCATGTCGGGGATCAGGCGTGCAGCGCCTTGTAGACGGCCGCGTTCGGGCCGGGATAGCCGCTGCCCGCCCACGCGGCCGGCAACACGTAGTAGCCCACGCTGGTGAGCTTGACCAGCACCACCGCGCCGGCATTGAGCGTGGCCAGGCGGCTGGCGCGCCAGCGCGCCAGGAAGGCCTGCACCTGCGTGGGCGTGGCCGCGCTCCAGTCCTGGCGGATGCCGGTCAGCGCCCAGCGCAGCGGCATGCTGGCAAGCAGGCCGAACAGCTTGCGCAGCTCGGCTTGCGCACCCGCGCCCATCGCAGCGCAGGTCGCGTCGATATTGCGCAGCGCGTCCTGCTCCAGGGCCGCGCGCCGCGGCGGCGGCGCTTCGGCCAGCTCGGTGACGATGGCCGGCAGCAGCGCGCGGAACATCGCCACGTCTTGCGGGCGCAGCCAGGTCATGCCGGCCTGCGGCGCGGGATCTGCCGACGAGCAGCCGGCCAGCGACGGCACCAGCGCGGTACAGGCCAGCGCGGCCGAGAAGCCGAGGCCGACTTTCAGGAAGCCGCGCCGCGTCAGCGCGTGCAGCGCCTCGGCATCGGCATCCGCACGGCGGTGTGGATGATTGGGGGCCATATTGTCTCCATGCGTCGGTCTCTTGTATTCAGGCGGGGGCAGGCCCGCATTGACGCTACCCGGAGTTTGGATAAAGATCGGTGCCCGGTCTTGATCCCGCACGACAGGTGATTTGATGCCACGCGCCAACCAGCCCGACGGCGGTGCCAGTGGTGCGCAAGCGGGCACCGCACTGGGCACCGTCTCGCTCGCCTACCTCCGCGCCGTGCTCGACCACGGCGCGCGCCAGGGCATTGCCCCGGCCGACCAGCTGCGCGCCGTCGGCGTGCCGCCCGAGCTGCTGCACGCCACCGGTGCGCAGACCGCCACGCGCATTCCCGGTGCCGCCTACCTGGCGCTGCTCGACTGGCTGGAGCAGGTCACCGGCGATCCCGATGTCGGCCTGCGCGCCGGCGCCGCCTTCGCGCCGCGCCACTATGCCGAGATGGGCTACGTGGTGCTGACCACGCCCACCGTGCGTGACGCCATCCTGCAAGGCATCCGCTATGAGGTGCTGGCCAACGATATCGGCGGCACCCGCCTGATCGAAACGCCGCAGGCCGCCTGCATGACCTGGGAAGCCCGGCATGGCCCGCTGTCGCGCCATGCGCATGAGTTGCACATGGCAACCTGGGTGGTGTTCGCGCGCTGGCTGATCGGTGAGCAGCACGTGGCCACCCAGGTGGAATTCCCGCATCCCGCGCCGGCCGATACCCGCCTGCATGCCGAGGTGTTCGGCTGCCCCGTGGTCTTCAACGCCGCGCGCCATGCCATGCATATCGACCGGGCCTTGCTCGACCTGCCGTCGCTGCAGGCCGACGCGGGCATGCAGGCGCAGATGACGCGCATCGCCGATACCCAGCTGCAGCAGATCGCGCCGGCCGGGGCCGACGCCTTGGCGCAGGCGCGTGCCTATATCAGCGGGCGGCTGCCGCAGGGCGAACTGCCGATTGCCGACGTGGCCACGCACCTGGGCATGCCCGTGCGCACCCTGCAGCGGCGGCTGCAGGCGCAGGGCATCAGTTATTCACAGCTTGTGGATAACGTGCGGCGCGCGCTGGCGGAGCAGTATCTTGCCGATCCCGGCATCAGCCTGGCGCAGTGCGCGATGCGGCTCGGCTATTCCGAGCAGAGTGCCTTCACCCACGCCTTCAAGCGCTGGACCGGTGAAACGCCGCACGGCTGGCGCCGCAAGGGACAGACGGCCTAGCGCCCCGATATTGCGGCCACGCCTTCGTGATCGGCGAAGCCTGAAAAAATCTCCCGGTTTCAAACGCACGACCGAATCCCACGGCGCAAGCGCCTGCGGGGTGGCATCGCCTTGTTTTATGTGCGTGAAACGCCGCTGGAAATCCCCAGAAATTAGAACCATCCTTCAACTCACGGCATTGACCACCTGCCCTGCGCTTCCTACGATGACATCCATCAATGTCACAATAAACACTGTAATAACGGTGAGGAGCGCCCATGAATGCACCCGCGGAGTTGCCGCAGCAGGCATCCCCTGCCCTTGAGCACACAGACATTGCCATCATCGGCAGTGGCTTTGCCGGCCTCGGCATGGCGATACGGCTGCGCGAGCGCGGCGAGCGCAACTTCCTGATCTTCGAGAAGGCCGGCGCAGTCGGCGGCACCTGGCGCGACAACCATTACCCGGGCTGCGCCTGCGATGTGCAGTCGCACCTGTATTCCTTTTCATTCGCGCCGAACCCGGACTGGTCGCGCATGTTCTCGACCCAGCCGGAGATCCGCGCCTACCTGGAAGGCTGCACCGACCGCTTCGGCCTGCGCCCGCACCTGCGGCTGCACCATGAACTGCGCCACGCCGCCTGGGACGAGGCCGCGCAGGTGTGGCGCCTGGAGATGGCCGACGGCAAGGTGGTGCGGGCGCGCGTGCTGGTCTCCGGCATGGGCGGGCTGAGCCGGCCTTCCTACCCCAATATCCCCGGGCTGGACTCGTTCGAGGGCGAGTGCTTCCACTCGCAGCACTGGAACCACGCCTATGCGCTCGCCGGCAAGCGCGTGGCCGTGATCGGCACCGGCGCCAGCGCGATCCAGTTCGTGCCGCAGATCGCGCCCCAGGTGGCGCAGCTGGACCTGTACCAGCGCACTCCGCCGTGGATCATGCCCAAGCCGGACCGCGAGGTCAGCGCGGCGGAGCGCTGGCTGTTCCGCCGCCTGCCGTTCACGCAGACGCTGGTGCGCACCGGCATCTACTGGATGCTGGAATCGCGCGTGCTGGGCTTCGTGCTGCATCCGAAGATCATGAAGGTCGTGGAGCGCGTCGCGCGCCGCCATCTGGCCAGGCAGGTGCGCGACCCTGCCTTGCGCGCGACGCTGACGCCGGACTACACCATCGGCTGCAAGCGCGTGCTGATCTCCAACGACTACTACCCGGCGCTTGCGCGCGACAACGTGGACGTGGTCACCACCGGCATCGCCCGCGTGGAGCGCGACGCGGTGGTGCTGCGCGACGGCACGCGCCGGCCCGTGGACTGCATCATCCTGGGCACCGGCTTCCATGCCACCGATCCGATGCCGCGCGGCGTGATCTCGGGCCTTGACGGCGTGGACCTGGTCGATGCCTGGCGCGACGGCGCGCAGGCCTACCTGGGCACCACCGTGGCGGGCTTCCCCAACCTGTTCTTCGTGGTCGGCCCCAATACCGGCCTGGGCCACAGCTCGATGGTGTTCATGATCGAGTCGCAGGTGGCCTACATCGTCGACGCCCTGCAGCAGATGCGCCGCGAAGGCGTGCAGGCGGTGGACGTGCGCGAGCCGGTGCAGCGCCGCTTCAACGAACGGCTGCAGGCGCGGCTGGGCCATGCGATCTGGTCCGCCGGCGGCTGCGCCAGCTGGTACATCGACCCGCGCAGCGGCCGCAACACCACGCTGTGGCCGGGCTTCACCTGGCAGTTCCGCCGCGCCACGGCGAGCTTTCGCATGACCGACTACGACCTGTACCCGGTGCGGCGCGCGTTGCCGGACGAGACCGCAATGCAGGCCGGGTCGGCCGATATCGCCACGGTCGCCGGTGCCTGACGCACACGCATTCCCCCCGATTCACACCCAAAAGAACGACATCACCGGAAGGAGACCGGACATGAAGGACTTCCGCAACAAGGTTGCCGCAATCACCGGCGCCGGCTCTGGCATCGGCCGCGCGCTGGCGCTGGCGCTGGCACGGCAGGGCTGCCACCTGGCGCTGTCAGACCGCAACGAGGCCGGGCTGGCGCAGACCGTGGTCCAGGCCATGGCCGCCGCACCGCAGGCCCGCATCACGCAGCACACCGTGGATGTGGCCGACCGCGCCGCGGTCTACGCGTGGGCCGCCGCGGCCGCCGAGGCCCACGGCCGCATCAACCTGATCTTCAACAACGCCGGCGTGGCGCTGTCCAGCACCGTCGAGGGCATGAGCTACGACGACCTGGAATGGATCATGGGTATCAACTTCTGGGGCGTGGTGTATGGCACCAAGGCCTTCCTGCCGTACCTGAAGGCCAGCGGCGACGGCCACGTGGTCAATACATCGAGCATCTTCGGCATCTTCGCCCAGCCCGGCATGGGCGCCTACAACGCCAGCAAGTACGCGGTGCGCGGCTTCACCGAATCGCTGCGGCAGGAACTGGACCTGATGGACTGCGGCGTGTCGGCCACCACCGTGCACCCGGGCGGCATCAAGACCAATATCGCCCAGGCCAGCCGTGTGTCATCCAGCGTCAACGGCTTCCTGGTGCGCGACGCCCAGCATGGCAAGGATGAGTTCGAGAAATTCTTCATCACTTCGCCCGACAAGGCCACGCGCGTGATCCTGGAAGGCGTGCGCCGCAACCGCCGGCGCGTGCTGATCGGACCCGACGCCTACGCCGCCGATGCCATGGCGCGGCTGCTGCCCGCTGCCTACCAGTCGCTGGTGGTGCGCGAGACGCGCCGCAAGCGCGATCTGGGCCCCGTTGCCGCACCGGCCTCGGTCGGCCAGGGAGAGCGCCCGTGAACCGGCTTGCGATCGAACAGGATGCTGCGCTGCTGGCGCCACCGGGGGCACTGACGCGCTGGTTCGGGCAGGGCCGCGTAGGGCTGTTCAGCCTGTCGCGCGCCACGCTGGCGCAGCGCCATGCGCTGCCGGCCTCGCGCTGGGTGCGCGTGCTCGATGCGATGGTGCACTACACCGATGAAGGCCCCGCCGACGGCGACACCCTGGTGCTGATCCACGGCTTCGCCGCTTCGCTGCATACGTGGCAGGGGATGGTGCCGATGCTGGCGCAGCGCTATCGCGTGCTGCGGCTCGACATCGCCCCGTTCGGGCTGACCGGGCCGCTGCGCGATGCGCGCGGGCGCATCGAAACCATGGACGTGCACCGCTACCGCGATTTCATCGATGCCTTCCTGGCCGCGGTGAACGTGCGCCGCGCCAGCATCATCGGCAACTCGCTGGGCGGGCTGATCGCGTGGGACCTGGCGGTGCGCCGGCCCGATGCGGTCGACAAGCTGGTGCTGATCGACGCCGCCGGCTTCCCGATGCGGCTGCCGATCTACATCGACCTGTTCCGCCATGCGCCGGTGCGCTGGTCGGCACCGTGGATGCTGCCCGAGTTCATCATCCGCGCCGCCACGCGCGACGTCTATGGCGACGCCTCGCGCGTGCCGGAATCCACCTTCCGCCGCTACGTCGATTTCTTCTACGCCGAAGGCAGCCGCGAGGCCGTCGGCAAGATGGTGCCCAGGCTGGACTTTGCCCAGCTTGACACCCACCTGCTCGGCAGCGTGCGCGCGCCCACGCTGGTGCTGTGGGGCGAGCGCGACCGCTGGATCCCGCCCGCGCACGCGCAGGCCTTCACCGAGCGCATCCCCGGCGCGCAGCTGCGCCGCTACGCGGGGCTTGGCCACGTGCCGATGGAAGAAGACCCGCAACGCGTGGCGGCAGACCTGCTGCCATTCCTCGCCAGCCAATGAATTGCGCCGGCGCAGCGCGCGCCGGCCGTCACCCAAGGAGACCGCCATGATGCCAGTCCGCCGCGACGTGCATCCCCACCTGCCGCCAGAACGCATCAGCGACTGGCACGAACGGGGCCGTCACGTCACCCATTTCATCAACGCGCTGTCGATCTTCTTCCCCGCCGGGGAGCGCTTCTTCATGGACAGCGTGCGCAACTACCGCGACCAGGTGAAAGACCCCGAACTGAGCCGCGCCATCGCCGGCTTTATCGGCCAGGAAGCGATGCACACGCGCGAGCACATCCTCTACAACCGGCTGATGGAAGACGCCGGCCTGCCCGCCGCGGCGCTGGACCGCACGGTGTGGAAGCTGCTGGACCTGCTGCGCAAGATCCTGCCCAAGTCGTGGCAGCTGGCCCATACCATCGCGCTGGAGCACTACACCGCGATGCTGGCCGGCGGCCTGCTGCAGGATCAGCGCCACATGGGCGCGGCCTCCGAGACCGGCTACCGGCAGGTGTGGACCTGGCACGCGCTGGAAGAAACCGAGCACAAGGCGGTGGCCTACGATGTCTGGAACACGGTGATGAAGCCCGGCCCCTACCGCTACTTCCTGCGCACCTTCACCATGCTGACCACCACCGTGACGTTCTGGGCCATGGTGTTCGTGTTCCACATCGCGCTGGTGATGGGCGACAAGGGCTGCCGCAACAAGCTGACCGGGTTTGGCAGCGTGCTGCGCTTTTTGTGGGCCTCGCCCGCGGTGCTGCCCAAGATGATCCCGGAATGGCTCAGCTACTTCCGCCCCGGCTTCCATCCGTGGGACGACGACAACCGCGCCGAGCTGGCGCGCATCGCCCCGCTGGTCGAAGAAATCGAAAACACCGCGCGCGCCGCCGGTGTCTCCACCCGAGCGCCCTCGCTGCGGGGGGCCGCATGACCATCTGGCAGTGCCGTATCTGTGGATTCGTTTATGAAGAAGCGCTCGGCATGCCCGAGCACGGGATCGCGCCCGGCACACCGTGGGGCGCGGTCCCGCTGGAGTGGAGCTGCCCGGACTGCGGCATGGCGAAAGCGGATTTCGACATGGTTGCGCTATAGGCGGGCGGTGATCAACGAGGGGTGATGGCTGTCAGCGCCCCGATCCGCCAAACAAAAAGCCCGGCATCACTGCCGGGCTTTTCACGTGCCGCAACCTGCAACAGCTTCAGCTCTTCGCCACCACTGCCGCCTTGCCCTTGCCGAGCATGCGGTTGATCTGCCATTGCTGCGCAATCGACAGAATGTTGTTCACCACCCAGTACAGCACCAGGCCGGCCGGGAAGAAGAAGAACATCACCGAGAACACCAGCGGCATGATCATCATGACCTTGGCCTGCACCGGGTCCGGCGGGGTCGGGTTCAGCTTGGTCTGCACAAACATCGACACGGCCATCACGATCGGCAGGATGTAGAACGGATCCGGCACCGACAGGTCATGGATCCAGCCCAGCCACGGCGCGCCGCGCATTTCCACCGACGACAGCAGCACCCAGTACAGCGCGATGAACACCGGGATCTGGATCACGATGGGCAGGCAGCCGCCGAGCGGGTTGACCTTCTCGGTCTTGTACAGCCCCATCATCTCCTGGTTCATCTTCTGCGGGTCGTTCTTGTAACGCTCGCGGATCGACGTCATGCGCGGCTGCAGGTCCTTCATCTTGCCCATGGACTTGTAGCTTGCCGCCGACAGCGGGAAGAACACCAGCTTGATCAGCACCGTCAGCGCGATGATCGACCAGCCCCAGTTGCCCAGGAAGCCGTGCAGCTTCTCCAGCAGCCAGAACAGCGGCTTGGCCAGGATGGTCAGCCAGCCATAGTCCTTCACCAGCTCCAGGCCCGGGGCGATCTTCTCGAGCATGTGCTCTTCCTGCGGACCGGCGAACAGGCGTGCATCGGTGGTCACCGTGGCGCCCGGGGCCAGTTCACCCAGCGGCTGCTGCACGCCCACGCGGTACAGGTGCGGGTCGATCTGCTGGACGTAGAAGCTGTGCTCCTTGCCGGTCTGCGGGATCCAGGCCGAGGCAAAGTAGTGCTGCACCATCGCCACCCAGCCATTGTTGGCGGTGGCCGGCACGGTGGCCTTGCCCTTGGCGATGTCTTCGAAGTCGATCTTGTGGTACTTGTCGGCGTCGGTGTAGACGGCAGGGCCGGTGAAGGTGCTGTAGAACTGCGACTGCTCGACCTTGCTGCCGTCGCGCGCCAGTTCCAGGTACAGCGTCGGCGAGACCGGCGCGGCACCCGCGTTGGTCACCGCGAACTTGGTGTCGACCACATAGCTGCCCTTGCGGAACACATAGGTCTTGACCAGCTTCACGCCGTTCTTCTCGGCGGTCAGCGCCACTTCCAGCTGCTCGGCGCCGTCCAGCGTGCGCGGGCCCGGGGCGGCGGTGAACACCGTGGTGTGGTTGGGCAGGTCGCCGCCGATCAGGCCCGAGCGTGCCATGTAGGTGCGCACGTTGTCGCGCTCAAACAGCACCACCGGCTTGCCGTCCTTCTCATGCTCCTTGAGCAGCTCCAGGCGCGACACGATGCCGCCGGCGGTGTCGATCTCGGCGCGCACCGTGTCGGTGGTCACCACGACCTTCTCGCCGGTGGGCTGGGCCGCGGCCTGCGGCGCGGCCGGGGCAGCGGTACCCGCTGCGCCTGGCGCCACGTTGGCCTTGGGCACGTCGCCCTGCGCGGCAGCGCCGCTGGCGGCGGGCGCCGAGGCGGCCTGTTGGGTCGTGCTCGGGAAGAACATCGACGCATGGCCTTGGGAGCGCTGCCAGTTGTCGTAGAGCAGCACGAGGGACATCGAGAAGATGACCCAGAGGATGGTGCGTTTGATATCCATGTCTGGCTGTGGTCGGAGAAATCAGGGTCTGGGCAGACGGATCGCCACAGGCGCATGGCCTGCGGCGGCATGGACGGAACGGCCCGCGTGGGTGTCCGGCCTGGCAGTGTCGTCAGCTTCCGTGCCCGGCACGGGATCATACCCGCCTTGGGCGAAAGGATGGCAGCGGCACAGCCGGCAGGCGGCCATCCAGCTGCCGCGCGCGGCGCCGTAGTGGATGACGGCGTCGCGGGCGTACTCGGAACAGGTCGGCAGGAAGCGGCACTGCGAGCCCAGGTAGGGACTCAGGGCGATCTTGTAGATACGCAGCAGGGCTAGCAGGATTCGCTTCATGGCAGGCGGTTCAGGCCGGAAGGCCTGGTGGCAGGCTTTGCGAGGGGCTCGCCGGTGGCGCCGCGGGTGGCGGTGCCGAGGGCGAGGCAGGCGGTGCGGGTGGCGGCAGCGGCTTGGCCGCTACGTCGAGCAGGCTGGCGATTTCAGCCGCGCATGCCCTTCGGACCGCCGCGCGCGTCGCAAATTCCGCGCGCGGAAACTTGGCTTGCAGGCGCAGCAGCACGTCGCGCCCCGCCAGGTGCTCACGGCGCTGGCGGAACAGCTCGCGCGCCATGCGCTTCACCAGGTTGCGCTCAGCCGCGCGCGGCGCGAACTTCTTGCCGACCACCACGCCAAGCCGTCCTTCCGGACGGTCATTGGCGCGCACATAGAGCACGAAATGCGGGCTGCGCCGCCGGGGCCGCAAAGCAAAAACGGATGAAAACTCATCCGTCTTTGTTAGCCTCGCGGCTTTGGGGAAAGCATGGGCTGACACGCTGGGTGACACTGGCGAGCGCTGGCGAATACTACTGCTGGCGCAAAAGCGGCGCCCTGCGGCAAGCTGCCGGCCGACCTGAAGCCGAGGCGGTGGGCATTGACGGCTGCGCGGCACGGCTGCGGTACGCTGCAGCCGGCGCCGGGCGCGCCGTCAGGCCGGTCGCCCGGGCCTCAGATGGCCAGGCGCTTGCGGCCCTTGGCGCGACGTGCGTTGATGACGGCACGGCCGCCGCGGGTCTTCATGCGCACGCGGAAACCGTGGGTACGCTTGCGGCGGGTAACGGAAGGTTGGTAGGTACGTTTCATGTTGCACTCTCTGGTTGATCTTGGCTCGCCCGACTCCGGCCGGTGCCGGGGTGCCGTGGCCGCCGCGTATGGTTCGCATGGGGCTGCCGCTTGCGAGGAACTGCAGCGGCGTATCCGACGATTCTGGTTCTGTCTTGCTGCCGGCCGTGCTTACGCGTGTGCAGGTAGCTAACCTGTTAGCGCGGACGGCACGAACAGGCCAGACCGGCGATGCGCATACGTGATCCCCTGCCGCATCGCAGAACCCGCCATTTAAACGATTTTCTCCGGCGCTGTCAAGGCGCAAGTCTGTGTGCAAGGGCACAATTGCCACAGCGCCCTGTGGCCCGTGGTGCCCCATTGTCCACAACAGCCGGTGGGTAACTGCATGTGTCCCAAAGGCCACCTCCAGCGCAGTCATCCACAGGCGAAGTCCCTGTTTTGCCTGAGATTTTGCCCGTTTCCACACCCCGCAAAGCCGCATCACAGCAAGGGTTGTGCACACAAATCCACCGCATTTGCACAAGTTGTCCACAGACTTATCCTTTGTGGATAACTCAGCGGCGGGTATACAATCCGGGTCCAAACACAACACGGGCTGCGTGGCGCAGGCGCAACCCGGGCCCCCACCGCGGCAACGCATGACTGAACGCACGCCAGTGCGGCGAGCCTGAAGGCTCGCTGGCGGCTGCATGGCATGCCGCGGAGGCCTAGCCGAAGGGAATTAATTCCCAATACGGCTGGGGCGGCCCGGATAGCGCGGCATATACGCCGCTTGTGGCGTGCCCGGGCTGCTGAAGAAGCGGACCCGGGTGCGATTACCAAACAACAAACAATGCAAGATTTCTGGCAGGCGGCAGCAGCGCAACTAGAGCGCGAGCTGACGCCGCAACAGTTCAAAACGTGGATCAAGCCGCTGGCGCCCGTTGCGTTCGATGAAGAAACGCACGCGCTGCGCATCGCCGCGCCCAACCGTTTCAAGCTGGACTGGGTCAAGAGCCAGTTTTCGGGGCGCATCACCGCACTGGCCTGCGAGTACTGGGAAGCGCAGGTCAGCGTCCAGTTCGTGCTGGATCCCGCCGCGTCGGGCCGTGCCGCTGCCTATATGCAGCCGGCCCAGCCCGGCATGGGCCCGGGCGGCATGGACGGCCACGCAGCACCGGGTACGGGCATGGCCGGCTATCCCGGCGCCCAGCCGATGGGCGGCCAGGCCCCGTTTGCCATGCCCGGCCAGCCCGGCTATGGCGAATACCCCACCGCAGCCGCGTACGGCATGAGCCAGCCGCAGTACGGCAATCCGGCCGGCATGCCGTCCGCCGCCCCGGTCCCGGCCGGCGCGCGCGGCCAGGCTCCGGGCCTGGGCGGCCAGCACCCCGGCCAGCATCACCCGCAGCACGGCGCCGACATGGGCGAGATCGACGTGGTCCACATGGACCCCGCCGAGGCCAGCGCCCGCTCCTACCGCGTGCAGCCGCAGCAACCCCAGCAGCCGCACCCGTCGCATCAGTCCCACCTGCAGGTGGGCGGCGCCACGCCGATGCCCGGCCACCAGCCCAGCGACACGGTGCATGAGCGCTCGCGCCTGAACCCGATCCTGACCTTTGACAACTTCGTCACTGGCAAAGCCAACCAGTTGGCAAGGGCCGCGGCCATCCAGGTGGCCAACAACCCGGGCAAGTCGTACAACCCGCTGTATCTCTATGGTGGCGTGGGCCTGGGCAAGACCCACCTGATCCACGCCATCGGCAACTACATGCTGCTGGAGAACCCGCGCGCGCGCATCCGCTACATCCACGCCGAGCAGTACGTGTCCGACGTGGTCAAGGCGTACCAGCGCAAGGCGTTCGACGAGTTCAAGCGCTACTACCACTCGCTGGACCTGCTGCTGATCGACGATATCCAGTTCTTCTCCGGCAAGAACCGCACGCAGGAAGAGTTCTTCTATGCCTTTGAGGCCCTGATTGCCAACCGGGCGCAGGTGATCATCACCAGTGATACCTACCCGAAGGAAATCAGCGGCATCGACGACCGCCTGATCTCGCGCTTCGACTCCGGCCTGACCGTGGCCATCGAGCCGCCAGAGCTGGAAATGCGCGTGGCCATCCTGATGAAGAAGGCCGCCGCGGAAAGCGTCAACGTGCCCGAAGAGGTTGCCTTCTTCGTCGCCAAGCACCTGCGCTCAAACGTGCGTGAGCTGGAAGGCGCGCTGCGCAAGATCCTGGCCTTCAGCAACTTCCACGGCAAGGACATCACCATCGAGGTGACGCGCGAGGCGCTGAAGGACCTGCTGACCGTGCAGAACCGCCAGATCTCTGTGGAGAACATCCAGAAGACCTGCGCGGATTTCTACAACATCAAGGTCGCTGACATGTACTCGAAAAAGCGGCCTGCCAATATTGCACGGCCGCGCCAGATTGCGATGTACCTGGCCAAGGAGCTGACGCAGAAGAGCCTGCCCGAAATCGGCGAGCTCTTTGGCGGCCGCGACCACACCACCGTGCTGCACGCCGTGCGCAAGATTGCCGACGAACGCAGCAAGGACGCGCAGCTCAACCATGAGCTGCACGTGCTGGAGCAAACGCTCAAGGGTTGATGCATGGCCGGTGCCCGGGATGCCCCGGGAAAGGCGTTTTGAAGGGCCGGCCCCTCGGGGCTGGCATACTGTAGGGTGCGCGCCACGGACATCCCGTGGCGCCTGGGGAATTAACGTCAGCGACGCCGGGGCAAGTGTCCGGAAAATGGCCACTGATAAGGCTTTGCGGTGAGTCGGGACGGGATGGCAAGTACGGTTTGCGCCAGCGTGGCTTTTTGTGCACAGCTGGCCCGCCCGCCGGTCCCGCCCCGCTTCACCGCAGCGGCTTATCCTTGGTACAATGGCACATTAACTCCTTGATTCCTAAGTGAATTCGGAGCTATTTGCGTTCTGCGGTCGCCGATTACAAACGACGAAGGATAAATTCAATGCAATTGGTCAAAACCTCGCGAGACAACCTGCTGCGTCCGCTGCAAATCGTGAGCGGCATCGTGGAGCGCCGCCACACCCTCCCGATCCTGGCCAATCTGCTGATTCGCAAGTCCGGGTCCAACGTTTCCTTCCTCTCGACCGACATCGAGATCCAGATCACCACGCATGCGGAATGCGGCGTCGGCAGCGACAGCGTTGCCACCACCGTTGCCGCGCGCAAGCTGCTGGACATCCTGCGCGCCATGCCTGACGGCGACGTGGCCCTGTCGCTCAACGACAAGCGCATGACCGTGCAATCCGGCAAGAGCCGCTTTGCCCTGCAGACGCTGGCCGCAGAGGAATTCCCCACCGTTGCCGAAGCCAGCGAATTCAACGCCAGCGTCAGCCTGCCGCAGAAGACCTTCAAGCACCTGCTGGCGATGGTCCACTTCGCCATGGCGCAGCAAGACATCCGCTACTACCTGAACGGCATGCTGCTGGTGGTGGAAGGCAAAAAGGTGATGGCAGTCGCCACCGACGGCCACCGCCTGGCGTACTGCGGCGTTGAGCTGGAAACCGAAGCTGCAGGAGTGGGCGCGCGCCAGGAAGTCATCATCCCGCGCAAGACCATCCTGGAACTGCAGCGCCTGCTGGAAGACAACGACGATCCGGTGCAGGTGCAGCTGGCCGCCAACCAGGTCAAGTTCACGTTCGCCAATATCGAACTGATCTCCAAGCTGGTGGAAGGCAAGTTCCCCGACTTCCAGCGCGTGATCCCCAAGGGCTACAAGAACGCCTTCGCGATCGACCGCGTGCAGCTGCAGCAGGCGCTGCAACGCACTGCGATCCTGACCACCGACAAATTCAAGGGCGTGCGCTGCATCCTGGACACGCACATGCTCAAGATCAGCTCCACCAACGCCGACCAGGAAGAGGCGCAGGAAGAGCTGGAACTCGATTACTCGGGCGACGCGCTCGATATCGGCTTCAACGTGACCTACCTGCTCGACGTGCTTGCCAACCTGAAGACCGAGCAGGTGCAGGTCAGCCTTGGCGACTCGAATTCGAGTGCGCTGATTACCGTGCCGGAAGACGACAACTTCAAGTACGTCGTCATGCCGATGCGCATCTGATGATCCGGTAACAGGACTACAGATACAGAGATACCGGAGCAGCAAACGGCACGCTACGACACCCGCCTCATCGCGGGACGTCTCTTCGCAGCGGGGGCAGGATCGAAAACGATCTGCCCCTTTTGCCGTTTTTAGTAACCCGCCATGCGGAAAGCCAGACGCCCTGCCAATGTGCCGGCGCGGCCAGGTTTTCGCATCAGCCGTTGAGTAGAAAGACATGACCGAACAGCAGAAACCGCAACAGGAAAACACCTACGGAGCCTCTTCGATCCAGATCCTGGAAGGCCTGGAGGCGGTACGCAAGCGCCCGGGCATGTATATCGGCGACACCTCCGACGGCACCGGCCTGCACCACCTGGTGTTTGAGGTGCTGGACAACTCCATCGACGAAGCGCTGGCCGGCTACTGCACCGAGATCCAGGTCACCATCCACAGCGACAACTCGATCTCCATCGTCGACAACGGCCGCGGCATCCCGCCCCTGGTCAAGTTCGACGACAAGCACGAACCCAAGCGCAGCGCGGCGGAAATCGCCATGACTGAGCTGCACGCCGGCGGCAAGTTCAACCAGAACAGCTACAAGGTATCCGGCGGCCTGCACGGCGTGGGCGTGTCCTGCGTGAACGCACTGTCCAAGTGGCTGCGCCTGACCGTGCGCCGCGATGGCCAGGTGCACCTGATCGAATTCGCCAAGGGCGACGTGCAGAACCGCATCGTCGAGACCGTGCCCGGCCCTGACGGCCAGCCCGTTGAAGTCTCGCCGATGAAGATCATCGGCGCCACCGACAAGCGCGGCACCGAAGTCCACTTCCTGGCCGACGAAGAGATCTTCACCAACGTCGAGTTCCACTACGAGATCCTCTCCAAGCGCATCCGCGAGCTCTCGTTCCTGAACAACGGCGTGCACATCAAGCTGGTAGACCAGCGCACCGGCAAGGAAGAAGACTTTGCCTTCTCCGGCGGCGTGAAGGGTTTTGTCGAATACATCAACCGCTCCAAGAGCGTGCTGCACCCCAACATCTTCTATGCCAATACCGAAAAAGACGGTATCGCCGTGGAAGTGGCCATGCAGTGGAACGACGGCTACAACGAGCAGGTGCTCTGCTTCACCAACAACATCCCGCAGCGCGATGGCGGCACCCACCTGACCGGCCTGCGCGCCGCGATGACCCGGGTCATCAACAAGTACATCGAAGAAAACGAAGTCGCCAAGAAAGCCAAGGTGGAAACCACCGGCGACGACATGCGCGAAGGCCTGTCGTGCGTGCTCTCCGTCAAGGTGCCCGAGCCCAAGTTCAGCTCGCAGACCAAAGACAAGCTGGTCTCGTCCGAAGTGCGCCTGCCCGTGGAAGAACTCGTCGGCAAGGCCCTGAACGACTTCCTGCTGGAAACCCCGGGCGACGCCAAGATCATCTGCGGCAAGATCGTAGACGCCGCCCGTGCCCGCGAAGCCGCCCGCAAGGCCCGCGAAATGACCCGCCGCAAGGGCTTGATGGACGGCATGGGCCTGCCCGGCAAGCTGGCCGACTGCCAGGAAAAAGACCCCGCCCTGTCAGAACTCTTCCTGGTAGAGGGCGACTCCGCAGGCGGCTCCGCCAAGCAAGGCCGCGACCGTAAGTTCCAGGCCATCCTGCCGCTCAAGGGCAAGATCCTGAACGTAGAGCGCGCCCGCTTCGACAAGATGCTGTCCAGCCAGGAAGTGCTGACGCTGATCACCGCGCTGGGCACCGGCATCGGCAAGGACGACTACAACCTGGAAAAGCTGCGCTACCACCGCATCATCATCATGACCGACGCGGACGTGGACGGCTCACACATCCGCACGCTGCTGCTGACGTTCTTCTACCGGCAGATGCCTGACATCATCGAGCGCGGTTATGTGTATATCGCGCAGCCGCCGCTGTACAAGATCAAGCATGGCAAGGAAGAGCGGTATATCAAGGATGATGTCGAGCTCAATGCTTATCTGTTGAAGCTGGCGATGGAGAAGGCTGTGCTGGTGCGGCCGGATGGGTCGGAGATCAATGGGGATGCGTTGACTGAGTTGGCGCGGCAGTATCAGTTGACTGAGGGGGTGATTTCTCGGCTGTCACGCATTGTTGATACCGATGCCCTGCGGGCGATTGCTGATGGGGTGGCGCTGGATCTGGATAGTGCGGCGGCTGCTGAGGCGTCTGCTGTGGCGTTGAAATCTAAGTTGGCTGAGATGCATGCTAAGACGTTGATTGGGGCTGCGGTCAACGACGACGGTACTGCCGATGTCTATGCTCAGTTCGACGAAAAGACCGACAAGCACCGCCTGATGATTGCGCGGCGTCACCATGGCAACGTGCGGCTGTCGCACCTGGACGCGGACTTTGTCCACGGCGCGGATTACGCGGCGCTGTCCAATGCGGCCAAGACGTTCCAGGGGCTGACGCCCGAGGGGACCAAGGTGCAGCGCGGGGAAGGGGACAAGCTGAGGGATCAGACTGTCAATGACTTCCATGGGGCGATGCAGTGGTTGCTTTCGGAGGCGGAGCGTGGGGTTTCTCGTCAGCGGTATAAGGGGCTGGGGGAGATGAACCCGGAGCAGCTGTTTGAGACTACGCTGGATGTCACCCAACGACGGCTGCTGAAGGTGCAGATTGAGGATGCTATTGCAGCTGACCAGATATTCACCACCCTTATGGGGGATGAGGTGGAGCCGCGTAGGAACTTCATCGAATCTAATGCGTTGGTGGCAAGGAATATTGATGTTTGATCGTGTCGGATGATGCGGGGAAACGGAATTCGTGAGACTAGGGCACCTTTTGTGAGACTGGGGATGCAAAAATAGTGAGACTACCCGGACTCAGCTCGTTTTATTGCGAAACCTCGATCGGTGCCGAGAATTGGAATCTCCAGTAAGTCTTGTGCCGAGTTCGAGCTCCTGATTCGCCACCATCTATTTGAAAAGCCGCGATCCCGCAAGGGTTCGCGGCTTTTTGCTTTGGTATTGCTGCTGAAGGTGTCACACACGGAGGCCTTGTGGCTGGCGATTTCCTGCAGCGGTCGCGACATGGAACGATGTTCATGTTCCGGAGAGGTGGTGGCGGAAATTCGGACAGTCGGCTAAGTGGAATAGCTGGGGTCTGAGCCAGCCATAATGGCGGGCATAAAGGACCCAGAAGATGACGAAACGAAGCAGACGGACCCACTCCGCGACCTTCAAGGCCAAGGTGGCCATGGCCGCGCTCAAGGGCGACAAGACGCTGGCGGAGCTGGCCCTGCAGTACGACGTGTACCCGAGCCAGATCACGGAGTGGAAGCAGCAATTGGCGGAGCATGCCGCGGACGTGTTCGGCGGCAAAACCAAGGCCGCGGCCGAGCCGCCGGTGGACGTGAAGGCGCTACATGCAAAGATCGGCCAATTGACGCTGGAGAATGATTTTTTAGAAGGCGCGCTCAGCAAGGCGGGATTGCTGAGCGGAAAGCGAAGATTGACCGTGAGCACCCGCTGCCGGTGAGTCGCCAGGTCAAGCTGGTAGGCATTGCTCGATCGAGCGCCTACTACCAGCCGCGTCCGGTCAGCGACGTGGATTTGAAGCTGATGCGCTGGATCGACGAACTGCATCTGGAGCATCCCTTCGCAGGCGCACGCATGCTGGCCCGCCTGTTGCGGCGAGAGCGCATCCAGGTCGGCCGTCGGCACGTGGGCACGCTGATGAAGCGAATGGGCATCGAGGCGCTGCATCGCCGGCCGAACACGAGCCGCAAGCACGCGGCGCACAAGATCTGGCCGTATCTACTGCGCGAACGGAAGATCGACCGGGTCAACCAGGTGTGGACGCTGGACACGATCTACATCCCGATGGCGCGCGGCTTTGTGTACCTGACGGCTGTGGTGGACTGGGCCAGCCGCCGGGTGCTGGCCTACCGGGTGGGCGCCCTTTGTGGGTGGCCAGACAGAACTCCGCCCCCAGAAGCCGGACCATCTCCAAGGTCTCGGTGCCGCGCCATAGGAGCCCATATGCCATTGAACTTCTTCCGGCTTAACCATGTTGACGAGGCTGCGCTAGCCGCCATCGTGGCATCGCGCGGGCTTGCTGGAGCAGATCCGACGGGGGCCGCCGAACTGGCCCCGCGCTTGCGGATCGGTGACCACGTCTTGGTGGGCCGCTGGGACGCCGCCCGCGAGTTGGGCTTGGTCCGGCTCATCGGCCGCGTGGCGACCGTCGGCGAAAGCCCTACGGTCGCGTGGGCCCAGGCGGACGTCAAGCTGCGCCCCCAGAGCTTCGGGAAGAAGTTCTGGGCAACCAAGCCGCAGTTTCGCTTCGCCGACACGGTAGTCGATCGCTACATGCTTGCGGTCATTTGCGAGGAGGCGCTCGCGGACGTCAAAGGCGCCCCGCCGATGCCAGTGGACGCCCCCTCCCAGCGTGGGACACGCTCAGCAGCCGCAGGCAGATCAAGCGCGAACCGCCCCGATCGCGACGACCCAGGCCATGTCTACCTGATCAGCTCGCCGCACGGCTACAAGATCGGCAAGTCACGTCGCCTCCCCGATCGCCTTCGGCTCTTCGGCGTGAAGCTGCCCTTCCCCATTGAGTTGGTGGCAGCCGGCTGGTGCGCAGACCACTCTGCTGAGGAGGCCCGGCTACATGCCCTTTACCACGCCAAGCGGCTCGAGGGGGAGTGGTTCGCGCTTGACCCTGTCGACGTCGATGCCTTGCGGAAGCAGCTGAGTGGACGGGAACCGGGAGCAGATGCGGTGTCTGGACATTGACCGGTCGTCCGCACTCCCCTCAAGTTAGTTCCCCTTCGTGTAAGCGAGCGCTCGCATAGCGCGAGCTGCCACTCGCTTATCTCCAGATGAAGCCGAGATCGAACACAACGACATACCACCCATCTTTCGGATTCCCTGCACAGCAATGGCGGAATATGCTTTTCGGCAGCCTCATACCGCTCAACCCGGTGCCTTCCCGCATAAGACCGGCTCGGCGGGGACAAGCTGCGATATCTATTCCAAGGGGAGTCTGCTTTGTCGATACTGCTGGAAATTCAAAAGTGGTCCCAAGGACTGCCAGGCTGGCAACAGCATGCCATCACGCAGCTCTATGCTAAGGGGGACCTTGACGACAACGATTACGAGGATCTGTATGCCTTACTAAAGGCTGAGCATGGAATACCCGATCCCAAGAATCGAGTGGCTGCAAAGCTTGAGGCAGCGCAGGTAGCCGCGCCTCAAGCGTCGAACCGGCGCGTGCAGCTTGCCGGAATCAAGAACTTGTTCAACGTCAATGCATTGGCCGAGAACCAAGACCTCTCCATTAGTCAGACCGGACTTACCATTATCTATGGTCCAAACGGAGCAGGAAAATCTGGTTATTCCCGTGTGTTGAAGAAGGCCTGTCGGGCGCGCGACCAGCGTGAGCCGATCTTGCCCAACGCTAAGGAAGCAGCCGGAAAGAAGAATTCTGCGCAAGCCACGTTTGACCTGCTTATTGATGGTATGCCCCTACAGGTCAAATGGACCAATGGGCAAGAAGCGCCCGAGCAACTGTCGGCGCTCTCCATCTTTGACTCCCATTGCGCGCGCGCATACGTCGACAACCAAGGAGACTTCGCATATTCACCCTATGGACTAGACATTCTCGAAGGCTTGGTTAGCGCCTGCGGAAAATTGCGTGCAATGTGTGGAAAGGACCTCGCAGCCGCTACGCCGAATACCGCCCCGTTCGCGACCCTTAGCAAAGCCTCGACGGCGGTCGGCAAGTTGCTCTCCACGCTGTCACACCGCACCAAAATTGACGAAGTTGAGGCGCTCGCGAATTTGTCGGATGCAGAGAATGAACGGCTGGCCATCCTGGCCAAGACCCTTGCGGAAGCAGATCCGAAGCAAAAGGCACAGAACCTGCGCAACCGTGCGAGCCGAATTGCCGGCTTGGTCCAGCGAGTTAAGGATGCCATTGCGATAATTGACGAGGCAAAGGTAAAAGCCCTCAAAGAACACGTCGACAACGCTCGCGCTACCAAGGCAGCCGCAGAGCTTGCCGCAAATACTTTCAGGGAAACACCTGGCTTGCTGCCTTGCACTGGCGGCGAAGCATGGAAGACTCTCTTTGAGGCTGCTAGGACGTTCGCCGCGGAGTCCCACCCTCATAAGATTTTTCCCCATCTAGGCCCCGAATCTTCCTGCCCACTGTGTCAGAACCCATTAGGTGCTGATGGTGCAGCCAAGCTCCTAGCGTTTGACGCCTTCATTCAACAAGCCGCTGAGAAGGCCGCCAGGGTAGCCAGACAAAACGCTATTGCCGCATATCGTGAAATTGAGGAGGCTACCCTCGATCTGCGCATTGACCAGCCCCTGTTCCAGGAGCTGGAAGAGAGCTTAGCCACTTCAGGAGAAGCCTGTCGTGCGCTGCAAGACGTTCTGATTGCTCGGCGATCGGCCGTGCTCAATGCCACCAAGGCCGATGGAAACTGGCTCGCAGTCCCTGTGCTTCCCAACGACCCCCGTGAGATTCTGGAGGCAATTCGAACACGCCTCGTAACAGAGGCACAGGCGCTTGAGCAATCGGGGGACGCCAAGACCAGACTTCAATTGGCCTCCGAGCATGCCGAATTCGATGCGCGACAGAAACTCGCAGACATGAAGGCAAGCGTAATCGAGGCTATCGGAAAGTTCGCCCTATCCAAGAGACTGCAAGCATGCTCCAACGCGACCGCCACCATGGGCATCTCCCGTAAGGCGACAGAGCTTACCAAGATCATGGCGACGCCAGAGGTCGCTCGTATTCTCAATGAAGAATTACGTGCGCTTGATGTCCACGAGCTTCAGGTGGTTATGAAGAATGCCTCTCCGCAAGGCAAGACACAATTCAAACTGGCCCTTGAGCATCCTGGCGGCGGTTCGCCAGAATCCATCCTCAGTGAAGGCGAACAAAGAGCGATCGCGATTGCCGCCTTTCTCACGGAAGTTGGTCTCGGAGGCGGCAACGGTGGGCTCATCTTTGATGACCCTGTCTCCTCTTTAGATCATCGGCGTCGTTGGCATGTTGCACGGCGCCTGGCGATTGAGGCCACCCGGCGACAGGTAATTGTTTTCACTCACGACATTTACTTCCTATGCATCCTCGAACAGGAAGCCGATAACGCCGGCGCGAGCTACTTGGCACAATGCATTCGCAAGAGTGCTGCAGGGTACGGCGTGCCTACCGACCGACTACCGTTTGACACGCTCAGCACGTCGAAACGCGTAAAGGCCTTGCGGGTAATGCATGAGACAGTCGCGAAAGCACACAAGGCCGGCGAAGAGGAAGAAGCGCGGCGTCTATCGCGGGATGCCTACTATCATCTGCGGCTGGCGTGGGAACGCGGCGTTGAAGAAGTTCTGTTTCAAGGCGTCGTCACCCGTTTCGGGGAGGGAATATCCACCCAAATGCTTCGCTATGTCGCCGTCGAGGATGACGACTACTCCACCGTTCACGCTGGCATGACCAAGAGTTCCAAGTTCGCCCACGACCCGGCCGCAGCAGCTAACCTGCCAACACCGCATCCGGACGAGCTACGGTGTGACATTGAGGCCCTTGAAGAATGGCGTGATTCAATCGAGAAGCGAAAGAAGGTAATCGAGGCGAGACGGTCCTAGTAGCCAAGCGCTACCCAAAATATTGCGCCAAGAGCGCGGAGAAAACAGCCTCCGCGCCCGCGATCGCTTCATGCTGTAGTCGCTGCAAGGCCATTACTTGATCAACCTTCTTGGCAAACGCCTCCTGCACGTTAGCACTCGGCAGCGGAATCTCAAGTTTCCGACACTGCTCCAGACTGATGTTCAACTGACGAACACCAACAGGCAACTTCAGAATTTCGGGTAGCACCAGAGGGCTTCGCAGCGCATGAAGTAAGAAGTGTGGATGCAATCCAGGCCTTGCGCGAAATATGGCAAGAGCCTGATTTACATTCCACTCCGGATACGTATCGGGAACAACTCCAATTCGGCCGAGTGGCGGGCCAACAATGTTCATCAGCACATCGCCCGGCCTCACAATTGACCGAGCCAGTGCCCCCCTATGTAGCTCCTCGGAAATATAGGCGGGCTGCTTGGCAAAATGGATGCTGCCATTGTCTGTAATGTGAAGGACCTTCAGGAACGGAACGCGTCCGACTTGATAATCACTCGACAAATCAGCAGACTTTGGCGTCGTCCCTTTTGTGATGAATTCGCAGACATCCCCACATTTTCTGAACTCGGAACGAGGCAACGATCCAAACATATCCGAGAAAAACGCTGGAATCAGTTCTGCTGCCCTCCTCTGCGCCTCCCGTCGCAGCCGCACAATACCGTCAGCTCTGGACAAAAGATCAACGATCTTGCATTGCACGGCAAGGCTGGGCAACGGCAATGGCAAGTCGAAAATGAAGCCCATATCGGCTCGTGGCATACGAGCACCAGCGGCTTTCTCTGAAATACGAGAAACGACTAGGGGCGAGCGCAAGAAATATGCAAGATAGCGTCTATCTAGGGGCTCGCATGGCACCAATGGGATGATCTCGGTGGAACACTTCCCATTAAAATCCGGCAACCCGACCTTGTTGAGGTATGGCCGTAGCTTTCCATAGAGGACATGCTGTGGACCAAATCGAAAGCTATTCGCTTGCGGCACTTCAGGCGTCTTAGATAGCTCGCCACTCTGAAACAGTCCGGTGTTTGCCTCGATCGACTCTAACCCGATGTATCGCAGTTCCCCACACTCTCCCGGCTTTATCGATTTTCGATCTTGCCGGCAAATGTCACCAAGTCTGACTAGACGTGCTTCTGTCATGCGGACTGCTCCGCCAAACCTGCACGCAATGCCTCAATTTCCTCGGCGATCTCAGACTCAATCGCAGCAAGCTCATCCAAGATTTCGCGTGGATCACGGTGCTCCACCTGAGTCTGGCTCATCGGTCGGTAGCGTGCCGCCGAAAGATTAAACTCATTGGATCGCAAAGCAGCCAAATCAGCGAACCACCATTTGCTTGTCCACTCGACCTCGAATTCGCGCGAATGCCACTCCCCCCACCGCTCCTCGCGCGCGGCAAAGGTCGCCATCAGCGTTGCTAGGTCATCGGCGTCAATCGGCGTATCGTGATTTGCATCCAGCTTGTAGCCATCGTCGTCGGCATGCAGGAACAGCACTCGCTCAGTGCTGCCACCCTTGCGGAAGAACAACACTGAGGTCTTGACGCCGGAATACGGCTGAAACACACCACCGGGCAGCGACAGCACCGCCTCCACCCTGTTGTTCTCGATCAACTGACGGCGCAACTCCTTGTGCGCCCCGGTCGACCCGAACAGCACTCCCTCGGGCACGATCACGCCGCAGCGTCCACCAAACCGCAGGCTGTCCATCATGTATTTGAGGAACAACAGCTCAGTTGCCGTCGAGGTGCCAACCTTCACGTCATCTACAATGCGGTCCTTATCCACCCGCCCTGAGAACGGTGGATTGGCGAGAATCACGTGGTAGCCCTCTGCTGGTTGCCCCAGCTCCGCCTTACGCTCGCTATCCAGCGTGGTGGTCAGGACATTGCGCAGCAGAATCGGCACATTGGGCAGTCCCCGCAGTGTCAGATTCATCGTTGCCAAGCGCACCATTTTCGGGTCTACATCATTGCCGAAAAAAGTCGCGTTTTGCAGCGCTGTGTTCTGTGCCGCCGATAATCGATCCCCCAGCCCGCGCTGCATGCGCTTGCCATCCAATTCCACCTCCTGAATGAGCTTGGGCGACGAGTTGGCGAGCCGGATATGGTTGTAGGCAGCCACCAGAAATCCGGCCGTGCCGGCGGCTGGATCGTAGATGGTCTCGCCCACGCGCGGGTCGATCATTTGCACGATCGCACGGATGATATGGCGTGGCGTGCGGAACTGGCCGAGCTCACCGGCCTGCTTGATCTGCCGCAGCACGTGCTCGAACAGATCCCCTTTGGTATCTGCATCAGCCTGGTCAAGCCGCAGCCCATCCACAAGGCTAACCACCTGAGCCAGCACGGTCGGCTCGTCGATGTTCAAACGCGCGCCCCGCATAAAGTTGTGCGCGGCACCCTCACCCAGTTCATTGACGAAGGCAAACACCTCGTCGCGCACGAAGCGCACCAGAGCTTCGCCCGCCATGCCCTTGGCCCACACGGACCAACGCAGACGCTCGCGCGGGATGGTCTTGTCCTTCTTGTTGAGCGCATTCAAAGGGTTGCGTAGCGTCCATTCCCCATCGAACAGGCTCACGTAGGCCTGTTTCAGCACTTTGGCGCGCTGCTGATTCTCTTTGTCGATGCCTTCTAGAAGGTAGAAGAAGAAAAGAAACGACAACTGCTCCGCATTGCTAACTGGATCGGGGTAGCCTCCGCCGAACAGGTAGTCACGAATCTGGTCGATCGACCGCCGCATGTCGGGGGTCAATGGCATAGAACAAACTCCAAAACGTTCAATGTAGGGGGGCTGCGGGCGGCTGAGTGCCGTCCCCGTCCGCCGTAGGGGCGCTAGTATCGCAGAAGACGGCCGCATTCAAAGTCGTCAGCAGTGCCTCGATCCGATCTTCCGATCCGAAGGTTCGGATCGCCTGCGACACCCCGCCCAACTGCGAGAAGGGGTGAAACGCGAAATGTCCTAGCGTGAACTCATCAAGCGTGTCCGCGTTGGCGCGCAACTGACTACCAATCATCCGCAGCCAGGTTTCCTCACCGGGATCCACCTCTTGGGCAAGCAGCCACGCCTCGAAGCGGGCGCCCAGTTCGGCCTGGCGCTGCTCAGAGGCTTCCGGGAAGACCATATTGCCGTCCTCATCCACCGTGATCCACTCACGCGTGGTCGGATCAATATGATCGTTGATGTCCAACGATAGCAAGCGTCGCGGCTCGTATTTCCTTTTCGCTGCCGGCCGCTCTACCACCACCCCACCCTGTGCGTATTCTTCGCTGTCGCCGTGGTAGTCGCACACGCCAACGAAGTCGAACATGGTGAAGATCGGCTTGTTCTTCGCCTTCCTCGTGCCGCGTCCCCGCATCTGCTGATAAAGAATGGATGAACGTGTGAAGCGTGCGAACAGCAGATTGACCAGTTCGGGACAGTCGAAGCCCGTATCGAGCATATTCACCGATACGAGAATCTGCGGGAACTTCTCTTTCTTGAACCGCTTGATCTTCGTCATGCCGTCCACTGTATCGTCCGCGCCCTGGCCGGAAACTACATAGTCGGCAAAACGCACGTCCGGGGATGGCTTTAAGTGCGCGAACTCGGCATCCAACAGTTGCGCCAGGGCTTCCGCGTGACGCTTGGTCACCGCAAAGGCAATTGTTTTGCCGATCAATGGCTTGCGCAGCACGCCACGATAATCAACGTAGCCCTCGTCCAGCACCCGCCGGAACTCACGCACGATGGCACGATTGCGCTCCGGTATGGTGAACCGTCGCTCCAGGGCCGCAGGATCGATGACCACTGACTTGGCCGTGCCAAACAGCAGCTCAAACTCCGCCCGGGTCGCTTCATCCATTGCCGACCAGTCCAGTTCCTCGCGCTGCACCTCGAAGCCGCCTTCTGCAGCAGTTTTGACGGTCTTCGCCTGGTAGATCTGATATGGGACCAGGTAGCCATCTCGGATGGCATCCTTGAGCTTGTAAATAAAATTAGGCGCCTCGACCTCAAAGAATCGCAGAGTGTCTCGCACGAAGGCGCCATCCTCGGCATCGCCGGTTGCTTCGATTTCGCCGGCTACACAGGGGGTTGCTGTCAAGCCGATCTGTAACCCGTCGAAGTGCTTCAGCACACCACTCCATTTGCCATAGATGCTGCGGTGGCACTCATCGCTAATGATCAGATCGAAGTAGCCGCTTGAGTAGTCCGCATATAGGTTCACCATGCTTTGCAGCGTGGTGATAGTAATGTGCTTCTCGTCCTGGAAGCGTCGCCCGGTGCGCAGCACATAGGCCGGGTAGTCCGGCAGATACTCAGCGAAGGCGTCTTCCGTCTGTTTTGCGAGCGTGATGCGGTCGACCAGGAACAGCACTCGCGTGACGGCATTGGCTTCAAACAACCGCTTGATGAAGGCGGCTGCCGTGCGCGTCTTGCCGGTGCCCGTAGCCATCTCGACCAGCAGCTTGCGCCGCCCCAGGTCGGTCTCGCGGCAAAGAGTGTCAATACACGCTTCCTGGTAGTCGCGCCCCGCAATCTGTCGATCAACCGGCACGGCGCCCAGGTCACGTCTCAGCAAGCGGCTGGCAGTGCGGCGCTCCAGGTCATCCTGCTTGAAGAAAGTCTTCACCGCATGCGGGAAGGCGTCGCGCTGCCAGTCCCAGAATTGGATTTCAATGCCATTCGACAGAAAGACATAGGGCACGCCTAGCTGCTCAGCGTATTGCCTGGCCTGTGCAGCAGCGTCACCTGGGCTCACGGAGAACCTCTTCGCCTCCACTACCGCCAGAGACCGGCCATGCCGGTCGCAGAGGACATAGTCCGCGCGTTTGCCGTCGGCCAGCGGATACTCGAAGCGAACGGCGTTGGGGTCTTGCGTATTCCAGCCTTGCTCGGCAAGTAACGAGTCAATCTTGACCCGCGAGAAGGCTTCGTTGGTTCCGATCATTCACCATTCTCCCGTCAGAAGGCGATGCTCTGTTTTTCATATTGTGGAACCGGGAAGGGTCACTGCCGCGGTGCCGGCGTGTTAGTCTTGGTATCAAGACGTTAATCTTGACTCACACCAAGGTGTCACACACGTCAGCGGCTATTCTGCCAGATGGTGAACCGACCTGAGAAAAAGTCCTTTCAGCTCAGTCGGTTAGAGCGACGGAATCATAATCCGCAGGTCCGGGGTTCGAGTCCCTGATTCGCCACCAATATTTTCAAGGGGTTACGCGCAAGCGTAACCCCTTGTTCGTCTTGACTGTCAACGAACTGTCGACAGCGCTACTACTTACGTAGGGCAGGCTGGTGACGGCACTCCTCTTGGTTCCCTCCCCGGGTATAATTTTCCTGCGCACTCGCCATGGAAAAGCCTGAACTCGTCCAACTTCGCATTGACGCCTTTACGCCCGACACTCTTCCGATGTCGCGGCTGGCGGAGTATTTGACGCAGCTCGCCGACTTGCTTGGTAGTCACGAGCACGTGCACTTTGAGAAGGTTCGCAAAGGCAGCGCAATTCCCCAAGCAAAGATCGACTTCCCCGCGATCCCCAAAGTCCAGAGCCGCTTACGCCTCGCACATTCTGCCGACGCGCCAGACGATATTCGGAAGCCGTTTGACGCCATCAATCGCCTATTGAAAGCCGATAACGCCAAGGCGACCTTACGATCGGGCAATGTTGTCTACATCAAGTTTCTTGGACGCGACATCCCAGATGAAAAGCAATATCGGGTGAAAGAAGCAGGATCTTTGGACGGCGTTGTGATCCGGATCGGTGGAACGGATCGGACAATTCCAGTTTGGTTGCAATCCCTTGACCGTCAGACAATTCTCAAAGGCATTGACGCTACACCGGACACCGCTCGAGCTCTGATCAAGTATTACTTGGGGAAACCAGTTCGGATCCATGGGCAGGGCGTCTGGGAGCGCTCACCCGACGCTCGGTGGAACCTCATGAGCTTTCACATTGCTCACTTTGAGGAGCTTGACGATACGCCGGCAGAGGACGTACTTGCCCGTATCGCAATCCACCCCGAAAACGGGTGGGCGGATTTGGATGACCCCATAGGAGAGCATCAAAAAATTCGAGGAAACAGTTGATGGTCGTTTTCGACGCTGGCATCCTGATCAGCTTTCTCACGCCCAAAGCTACAGAAAGGGCGAAGAAAGACCGCTTGGACTACCTCGTCCGATCACTTCGTGAAACGAGGACCAAGATTCTGATTCCCTCACCGGCCTTGGCGGAAGTGCTAGTGCATGCCCCAAACCTGGCTGATGAATTCGATCGTTCTGCAGGCTTTGAGATTGTGCCCTTTGACCAAAAGGCAGCGATCGAGTGCTCTCTTAGCATTCGGTCAGCGTTAGCGAATGGGAATAAAAAAGGCAGCCAGAAGAATGCCCCGTGGAGCAAGGTTAAGTTTGATCACCAGATCGTGGCAATCGCGCGCAGCCGACTTGCGGTATGCATTTATTCTGACGACAAGGCCCTACTGAAGTTTGCATCCTCCATTGGACTTAAGGCCATGTCCGTGGACGATCTGCCAGACGATCCCGCGAGGGCTCAAGGCACGCTTGAGTTTGCTGACTAGTTTCACTCCTGTGAACCCGTCAATGTGGTAAAGTTGGATTGGACCCTATGGGCAGATTTTTTGCCATGTTTCATGGCATGTGAAATAAATGTCCCGGGATATGCTCCTCGGTATCCTCTATAACGATCCGGCTATACGCTTGCTTCGTTCGCGTAAGAGTGCCCATGGGTCCCCTCTTTTATTCTTCTGAGCATGTCGACGCTCGAAAAGCTACAAGCAGCAAAGTCTCTTAGAGACATCGCCTCCTTACTTCAAGTACAACCGAAGGTGCTTTCCAATCAGCTTTATGTGAAGGCCAAAGGTTCGCTATACACCAAGTTTCACGTTCCTAAGCGCTATGGAGGCCAGCGGGAAATACTTGCGCCTGAGTCTCGATTAAAGCTCTTGCAGTATCGCCTATCACAGATACTGCAGGACTGTCTGTCGGAAATTAGTACTGCGCACGGACATGCTGATGACGGAAAACGCCCTGGAATAGCACATGGCTTCAAGCGCGGGCGCACCATCATGACAAACGGGCGCGCCCATATATCTCGCCGTTTTGTCTTTAACGTTGACCTGCATGACTTCTTTGGCTCAATCAACTTCGGTCGCGTCCGCGGATTTTTCTTAAAAAACAAGAATTTCAATCTACCGCCTGCAGTTGCGACAGTGCTGGCGCAAATTGCTTGCCATGAGAATAAGCTTCCGCAAGGCAGCCCATGTTCGCCTGTAATTTCAAATCTGATTGCACATCACATGGACATTCTCTTGGCGCGGTTAGCTGAGATAGAGGGCATAACATATACGCGTTACGCAGATGACCTAACCTTTAGTACGAACAAGCAAGCCTTTCCTGAGAAAGTTGCTATCCAAGCTGCCAACCATGAATGGCAACCCGGCGAGAAATTGCTCAAGCTAGTTTCAAGGTGTGGGTTTAGCATAAATCCTCAAAAAACTCGCATGCAGTATTTCGACTCGCGGCAAGAAGTTACGGGGCTTACTGTTAATCGCAAGGTGAACGTTCCGGCCGCCTATCGCAATACCGTACGAGCCATGGTCTCCCGACTATTTAAGACCGGAGAATTCGAATTTAAACGAGTTGTAATTGACAAGGATGGCAACTCCGTGGCTATGACGGTATCAGGCCAAAGACGGCAGCTCCACGGAATGCTCGCATACATCGATCAGGTGGATGTCTTCAATAACAAGCTGCGCGAAGAAAATGGATTGCCGCCCTTTGCAACGCCTGGCCGCCTTGCGCTCTTTCGTCGCTTCATTTATTTCGACAAATTCTATGCCCCGGAAGTGCCGTTTATCGTTTGCGAGGGGAAGACCGACAACATCTATCTACGCTGCGCAATTCGTAGCTTGGCAGCCAACTACCCTCAACTCGCTGAATTGCCTCCCGGCAAATCTCCGGAACTGCTGGTAAAATTTTTCAAGCACATAGAGCGCCGCACAAGCTCAATCACAGACCTTGGCGGGGGAGTCCATGGGATTTGCAAGTTAATTAAAAACTATCATGATGACTTGCAAAAGTGGTTTAAGGCACCACCCCCTCAGCATCCGACAATCATTATCATCGATAATGACTCAGGCTCCCACTCGGTTTACGAAGTTATTGCAGGGGTGACAAAAAAGAAGAAGCCTGCAGGCATGGCAGACTTTATTCACGTCACCGGAAATTTATATGTCGTGCCAACGCCCTTTGGTCCGGGCAAAACTCCTACGGACATTGAAGATTTCTTCGACGCTGCGACGCTCAAAACAGTCCTAAATGGAAAAACTTTCAACAAGAGCAACAGCGGCGACGACAAAGTGCATTATGGCAAGGCAGCGTTTGCCACGCACGTCGTCGAAAAAAATGCTAAATCCATTGATTTCAGCAATTTTAAGCAAATCCTCGATCGCGTCGTCAAAGTTATTGAAGACTATAAATTGAAGTTGGCCGCAAAGTAAATCTCGCGGCGCCCGCCGCCTTCCAGGGATATGCTGGTCACGCAATGTGGTAGCAGGGGCGCTTATGAGCTGGCATACAGGGACGGCCTTGCGTCCCAACGTTGGATGTCGGCGCCTCACTCATATAAGTGCGGCAGGCGCAGAAGGATCTGAAAGGCCCATGCTGGGCTTTGCTTACAACGACCCGAATGACGCTTTGAGAGTTCGGTGCATTGCTCCGTGCGAACTGCCGTTGAAAACTGGTGGTGTCGCCATATCAATGGTCGACCGGGTTTGACAGCCTGACCAACACACCGGACGAGCCGCGAAGCGGTATCCTCTCGTCTTTCGCTTACGCACGCCTATACGGGCGGGCCGCGGCGGGGGAGCCCTTCGGGCTCGCCGGTTTGTGTGTACCGGTCTGTCAACCCTGCCTCGTGCTCGCCCACCCGATTGACAGCGGACGGCGGGCCTCCATCTCTTACACACGGAGGTCGCAATGACTAGCACCACCCCGGCTCCCCAAGAGCCCACCCTCGCCCAAAAACAAGTCCAACTAGCCGAAAACCTGGCCAAAGCCGACCGCGCTCAGTTCCGCCGCCAAGCCAAAGCTACCCCGCCCCCACCCAGCAAGGCCGTCACCCTCGAGGACCACATCCTCGAAGTCACTGATGACATCCTTCGCGTCAGCGCGGGCCTTCAGTCCGCCCTGACCTTGCTGGACCTGCAGAGCGACAGCATCCCCGAATGCATCGGCCTACACGCCCTGCTTTCGCCGCTCAGGCAACAGCTCATCGAAAGCGCCGACCGCCTGCAGGCACTTGTCTGACGAAGGGCAGGCCCGCGCAATGCGGGCCTGAAAGCAAAACGGCGCGAGCCAACTGGCCTCGCGCCGTTCTGATTCTGGCACTGTGAAGTGCAACCAACTGAAGCCTCAATACCCCTTAAAGATCCAACCGCTGATCGCTATCAGGGCGCTCACGCAACCGCATGCCCGCGCCTTGCTCCGCCAATCGCATCCAGCTCCGCCAGCACGGCATCCGTCAACACAACCTCCCCCGCCTTCAGGTTCTCCCTCAAATGCCCCACCGACGAAGTCCCCGGAATCAGCAACACATTCGGCGCCCGATGCAGCAACCAGGCCAGCGCCACCTGCATCGCCGTGGCCCCGATCCCTTCCGCCACCTTTGACAATCCCGCCGACTGAATCGGCGTGAACCCGCCAAGCGGAAAGAACGGCACGTACGCAATCCCCTGCTCCGCCAGTTCATCCACCAGCGCATCATCCCCGCGCTGCACCAGGTTGTACTGGTTCTGCACACAGACAATCGGCGCAATCTTCCGCGCCCGCGCCACCTGCGCCGATGTCACGTTGCTCAGCCCGATGTGGCGGACCAGCCCCTGCCTTTGCAGCTCGGCCAGCGCAGTGACTTCCCTTTCGATTGAGCCTTCCGTCGGCGCATGGATATCCCCCATGAGCCGCAGGTTGACGACATCCAGCACCTCCACACCCAGATTGCGCAGGTTGTCATGGACCGCTTGCCGGATGGCCTCCGGCTCAAGCGCCGGCAGCCACGAGGCGTCTTCGCCGCGGCGGGCGCCTACCTTGGTGACGATCACCAGGTCATCCGGGTAAGGATGGAGGGCTTCGCGGATGAGCTGGTTGGTGATGTGCGGGCCGTAGAAATCACTCGTATCGATGTGGTTCACGCCGGACGCGACGGCTTCGCGCAGCACGGCGATGGCTGCGGCGCGATCCTTCGGTGGTCCGAACACGCCGGGCCCGGCGAGCTGCATGGCGCCGTAGCCCATGCGGTTCACGGTGCGGCCGGCAAGCGTGTAGGTGGTGGCGGGACGGTGCGGTTGGGACGTGGGGGACATGGCGCTCTCCTTGATTCGGTTTGGCTGAACAGGTGGCGCCAGTATGTTTGGCGTTGCAGTGTTTGATAATCCGGCCTAGATTGAATGGGCTGTTTCAAAATTTGAACACTGACATGGAATTCAATGATCTGGCCGCGTTCGTGTCGGTGGCCCGCGCCGGGGGTTTTCGGGATGCGGCGCGGATCGGCGGCGTCTCGGCGTCTAGCCTGAGCATCGCCGTGCGCCGCCTGGAGTCGAAGCTGGGCCTGCGCCTGCTTAACCGCACCACGCGCAGCGTCGCCCCGACCGAAGCGGGGCTGCGCCTGCTCGAGCGGCTCACGCCGCTGTTCAGCGAGATGGAGTCCGCGCTGGACGTCCTGAACGCCTTCCGCGACAAGCCGTCCGGCACGCTCAAGCTGAATGTGCCATCGAGCGCCGCGTGGACGGTGTTGCCAGACATCCTGCCGCCGTTCCTGGAGGCCTACCCCGACATCCGCGTAGAGGTTGTGGTCGAGGATGGATTCGTCGACGTGCTGGCCATCGGCTGCGACGCGGGCATCCGCTACGAAGAGCGGCTTGAGCAGGACATGGTCGCCATCCCGATCGGGCCGCGCGTGCAATGCTTCGCGACGGCGGCAACGCCTGGCTATCTCGACCGGCACGGCAGGCCGGGGCACCCGCGCGATTTGCTCGCGCACGTCTGCCTGCGCGCGCAGTTCGCCGGCGGGGCTACGCCGCCGTGGGTGTTCGAGCGTGATGGGGAGGCGTTGCGGTTGGATCCTCCGCACCGGTTGCTGATCCGGCCTGCCGCGTCTATCGACCTGGCGATCAGTACGGCGCTGGCTGGCGTTGGGGTGATCCACATCTTCGAGGGGAAGCTGCGGCCGTATCTCGAAAGCGGGGCGCTGGAGCCGATTCTTGAGCCCTGGTGGCAGAAGTTCTCAGGGCCGTTTCTTTACTACCCGGGCAGAAGGCACTTGCCGGCGCCGTTGCGGGCGTTTGTGGATTTCCTGAAGGCCAGCGCAGAGGCATTGCACCCCTAACGGCTGTTCTCCTTTCTGCGCCAGATCGACCAGAGCGCCGACCGCCTGCAGGCGTTTGTCTGACGAGAGACAGGCCCACGCAACGCGGGCCTGAAAGCAAAACGGCGCGAACTGGCTGGTCTCGCGCCGTTCGCGGTCTGGTGCGGTGGCGTTCAAGTCACGGCGCTCACATAGGCCTCGAACGCGCTGGCCTCCACCGGCGGACAGAAGAGGTGGCCTTGCCCGTAGTCGCAGCCGGCAGCCAGCAGGATGTCGCGCTGCGACTCGGTCTCGACGCCCTCGGCAATCACGCGGATGCGCAGCGCATGCGCCATGCTGATGATGGCGCGGCACAAGGCCACGTCGTCCGGGCCCCGCGTCAGCGAGCGGACGAAGGACTGGTCGATCTTGATGTAGTCAATGTCCAGGCGCCGCAGGTACGACAAGGACGAGTAGCCGGTGCCGAAGTCGTCGAGCGCGATCTCGATGCCGGCCGCCTGGAAGCGGGAGAGCTGGTCCATGACATCGGCGTTCTGCTCCATCAGCGAGCCTTCGGTGATCTCGATGACGAGGCTGCCCACCGGCACGTTCCTGCGCTCGATCATGCTGGACCAGGACTCGGGCCCGCTCGCAGGCGCGCAGAACTCCACTGGTGATTTGTTGACCGAGATCTGGAAGCCCTTGCCCAGCAGCACCTGCCAGCGCGCAAGCTGGTCCAGCGCTTCGGTCAGCACCCAGCGGCCGATGTCGATGATGAGGCCGGTTTCCTCCGCAACGGCAATGAAATCGGCCGGGCGGATCGGCCCGCGCACCGGATGGTCCCAGCGGATCAGGGCCTCGGCCTTGCAGACCTTGCCCGTGTTCAGATCGACAATGGGCTGGTAGTGCAGCGCGAACTGCCCGGACGCCAGCGCCGTGCGCAGGTCCTGCGTGATGCGCAGGCGCTCCCTCTCCGCCTGCAGCAGCGCCTGGGTGAAGACCTTCCAGCGATTGCGGCCCTCCTCCTTGGCGGCAAACATCGCCTGGTCGGCGCACACCAGCAGGGCCTCGGCGTTGTCGGCATCCTTGGGCCAGGTCGCCACGCCGATGCTGGCCGACACCACCACCAGCTCGCCGGCCAGGCGGTAGGGCGCGGCAATCCGCTCCAGGATGGCCTCGGCAATGTCCCCGGCAACGCCGGCATCGCCCACCGCGGGCAGGATCACGGTGAACTCGTCGCCGGCCAGCCGCGCCACGGTATCCGACGCGCGCACCGATGCCGCAATGCGCCGCGCCGCCTCCAGCAGCAACAGGTCGCCCTGGTCGTGGCCGAGGGTATCGTTCACTTCCTTGAAGCGATCCAGGTCGATGAACAGCAGCGCCAGCACATCCTGCGTGCCGCGCGAACGCTCGATCTCCTGCCTCAGCCGGTCGAAGAACAGGCGGCGGTTGGGCAGATCCGTGAGCGCATCGAAATTCGCCTGGTGCCGGATGACTTCCTCCGCCTGGCGTTTCTCGGTTATGTCATGGATCAGCGCAACGCGGCGGCGCTCGCCATAGGCGTGGGCCAGGTAGGTATCCACGGTCAGGTAGGCGGGAAACTCGCTGCCGTCCTTGCGGCGGATCGAGAATTCGCCGCTCCATCTGCCCTTGGCTGCCACGGTGGTCCGCAGGCGCTCGACCAGCCCTGCCGCATTGCCTGCCCCGCTGACGATATAGCCCGGGCGGCCCTTGACCTCCTTGGCGGTATAGCCAGTAGCGGCGGCAAAGGCCGGATTCACGTCGATGATGGTGCCATCGAGCGACGTCACCACCATGGCCTCGCTGCTGGATGAATAGACCAGCGAAGCCAGCTTCATCTCCTCCATATGGCGCCGTCGCTCCCCCATGGAGCGGCGCAGGCTGTAGTACAACAGGCCAAGCAGCAGCGTGGAAGCAATGGCACCGGCCAGGGCAACGCGGCGATAGACCTCGTAGGGCGCCAGCACCAGGCCGACCGACTCGCCCACCACGAAATTGAGCCCGAACTCCGGCAGACGGTAATAGCCGAAGACCCGCTCCACGCCTTCGGAGCCCGACACCGCCCGATAACTACCAGACTGGGGCGACCCGCTGGCGAGGTATGGCCTGTTGCTGACCGCCCTGGCCAGCGTGCCCTCCATGGCCGGCACGCGCGCAATGACCTGGCCGGAAGTCTTGATGACCGACGCCACTTTGCCATCGCGGTTGGTGAACGACTGCGCAAAGCTGGCGAACTGCTCCGGACTGACCGAGACCACGATGACCCCGTCGAAGCTGCCCGCGCGCAGGATTGGGCGCGTGAACTGGATCGACCATTTGCGCGAGACCTTGCCCTTCACCGGGTCGCTGATGAACAGCATGTCGCGCCCGCCCGCGTTCTGATGGACCCGGAAATGCTCGCGCCCGCTCAGGTCGACCTTCTGGCCGGGCACGGGCGGGGCGATGGACGAGTAGATGAGCAGGCCATGCTTGTCGATCACCGACACCTGGAACGACAGGTCCACCACCAGGTTTTCCCGCTCACGCACCATGTCGATGAATCCCGGCTGGCCGACCAGCCAACTGGCCCGCAGGTCGAGGAGGAACTCGGACAGCCGCAGGATGCTGGATTTCGAGTACGCGCCGAACGCCTGGGCCTGCGCCTGGGTACGCTCCGCCGCGTCGTGCAGCAAGCGGTCCCGCTCGCTCACGAGCTGAAACGCCGCGAACGCCCATGTCGCAATCAGCCACGCCGCCGCCGCCAGGTTCAACGGGGAGAAGAGCTGGTGCAGGCGCTGCAGCGCCTTGCCATATCGGGTGGTCGAGCGTTCTGGCATCAAATGGGTATCGCAACGCAGCGAAGAGTCGACATCGATAGCAGGCTAGTCGAGGTCAGCGAACCCGACAAGCTGCACGCACCCTAGTCCCGTGCTCACCGCGCGGAGCCGGGCCGGCGTGTGCCGAAAGCGGCACGTCGTGATCATGCCCCGCTCGACTCGTGGGCACGTGGGCGACTATGTGCCATTCCGGCCCTGATTGACGCCCCCAAAAGGGGGCCAAGGCATTTTCGCCACAGACATTCCGGCGCCGCTGTCGGGGCCAGGGCGCATACGGCGATAGCCTGATGTCGCTGGGGCGGGCTGCGCAGGAGTCAATACTCCCTCAACACCCATCCACTGATCGCGGCGAAGTATTCACGGAGCCAGGCGTTGTACCGAAGGTAGCGCGGCGTTCCAGCCCCGACTCCGGCGACCTCCCCGAATCCTGCCTTCCGGGCAATCCGCACCGCCCGCTGTACATGGAAATCGCTGGTCACCACCACAATGGGATCGGTGGCGGCGACGCCCTGCTCTTCAAGCAAGCGCCGGCTGAACGCCAGGTTCTCCCCCGTGCTGGTACTACGCCCTTCCCGGATGACCCTGTCTGCTGCGACCCCACGGGCGATCAGATACTCAGCCATGATGTCGGCCTCCCGGCACCGCAGCCCGAAATCCTGCCCACCACTGACCGCAACCTTCGCCTGCGGCCATTGCTGAGCCTGTTTCAAGCCCTGATCAAGCCGCGCAACCAACGTTGGCGAAGCGACGCAGTTTGGTGTGCCGGAGCCGAGGATGATGATTGCGTTTGCCGGGAAGCTTCCTGGGATGGCGGCTTCGGTGTTGCGGTGAATCTTGTAGAAGAAAACGGCCACTGTCGCCAGCCAGACTGCGAACGCGATCCATCCTGCTTGCCATAGTTGCTGGCGGCTTCGGCTGGTTGCTCGCCAGTGCGCGACGCGGGGCCATTGCCATGCCAGGAGCAGGAATGATGCGCCGATGCAGCCTGGCAGGACGATGCCGAAGTTGAAGAGGCCCAGGGTCGTCAATGCGATGGCATCGGCAAGAAGGACGGTGCCGGATAGCGCGAGGCCGATGCGGCGCCAGCGCGCGCTTGTGTTCATTTCCTGCATTGCGGTCATTGAGTATTTGGGAGAGTGCCGTGACGCGAAGCGATGCATGTGCTGACCTCGCGCGGCGACCAGCAACATGCGGCGCAAATTGTACCGGCGTCCGCGTGCGGAAGAAGGGCAACTTTAAGGATTGCCTTAGGGACGCGCGCACAAGAGTTCGATACATCTTGGTATTTGCCAGAGCTGTGCGTGGCGCCGGACTGGAGACCATGATGAGGCACTTCATCGCGCTCGGAGTACTGTTGTTCACGACTACGTCGGCCAATGCATGCCGACCGCCCTACCTGGAGTACAGCGCTGTATTCGAGCCCGGCTCAGCCACGCTATCCAGTGCGGAGGTGAAGCGCCTTGCCGATTGGCGCATCAATTCCCGTCGCACTTTTCCAGCCGGGTACACCGTCTACATGTACCTGCGTCAGAACGAAATCCTCGGTATTCCACGCCAGCTTGCCGAAGCGCGGGCGCGTTCAATGACAGGCCTACTTGAACACCTCGGAATCAACAAGAAGGACATCGAGAGGCCAGAAGTACGTTCCACCGCGAGTGGGCATGTCGCTTCTGAAGAGGAGGGAAGATTCTTCAATGAAGCAGGCATCTCAATCAACCCCCGTTGCCCGCACGTCTGCTGTGAGGGCTAAGACTGTGCAAAGGACTCTGACCTCGCGTTCGCGCATCAAGTGGGTGGCGTCCGGCGTGCTTCTGGCGGTAATGGCAATGGTCGCGATTGACGCCTGGCAGGCATGGCATTCACCCGAGCACTATCCGTTTGACGCAGAGGGGCCGGTGGCAAATCTCTGGGCGTACCAGTCGCAGCGACGCTACCTGATTGCAGCAGGGCTTGCGCTCGCCGCTTGTTGCCTCGCGATGATGGGGATCTGGTTGCGCCGCGTGCCGAGACGGCTTCGCTGGCTAAGTGTTGCACCACTTGTCGTCATGGTGGTGATTACGGTCTATGAGCGGCTCATTGAGTTCGAATGAAAACCCAGCTTATGGCATGCAGATGTCTGGCGGAACGATCTTTTGGCGCTATGGCCAAGACCGGCGTATTGTCACTCGCGCCAAGGAATACAAATGATACGAACTACTCTAGTGCCTCTCATCCTCGCGCTTTCGGTTTCCGCTCACGCGGAACAGGTGCCTGAGGCCATCATCGACAGTTGCCTACTATTCGATAGATCGTCTGACACTTCGATCTCGATCAGCCCAATTGAAGGGGATGCGAATCTGATAGACGAGGTTACGGAGTCTGGCTACCAGCTGTTTACCCCTGGAGGTGATGACAGCAACAAGCTTCGGATTGGCTATGCAACCAGCAAGCGCGGAAGCAACGACTACATCTTCGTCGGGCCGCGTCGCGGATTCATCAAGCGAGCGGTTGCTGTGCAAAAGCTTCAGCCCACGAGAGTTGAGGAACCGAGCCTTGCCGCTTATGCAGTGCTACGTGAGCACGGGCGCCGGTATGTGTGTGTGATGGAAAGCAACGGAAACGGCAGCGCCGCTTTCGTGAGGTCAGCCTTCGTGGGCCGAATCCCACCGTCGAAGAACGCTACCTTGAGGCTGTTCTACAAGGTGGCAGACGTGAAGAAGTTCAAGGCATACAGTGAGGGGCCGAAACAGATGCCTTGATGAAACGAGGCATCACTTTCGCGATGCTGCTGTTCATGGCGGCGCCGGCCGTTGCCTGCAGGCCGCCGTACATGGGGTACAGCGCTGCTTTATGGGTGGTTATGGATAGTTATGGATGCAATGGGAGGCTGCATTCGCACTATCCCAGGCCCGCCATTCACGGCGGCGCATCAGGGATTGCCCGCTCCGGCGGTCTTCCAAATGCCGGTATCTATCAAGGTTTTGGCCTCCGCAACCAATTCCGTGATAACGGCGCGGACCGCCGGATCTGCCATGCGTGCGCGCCGCTGTCCCAAGCATACGGCGCGCGTAATAGGTGGGTCGATCATGCAGGCCGCCAGCGTCCCTTGCTGAATCTCCCGTGTCACAGCACTCCTGGCGAGAACGCTGAACATGCGACCGGTTTCCACCAGTCGTATCAGCCGTTGGCCGGCGTCTATTTCAACGCGAACGTCGAGCGACACGTTCGCCCGCGCGGCATAGGCTTCCAGGGTTGACCGAATGGCGTGCAGACGCGACGGCATCACGAGCGGATATCTGTCCAATGTCCTTGCCTGCACCGTGCTTGTGTCTGGTAGCGACCCTGGCCGGCCTACCAGTTGCATGTCCTCGCTGGCGATGGGCTCGCATTGCACTTCCGGCGTCGCGGTCCGGTCAAACACCACCGCCAGATCAAGCTGTCCTTCTGATAGCCAATTCCACAGGTAGCCAGAGAACGTTTCTACCAGGCGCAGGCGAATTTTCGGGTAGCGCATGGAGATGCGTTCGACCAGAGGCAGGGCGAGTACGGCGGCGGATGAGGAAGGCAGACCCAGGGAAACGTCGCCGCCAGGGTCGGCGGTGCACTGCTGCAGCTCCTGGAACGTGGACTCGACGAGATTCACGATCTCGTACGCGCGCCTCAGCAGGCGTTGTCCCGCTTCGGTCGGCGTGACCCCGCGAATGCCTCGCGTCAGCAACACCGTCCCCAGCACATCCTCCAGCCTGCTCACGGTGACGGTCAATGCCGGCTGGGCGATCCCGAGCCTGCGCGCGGCGGCCGTGATGCTGCCCTCTTCGCAAATTGCGATAAAGGCGATCAGGCGAGGGATGTCCAGTTTGCGGGCGTTCTGCATAGGTTGCCATAGTACGAACTTATGCCCTCCAACAAAACAGATATTGGACGGCACTGATGATGCGCCACAGACTACGGACCCAGAAGCCGCTACGTCATGCGGCCGAGTTCATGAACAGATGGAGGAGGACATCGTGCTACCAGATCATCTTTCCCAGTCAGCCGCAGAGATCTCACCGGTCTCTGCGGCCGAGCCGCGCGTGGCACCCACGTCTGCGCTGCGTGCGCAATGGTGGCGCCTGCTGGATCGCCGAATTGGCGTTGTACCGTTGCCGGTATATCTCGCGCTGCTGCCGATCGTGGTGTGGTTCGCCACCATTGGCAAGGTGCCATCGGATCTCACGATGGCGATCGCCGTATTGTCGTTGGGTGGGTTCTTCTTCATGGAACTCGGTCGCCGTGTGCCGATGCTCAGCCTGATGGGCGGCGCCGCGATTCTTGCGTTTGTGGTGCCATCGGCGATGACCCATTACGGCCTGATTCCGCCTTCGCTTGCGCTATCGATCAAGGCGTTCGTCAAGGCATCCAACTTCCTTTACCTCTATGTCGCGGCCATCGTTGTCGGCAGCATTGTGAGCATGGACCGGGAGGTGCTTCTCGGTGGCTTCCTGAAGATCTTTGTGCCGCTGACAGTCAGCTCGGTCGTCGCGGGTGCGGTCGGGACACTGACCGGCATGGCGATGGGGCTGGATGCCTACCGGGCATTCTTTTTTGTCGTCGTTCCCATCATGGCCGGCGGACTTGGCGAAGGTGCGATCCCGCTTTCCATGGGTTACGCGATGATTACCGGACAGCCACAATCGGAGTTGTTTGCGCAGATCATTCCGGTGGTCATGCTCGGCAGCTTTACGGCAGTGTTGCTGTGCGGACTGCTCAATGTACTGGGCAAACGCTTTCCGCATCTCACAGGAGAAGGTGTGCTGCAGCGGGGCCCGCAAACTAAGGCGAGCGAGAAGGCGACGTCCGCAACGGCTCCGGCGTTCGATCCGGTCAGCCTTGCCGGAGCCATGGTGACCATCGTCGTGTTCTATCTGATCGGCGTGTTGGTCCAGGGGGTTCTGGCGTTTCCGGCGCCGATCACCATGCTGTTCCTGATCGTCGCGGCCAAGCTTGGTCGTGCCATCTCGCCCGCGCTGGAGCAAGGCGGAAAGGGCGTGTATCAGTTTTTCTCCGGCATCGTTACCTGGCCGCTGCTTTTTGCCCTGGGCGTCGCGCTGACGCCGTGGCAGGAGTTTGTGAGCGCGTTCACGGTGCCGACCGTCGTCACGGTGTTTGCCACGGTCGCGTCGATGATTGCCAGCGGGTTCTTTGTGGCGCGCTTCGTGGCTATGTATCCCATCGATGTGGCGGTCGTGACCGGTTGCCACAGCGGCCAGGGAGGCGCCGGAGACATCGCCATTCTCACCGCGGCGAACCGGATGCAGCTGATGCCGTTTGCGCAGATTGCGACCCGCATCGGCGGCGCCATTACCGTAACGTTGGCTCTGATTGCGATTCGCCATGTCTACTGATTTCCCGATCGATGCAACAAGGCCCATCGCGCTCAGGGCAGTGCGCGGCTTTCATGTCGGCGGACGGCCAGTCGACGTGGCCGACCTGCCGCATCGGCAGCTTGCCACGGTACCGGGCGTCCAGCCGCGCGTCTCCAACCCGAACGGGCGTTATCAGGTGGGACAGCTCTATGTCCAGCAATTCGCCCTGGCAGCGCCCACGGCCAGGTATCCGCTGCTGATGTGGCATGGCGGCGGCATGACCGGTGCCACCTGGGAATGCACACCGGATGGTCGTCCGGGTTGGCATGACTATTTCATGCGCAAGGGATATGACACCTTTGTGAGCGACGCGGTGGAGCGTGGCAGGGCTTCCTGGGCGCCCGCCTGCCTGGTTTCGGAAATGCCGGAGCACCGAACGCTGGAGCAGGCGTGGGACATCTTTCGCTTTGGTCCGGTGGACGGATATGACGCTGCTAATGGGAAGCGCCAGGCCTTCCAGGGACAGCGGTTTCCGGTACACGCGCTGGACGAGCTGGGCAAGCAGTTCGTGGCGCGATGGACCAGCACAGGCGACATGGCGTTGGAGGCCTATGTGGAACTGATACGACGGGTTGGCCCGTGCACGATCCTCGCGCACAGCGAAGGCGCACGCCTGGCTCAGCATGCCGCGCTGTCGGTGCCTGAACTGGTAAAGGGACTGATCCTCGTTGAACCCGCCGGTGCGCCATCGACAGCAGTGGAGGATGCAAGCCGACTGCGCGGCATTCCTCACTGTGTGTTGTGGGGAGACTATATTCCGCAGAACTCGTTATGGACGATATATCGCCGGCAGGTAGACGAGTGGTTGTCGGCCGTGCAGCAAGCGGGGGCGGGAGTTACTGAATTTGACTTGCCCGCCATGGGTATCCGCGGGAATTCGCATCTGCCGATGATGGACGACAACAACTTGCTTATTGCCGGGCTCGTCCACGAATGGATCGGCGGTGCGGTGGAAGGCGGCATGTCCGGCTGAGTGCGCAAGCGATGCGCGAAGCCCATGCTCGATGTCGCGTGTTCGGACCTGACTCTTAGTGTGCTCTTTGGCCATCAGCCCGTGTCCATCGGAGCTTCAATACTCCTTCAACACCCACCCGCTAATCGCCGCGAAATACTCACGGAGCCAGGCGTTATATCGAAGGTGGAGCGATGGCATGCGTGATGAAGAGGCGGCCACGATCTTGTGCGCCATGCTTGCCAGTGACCGGTTAGAGGTCGAGTCGAGTGCCGTCGAATGCCATCAATGCCCAGGTGATGAGCACCGGCAGCCCACACAGCCAACGTAGCAAAGTGCTGCGCGTCTGCGCAAGCAACGCCCAAATTGCAAGTGAGCACCCGAGCAAGAAGGCGATGCACGATAGCAGATAGTTCGTCTGTGATTGATACGCCCACATTGCCGCAGCGGGTCCTTGGCTGCGGAATGGATACTCTTCAGGGGCTGTCCAGGCGCCCCATATCTCTACCAGCATCAGCACGGCAAAGAGTCCGAGGATGCTGGCTGCGGCAGCTCTAATAGCGAACTTCCGGTTCCATGTCTTTGGCATAGTACAAAAACTCTTTGGCAAAGGAATTCATCGAACCGGTGAGGTCAATGCAACCATGCTGAGCCATGGTAGCTTCTGCCGTGGATCGTGAAGTTGCTTCGGCCAAACACGTTGGTCCCTGCGTGTAGCCGCAAACCGATGCGCCGTGTGCCCCAGGCTGTTGTACAGCCAGGCCATCGGCCGGCCTTGATGTTGATGAGCCGGAGAAGGCAAGCGGCTCGGTTGAAGACACTTGTATCTTCCCAGCGCTGGAAGTCATCCTGACGTGCGGTGTACAGGCCTTCAGGAAGGGGGCCGACGTCCCTGGTGCCCTGATGCTCTTTGGTCTGGTAGCCAGGGCGCCCAGACACTGCTGGCCAACGCATCTGTACTTCGCCGCTCTCAATCCATTGAAGGGATCTGCCATCGAAGAACAGCTTGGCCCTGCGCCAGTGAATTTCGCGCTCGTGACAGGCAGCGGGTCTGCCCAGACCGCTTTACAGCCCGTCAGCGTTCCTGCCCCTGGCGCAGAAACGGAGCCACCGCGCAGGCAACCAGCAACAAGCCCGCCATGATCACCAGACCATTGCGCGTACTGCCAGTCGCCTGTTCGATGATGCCCATCACCGACGGTCCGATGAACCCGCCCACCAGCCCGCAGGTATTGATAAGGGCCAGTCCGCCCGCCAGCGCCACCCCCTTCAGGCGAGACGACGGGAACAGGAAGACGATCGACTGCACCACGAAAAACATCAGCGCGGTCAGCGAGAAGCCGACTAGCGCCATCACCGGGCCTGCGAAGGCGGCAATCAGCAGGCCGCCTGCCATCACGACCAGCCCCAGGCAGAGCAGGCGGCGGCCGCGCCGTGGGGTGTTGGCATGTCGGGGCAGCCATGCGGCCCCGATGGCGGCGGCTATCCAGGGCAGGGAATTGAGCAGCCCGATTTCCACGGGCGTGAGCTTGCCGTAGGTGCCGATGATGCCCGGCAGGAAGAAGATCACCGTGTAGATCGAGATCTGATGGCAGAAGTAGATGAAGATCGCCAGCCAGACCTGCGGATCACGCATGGCGCCCAGGAATGAGTGGCCGCCTTTGCCGGCGCTGGCATCGGCGGCTTCCGCGGCCAGCCGGCTGCGGACTTCCTGCGCCTGGGCTGGCGTCAGCCATGGCGCGCTGTCCGGACCGTCGGGCAGCTTCTTCCAGACCACCGCGGCCAGGAACACCGCGGGCAGGCCTTCCAGCACGAACATCCATTGCCAGCCCTTGAAGCCCCACATGCCATCCATGCCCAGCAGGGCGCCGCCCAGCGGGCCGCTGACGATGTTGGCGATGCAGACGCCGAGCAGGAAGTAGCCCACTGCCCGCGCGCGATCCTCGCGGCCGAACCAGTACGTGAGATAGAGCATCACGCCGGGAAACAGCCCCGCCTCGGCCGCGCCCAGCAGCACGCGCATGATGTAGAAGGAGGTCTCGCCCTGGACAAAGGCCATCGCCGCGGACAGCAGGCCCCACGTCACCATGATGCGTGTGATCCAGAAGCGCGCCCCGACCCGATGCATGATCAGGTTGCTCGGGATTTCCAGCAAGGCATAGCTGAGGAAGAACAGACCCGCGCCCAGGCCGTAGGCCGCGGCCGAGATGTTCAGGTCGACCGCGATATGGGTCTTGGCGAGTGCAATGTTCGTGCGATCGAGAAAGCTGATCACATAGGACAGCACCAGCAAGGGCATGAGCTTGCGGAACAGTAGTGCGGTCAGCGGGCGGTCTGTCGGCGCGGCCAGCGGCGGCGCGCCCGAGGCGGGTACGGTCTGCATGTGCGTAGTCTCCATCGGCGGATATGGCGCCACGCCCTGGGGCCGTGCGTCAGCCGTTCTGCCTGGTTGATGTCTTCAGTGTTCGATGGTTGGGCGGGGCCGGGCCGTGGCGGCCCCGCCGGTTCAGAACGCGGTGCCTGCCGCGCCCTTGAGGGCGAGGATGTCGCGGGCTTCGTCCGGCGTGGCCACGTCGATGTTCAGCGCTTCAAGCACGGTCCGGATGCGCGTGACCTGCTCGGCGCTCGATGCCGCCAGCTGGCCCGGACCGATCCAGAGTGAGTCCTCCAGGCCAACGCGCACGCTGGCGCCCATGGCCGCGCCGATGGTCGCCAGCGGCATCTGGCCGCGGCCGGCGCCCAGGATCGACCAGCGGAACTGATCGCCGAACAGGCGCCGGGCGGTGCGGTGCATGTGCATCAGGTCCTCGGGATCGGGGCCAATGCCGCCCAGGATGCCGAAGACGGATTGGATGAACACCGGGCCACTGACCAGGCCACGGTCAAGGAAGTGCCGCAGGTTATACAGATGGCTGATGTCATAGCACTCGAATTCGAAGCGCGTGCCGTTGGCATTGCCGATGCGCAGGATGTTCTCGATGTCCTGGTAGGTGTTCTTGAAGATCAGGTTGCGGCTGTTCTCCAGGTGTTCGCGCTCCCAGTCGTGCTGGAATTCCTTGAAGCGGTCGAGCATCGGGAACAGGCCGAAGTTCATCGAGCCCATGTTCAGGGAGGCCAGTTCCGGCTTGAAGGTCGTGGCCGGCAACATGCGTTCTTCCACCGTCATGTGTGGGCTGCCGCCGGTGGTGATATTGATCACGGCGTCGGTCTCGGCGCTGATCCTGGCCAGGAACGGGCGGAACAGCTCCGGGTCCTGCGACGGGCGTCCGTCCTTCGGGTCGCGGGCGTGCAGGTGCAGGATGGCGGCCCCTGCGCGCGCCGCGTCGATGGCGGCGGTTGCGATCTCGTCGGCGCTCACCGGCAGGTGGGGCGACATGCTGGGCGTGTGGATGGCGCCGGTCGGGGCGCAGGTGATGATGGCTTTGGCTCGCTTGGCCATGGTGATTCCTTGGTCGGGTGTTGTCTGGCTGCGGGCCGCGGATGTCCGATGGCCCCCGGAATGCGCAGGGCGCGCTAGCTGAGCGCCTGGGTCAGGCCGTCCACGACCATTTCCTGGCCGTGCACATTGGCCGCCTGGTCGCTGCAGAGAAATCGCACCATGTTGGCGATGTCGCGCATCGTCACCATGCGGCCCAGTGCCGCCTGCGACGTGTAGCTGCGCGTGACTTCCTCAAGCGGCTTGCCGAGCGACCCGGCCTTCGCGGCAATGACGGCCCGAATACGCGGGCCGTCGACCGCACCGGGCAGCACCGTGTTCACACGGATGCCATCCGCGCCCAGTTCAAGCGCCAGCGATTTGGTAAAGCCCACCACGGCCCATTTCGACGCGGAATAGGCGGAACGGCCCGGCATGCCGAGATGCCCGGCAGCGGAAGACAGGTTGACGATCGACGGCGAGCGCCCTTGGCGCAGGCGCGGCACCGCGGCGCGGGCGCACAGGAACTGGCCGGTGATGTTGACGGCAAGCGTGCGCTCCCAGTCGGCCAGCGACAGGGCTTCGATACCGCCAGTCGGGCCGGCAACCCCGGCATTGTTGACCAGCACATCCAGGCCGCCAAAGGCGCCATCCACGGCCTGGAACAGCGCCTCGACGTCGCTTTCCTTCGACACATCGGCCCTGACTGCCACCACGCCGGGCAACTCCGCACAGACACGTTCGAGGCTGTCGCCAGCCACGTCGCAAACCGCAACGCGGGCGCCCGCCTCCACCAAGGCCCGCGTGATCTCCAGGCCAATTCCGTCCGCGCCAGCGGTCACCAGCACGCGTTTGCCGGCGAGCGATTCATCCTTCCACATGATTCCAATCCTCCTGGGAACAGGCCGATGCCTGCCTTCCGGACGAAGATTAAAACTGTGATCACAGATCAAATATAGAGAATAACCCTATGTGCTATGCTTCGCGGCATGACCCTGAATGACCTTGTGACGCCCCTTGTCCGCCAGACCCTCAGCCGCGACGTCTACACGCAGCTGCGAGACCTGCTGATCAGCGGCCAGATGATGCCGGGCGAGCAGATTTCCCTGCGCAACATTGCTGCCGCACTGGGCGTCAGCGTCATGCCGGTGCGGGAAGCGGTGCATCGCCTGGTTGCCGAGCAGGCGCTTGAGCTCACGCCAAACCGTGCCCTGCGGGTACCGAGGATGAGCGTCAGCCAGTTCGAGGAAATCACCAAGATCCGGATCGAACTGGAAGGGCTCGCCACCGCGACCGCGGCAGAGCGCATCAGTGATGAGGAACTGATGCAGGTACAGGCACTGCACCGCCGGTTTGCCGACGAGATGTCGAAGCGCAATCCCGACGGCGCGGATGTCATCGCCGCGAACCAGGCCTTTCACTTTGCCGTGTACGCGGCGGCGCGCATGCCGATCCTGTTGCAGATGATCGAGTCGCAGTGGTTGCGCATCGGCCCGATCCTTAACCACGACCTTCGCTCCGGATCGCGCCGCGTGGAAGAGCGCGTCGCGGTCAAGCATCACGACAATCTGATCGAAGCGCTGCGCAGGCATGACAGCGCGGCGGCATGTGCGGCGCTGCGCGGGGATATCGAGAGCGCGGCGGCCTATATTGTCTCGGCGGGGGTGTTGGTCAACACGGAGAGGGCCGAGGATGCGGCGGCCACGCTGGTGCCCGTGAAGCGGGCTGTGAAGGCGGGGCGTGCGGGGGTGAAGGGCTGATCAGCGCGGAAGACTTGAAGAAGGTCAAGGCATTGAATGGGGGCTGAAATCGATGCCGCTAGGAAGCGAGCCATCCCCCCTCGATGCTGCTGTTCGCGGTGGCGTCGGCCGGGAAGCGCCGACCGTGGTAGTACAGAGGTAGCCGTTAGCTGTCATGCATTCAGGCCATCGTGATCGATGCCTGCATTCCCGCCCCTCAAGCCGGCGCCAACCCAATCATCCGGCTAACATTCCCCGCAGCGCGCTGCAGCGCCGGCACCATCTCCTCCCTGATCCGCGCAGGCGTAGCCTCGCCCATTGACGTAGAGATCCCAAGCGACAGCTGCCTGGACCCCACCGCAGGCAGCGGCACGGCAATCGACATCTGATTGCTTTCCGGATATTCCAGCTCGCTCCATTCGCCGACCGGCAGGGCAAGGGCCATCGCCAGCGCGCTGCCTGGCGGCAGCACGCTGCCTACCCGCAAGTTCATGACCACCAGCCGGCGCCGCTCGGCCGGGGCCATTGCGCGTCCGACGATGATGACGCCTTCGGGGTTTATCTCTCCCAGGTTCGCCGTGCCGGAATAGGCGTCGGCCAGCTGCTGCAGGTGCTCCTGCACCGCCTCGGTCACGCCCAGGCTTTCCATCGCGGCAAATCCGATCTCGAACACGCGCGTGGTGAGCCGCCACTGGTTTGCCTCGCGCGCCACGTAGCCCTCTTCCTCCAGCGTCAGCAGGAATCGCAGCACCGTGGGGTGGGGCAAGTCCACCGCGCGTGACAGCTCGGCCAGGGTCGGACGGCCGTTCTGGCGGAACGCTTGCAGGATGGCTAGACACCTGAGGATTGATCTATTACTCTTCATCCGTTCACTACGTGTAATGTACGTTCACTGGATGAACAATATAAACCAAGAAAGCGTGGGCGGCAAGCATTCTCGCTGCTCCACCACAGGAGACAACATGAAGCGCCCCATTCTCAGTGCCGCGCTGGCCTGCGCGGCTGCAATCATGCCCGGGTCTGCCGCCTGGGCCAGCGATGCCTGGCCGAGCAAGCCGATCAAATGGGTTGTCCCTTACCCGCCCGGTGGATCCACCGACATGCTGGCGCGCATCGTCGGCCAGAAGCTGGGGGAACGGCTCGCGCAACCCGTGGTGGTGGAGAACAAGCCAGGCGCCGGCGGCAATGTCGGCACTGACTACGTGACCAAGCAGCCGGCCGATGGCTACACCATCGTGATGGGCAATATCGGCCCCATCGCCATCAATCCCTCGCTCTATCCCGACCTGCCGTACAAGCCGGGCAAGGATCTTGCGCCGGTGACCATGCTGATGGCGGTGCCCAACCTGCTGGTCGTGAATACGGCACTGCCGGTGCAATCCGTGAAGGACCTGATCCAGTACGGCAAGCGCCAGGCTACGCCGCTGACCTATGCAACGCCGGGCGCCGGCACCTCGCTGCACCTGGCGGGCGAGCTGTTTGCCAGCACCGCCGGCGTGCGCATGACCCACGTTCCCTACAAAGGCAGCGCGCCGGGGCTGAACGACACCGTGGCGGGCCATGTTCCGGTGATGTTCGACAACATGCCGTCGGCGCTGCAGCTGGTGAAGTCCGGCAAGCTGCGCGCGCTGGCCATCACCGGGGCCCAGCGTTCGCCGCTGCTGCCTGATGTGCCCACCATGGCGGAAGCCGGCCTGCGCGGCTATGAGATTGCAGGCTGGTTCGGCGTGCTGGTGCCCGCAGCAACGCCCAAGCCCATCGTTGCCCGGCTGGATTCAGAGCTGGAAGCGGTGCTGAAGATGCCCGACGTCCGCAAGAAGATCGATGAGATGGGCGGCGTCATCTCCGGCGCCGGGCCGGAGGCGTTCGGTGTCTTTATCGACGCGGAAACGCAGAAGTGGCGCGCGCTGGTGCGCAGCGCCCACATCACCGTCCAGTAACCCACGCAGTCGCTAACACGCTTTAAGCAAGGAGAACGCAAGCCATGTCGCAATACCGTTTCATCGATGTCCAGCCCATCGCGGGCGCCCTCGGTGCGGAGATCAGTGGGGTAGACCTGTCCCAGCCGGTGCCGGACGAGACGTTCGCAGAGATCCGCTCGGCGCTGCACAACCATCAGGTCATCTTCTTTCGCGACCAGCAGTTGACGCCGGACCAGCACAAGGCGTTCAGCGCCCGCTTCGGCGATTTGCTGGAAGTGCCGTTCGTCCGCGCGCTGGAAGGCCACGCTGAAATCCTGCCGGTGATGAAGGGCAAGGCAGAGCAAACCAAACGCAACTTCGGCGGTGCCTGGCACACGGACATGAGCTATGCAGAAATCCCGCCGCTGGGGTCTGCCTTGTATGCGCGCGTGATTCCGCCCTACGGTGGCGACACCATGTGGGCCAGCATGTATCACGCGTACGACGCGCTTTCCGATGGGCTAAAGCTGGTGATCGACAAGTTGCGCGCGGTGCATAGCCCCGTGCGTTCCTATGGCGCCAGGGGCGCCGTGGTCAACAACGGCGACCCCGCCCACAAGATGGACGTGCGTACCGACGACCGCGCCAACAGCGAGGTCCTCCATCCGGTGGTGCGCGTGCATCCCGCCACGGGCAGGAAGGCGCTGTACGTCAACAGCACCTACACCATGCGCTTCGAGGGCATGACCGAAGAAGAAAGCGCGCCGCTGCTGCAATACCTCTACGCCCACGCCGCCCGCCCCGAATTCACCTGCCGCTTCCGCTGGACCCGCGGCGCGCTGGCCGTGTGGGACAACCGCTGCACGCAGCATCTGGCGATGAACGACTATGACGGCTTTGACCGCGAGCTGCATCGCACAACCATCGCCGGCGACCGCCCGGTCGGCGTGGCAGCCTGAGCGCGCCGCTGTTCGCCTGGTGCGCCCCACTCGCTCCCTTACGCACATCAAGGAGACGCCATGGCAATGCAAGTTTTGCCGCAGGAGGCCCCCTGCGGTGCGCTGGTCAGGGGCCTGGACCTGAAGCAGGCACTGACCGATGCGCAAGTCGCAGAAATTCGCCGGCACTGGCTTGAGCACAAGGTCCTTGCCTTCACCGACCAGGACCTGGCCATCGAGGACATCGAACGCTTCGCGTCAACGATCGGCCCGCTCGGCAGCGATCCCTATTTCACCGCCATCCCTGGCCATCCCCATGTCGCGCAAGTTCGGCGCGATGCCAACGAGCGCACGCCGATCTTTGCCGAGTCCTGGCACTCGGACTGGAGCTTCCTGGCGCAGCCACCGGCGGCTACGGTGCTATACGGCAATGTCATTCCGCCAGTGGGTGGTGACACGCTGTTCGCCGACCAGTACGCCGCCTGGGACGCGCTGCCGGAGGAACTGAAATCACTGGTGGCCGGAAGGCAAGGGGTCCATTCCGCGCGGCGCGGCTATTCGCGGCAGGGCGCGTATGGTGAGAAGGACAAGGGGCGCTCGATGGTTATCCGCTATTCGGATAGTGCGCTGGCAACGCAGCTACATCCCATTGCGCGCAAGCATCCCGAAACCGGGCGCACTGCGTTGTTCGTCAGCATGGGTTATACGATCGGCATCGATGGCATGAGCGATGAGGAGGCGGCGCCGATCCTGCGTGCGCTGTTTGAACACCAGGCCAGGCCGGAGTTTGTGTATCGCCATCGGTGGTCGCAGGGGATGCTTGTCGTTTGGGATAACCGCTGCGTGAACCATGCGGCGACTGGTGGCTATGATGGGTACGATCGCCTGTTGCATCGGATTACTGTGGAGGAGCGCGGCGATCGCGCCGGCTGACGCTCCGGGCGGACGTTGGGGGCCGACGGGATGACGGCGACTGTATGACTTGCCTCAGTCCGGGTGCGGCGAAGCCAGCCGGTATCCCGGCTCCCAGCCGGGCGCCAGGCGCCCGGCGGCTAGGGGCGCCGCGCCGTGGCGGCGGCGCACAAGCCCGTGTATGCGGCCCCCAGTGCGGAGGCTGCGCTGGCCGAGCTGGAGGCCTTCGACCAAGACAAAGGGGTAAGGACTACTCCCCGATCGCCGCGTCCTAACGTCGCGTCTGGGATCAGGTGATCCCGCTCTTTGCCTTTCCGCCGGCGATCCGCAAGATCATTTACACAACAAATGCCACTTGAGCGCTGCGAGCCGCTTCATGCCAATGAGGTCCCAGTGATATTCCACTTCAGTCAGTACCACTGAGCCCCGGGTCGAGACGCGCCGGTCTAGCAGTCGTCCGCCGGCACGTTCGTAGAACTTGCGCGCCCGTGCATTTTCCTCGAGTGACCACAGGCGCATCGAACTGGAACCTCGCCTCAACAAGGCTGACGCGCAGCACGACAGAAGCCTCAGTCCGACACGCTTGTCATGAAACGCCTGCAGTACGTAGAGGGCGTAGACCTCTCCCCGACATTCCTGCTCTGCTTCGCGACATGGTCCGCAATCGGAAAAGCCGACGACTTCAGCCTCACTGGTCGCGACGAAACAGGCTACCGATGGGTCCGCGAGAATGCGATACCTGGCTGGCAGCCGGCTTTCCGCTGTCACATTCGCAAGCATATCTTTGGGAAGCAGCTCGCCATATGCTTGATGCCAGCAAAGCGCATGAACCGCCGAAATCGCAGCCGCATCGGCTTGGGTGGCAAGTCGGATGGTCAGGTCTTCCTGATGCGGGCGATCGGGCATTGGTCTGGTCATGTGGTTGCTAATGGAACCTCGCGATCCTCGGCCCAAGATCACCTCAAGTCAAACAAGCCGCATTAACCACCCCCACCGCCAGCGAAATCACCCCCATCACCGCCCCAACCCCCCGGTTATCACTGGAAATTGCCTCACCAACACCCCCCAAGGCCCGCGCCACCACCAGATAAGCCAACACCTGCACCGCAAACGCCCCAAACGCCCACAACAAAAACATCCCAAACGTAGCGTTGTGCTGAATGCTCGACGACAACGTCAGCGAGAACCCCAGCACCGCACCGCCCAGCGACAACGCCGCAGCAACATTGCCCTCGCGGATCAGCTGGAATTCCCGATGCGGCGTCACCCGCGTATAAACCAGCAGGAACAGCCCCAGCATCGCAAAGCTGGTGACGATATAGATCAGGTAGGCAAGCGCCGGGTGCATGGCATTGACCATAGGTTGGACTCGTTGTCAGTTGTCAGGGATGTAAATACGACATGGCGATCGGCAGGCGGCACTCATCCGCCGCCGGAGCGTCCGGAGCTGCCGAAGCGGCTGGTGAAGCCGCCGCGCGATACCACCGGCGCGCGCGATACCGCCGCGGCGCGCATGGACAGGCCCATGGAGCGTCCGCCGCTGAGCGAGCTGCGGCGTACGGTGGCTTCTTCCACCATCGCGGCGTGCGGGGTGGCGTTGGTGAAGGATTGCGTGCGCGTGCCGGTGCTGTCGTAGACGTTCATCGGGCGCAGCGGGCCGGCGGACATGTCCCGCTGGGTCTGGGTGCCGTTGGGGTGGTAGACGGTGCCGCTGGAGGTGTAGTACGGGCCGTACCAGCGCGCGTAGTACAGGCTGCTGCCGTGGCTGGTGCCGGAGCCGCCGGTGGCGGTGTCGCTGGCGGATGCGTTCAGGCTGGAGCTGTAGATCGTGCTGGGGTCGTCGACCGGCACGCTTTCGCAGTCGTTGGGGGTGTTCCAGTCGGCTTCGCAGTCTTCCAGCGTGGCGTAGCTGGCGCGGCGCACGGTCACGCCGGGATCGTCGTCGGCGTCGTCGCTGCAGGAGCCGAGTGCCGCCACGCCGGCCACCACGGCGCAGGCGCCGATGATCCACAGCGTGGGCGAACTGCGTTTCTGCTCGCCCGCATAGGGCTGCGGCTGCCACGCGGACCTGGGCGATCCCTTTGGCTTGGGCTGGTACGGGCTGCCGTACTTCGACGGCTTGCGACCGTTGTTGTTCTTCTTTGCCATCGGTCCTTACTCGTTCATGAAGTAGTGTGGAACGAAGAAACTGGTGTTCTTGGCGATGGGCCCGGATTCCTCGCGCACGCACAGGCCGCTGGGCACGTCGTCGACAATCCATACGCCCAGCGTGGTGTAGCGGCCGTCAAAGCGCCGCGCCGGGGAATAGGCCTGGTAGATGAAGCCTTCGGCGCCGTATTCGCCGGGGTTGTGGACGTGGCCGCCTTCCGGGGTGGCCAGGGTCACGCTCTCGCCTTCGCGTGACAGGAAGGGCTTTTTGGCGTGCGGCTGACCGGCGAAGTGGCTGGGGTCGAAGCTGGCTTCCAGCAGGTTGGGATGGCCGGGAAAGAGCTCCCACAGGATCGGCAGGATGGCCTTGTTGGACAGCACGGCCTTCCACGGCGGCTCGACCCAGCGCACGGGGCTGTGTGGCAGCTGGTCGCGGTAGTCGGAGGTGGCCATCCATTCCCACGGATAGAGCTTGAAGACGACTTCCATCGGCACGTTGTCGGCGTCATAGAACTTGCCGCGGCCGTCGGTGCCGATGTCTTGCAGGTCGACCAGCTTGACGGACCAGCCGGCCTGCAGCGCGGTGTCCATCAGGTACTCGGTGTTGCAGATGTCTTCCTGGCTGTCGAACATGCACGCAAGGTGCAGCAGGCTGGCGTTGCGGTAGTGCTTGCGCAGCCATTGCCAGCGCGCCACCAGCGCGTCGTGCAGGCTGTTGAACTGGTCGGCCTGGGGCTGCACGGTGTCTTTCCAGTACCACTGCGCGACGGCGGATTCGATCAGCGAGGTCGGGGTGTCGGCGTTGAACTCATACAGCTTGGGCGCGCCGTGCTGGTCCAGCGTCATGTCGAAGCGGCCGAACAGCGTGGGCTCGTCGCGGTCCCAGGAGGTGCGGATCAGTTGCGCGAAGTCCTTGTCGATTGCCAGGCGTGCGAACAGGTCGTGGTCGATCACGTGCTGCACGGCTTCCAGGCAGCGCTGGTTCAGGTCGTACGCGGCGGCATAAAGCGTTTCGATCTCCTGCTTGCTGAAGGCGTAGGCCGCATCTTCGCGCCAGTAGAAGAAGGTGTTGTCATCGACTTCACGCGGGACGTTGAACTCATCCAGCGAATGGAAGTGGAAGCCGACCTTCTCAAGTTCGCGCGGCCAGTTGCGGCGCGGGGTCTGGGGGATGCGTTGCATCAGCAGGCGAGTGTCAGAAGAGAGGGATCGGGCTGGGCCATGGCGTCGTCCAGCAGGAAGTCGGTAAAGGCGAGCGCGCTGGCGCCGGGCCGCGGCAGCCAGTCGGTGAACTGTACGCTGAGCGGTGCCCACCAGTGCGCGGCATCGGCCAGCACGGGGCGGAAGTCGAGCGCATCGGATTCCACCACGCCGCGCGCCGGGTTGGCCAGCATCCACTGCATGGCGGCGATCAGGCTCGATGCTACCTGCAGGCTGGTGGCGGTGTTGTACGGCGCCAGCGAGCGCGCGCGTTGGGTGGAGAGGCGCGACCCGTACCAGACCGCGCCATGGCGGCTGCTCATTAGCAGCACGCCGAGTTCGTCCTCGCCGCACTGGATCTCGTCGCGCAGGATGCGTTCGCCGCGCATGCGCGGGGCGGCGCGGTCGTCGAGCCATTGCATCGAGGTCTGCGTGGCGGATGTCGGGCGGTAGGCGTAGTAGACGGTGGGGCGGTACAGCGGCTGGCCGGCAGGCTGGTCGGTCAGGTATTCGGCGATCGAGATCGATTCGTTGTGCGTGATCAGGTACGCATCGAACGGGCCGTGCACCGGCGACCATGACCGCACGCGCGTGCGGTGCCCTGGCCGATCCAGTGCGATGGCCGCGCCGCTGCCGTAGCCGTGGCGATAGCCATCGGGCGGCAGCGCGGGCTCATGGCTGCCCCAGCCGAGTTCGGCGTCCTGCAGGCATTCGGTGATAAAGCCTTCGGCCGACCAGGTGTTGGCGAACTCGCCGTCGCGCGGATAGCCGGGGGCTTGCTGGCTGTCGTACTCGGCGACCTGGATCACGCGCACGTCCAGTGCCCGCGCTAGGGCAGCCCAGCCGGCGCGGTCGTGGGGCTCGGGCTGATTCAAGCCGATATTGCCGGCCAGTTCCATCAGCGCGGCCTTGACCAGCACCGAGACCAGCCCAGGGTTGGCGCCGTGCGCCACCAGCGCGGTCGGCTGCGTCTCACGGCCGCGGGCGAAGGCCAGCATCTCGTGGCGCAGCGCGTAGTTGCTCAGGTGCGAGGCCTGCGGGTCGGCCTCATAGTCCCACGGCTCGATGCCGGCATCGACATAGAACGTGCCGCGTGCCTGCGCCAGCGCGATCAGGTCGCGGCTGCAGACGGACGGCGCCAGGTTCAGCAGGAAAGTGCCAGGCCGCAGCAGCGGGCCCAGCATCGCTTCAAAGTTGCCGGCCGTGATGGTGGCTTCGATGGCATCCAGCCCGTGGCGGGCGGCCAGTTGCTGGCGCGCGGCGTCGAGCACGCGGTCCACCACGGTAATCGCTGCCCGCGGCCAGGTTCGTTCCAGCAGCGGCAGCACGGCCTGGCCGATGCAGCCAAAGCCGACGATAACGATTTGTTCGATCACGCAGACCCTTCCGCCCGTAACCGGCGATGGGCGGCCTGGGGCGCGGCAAGACGGCCACGCCGGCGCAGGACTGCCCTCGCCTCGCTTTATCAATTCTGATCGGAATCGCTAAATGTAGCGAAGGGCAATACTATAGCCGGGCGCGGCTGGTGCCAACCGCCGCGCGGCTTGGGGGCGTGACCTGCCTGTCAGCCGAACAGGCGCCAGGCCAGCCGCGCCGCCACGCGCGCGCCCTGGTGGTCGCGGTCGTACTGCGGGTTGTACTCGGCCAGGTCGGCCACGCGCAGCTTGCCGCTGCGGCGCGCAAGCATGGCCACTTCCTCCACCACCGGCAAGGGCACGCCATAGGCGGCGGGTGCCGACACGCCCGGCATCACGGCCGCGGGCAGTGCGTCGAGGTCGATGGTCAGGTACACGTGGTCCGTGGCATCGATGCGCGCCGCCAGTTCCGCGAGACGCGATGCCAGGTGGCGCTCCTGCATGTCCACGTCTTCGACGTAGCAGACGCCCAGCGCATCGGCGCGGCTGAACAGCGCCGGCGTGTTGCTGAGGCGGCTGACGCCGAGGCAGACATAGTCGAACGGCTGCCCGCGCTCGGCGCAGGCGTTGGCGATCTGGTCGAACGGCGTGCCGGAGCTGGCGGGCCGGCTGGTGCGCAGGTCGAAGTGGGCGTCGATATTGATGATGAGCACGCGCCCGCCATCGTCCTGCGCATCCAGGTGCGCGCGCAGGCCTTGCCACGTGCCCCAGGCCACTTCATGGCCGCCGCCGAGCACCAGCGGCAGCCCGCCGCGCGCCAGCACGTCGCGCACGGCGCCCGCCAGCGCCAGCTGGGCTGATTCCAGGTCGCCGTCGTCACAGCTGACATTGCCGGCGTCGTATAGCGCGGGCAGCCCGTGCGCCGGCACGTTGGCCAGCGTCTGGCGGATGGCGTCGGGGCCGTGCGCGGCGCCGGGACGGCCCTGGTTGCGCAGCACGCCGGCGTCGCAATTGAAACCGAGCAGCACCGGCGCGCCGTCGAGCGGCGTCACGTCCGCTGCTTCCAGCGCATGCACGATGCGGAACAGGCGCGTGGTGTCGCCACGCTCGCCGTCGTCGACACGGCCCTGCCAGAGGTTCTGGGTCACAGCCATCGTCACGCCCGCGTCAGCACGGCCTGCAGGAAGCCGCGCGTGCGTTCCTGCGTCGGCGCCGAGAAGATGACCGACGGCGGCCCGGCCTCGATGATGCCGCCGCCATCCATGACCACCACCACATCGGCCACTTCGCGGGCGAAGCCCATTTCATGGGTGACCACGACCATGGTCATGCCTTCGGCGGCCAGCACCTTCATCACCTGCAGCACTTCGCCCACCAGCTCGGGGTCCAGCGCGGAGGTCGGCTCGTCGAACAGCATTACGCGCGGCTCCATGGCCAGTGCGCGGGCAATGGCCACGCGCTGCTTCTGGCCGCCGGACAGGCTGGCGGGCATGGCGTGGGCCTTGTGCGCAAGGCCAACCTTCTCAAGCAGGCCCGTCGCCTTGCGCTCGGCTTCCTCGCGCGAGGCGCCGCGCAGCATGCGGGGACCCACCGTGACGTTGTGCAGCACCGACAGGTGCGGGAACAGGTTGAACGACTGGAACACCATGCCCACTTCGGTGCGCAGCTGGTTCAGCTCGTGCTCGCCGATCAGCTGGCCGTCGGTCACCAGGCGCTTGCCGACGATGTCGATGGTGCCGGCCTCGGGTTGTTCCAGGCCGTTGCAGCAGCGCAGGAAGGTGCTCTTGCCCGAGCCGCTGGGGCCGATCACGACCACGACCTGCGACGGCTCCACATCGAAGTCGATGCCGCGCAAGACGGTATGGCCGCCGAACGATTTGCCCAGGTTCCGGATCCGGATGATTGCGGAATCGCTCATTGCACCATGCCTCCCATGCGCAGCCGTTGTTCGGCGCGCCGCAGGATCAGCCCGGCCGCGCTCGTCAGGATCAGATAAACCAGCGCGATCGCCAGATAGACTTCCAGCGACCGGTACGACACGCTGATGATCTTCTGGCCCTCATGCATCAGGTCGGCAATGGTCAGCAGCGACACCAGCGCCGAGTTCTTGATGAGGGCGATGAATTCGTTGCCCAGCGGCGGAATCATGCGCACGATGGCCTGCGGCAGGATCACCGCGCGCATGGCCTGGCCGGACGACATGCCGATCGAGCGCGCGGCTTCCATCTGGCCCTTGTCCACGGACTGGATCGCGCCGCGGACGATCTCCGACACATAGGCGCCGGAATAGATGCCCAGCCCGATCACGCCGCACACAAAGGCCGGCAGCAGGATGTTGAACTGCGGCAGCCCGAAGAACAGCAGGAACAGCTGCACCAGCAGCGGCGTGCCGCGGATGAAGGTCACGTAGGCGGTGCAGATGCCGAAGATGAAGCGGCGCTTCGGGTCCAGCCGGCCGATGCCGACCAGCAGGCCCATGACGCAGCCCAGCACCAGCGCGCAGGCCGTCACCTCCACGGTGATGACGGCGCCGTGGACGATGTCATGCCAGCCGGCAAAGACAGGAGAAAAATCCAATTCCATGATGATGATCCGCGCGGCTTACTTGGCGGCCGTGCCGAACCATTTCTGGGTCAGCTTGGCGTAGGTGCCATCGGCCTTCACCTTGGCGAGTGCCGCATTGAGGGCGCGGGTCAGCTCGGGCGTGTCCTTGCGCACGGCCATGCCGTATTCCTCGGTGGTCAGTTGCTGCTCCACCATGCGCAGGCCGCCGCGGGTCTTGACGTACTGCATCGCGGCCGGCTTGCCGGTCACGGCGGCATCGGCGCGGCCGATCTCGACCAGGTTGAACATTTCCTGGTTCTTCTCGACTTCCACGCGCTGCACCTGCGGATACGTGTCACGCAGGAAGCTGACTGACTTGGTGCCCACCTGCACGCTGACCTTCTTGCCGTTCAGGTCGGTCGGGGCGTGGACGGTGGTGTTGCCGCTCTTGACCAGCGCCACCAGGCCGCCGACGTAGTACGGCTCGGTGAAGTCCACCACCTTGCGGCGCTCGGGGGTGATGTAGATGCCGGACACTGCCATGTCGAAGCGGCGCGAGACCAGCCCCGGGATCAGGCCCTTGAAGTCGATGTCGGTCCATTCGACCCGCTTGCCCATGGTCTTGGCCATGGCCTCCACCAGCTCCACGTCAAAGCCGGTGCGCTTGCCGTTCTCGATAAATTCCATCGGCGGGAAGGTGGCGTCGGTGGCCACGCGCAGCACGGCATTGTCCTGCGCGTGCGCGGCGGTGCCGAGGGTCAGGGCGGTCAGAGTTGCCAGGCCGGCCATCAGGCATTTGCGACGAAGGTTCATGGAAGTCTCCTATTCTCGGGAACGAGGGATCTGCCGTCGCATGGATTTGCCGACGGCGGCGGTAACGAATTGCTTGGTATTCAGTAAGACTGCAGCCGCGCGGAAATCCGCATCGCCGCTGCCACGGTCATGTCGATCAGCGCGGTCTCGCGCCCTTGCCGCCGCGTGGCCGGCACCATCAGCGTGATGGAGCCCAGCGCATCGGCCTTGCTGCGCCGCGAGAACAGCGGCGCGCTCACGCCCCACACGCCCGGATCCACCTCGCCCTCGCTGACGGCGTAGCCGGTCTCGCGAATGGCGCCCAGCTCGGCCAGCAGCCGTTCGGCTTCGCCTGGCTCGCACTGGGCCCGGACCAGGCGCTCGCGCGCTTCGTCGCGCATGAACGCCAGCAGCGATTTGGCCGATGCACCGGCGCGCAGCGGCACGCCGCGGCCCTTCTCGAACGAGCAGCGCAGCGACTGGCGGCTCTCCACCATCTCCAGGCACACCACGTGATCCTTGACGGCGACGACCAGGCCCACGCTTTCATCGGACTGCTGCGCCAGCAGCTGCATGTCGGGCAGGGCTTCGCGCGCCAGATGCGAGGCCATGTCAAAGCCAAGCGCCAGTTGCAGGCTGATCGGGCCCGGCGCGTATTCGCCGTCGGACTCCAGCACGAAGCCCCAGCGCTTGAGCAGCATCAGCTGCCGGTAGAGCGTGCTCTTGGGCAGGCCCGTCTTGGCAACCAGCTCGCGCACCGTGATCGGCGCGCCGTGTTGCGCCAGCGCCGCCAGCACGAACAGCACGCGATCGGCACCGCCCGCGGGCTGGGCGGGTTCGGCAGGCGCGGAGGTCGCGGGCTTCACGGTGGTGGGGTTGTCGACGGCATTCAACATAGGGCCCAAGAATAGGACCTGATTCCCAGAAATCAAAACAGAGAGTCCCGGAAAATGGGAATGAATGACTAGGGATAACCCTTGGTGACTGGCGATTTGATCCGCCAAGTGCGCGGGGCGCCGCTGCGCCGCGCTCAGTAGATGCCCGGCAGCATGCGCCAGGTCCGGTCGCAGTACGACGCGTACTCGTCGCCAAACTGGTCGCGCAGCAGCGCTTCTTCCGCCCGGATGCGCGCCAGCAGCACCGGCACCATCAGCAGCGTCAGCACCACGCCCACGCCGGAGCGGAATGCCAGTACCCATCCCAGCGAACTGACCAGGAAGCCGAGGTAGCTCGGATGCCGGATCACGCCATAGATGCCGGTGGTCACCAGCGTGTGCCCCGGCTGGATCGCCACCAGCCCGCTGAAGCGCCGCCCCAGCACAAACACCGGCCACAGCCGCAGCACGCCGCCGCCGGCAAACAGCGCCACGCCGATCCAGCGCATGGTATCGCCATCGAGCGTCCAGAAGCCGATGCGGTCGGTAAAGGGCGGCAGGTACGCCGCCAGCAGCCCCAGCACGCCAAACACTGCCAGCACCCAGCGGTTGCCGCGGTCCTCGCGCATGCCGCTGCTGATATTGCCGCCGGAGAACAGTGCGGCGATGGACAGGGCGAACAGGACCAGGGTCAGGGCCACGCGCGCTGGGTGCGCGAAGAAGGGGGCGATGCCACCCCAGCCTGCAATGGCGATGGCCAGGTAGGCGAGCGTGCCGGCGAGAGTGGCAATTGCCAGACCGGGAGTCGGGCGCATGGGGAACCTCCGTTGCGGCGGTGGATGCACAAGCGAAGGGTAAGCCTCAGGCGGCCCGGGTGTCGAGGGCGGCCGGGTCGTGATTAAATCTGCGTCTTGCGCCGGCGCATTGCCGGCGCGCTGTGAACCGCTTTTGTCACACCATCATGCCCCTGATCGACATCAAGAACCTCCAGCAAGCCGCCCAAGACTTCGGCAAGGCCCGTAACTGGGGCAAGTACCACAGCCCCAAGAACCTCGCGATGGCGCTGAGCGTGGAGGTGTCCGAGCTGGTCGAGATCTTCCAGTGGCAGACCGACGCGGAATCGCGCGCCATCATGTCCACCGACGAGCGCGAGCATGTGGAGCAGGAGCTTGCCGATATCACCATCTACCTGGCGCAGCTGGTGACGGCGCTGGGCGTGGACCTGGACGCGGCGATCCGCGCCAAGATGGAGATGAACGCCAGGAAGTACCCGCTGCCGGAATGAGCCGCCCGGCGCAGGGTGTGTCGCCGCCATAGCGATGCCTTGCCGGCGGCTTGATGCTTTGATCAATGGATCGTGGCGGTGCTCGGAATTTGATCATTTGATCAAACCGGCCGAGCCCTGTTTCTGCGATGCGCGGCCGCTCGGCATCGTGCCGTATCTCGCATCCCTCGCTTCGCCCCCCTTCATGCAACGCCCACACCACTAGGTGCCCACCTCACCCGTCACTGGCACGCCCCATGCAGTCATAGGGCATGGCCCGACAGAGGCCTGCAACGGAGACGGTGATGGCATCCCTCGGTGAAACGACGAAGACAACGGCGCAGGCCACCCACAGCCCGCACGTCCTGGCATCGCGCCTCGCCGCCGATGCAGAGCCGCCCCTCGGCGCACACCTGGTCACGCCGCGGCATGGCTATGCACACCACGGCATCTACGTCGGGCGTGGCATGGTGGTGCACTACGCTGGCTATTGCCACCGGCAGCAGCGCGGCCCGGTGGAAGAACTGAGCCTGGCCGCCTTTGCTGCCGGCCATGGCATCACGGTGTTGGGCACGCCGATGGCGCGGTACAGTGCCGCTGAATCCGTCGGCCGCGCCCGCTCACGGTTGGGCGAGGACTGCTACCGCCTGCTGACCAACAACTGCGAGCACTTCTGCATGTGGTGCCTGTACGGCGAAAGCCGCAGCGGGCAGGTGCGGCATTGCCTGATGCATCCACTCAGCGGCCTGCGCCTGGCAGCGAGCATGCTGCTTTGCTGGTGCAAGACTGCGGCCGCGCCTGCGTGGGACGGCGCGACGGCGTGAGCTCACGACAATGGCCGGCTCCCCGTCAGGACGCACAACAGCAGCACCCCGTTCAAAGCGAGCAGTCCGCTCACCAACAGCACGATGGGCGGGGCATCCCGAGTCCGCTCGCGCAGGCGGGTGACCCCCGGCAGCCACTCGCCTCGCGTACGCCGGGACCAGCAGGCGATGCCCGCGCCGCACATGCCCAGCCACGCCAGCGTTCCCAGCGATGCCCAGCCGCGTGGTTGCGGCGCCGGGATCGGACGAATGGAGGCTTGCTGGAGCGTCGGGCCGGAGGCTCTTTGGATCACCACAGGGGGCGCCTGAATCCCCGCTTCTGCCAATGGCTCTGACGGTGGTGGAGCGGGGAGCGGCTCCGCTGCCGGTTGAGTCGCTGGCGTCGCTAGCGTCGCTGGAGGTGGCGCGACCGCTGGCCGCGAGGCCTCGACCCTGACCGCAGCCTGCTTGTTCCTCGACGCCTCCCGCGCCCGCGCCGCCGGCGGCGTTGGTTGCGGCGCGGCAGCCCGCGGCGGTTTCCTGGCTGGATGCCGGCGCCAGCTGGCAAAGACCCGGTCCAGGCATGCCACCGACGTGCAGGCATCCCGGCGCTCCCGCCAGGCGGCGATGTCGCTCCCTTGGATCGCGCCGGCGCGCAGCCGGCGCTGCTGGTCCGCATGGATGCGCTCGTGTTCGCGCTGGAGCATGGCGTGATCGCAGATCAGGTCGCCGGCGTGTGGCACTGAATGCAGGCAGGACGTGCCGGCGGCGAGCGGATCGTCGCAGCGCGAAGGACGCAGCGTGGTCTTGCAGGCGATATCCGACGCCTGCGCACTGGCAGCCAGCAGAAGACCGAACGCGATGCAAGCGGCCAGACGGCCCGGAAGCCTTGTCATCCTGTCGCCCGTGGATGGTGGGGATCGTCCGGCGCTGAAGCGGGCGCCGATGGACTTCTATTCTGGAGCGGCGCCAGCAATCTACGGTTCGATAGCCCACAGAAGCGGGCGGCAAACTTTTGGGCGCGGTCTCGGATGCCTGGCTGAGGCCATAAATCCGGAGAGCCGCGGAAATTTCTCCTCTACCTTGGATCTGACAACGGCAGCCTGCCGCTGTGCCCGCTTTTCAGATCACTACCAGGCTCACGACCCAACCTGCCACATAGAGCCCCAGCCCGAACACCGCATGCGTCACCAGGCTATGCACCCGTGCCACGTTTGGCCGCGGCGTGCGGCTCGCGGCGATGCCGGCACCCATCGCCGGCTGCATCAGCAGGAACGGTGCCGCCACACTGCCGATGCCGACGATCAACGCGGGTGCCAGCGTCGGATGACGCGCCCAGTCGAGTCCCCATAGCCCCAGCAGGATGGCCGCGAACACGATGCCGGTCAGGTAATGCGCGATCCAGCCGATCGCGCGCTCGCCGGGCACTGGTGGCGATGCAGCGATGGGATGGTGGCAAAGGCGCCCTCGCGGCAGCCACGCGAGCCAGCGGCCAACTAATCCATAGTCCAGTGCAGGCACGCCCAGCAGCCGCTTGCGCAGGATGGCCCAGGTGTCCATCACCAGCGTTGCTCCGGTGCCGATCACGATTGCATTGAACATGAGCGCCACCGATGTATCAGGCATGGGCAGTCTCGCCGGCGGTCAGTGATGAAGCCGCAGCGCGGGCGGTGATCATCCAGCAGGCAGCGGTGTAGCGCACAGTTGCGCGATGAACGTAAGGCTCGAATGCTGCGCGAACGGTTGCGACGACGCTGGCGCGTGTGCTTGCATCGGCCTCGCGCAGGGCCAGTCCGACGGGACCCAGGCGGGACAGGTAGTCCACCAGCGCAGGCTCCGGCAGCGTGCAGGCGAAGTCGATCGCCTCGACATCGATCCCGGTCCAGCCGCCCTCTTCCAGGATGGCATGCACGCGCTGGCGGTCGCCGAAGGCGAACTGCCCCGGCGCCCCCGGCTGCCGCCGCGGCAGGTTGGACAGCAGCGGTGCGGCCGCTCGCTCGGCGGTGGTCATGAACGGATTCTCCGCGGCGCTGCGCCAGGCGATGCAGTGGAGCGTGGCATCCGGTGTTGCGGCCCGGCGCAGGTTGGCAAAGGCCCGCACCGGCTCGCTGAAGAACATCACGCCCAGGCGCGACACGATGCTGTCGAAGCTTGCTGGCGCGAAGGCATAGTCCTGCGCGTCGGCGCGAATAAAGCTGGCGGTCGAGCCGCCGTGCTGCGCGCGTGCCCGTGCAGCGGCGAGCATCGGCTCGGAAATATCGATGCCGGTGCATCTGCCCTGCGCGCCGAGCCTACGCGCCAGCGCGATCGTAGTGCTGCCGGTGCCGCAGCCGACATCGAGCACATGCTGCGCGGAAGTCTTGCCGACCGTATCGACAAGCAGGCCTTCCAGCGGCCGGAACATGTCGTCGAGCACCGCCTGCTCCGCGACCCAGGCATGGCCGGACGGGCCGTTCCACAGGGCGGCCTGGTCGCCGCCGTTGCTGCTGGTCTGCTGTTGCTCACCCATGGTTGTATCCCCTTGCACGCCGTCCTGGCATGGAAGCTACACTGTGCCAGTTCAAGTCGACTTGAGGTCAAGCGGTGACAAGTCTCGATATTGCGGAAGTGGCCCGGCAGGCTGGCGTGCCGGCCTCGACGCTGCGGTACTACGAGGAAAAGGGGCTGATCGCGTCCATCGGCCGGCGCGGGATGCGGCGCATGTTCGATGCCGGCGTGCTGGAGCGGCTGGCGCTGATCGCGCTGGGGCGTGCCGCCGGTTTCTCGCTGGATGACATCGCGCAGATGTTCTCGCCACAGGGCCAGCCGAACATCGACCGGCAGGTGCTGGCGGCCAAGGCGGATGAGCTGGACCGGACCATCCGCAAGCTGACTGCGATGCGCGACGGACTGCGGCATGCGGCGGTTTGTCCGGCGCCAAGCCATATGGAGTGCCCGACGTTCCAGCGGATCCTGCGGGCGGCGGCGTCGGGGGCGATTGGCGGGAGGAAGCATGCCCACGGGCTCCCAACGCACTGACGCTCCGCGCTGAACAAGCGTTTCGAATGGCCCTTTTTCGGGCTCTGCGGAGTTTGGCGGGACCATTCTCCGCGGAATTTGCGGAGATTAGCTTTAAGGATGGGGCCGGCCTCACCCTAACCTGAACTGCCCCACCGCCCCCGCCAGGCTTCCGGCCTGCGTCTGCAGCGCCGCCGCAGCAGCCGTGGATTGCTCAACCAGCGCCGCATTCTGCTGCACCATCTGATCCAGCTGGCTCACCGCCATATTCACCTCTTGAATGCCGCGGGTCTGTTCCATGGCTGCGTGAGTGATCTCGGAAATAATGCAGGTCACCCTGGAGACGTTGCTGACGATCTCGCTCATGGTGTGGCCGGCGCGGCGGACCTGGCCGGAGCCGGAACTGACGCTGCCCACGGTGGATTCGATCAGGGTCTTGATTTCCTTGGCTGCCTGCGCGCTGCGTTGCGCCAGGGCGCGCACTTCGCCCGCCACGACCGCGAAGCCGCGGCCCTGGTCGCCGGCGCGGGCGGCTTCCACCGCGGCATTGAGCGCCAGGATGTTGGTCTGGAAGGCGATGCCTTCGATCACGCCGATGATGTCGGAGACCCTGACCGAGGCGTTCTCGATCTGGCCCATGGTGGTGATGACTTCGCCGATCACGACGCCGCCGTCGGCGGCTACGCGCGAGGCAGCGGTGACGGATTCACAGTACCAGTGCGATTACCGATGCGATCAGCACTGAGCGCATGCCGGCGGTGGCCTCGGCCTTGTCCAGCGCGACAGGCAGGCGAAAGCCGGTCGAATGCGATCAGGTTGACGACACAACGCGCCAAGTTGGTGCAGGATAGTGCGCTTGCGCGTCCCGGGAATGCGCGCTGGCGGATCTGCATTCGTAACGCGAACACACGCAGGAGCGAGTGGAGCGGATTTCGGCGGGATAAAACGCCAGATCGAATGCATTGCAATACAAGCGGCGTTGCACTGCAGCAGTGATGTCGATGGGGGCGTTCATGACTATGACAGCTGCCGCAGCAGAACGCTTGCCGCAGCGCATCCGACGGCGGCTTGGGCAAGTTACGCCTGTCGTCAAGCGTTGCTGATCCGTCATGCAGACAAGCTAACGACTTTTTCACAACGTATTACAAAGATTTACAGCCGTTATGCGATCGGCAACATATCCTCCGATCAACTCACAAATAACCCAAACGGAGAGCCTACCGTGTCATTCCTTTCTTTGACTTCCGCGCCGCTGCGCGTGCTTGCCCTGAGCGGTGCCCTGGCGCTGGCCGCCTGCGGTGGTGGTGGCGGCGATGATGGCGGCGGGCAGGGCACGCTCAAGGTCTCGATGACCGATGCGCCGGCCTGTGGCTTCAACAATGTCTTCGTGACCGTCAACAAGGTGCGCGTGCATAGCAGCGCCAGCGCCGAGACGAGCGCCGGGGGCTGGGTCGATATCGACGTCGTGCCCGCGCGCAAGATCGATCTGCTGTCGCTGACCAACGGCGTGATGACGGTGCTGGGCCAGACCGCGCTGCCTGCCGGCAACTACCAGCAGGTGCGCCTGGTGCTCGATGCCAACCGTGGCAGCGGTGCCGGTGCGCTGGCCAATTCGGTAGTGCCCATCGGCGGCACTGAGCAGGCGCTGGATACGCCCAGCGCGGTGCAGTCGGGCATCAAGATCAACCGGCCGTTCACCGTGGCAAAGGATACGCTGACCGACCTGGTGCTGGACTTTGACGCGTGCAAGTCGGTGGTCACGCGCGGCAATGGCACTTTCGGCCTGAAGCCGGTGGTGACGGCGATCCCGACGACCGTCAGCGGTGAAGTGAACGGCGTGGTCAGCGGGGCACCGGGCGCGCGCGTCTATGCCGAGCGCAACGGCGTGGTGGTGAAGTCGACGGTGGCGGACGCCAACGGCAACTTCAAGCTGGTGCCGATCGAGCAGAGCAGCACGGCCGGCCCGGTTGACGTGGTGGTGGTGCCGGGTTCTGCCAATGCCAAGGCGGCGGGCATCGTGCGCGGCGTGCCGGTGGTGGTGGGCACGCCCACGGCGATCTCGACCGCGGCCGCACCGATGTCGCTGCCGGCGTCGACCTATCGCCGGGTTTCGGGTTCGGTCACGCCGGTTTCGGCGGAAGCGACCCTGCGCGCGCTGCAACTGGTCAATGGCGGCAATTTCGAGATTGCGGCCACGGCTGCCGCCAGCGATACCGGCGCCTACAGCATGTTTGCCACCGAACCGGCGCTGCCGGTGGCCGCTCCGGTGATCGGCACCTACCAGGCCGCGCTGCCGATTCCGCTGCAGCCGGATGGCGCTGCCGCGGGCAAGTACAGCGTGCAGGCCACCAGCGCCACGGGTGCGGTGCAGACCCAGCCGGCGGACGTGAGCGCTGCCGACGCCCTGGTGAATTTCTCGTTCTGATTCCGGGGGACCGGGACCGGAGCCGGAAGGGGGCCTGGCCCTCTTCCGGCTTTTTTTGTTGGCCAGGGGCGTGGTTGCGCCGCCACCGCCTGGCGCAGTTTCCCGCTAGACTGCCAGTCTCGCGTTTCGGGAGATCGCGCCATGGCAGCACGCACCGCGGCGAAGGCCGCATCCAGGACTGCAGCAACCTCAGAGGCCACACCCAAGGCCAGGCCACGCAAAGCCGCCACGTCCGCCGAGCCGGTGCGGGTTGGCATCGGCGGCTGGAATTTCGCCCCGTGGCGCGACAACTTCTATCCCGCCGGCCTGGCGCAGGCACGTGAGCTGGCCTACGCCAGCCGCCACCTCAGCGCGATCGAAATCAACAGCACTTACCACGGCACGCAGAAGCGCACCTCGTTCGCCAAATGGCGCGACGAGACGCCGGATGATTTTGTGTTCGCGGTGAAGGCCTCGCGCTTTGCCACCAACCGGCGCGTGCTGGCCGAGTCCGGCGAATCGATCGAACGCTTCATCGACAGCGGCATTGCCGAGCTTGGCCGCAAGCTGGGTCCGGTGGTGTGGCAGTTCGCGCCCACCAAGCAGTTCGATGCCGAGGACTTCGAGGCCTTCCTGCAGCTGCTGCCGGATTCGGTGGAAGGCGTGAAGCTGCGCCACGTGCTGGAGGTGCGGCACGATAGCTTCCAGTCGCCGGACTACCTCAAGCTCGCGCGCAAGTACAAGGCCGCCACGGTCTTTACCGATTCGCCCAAGTTTCCGTCGATGGCGGATCTCACGGCAGACTTTGTCTATGCACGGCTGATGGCCAGCAGCGCGAAGCTGAAGGCCGGCTACGCGCCCAGGGACCTGGATGCGTGGGCTGCACGGGTGCGCACGTGGGCGCAGGGCCACCAGCCGGACGACCTGCCGACGGTGGAAGACCGCAAGTCCGCCGCGCGCAAGCGCGAAGTCTTTGTCTTCTTTATCAACGGCGCCAAGGAACGCGCGCCGGCCGCGGCGCAGGCGCTGCTGGAGCGGCTGGACTGGGCGCCGCCGGCCGATGACTGACGGATCGACATCCCTGGATCGCTATAATCGCGCATGAACTCGACCCCCGCCCAGCCGCAAGCCGGCACCGCTTTTTCCAACCTGCCGCTGTCGCCCACCATGCTCGCCACGCTGGCGCAGCTTGGCTATGACGAAATGACGCCGATCCAGGCGGCCAGCCTGCCGATCACATTGGCGGGCCAGGACCTGGTGGCGCAGGCCAAGACCGGCAGCGGCAAGACCGCCGCCTTCGGGCTGGCGCTGCTGCACCGGCTCGATCCGCGCCGCTTCGACGTGCAGGCGATGGTGCTGTGCCCCACGCGCGAGCTGGCCGACCAGGTCACGCAGGAAATCCGCCGCCTGGCGCGCGCCGAAGAGAACATCAAGGTGCTGACGCTGTGCGGCGGCTCGCCGATGCGGCCGCAGGTCGACAGCCTGATCCATGGCGCACATATCGTGGTGGGCACGCCCGGCCGCATCCTGGATCACATCGACCGCGGCAGCCTGGACCTGTCCGGCATCAACACGCTGGTGCTGGACGAGGCCGACCGCATGCTCGACATGGGCTTCTTCGACGACATCGCCTATGTGGCCAGCCGCTGCCCGAAGGACCGGCAGACGCTGCTGTTCTCGGCCACCTATCCGCCCGGCATCGACAAGCTCAGCCACCGTTTCCTGCGCAACCCGCAGTCGGTCAAGCTGGAGGCTACGCACGACAACACCACCATCCGCCAGCGCTTCTATGAGGTCGAGGAAGGCGAGCGCCTGAACACGGTGGGGCGCCTGCTGGATCACTTCCGCCCGGTCAGCACGCTGGCCTTCTGCAATACCAAGGCGCGCTGCCGCGAGCTGGTGGAGCTGCTGCGCGCGCAGGGCTACCAGGCGCTGGCGCTGCACGGCGAGCTGGAGCAGCGCGAGCGCGACCAGGTGCTGGTGCAGTTTGCCAACCGCAGCTGCTCGGTGCTGGTGGCCACCGACGTCGCCGCGCGCGGGCTGGATATCGCGCAGCTCGAGGCAGTGATCAATGTCGAGATCACGCCCGATCCTGAAGTCCACGTGCACCGCATCGGCCGCACCGGCCGCGCCGACCAGGAAGGCTGGGCCTTCAGCCTGGTCAGCATGGACGAGATGGGCCGCGTGGGCAACCTGGAACAGCACCACGGCGGCGAATTCGAATGGCAGCCGCTGGCCGACCTGAGGCCCGCCAGCAATGAACGCCTGCTGCCGCCGATGGTGACCTTGCAGATGCTGGGCGGCCGCAAGGAGAAGATCCGCCCCGGCGACATCCTGGGGGCGCTCACCGGCGAGGCGGGCTTCACCAAGGAGCAGATCGGCAAGATCAATGTGCTGGAGATGTCTACCTATATCGCGGTGGAGCGCAGCATCGGGCGCGAGGCGGTGAAGCGGCTCAATGCCGGCAAGGTCAAGGGCAAGAAGGTGAAGGTGCGGATGCTGACGGAGTGAGGTCAGGACTGCCTTGACCCACGCCTGCCATGAGCGCGTCACAACATTGCTTACAAAGATTCGCGTAAGTCACCCTGTAACGGCGCGCGTTACTTTGCTACTCTGATGCCATTGGCACCTAAGCAGGCACCGCCAGCCGCATTGCATTGTCGACGGAAAAGGAGTTGGTGATGAAAACCGCACGCCAGGTTCTGGAGTCCAAGCCGAGTCAGGCCATTTACAGCATCCCGCCCACGGCGACCGTCTACGCCGCGCTGCAACTGATGGCGGAGAAAGGCATCGGCGCGCTGCTGGTGATCGAGCATGGCGAGATCCTGGGGATCCTGAGCGAGCGCGACTATGCGCGCAAGGTGATCCTGATGTCGCGCACCTCGCGCGAGACGCTGGTTCGCGACATCATGACCAATGCAGTGATCTACGTCGGCGCCAGCCAGACCACCGACGAATGCATGGCATTGATGACCCGGCACCGGCTGCGCCACCTGCCAGTGATGGAAGGCGACGAGCTGATCGGCATGCTGTCGATCGGCGACCTGGTCAAGGACATCATCTCCGAGCAGCAGTTCATCATCGAGCAGCTGGAGCATTACATCACCGGGGGCGGGCGCTAGGCCTGTCGTGTTCGGGGGCTGGTCGCATTGCATGCGCCCGCCCCGTCCACTCTCCCGCGCGCGCCCGCCGGCTAGCCCAGCGTGCCGAACCTCACCCCATGCGCCGCCAGGTAGCGGCGGTACGCGCCTGCCAGCTTGTCCGCCGGCTGGGGCACCTCCACCCCGGTGCGCAACGGCAGGCGGCGCGGCTGCTGCGATTCCACGATCGGCTTGTCCTGCAGGAAGATGGTGTCCTGGAATTCGCGCAGGCTGGCGTCGTCATCGTCCGTCACCAGTGACATCACGAACCACACGCGGCTCGATTCCTCGTCCCGCGGGCCGATAAACAGCGCGATGGCGCCGCGATGGTTGTCGCCGAGGTCGGGCACCTTGGTCAGGATCGCGGCGTAGGGCGCAACCACGCGGTATTCATACTCGACCATGGCTCCGCCGGCGGCGCTGGCGTGCGCGCGCGGCTGCCAGGCGCGGCAGCCGATGGTGCGCAGCGCGTCGGGCTTGCGCGCATCGCCGATGGCTTTCACTTCATAGGGCGGCACTTCGGTGTGCGCCGGGTCACCCAGGTAGCCGTCATGGACATAGCCGAAGTGCGCCATGTCGAGGAAGTTCTCCACCAACCGTGGCGCCGAGGTGGCAACGTCGTAGGGGCCGCAGACCACGTGGCGGCATTCGGCGTCGTGGTACTCGGGGAAGGACGGCAGTTCGGGCACGGCCTCGGTGCCGTCGCCGCCAAGGCGTACCCATAACAGCCCGTAGCCCTCGCGCACCGCGTGCGTGGTGGCGCAGGCGCGCGGCGCGGGCACCAGTTCCGGGTGGGCGGGATAGCGCGTGCAGCGGCCGCCCGAGGCAAAGCGCCAGCCGTGATAGCCGCAATGCAGCAGGCCATCGCGCACGGCGCCCAGCGTGAAAGCGGCGCCGCGGTGCGGGCAGCGATCGTTCCAGGCGTGCCAGCCGTCGACATTGCGCCACAGCACCAGCGCGCGGCCAAAGAGCCGGGCGGCAAAAGGGCCGTCGCCATCGGCCTGTTCGATGGCCAGCACGGGGTGCCACTGGCCCAGTTCGGGCCCGGCCGCATCGGCGGCCTGACCTGCTTCGTGTCGTGGGGTCTCGGTCATGACGAAATCTTACCTTCGTAGTGGCGATGTGATCTTGCATCGCATCGTGCCTGATCCTTGCCACGCAAGTGACGTGCCAGATATCTGGGTCACGAGCGCGATATTTGCTGGCCGCATATAATTATGCGTTCGCTGAATTAGGTCACCCGCGACGGCGTCACGCCCCCTATTGCGCGGTTCCCGGCCGATATTCCCTGCATTTGACGTAGCTTTCACCGCACATCGCTGCGGTCTCGTGCCTGCCCATGTCTTCACCCTCTTCTGCCGCATCCGCCCGGGACACCACGCCGGCCCTGCCCGCCCACGACCATCGCGCCGTGATGCGGGTGATCGGCGGCATCGTGCTGTGCATCCTGCTGGCCGCGCTCGACCAGACCGTGGTGATCCCGGCGGTGCCGGCCATCGCCAATGACCTGAACGGCTTCAGCCACCTGTCATGGATCGTGACGGCGTACCTGATCGTGTCGACGGTGACCACGCCGCTGTACGGCAAGCTGTCGGACAGCTTTGGCCGGCGGCGCCTGCTGATGGTGGCGATCACGCTGTTTATCGGCGCCTCGGTGGCATGCGCGCTGGCGCAGACGCTGGGCCAGCTGATCCTGTTCCGCGCGCTGCAGGGCGTGGGCGGCGGCGGGCTGATGTCGCTGGCGCAGGCAGCCATTGCCGATGTGGTGGCGCCGCGCCAGCGCGGGCGCTATCAGGGCTACCTGGCCACGGTGTGGGCGGTGGCGTCGATCGCCGGGCCGCTGGTGGGCGGCTGGGTCTCTGACCATATGTCGTGGCGCTGGCTGTTCTGGGTCAACGTGCCGCTGGGCCTGCTGGCGATGTTCATGTGCTACCGCGGGCTGGCCATGCTGCCGCCGCGTGGCGGGCGTGCGCGGGTGGACTGGCTGGGGGCGCTGCTGCTGGCGGTGGCCATCGTCGCCTTCCTGCTGGCGATGAGCTGGGGCGGCGACGTCTACGACTGGCTCTCGCCAGAGCTGGGTGCCCTGCTCCTGGCCGCGGTGGCCGCCGTGGTCCTGCTGACCTGGCAGGAGCGCCGCGCCGCGGACCCGATGCTGCCGCCGCGCCTGTTTGCCAACCGCGCCTATGTGATGGGCGTGGCCGCCTCGGCGCTGGCCGCGCTCGATATCTTCCTGTGCATCTTCGCCCTGCCCCTGCACTTCCAGCTGGTGCGCGGCGCCGATGCATCCGCCTCCGGCCTGCTGGTGATGCCGTTCCTGCTGGCCACCGTGGCGGGCAACTTTATCGTGGCGTGGCTGGCGCCGCGCGTGGGCCGCATGCGCGGCATCCTGACCGCCGGCTATATCGCCGGCGCGCTGGGGCTGATCGCACTGGCACTGGTGACGCCGGCGGTGCCGCTGGCGGTGGTGCTGGCGGCGATGACGCTGGCCGGCGTGGGCCTGGGCATGACCATGGTGGCCACGCTGATGAGCGTGCAGAACGCGCTGGAGCGCCGCGACACCGGCGCCGGCACGGGCGCGCTGCTGGTGCTGCGCTCGCTCGGCAGCGCGTTGGGCGGGGCGCTCGCCGGCACGCTGCTGACGCTGGAATTCCGCCATGCGCTGGCGGCCTCGGGGGTCACGCAGGCGCTGGACCTCGGTGCGCTGCGCCACGGCAGCGAGGCCTTTGCGCAGCTGTCGCCGTCCGTGCGCGCGGTGCTGGCAGGCGGCGTGGAGTCGGGCTTCCACCTGATCTTTGCCGCGGGCGCGGCGGCGGCGGTGCTGGCGCTGCTGATCGTGCGCCGCATGCCTGACCTGGAGCTGCGCGGCAGCGTCACCGAACACGCGGCCACGCTGGCGATGGACTGACCGGCGCGGCATCCGTCAGGCCGCCATCGGCGTAAACTACGCGTACCCGATACAGCAAGCCGACCACCGGAGCCCCGTCGCCATGATCCGTCGTCCCCTGCTTTCCAGCCTGGCTGCCGCCCTGACCCTGGCGGCGGCCAGCACCGCCCTGCTGCCGGCGCCCGTGCGCGCCGCCGACAAGCCCGCCGCGGCGCCTGCCGCGGGCGCCTGCCCCGCCTCGCTCAACTTCACCTTCCCGCGGCTGCAGGACGATGTGCCGCAGAACCTGTGCCAGTACGCCGGCAAGGTGGTGCTGGTGGTCAATACCGCCAGCTATTGCGGCTTCACGCCGCAGTACGAGGGGCTGGAGGCGCTGTACGCCAAGTACGGCGCGCGCGGGCTGGTGGTGCTGGGCTTCCCGTCCAATGACTTTTCACAGGAGCCCGGCTCGCAGAAAGAGATCGCGGACTTCTGCTACAACACCTACGGCGTCAAGTTCCCGATGCTCGGCAAGTCGCATGTGCGCGGCAGCGATGCCAACCCGATGTACGCGCTGCTGGCAAAGCAAACCGGCACCACGCCCAAGTGGAATTTCTACAAGTACCTGATCGGCCGCGACGGCCAGGTGGTGGCCAGCTACGGCAGCCGCACCAGGCCGGACGACAAGGAACTGGTGGCGAAGATCGAATCGCTGCTCGGCGCGCAGCGCTGAGCGAGCGATTCCGCGCGCGGCCGGGTTCAGTCGCGCACCAGCCCTTCGGCCCGCATCGCTTCTTGCACCGCCGGCCGCGCCGCAACGCGCGACAGGTACTGCTGCAGCGCCGGGTAGTCGTTGAGCGGCAGCTTCAGGATGCGCGCCCAGCCGACGATGGTGAAGCAGTACGCATCCGCCACCGTGAACGTGTCGCCCATCAGGTACTGCCGGGTTTGCAGGTGCTGGTCGAGTTCGGCAAAGCGCCGGTGCAGCCTGGCCTTGCACTCGTCCTGCGTGCTCTGCGCGGTTTCCTTGTGCCACAGCCACGGGCTGAAGACCTTGTGCAGTTCCGTAGAGACCAGCGTGATCCAGCCGGTGGCTTCCAGCCGCTCGCGCGTGCCGGCGGCGGGCAGCAGCGCGCGTTCGGGCACCAGGTCTGCGATGTATTGCAGCAGCGATGCCGCCTCGGTATGGCGCGAGCCGTCGTCGAGCTGCAGCAGCGGCACGTAGCCGCGCGGGTTGATGGTGTAGTAGTCGTCGGTGCCGTTTTCAGGCACGGCCAGCTTGTGGCGGAGCAGGTCGACCTTGGCCAGCGTGACCGGCAGGCCGGCTTCGCGCAGGGCGATATGGACGGCCATCGAGCAGACGCCCGGAGTGTAGTAGAGCTTCATTGCGATCCTGTGGTGGTTGCCTGGCCGCCACGCCATGCGGCGGCCGTGCAGGCAGTCTAGGATCGCCCCCCCTTATGCAGCAATGCGCGTCCTTGCGGACGCGCATTGCAGATTTGCACAGGACTAAGTTTGCGCTCAGTCGAGCAGCTTCGCCAGCGCCGGCGGCAGGCCGGCATTGGGCTTGCGCGGCGGCCGCGCGAAGCTGCCCTGCGTGGCGCTGCCGGCGCGCAGGGCCACCAGCGATTCGCAATGCCGCACCGCGCTCGACACGCCATCCACCACCGGCACCGGAATGCGCCCTTCCAGCGAGCGCGCCAGTCCCGCCAGCGGCGCGCCGGCGACGATGATCACGTCGGCGCCGTCCTGCTCGATGGCTTGCAGGGCAAGTTGTTCCAGCCGCGCGGCATGGTCTTCCTGCACGCTGCCGATATCGCGCAGGGGTTCCTGCAGCGAGCGCACGCTGGCCAGCCGCGACGACAGGCCGTTGGCCGCCACGCATTCGCGGTACCACGCCTGGATGCGGTGCGAGATCGCGATGATGGAGAAGCGCTGCCCCAGCAGGCACGCGCTGGCCAGCGCGGCTTCGGTCATGCCGACGACGGGGACGTCGAACAGCTCTTTCAGCCCGGCCAGGCCGGGGTCGCCGAAAGCGGCGACCACCAGGCCGTCGAACTGGCCGGCGTGTTCCGCGGCAGCGCAGGCCGTGGCATAGCCGCCGACCAGCGCCTCGAAGCGGGTTTCGATATAGGCCACGCCGAAGGCCGCGGTGGCCATCTGCAGCGTGGTGGTGGCGGCGGCGGTGCGCCGCGCTTCCGCCTCGATCAGCGCCGTGACGGATTCGCTGATATTGGGATTGACGATCAGGAGTTTCATGGTCGGGATGGGTTGGCTGCGGGCGTGGCGATCAGCCCAGCATCGGCGCGCCCGCCGGCAGGAACTGCCCGCGTCCGGCCTGGGGTTCCTGGTACTGGCCATCGCGCACCAGCATCTCGCCGCGCGAGAAGCAATGCACCGGCCAGCCGGTCACTTCGATGCCTTCGTACGGCGTGTAGTCCACCGCGTGGTGCAGCGCGCTGTTGCGGATCTGCACGCGCTTGTTCGGGTCCCACAGCACGATGTCCGCATCCGCGCCGATGGCGATGGTGCCCTTGCGCGGATACAGGCCATACAGCCGTGCCGGCCGCCACGAGGTCAGTTCGACAAACTGGTGCAGCGACAGCTTGCCGCGCGCCACGCCATCGAACAGCAGCGGCAGGCGCGTCTCGATGCCCGGCACGCCGTTGGGGATGTGCTCGAACGAAGGCCGCTCGCCGCCCGGCTGCTTGCCTTGCGGGTCGTCATAGCGGAACGGCGCATGGTCTGACGAGAACACGCTGAACACGCCATTGGTCAGCGCGCGCCATACCGCGGCCTGGTTCTCGGGGTCGCGCGGCGGCGGGCTGCACACGCACTTGGCGCCTTCGTAGCCGTCGTCGCCGGGCAAGGCCATGTCGTCGGCGGTCAGGTACAGGTACTGCGGGCAGGTCTCGGCCAGGATCTGCAGCCCCCTGCCCTGTGCCCAGCGGATCTGCTCGATCGCTTCCTTGCCCGAGACATGCACGATCAGGATCGGCACGTCGACCAGTTCGGCAAAGGTGATGGCGCGGTGCGTGGCCTCGCGCTCCACCGCGGCGGGCCGTGCCAGGCCGTGGAAGCGCGGTGCGATGCGCCCTTCCCCGACCAGCTTGTCGGTCAGCCACGAGATGCAGTCGGCGTTCTCGGCATGCACCATCACCAGCGCGCCGTTCTGCTTGGCGACATCCAGCACCGACAGCATTTCGCGGTCGGACAGCTTCAGGTCGTCATAGGTCATGTAGACCTTGAACGAGCTGTAGCCCTTGCGGATCAGCGCCGGCAGTTCATCGGCCAGCACCGCCGGCGTGGGGTCGGCCACGATCAGGTGGAAGGCGTAGTCGATCACCGCGCGGCCTTCCGCGCGGCGATGGTAGTCCGCCACGGCAGCCTTGAGCGAAGCGCCCTTCTCCTGCGCGGCAAACGGGATCACGGTGGTGGTGCCGCCGCACACCGCGGCGCGCGTGCCGGTGAAGAAGTCGTCGGCCATGCGCAGGCCGTCGGGCATGGGCTGGTCGAGGTGGCAATGGCCATCGACGCCGCCGGGCAGCGCCAGCAGGCCATCGGCATCGATCTCGCGCGCGCCTTGCGGCAGCGCGTGGCCGAGCGCGACGATCTGCCCGTTGCGCACGCCGATATCGCAGCGGAAGCGGTCGGAGGCAGTGACCACGTCCGCGCGCCGGATCACCAGGTCAAGGCTGTCGTGAGCGGACATCGGCTTACTCCACTTCGCGGAACAGGCGGCCCCAGCCGCGCAGCTCACGCGTGCCCACGCCGCACAGGCGCAGCGACTTCCACACCACGGTGGAGATGGTGTCGTACAGCGGAATGCCGGTTTCGGCTTCAAGTTCTTCGGCCAGGTGCGCGGCGCGCAGGTTGGTGCAGAAGGTGGTGATGGCCTGCGGCTGGTGCTGGGCCAGGCCGCGCACCATCTCGCGGATGGTGTCTTCCTCGACCTCGGCGAAGCTGTAGTTCACATGCAGGTCCAGGTGGCTTTCGGCCACGCAGTGAAAGCCGCTGCGCTCGTAGTTGGCGATGATGCGCTGCTGCACGTCGTCCAGGTACGGCGTGGCCAGGCCGAAGTTGCGCGCGCCGGTCTTTTCCAGGATCTCGTTGAGCGCCAGCACCGAGGTGGTGGCCGGGATGCCGGTGGCTTCGGTGATCTGCTGGCACAGCGCTTCATCCTTGTCGAAGCCGAGCCAGCCGGAAGACGTGCCGTTCCAGGCGATGACATCGACGCGGGCATCGGCCAGCAGGCTGGCGGCGGCCAGGATCTTGTCCAGGTTGAACTGGCCCAGGGCCTGGTCGCGCAGCGAGATCTCGGTCACGGTGAAGCGCGAGAAATGCGCGCTGACGTTGGGCAGGCCGGCAACCATCGCGCTGGTGATGGGTTCGAGCGCAGTATTGGAAGACGGCGTCAGCATGCCGAGGCGGATTTGCTTGGTCATTTTGCTTTTTGTCTCAGGAGTGGTTGCGAGGGCCGGGACATTGCCGGCCCTTTCGCGGGTTTTTCGGAGCTCGGTGATCCGACGGGTCTTCAGACCGGGATCTTAGTCTCGTAGTCGATGGCGGTGGAAGCCAGCAGCAGGCCGACGCCAGCCGCGGCGAAGAACATCAGCGCCAGGAAGTACGAGCCGGTGAACTGCACGATCATGCCGACGATGATGGGCACCGTGATGCCGCCGATATTGCCGCCCAGGTTCATCACGCCGCCCAGGAAACCGATCTTGTTGCGGGTGCCGAGCATCGACGGAACGCACCAGAACAGGCCGCACCAGCGCAGGAAGAACAGCGTCGACGACAGCAGCACGACCACCACGATCGGGTCGGTGACGTAGGCCACCGAGAAGATCGAGACCGTGGCCACCACCGCGGCGATGCCGAACAGCGTGCGCATCACCACATTAGGCCGGCCGCCGGCTTCCTTCCACTTGTCGGCGATCCAGCCGCCGATCAGTTCGCCGACGAAGCCGCTGAAGAAGATGATGAAGCTGGCACCGCCCATCTGTTTGATGTCGAAGCCGTGCACCTTGTTCAGGTAGTTGGGCATCCAGGTCAGCAGGCCGTAGAACACGGTGTTGAAGCACATCCAGCCGATCGCCATGCACCACACCGAGCGGTACTTGAAGAAGTCCAGCGAACGGCCCGACAGGTTGGCCGGCTCGGCGCGGTGTTCATTGGCCTGGGCCTCCTCGATGTAGCGGGCTTCCAGTTCGTTCACGCCGCGGTGCTCGCGCGGGGAGTTGCGCACGTAGTACCAGGCCAGCACGCCGGCCAGCACGGTGCCGACCCCGGCAACGATAAAGGCCAGGCGCCACGAACCCAGCGTGGCGATCAGCCACGTGATGATGATGGCGCCGAGCGCCGCGCCCAGCGGCGCGCCGCCGTCAAGCAGGGTGGCGCCGCGGCCGCGTTCGTTCTGGGTCATCCAGATCGCGTTGAGCTTGCCGCCGGCCGGGTAGATCGGCGCTTCGGCCGCGCCCAGGCCGAGCCGGGTCAGCAGCAGCGCGGTGGCGTTGGTGGTGAAGGCTGCCACGGCCTGGGCAATGCCCCAGAACACGGTGGCGCAGGCGATCACGATGCGCGGCTTGTACTTGTCGGCCAGCATGCCGCCCGGCACCTGCATCAGCGCATAGGTCCAGAAGAACGAGCTGAGGATCAGGCCCTGCATGGTGGGGCTGAGGTCGAACTCCTTGGCGATCAGCGGCATCGCCACTGACAGTGAGGCGCGATCGATGTAGTTGATCGCGATGAGGAACAGCATCATCAAAAAAATCTTCCAGCGAACGGAGGTCTTGGCCTCCGTGACCACTGTCGCCCGGCTTGTCGTCTGCATGACGGCGTCTCCTGTTTTAGTCCTTGGGTGAGGCAGTTCTGTTGGCGTTTTGCGCAACAGGCCGGAGTATAGGATACGTAATCTGTAATTACAACGCGTGTAAGTCATTGATTTTGCGATGTTGCGCATGCACAATTTTGGTATGTGGTAGCCTTGTCGTGGTGCATTTCCCCATTCTGGTGACGTCTGTGACACAAACGCTTTCCCAAACCACGCGCCTGCGCACGCTCGGCATGTCGGCCGAAATCGCCGCCCGGCTGCGCACCATGATCGAAGAGGGCGAACTGCCGCCCGGCGCGCGGATCGATGAACGGGCCTTCTGCGAGACCTTCGATGTCTCCAAGACGCCGCTGCGCGAGGCGCTGAAGGTGCTGGTGTCCGAGGGGCTGGTGCTGCACCGGCAGTACATCGGCTACCGCGTGGCGCCGCTGGACCTGGAGGAGCTGCGCGCCACCTTCGAGACCCTGCACGGGCTCGAGGCGCTGGCGGGCGAACTGGCCGCGCAGCGCCTGGGCGCGGCCGCCATGGCCAAGCTGGAGCGGCGCCACCAGGCCATGATCGATGCGCATGCGGCGGGCCGGCGCACCGACTATTTCCGCATCAACCAGGAAATCCACCAGCTGATCATCGACGGCGCCGCCAATCCGGTGCTGGCCGGCGTCTATGCCACGCTGATGAGCAAGGTGCACCGCGCGCGCGGTGCAGCCAATGCCGATACCATCCGCTGGCAGGAGTCGCATGAGGAACACGAGGCCATCATGGCCGCGCTGCGCGAGCCCGGCCGGCCGCGCCTGGCGCAGGTGCTGCGCGCCCACTCCGAGAACACCGCCAGGGAAGTCCTGAGCGTGGTGGCGCAGACCCTGGCCGAGGCCGGCGCAACCGGCGCAATCGGCGCCACCCTCAAGAAGTCCGCCTGAACAACCCCTGAAAACAACGACGACGATGAAACTGGTTCGAGTAGGCAACCCCGGCGCCGAGCGCCCGGGCATGATCGATGCGCAAGGCCGCGTGCGCGACCTGTCCGGCGTGGTGGCCGATATCGGCGCGGCGCAGCTGGCGCCGGCGGCGCTGGCGCGGCTGGCGCAGGTGGACCCCGCGTCGCTCCCGGTGATCGACGGCGCGCGCTTTGGCGTGCCCTGGAGCGGCGTCGGCAAGATCGTGGCGATCGGCCTGAACTATGCCGACCACGCCGCCGAGGCCGGCATGCCGCTGCCGGCCGAGCCAATCGTGTTCCTGAAGGCCAACAGCTCGCTGAATGGTCCCAACGACGCGGTGATGCTGCCGCTCGGCTCGGAAAAGACCGACTGGGAAGTGGAGCTGGGCGTGGTCATCGGCAGCACCGCGCGCAATGTCTCGCGCGAAGCGGCGCTGAACCATGTGGCCGGCTACTGCGTGGTCAATGACGTGTCCGAGCGCGAGTTCCAGATCGAGCGCGGCGGCACCTGGGACAAGGGCAAGGGCTGCGACACCTTCTGCCCGGCCGGCCCCTGGCTGGTGACGCGCGACGAAGTGCAGGACCCGCAGGCGCTGGGCCTGTGGCTGGAGGTCAACGGCGAGCGCGTGCAGAAGGGCAGCACCGCCACCATGGTCTTCGACGTGGCCACCGTGGTCAGCTACGTCAGCCGCTTCATGACGCTGCTGCCGGGCGACCTGATCGCGACCGGCACGCCGCCGGGCGTGGGCATGGGCTTCAAGCCGCCGCGCTTCCTGAAGGCCGGCGACACCATGCGCCTGGGCGTGGACGGGCTGGGCGAGCAGACGCAGCGGGTAGTGCCCTACGGCCAACCCTGAGGGCAGGGCAGTGGCATCGCGTCACCCTTCGGGGTGACGCATGCCGGCAGCGCTGCCGCGGGCAAATCCGCGGTCCACAATGGTTCCCCATCGATACGCTTTCACACAAAGCGTTTGGTTTCCATACAAAGCGTACGATTAGGGCAACAGTTCCGGTGCTGAAACGGGCCGGATTACATGGTTTTACAGGAAATCGCACGCTTGGCGTTTCGCTCGCGTTTTCTGCGTGAAATACTGGTTATACAGGTTTCGCCAGAGAGCAAAACACCATGTCTGAGCACGCCCCCGAAATCGAGTCCTATCTCGGCACCACCCTCACGGCGTCCCCCACGTCACCACTCAAGCACCGGTACTGCGCGCTGGCCGACACCCTGGACAGCCGCGCCGAACTCGAAGTCATCCGGCGCAATATCCACCAGCATCCCGAACTCGCCTTCGACGAGGTCCGCACTTCGGGCCTGGTCGCCAGCCTGCTGGAGACGTGGGGCTATACGGTCACGCGCGGCGTGGGCGGCACCGGGGTGGTCGGCACCCTGCGCTGCGGCGACAGCGGGCACAGCGTGGGCATCCGCGCCGACATGGACGCCTTGCCGATCCACGAACGCACCGCACTGCCGTACGCCAGCGTCAATGCCGGCCGCATGCACGCCTGCGGCCACGACGGCCATACCGCGATCCTGCTCGGCGCGGCAAAGCAGCTGGCGCGCACGCGCAACTTTGACGGCACCGTGCACCTGATCTTCCAGCCGGCCGAGGAAATCGGCGCGGGCGGCGGCGCCGAGCGCATGCTGGCCGACGGGCTGTTCGAGCGCTTTCCCTGCGATGCGATCTTCGGGCTGCACAACCATCCGGGCGTGGAGCAGGGCACCTTCCTGTTCCGCTCGGGCCCCTTCATGGCGGCATGCGACACGGTCACCATCACCATCCGCGGCAAGGGCGGCCACGCCGCGCGTCCGCACCAGTCGGTCGACCCGATCCTGGTCGCCGGCAGCCTGGTGATGGCGCTGCAGTCGGTGGTGGCGCGCTATGTCGACCCGAACGAGACCGCGGTGGTGACGATCGGCACGCTGCACGCCGGCCACGCGCCCAATGTGATCCCGGACAACGCGCGCATGGAGATCAGCGTGCGCTCGTTCAACCCCGAGGTGCGCGCATCGGTGGAGAACCGCATCCGCCAGCTGGCCACGTCGCACGCCGAGGGCTACGGCGCGGTGGCCGAGGTCGACTATGTGCGCGGCTACCCGGTGCTGGTCAACAGCGAGCGCGAGACCGAGTTCGCGCGCCAGGTGGCCGAGGAGCTGGTCGGCGCCGGCAAGGTGGTGGACCAGGCCGCGCGCATCGCCGGCAGCGAGGACTTTGCCTACTTCCTGCAGCAGCGCCCGGGCTGCTTCGTGCGGCTGGGCAACGGCGCCAACCAGCCGCTGCTGCACAACGCCGGCTACGACTTCAACGACGACAACCTGACCGTCGGCGCGGCCTACTGGACGCGGCTGGTGGAGCGCTACCTGGGGTGCTGACCAGCCTGGCGCCCCCGCTCAGCGGAAGAACGCGCTTGGCGGCACGCCGAACTGCCGCCTGAACATGGTCGCAAACGCGCTCGGGCTGTCATAGCCCAGGTCCAGCGCCACATCCACCACCTTGCTGCCGGCGGCCAGCTTCTCCAGCGCCGCCAGCAGGCGCGCCTGCTGGCGCCATTGCCCGAAGGTCATCCCGGTTTCGCGCGCAAAGCGGCGCTGGATGGTCTTGGGGTCCAGCCCCAGCCGTGAGCCCCAGTCCGCCAGCGTCAGCGCCGTGTCGGGCGCACCGGTGATGACATCGCAGATCTGCCGCAGGCTGTCATCGGCCGGGCGCGGCAGGTGCAGCGGCAGCGACGGCACCAGCATCACTTCATCGAGCAGCAGCCGCATCAGCCGCGCGTCGCGCGTGTCGGGAGCGTAGGGCAGGGGGATGTCGATCGCCGCCAGGATCAGCTCGCGCAGCAGCGCGGAGATGCCCAGCACGGTGCAGCGCTGCGGCAGGTCGGGCGCGGCATCGGGGCGGATATAGGCGGTGCGCATCTGCACCCGGCCGACCATGCGGATCCAGTGCGTGGTGCCGCCCGGCATCCACATGCCGCGCGTGGGCGGCACGATCCACTGGCCTTCGGCGGTGGCCACCACCATCACGCCGTGCACGGCGTGGATCAGCTGCGCGTGCGGATGCTGGTGCGGGTTGGTCACGTGGCCGGGCAGGTAGTCGGCGGCCATGGCGGTGACGGGCAGGGGGCTGCGGTCGAAGCGGACGTAGGGCGGGGGATCGGCGTAGGTGTCGCCCAACGCCAGCGTCTCGGGCGTGGGGGCAGGGGGCACATGCTGATCGCGGGGGCGGCGGCGGGCCGCGCCTGAAGCAGAAAGGGGGCGAGGGGCGCGCGGCATGTCCTTTTCTCCAAGGTCGGGGACCTATTCTCGCAGGACAGGCGCAGGGGCGCCAGCTAGCATCGGTGCTCAGTTCCTTCCAGGCCGGCGCCCCCGCTGGCCGCTTTCCGTCTGTCGAGAGCCGCCAATGAGCACAACCATCGACTCCGCGCCTGCTGGCGCGACACCGTCCGCGACATCCCCCCAGGCCGAACGCACCGGTTTCCGCGTGCTGTCGGCGATCAGCTTCGCCCACTTCCTCAACGACATGATCCAGTCGTTGATCCTGGCGATCTATCCGATGCTCAAGGGGGGCTTCAACCTGAGCTTCACCCAGATCGGCCTGCTGACCATGACCTACCAGGTCACGGCATCGCTGCTGCAGCCGGTGGTGGGCCTGTACACCGACAAGCATCCCAAGCCGCATTCGCTGGCCATCGCCATGGCGTTCACGCTGGCGGGCTTGCTGCTGCTGTCGGTGGCGCCGAGCTACGGCGTGCTGCTGGTGGCCGCGGCGCTGGTCGGTACCGGCTCATCGATCTTCCATCCGGAATCATCGCGCGTGGCGCGCATGGCCTCCGGCGGCCAGCACGGGCTGGCGCAGTCGATCTTCCAGGTGGGCGGCAACGGCGGCAGCGCCATGGGGCCGCTGCTGGCCGCGCTGATCGTGCACCAGCAGGCCAGCCTGGCGTGGTTCTCGCTGGCGGCGCTGGTGGGCATCGTGGTGCTGTGGCGCATCGGCGGCTGGTATGCGCGCCAGCTGGCGCAGGGCGCGCGCAAGCACAAGGCCGCCGGCGCGGTGGCCAGCCCGGTGCCCACGCGCCTGGTGGTGCGCGCCATGGTGGTGCTGATGGTGCTGGTGTTCTCCAAGTACTTCTACATGGCCAGCCTGACCTCCTACTACACCTTCTACCTGATGGAGCGCTTCGGGCTGGCGCGCCAGGACGCGCAGCTGCACCTGTTCATGTTCCTGGCCGCGGTGGCGGCGGGCACCATCCTGGGCGGCCCGATCGGCGACCGCATCGGCCGCAAGCGCGTGATCTGGGCGTCGATCCTGGGCGTGGCGCCGTTCACGCTGGCGCTGCCGCACGTGGGCCTGTTCTGGACCACGGTGCTGACCTTCATCATCGGCTTTATCCTGGCCTCGGCGTTCTCGGCGATCCTGGTGTTCGCGCAGGAGCTGATTCCCGGCAAGGTGGGCATGGTGTCGGGCCTGTTCTTCGGCTTTGCCTTCGGCATGGGCGGCATCGGCGCCGCGGTGTTGGGCGGCATGGCCGATACGCACGGCATCCGCGCGGTGTACGAATACTGCGCCTACCTGCCGCTGCTGGGCCTGCTGACGGTCTTCCTGCCCGACCTGCGCGAGCGTCCGCAACGGGCCTGACGCTCAGGCCGGTTCATTGCCTTCGCCGCCACCGCCCGGTGGCGGCTCGAACATGCGCAGCCAGCGGCGCAGCAGCGCAGCCAGCTGCGCGCGTTCCGTCGCGGTCAGGTCCGCCAGCAGGCGGTGCTCGTTGGCCACGTGCAGTTCCAGCGCGCGGTCGACGCGCTCGCGCCCGGCTTCGGTCAGTTCCACCAGCAGCCCGCGCCGGTCTTCCGGATTGGGCTGGCGCCGCACCAGCCCGGCCCGCTCCAGGTGGTCGAGCCGGTTGGTCATGGTGCCCGAAGTAATCATCAGCGACCCGATCAGCGCGCCCGGCGACAGCGCATACGGCGGCCCCGCGCGCCGCAGCGTCGCCAGCACATCGAATTCCCACGGCTGCAGGCCGGTTTCCCCAAGCGCGGCTTCAATGGCCCGGCTGGTATGGCGGTTGAGCCGACCCAGCCGGCCGATCACGCCCATCGGCGAGGCATCCAGGTCCGGGCGCTCTCGCGCCCATTGGGCGAGAATGCCGTCGACGTGGTCAGGTGTTTCTTCGGGTTTGCGGCGGGCAGTCATCGAGGAGCAGTGTGCGGATACGCGGGTGGCAGGAATACCGAAGTATCTTGACATCAAACAATCGGCTTCGTAAAGTCTATTTATCTTGACATCAAGAATATCGACATGAAGGCGAATGGATCTTCCTCCCTGGCCGCGTCCGGCGGCGTGACCCTTAGGGACATCCTGCTGACCGGGCTGGCCCCGGCGATCTGGGGCAGCACCTACCTGGTCACCAGCCAGTGGCTGCCGCCGGGGCAGCCGTTGCTCTCGGGCGTGATCCGGGCGCTGCCGGCCGGGCTGGCGATGCTTGCCTTCGGCCGGCAACTGCCGCGCGGCAGCTGGTGGTGGCGCGCGGCGGTGCTGGGCGTGCTCAATATCGGCTTCTTCCAGGCCATGCTGTTTATCGCCGCGTACCGGCTGCCGGGCGGCGTGGCGGCCACGGTCGGCGCGATCCAGCCGCTGATCGTGGTGGTGCTGGCGTGGGCCTGGCTGGGCGCGCGCCCGCGGCCAGCCGCCTGGATGGCGGGCGTGGGCGGGCTGCTGGGCGTGGCGCTGCTGGTGCTGGGCCCGGCCGCCCGGCTCGATGCCATCGGCGTGGCGGCGGCAGCGGCCGGGGCGGTATCGATGGCGGTGGGCACGGTGCTGACGCGGCACTGGCGCCCGCCGGTCTCGCCGCTGGTGCTGACGGCATGGCAGCTGTGCGCGGGCGGGCTGTTCCTGCTGCCGTTCGCACTGGTGCTGGAACCGCTGCCCGGGCATTTCACGCTGGCCAACTGGCTTGGCTATGCGTGGCTGAGCATTGTCGGGGCCGGCTTCAGCTATGCGCTGTGGTTCCGCGGTGTCGGGCGCATGCCGTCGTCCGCGGTGGCGGCGCTTGGGCTGCTCAGCCCGGTCAGCGCCACCGTGCTCGGCTTCCTGGTGCTGGGCCAGGCATTGACGGCAATGCAGGCTGCCGGCGCGCTGCTGGTGCTGGGCAGCGTGTGGCTGGGCCAGCGCGCGGCGACGCCGGCCGCGGTGACGCGCACGCAGCCGGCCTGATCCGATTGCGTCAGCGGCTGCTGCCGGGCGGCGTTTTGCGGCATCATGGCGGGCATGAAGTCTGCCGTGCCCCCGTCCCCGCCACCCATCCAACCCGCGTCGGCACCGTCTGCCACGCCCGCCTGCGAGCGCTGCCTGGCACTCGCCGCCGACCCGCGCCGGCGCGAGCCGCCGTCCTGCCTGGCGCTGCGCTGCACGGTGCCGCTGGTGAGCCAGAGCGCCGCCGGCGTGCCGTTCAGCATGCTTTCCTTTGCCTGCCGCGACTGCGGCACGGTATGGCGCCTGTATGACCGGGCCAACGAACTCTTTGTCTCGTGGGTGCCGGAACGCCCGCTGGTGCGCTGAGCGCGCACGTCCCGATCGGCTAAGATAGCGGCTGCTCCGCGCCAGGCCGGCAAACCGCTGCCGTGCCCGGCGCCCTCCTGTCGAAATCTCTCCCGCATTTCCATCATGGCCTTCCCCTTCCGCTCATCCCTGCTGGCCGCCCTGTGCGTGACCAGCGGTGCTGCCGCGCTGCCTGCCGCCGCTGCCGACGCCTATCCCAGCCGTCCGATCCGCCTGATCGTCGCCTACCCGACCGGCGGCATCAGCGACACCGTGGCGCGCGCGCTCGGCGAGCGGCTGTCGGCGCAGATGGGCACCTCGGTGGTGGTCGAGAACAAGGCCGGCGCGGGCGGCAGCATCGGCATCGATGCGGTCGCCAAGGCTGCGCCGGACGGCTATACGCTGGGCTTCGCCGCGACCAGCCCGCTGACGCTCAACCCGCATGTCGGCCGCGTCAACTACGACCCGCAGAAGGACGTGGCGCCGGTGATGAGCGTGATGTACTCGCCGGTGCTGGTGGTGGCCACCGCCGGCTTCAGCGGCAAGGGCTTTGCCGACGTGGTCGGCCAGGCCAGCGCCAAACCGGGCTCGGTGCGCTGGGCAACATCGGGCCTGGGCACGGTCGGCCACGTGATGCTGGAACAGATCAGGCAGAAGTCGAAGGCCGACATCACGCTGATCCCGTACAAGGGCGCGGGCCAGCAGATGAATGACGCGCTCGGCGGCCAGTTCGAGGTGATGAGCACCAACGCCAGCCCGGTGCTGACCCAGCATATGCAGTCCGGCCGCCTGCGCGCGCTGGCGGTGGGTGCGCCCAGGCGCCTGGAGAGCCTGCCCTCGGTGCCGACGCTGGCCGAGCTGGGCTACCCCAAGGCCAACCTGAGCTCGACCTTCGGCATCTTCGCGCCGGGCAAGACGCCCGCGGCCATCATCAACCGCCTGAACGCCGAACTGAACAAGGCGCTGGCCGAGCCGGAGGTCCATGAGCGCCTGCTCAAGGGCGGCGAGGTGCCGACCGGCGGCACGCCGGCGCAGTTTGCCAAGGCCATTCGCGAAGAGGCGGCGGAGAACGCCCGCATCGTCAAGGACGCGGGCATCAAGGCCGATTAAGCCGCATCGAGGCGGCTGCCCAGCCCGTACACCGACGACAGCCGCACACCGTTGTGCGGCCACAGCGCCAGCTTGGTGCGCACGCGCGACAGGTGGCTGTCCACCGTGCGCGAGGCCGGGTCCATGTGGTAGCGCCAGACCTGGTCGACCATGGCCTGGCGCAGCACCAGCGAGCCCAGGTTGCGGAACAGCAGCACCGCCAGGTCGAATTCCTTGGGGGCCAGCAGCACCGGCTTGCCCTGGACCCACACGCGCCGCTCCGCGGTGGCAAAGCGGAACACGCCGTGCTCCAGGTCGCATTCATCGACCGCCGGCCTGGCGCGGCGCAACAGCGCCAGCACGCGCGCGGCCAGCTCGGCCGTGCGCAGCGGCTTGGGCACGTAGCTGTCGGCGCCTTGCGCAAAGCAGGCCGCGACGAAGGCTTCTTCGTTGGAGGTGCCGGTCAGCATCACCGGCATCTCGTTGCCGAGCGTGCGGCGCACCCATGCCAGCACTTCCAGGGCCGGGATCCCCGGCGTATCGCAATCGAGCATCAGCAGATCGAACGACCTGCCGCGCAGCGCGCCGATCATGGTGCGCCCGCTGAGATAGCGCGTGCACTGATGCCCGTTCAGGCGCAGGGTCTGTTCGATGCTGACGGCGAGGGTCGGGTCCGCCTGCAGCGCGGCGATGTTCACGAGAGTGGCTCCTGCGCGGGCGCATCGGAATGCGCCGATGGATGGACAGAGCTTGGCACTGCGGGCCCGCTCGGCACGCAGCGAAGCCCATGGTAGGAGCGGCCTGCTGAGGCGAGAAGTAAAAGATTGTTGAAAATCGAGATTGAGGTCTTTCCTATTCGTGCCGAAGGCAATGCGGTCTTAAATGTCCCGCTAGTGTCCTGTTCCGTCGGAGACAACACATGGGAAAGAAGATGGCATCGCGCATTGCATCGCTTGAAGACGCGCCCGCGGATGCGGCGCTGATCCGGCAGGTCATTACCGGCGCGGGACATGACTGCGTGACCTTCGCTGAAAGCCGGCGCCTGCTGCTGGCGCTGCGCGACGCTGGCTTCGACCTGCTGCTGCTGGACTGGCAGATGCCGGACCTGTCCGGGCGCGAGGTACTGGCCTGGGTGCGTACCCACCTCGACCGCCGCATCCCGGTGATGTTCCTGACCTGCCGCGAGGCCGAGCTCGACATCGTCAATGCCCTGGCGGCGGGCGCTGACGACTACATGGTCAAGCCGGTGCGCCCGGCCGAGCTGGCCGCGCGCATCGACTGCCTGCTGCGGCGCGCGAATCCCGCGCAGCTGGCGCCGCTCGCGCCGTTGCGGCTGGGCGGGTACGCCTTTGACTGCGCCCTGCGCAAGGTCACCTGCAACGGCGATCCGGTCGGCCTGACGCCGAAAGAGTTCGACCTGGCGGTGCTGCTGTTCCGCAACGAGGGGCGCATCGTCACGCGCGACCACATCACCGCCGCGGTCTGGGGCCGCGAGATCTCGCCGCTGTCGCGCACCATCGATACCCATGTCTCGCGCGTGCGCAGCAAGCTTGGGCTGCAGGCAGGGCACGGCTTGCGCCTGACCCCGGTCTACACGCATGGCTACCGGCTGGAGCGTACCGATCGCCCGGAGCGCACCGAACGGGCTGCCGCATGAAAGCGTCCCGGCTGCACCAGGCGGGGCTCGCCGTGGCACTGTGGCTCGGCGGCCGCTGGCTGGCGCGGTGCCTGCGCGGCCGGCCGGTCGGGCAGCGGCGCGCTGATGTGCGCAACCCCGCCGCCGTGCACGACATGCTGCTGCACGTGCTTGGCCACGACCTGCGCGCCCCCAATGCCTCGCTGCTGGCCTGGCTGGAACTGCGCCGCACGCGGGACCAGGCCGACGCCGCGCTGCTGGCGCAGGTCGGCAGCCATGCGCGCCGTTCGCTGCGCCAGATCGATGACCTGAACCGGCTGCTGCGCGAAACCCGCCACGCCTATCGCATGCGCCGTATCGCCATGGAATCGCTGCTGGATGAAGCGCTGGACCGCGTCTGGACCCTGGCCAGCGAGGCCGGCGTCCGGCTTGAACGGCCGGCCGGCCGCCTGCCGCGCCTTGGCGGGGACCAGGCGATGCTGGCGCAAACGCTGGAATGGCTGCTGACCAGCGCCATTGAGGCCGCCGCGCGGGGGACTGCGCTGCGGGTCACGTGCCGTGGCCATGCCGGCGGCCTGGCGCTGTGGCTGGCGTTCGATCCCGCCGACGACGACCGCGCCGCGCGGCTGGCGCAGCCCGGGGCGGCGCTCCTGTGCGCACAGCGCGTGGTGGCGCGCCATGGCGGCGTGCTGGTGCCGCTGCAGCCAATGGGCGAAGCCGCCTCGCAGGCGGGCTGGTACCTGTGGCTGCGGCGCCGGCCGCGCCCATGAAAAAAGCACCCGAAGGTGTAATGCCGTTCAGTTAAGGTCCTTCTTCAGGTACCGAACGGTGTAGCGAGAAGGTCGCGACTTAACGACCCGTGCGCATGAGCGTGCGGGTCATTTTTCATTTGGGAGCGCCTTCAGGCGCTCGCGCAAGCGCTGTAGCAGTGCAGGCAGTTTGCCGTGTGATCGCGTTGCGGCAGCCCACATTAGTTCGTACTGAATGGTATGGAAGGCACGCACGAAGCTGATGTCGGTCGGGGCGATCTTCGCTTCGAGCGCCGCTTTGGCCATTTCCAGCCGAATCGTGTTGTAGGCAATCAGTGCGCCCCAGATTTCCTGATAGACCCCATCTACCGTCTGGCTGCGCAAGGTCAACTCCATCCCCAGCATGGATTGCTTTAGCTCTCGGTAGCTCGTCTCGATCTGCCAGCGGCGCGTGTAGCACGCGACAATATCGGCTGGCTTGAAACGTCGGCGATCCCGTAGGGAAGTCAGCAAAACGCGCTCGCGCGAGTCGATCGTTCGGATGGCGCGCGCCTCCCAGAACTCGGGCAGTTCCGGACACTTCGCCCGCGCTTGGGGTGACACGCGCATGCGCACCGTAGCATCGTCAGGCTTGCCCTCGACGACATCCCAGCGGGTGTTCGTCTTGGCTGGAATCACGAAGTGCCGATTGTGGCCGCCGATGGTGAGTCCACACAGGATCTCGGCGGCCAGAAAGCCCTTGTCGAAGACAGTAATCGAATCGTCAGGGATGCGCGGTACAAGTTGCTTGGCATACACCATCTCATTGGTGTCGTAGCGGCCAAACTCGACATCGCGGATCAGATGGGTCGGAATGGCGGTCAGCGTGACAGCACGCACCTGCGGATAGCTCGCCAGCTTGCCGCTCGGATAGACCTGGGCCCCGAAGTGCCCGCGATTGGCGGGGCTGTCGGCGGTACGAAGGATCGTCCCGTCCATGGCCAGCAGATTCAGTCCTTTGAACACATAGCTGGGCGCATCCTGCTGGCTCCAGGCATTCGCAGACTGGTGAAACAGCCAGGCC